>CAZWEV010000011.1:0-79648 GCA_964633015.1 uncultured Desulfobacteraceae bacterium | reverse complement strand
GATCGCCGTCGGCAATTTTTTCCCCATTGTGGAGTGCAATGACCCGGGAGCACGTCCGCATGATAGCCTTCATCACATGTTCAATTAAAAAGACCGTTATTCCCCATTCATTCCTGATGCGAAACGTCAGTTCAATAGCCTCCTCAATTTCCTTGTGGTTGAGACCGGCATATACTTCATCAAGCAGGATGATCTCGGGCTTGATGGCAAGGGCACGGGCAATTTCGAGCCTTTTTCTGTCTTCCAGGGCGAGTTGCCCCGGCAGGGCATGGGCCTTTTCGGACAGGCCGGTAAACTCGAGAATCCCGAGAGCCGTTTCCCTGGCCCCTGCTGGTTTTTCTGCAGGGTCCCGGCCGAAGAGGACAGCCATTGCGACATTCTGCGCAAGAGTAAAGTCCATGAGAGGCCGTACGATCTGGAAGGTGCGCCCTATGCCGAGAGCCGCGATTCTGTGGGGCGCAAGTCTGTGAATGGGTGTGTCCTTAAAAAGGATATGGCCCGAGTCCGCCCTGACAAGGCCTGAGATAATGTTGAAAAGGGTGGTTTTCCCTGAGCCGTTCGGACCGATCAGCCCTACGATTTCTCCTTCACGGACTTCAAAGTCAACACCGTTCAGGGCCTTGAGTCCTCCGAAGCTTTTTGTTATCCCGGTGCCTTTGAGCATCTCGCGTCTCTTGTCACCCTTCCTCCACGATGGCCACCGGCCGGACCCAGCCTGCGCTGGCTCCCTTTATCTTGGTAGGAAAACAGCAGACGGTGAAACCGTGCGGCCTTCCGATTGCGGAAAGGTTGGCCATTTTTTCCATATGACAGTATCCAATTTCTATCCCGGCGAAATGGGCCTCCCAGATAACCTTGGGATTCCCGGTTCTTTTGAATTCTTCTGCCAGGAAGGGAAGGGGCCGGTCCCAGCTCCACGCATCAATGCCCACGACTCTCACGCCCTTTTCAGTCAGATACAGGGTGCTCTCCCGATCCATTCCCGCGCCTTTGACCAGATATTCTTCGGTGCCCCATGCCTGGTCGGCGCCTGTCTGAATGAGCACTATGTCGAGAGGCTTGATCCGGTACTGAATTCTCTTTAATTCCTTGTCCACGTCGTCAGCGGTGATTCTTTCGCCGTCCTTCTTATGGCGGAAATCAAGAACCACTCCGTCGCTGAAACACCATTCGAGGGGAACCTCATCGATGGTCATGGCAGGTTTCCCTTTGTCCATCGTTGGATGATAATGGTATGGTGCGTCCAGGTGCGTGCCGCTGTGGGTCGTCAGGGTGATAAACTCAAGCGCCCAGCCCAGCCCTCCGGGCAATTGCTCCTTTTGGACACCGGGAAAGAAGTCCTTCATCTGCTCAGCGCCCCTGCTATGATCCACGTAATCGATCTTGGGGATCATGATGGGCGGATCGCTGGGGAGGTCGGGTTCGATGCTGATACTGAGGTCAATAAATTTCCTGTTCGCCATGGTTCATTATCCTCCTTGATTCTTCTTTCGTCTATTTCTGCCGAGACGGGGACATTCCGGTCATCAGCTCTGTGGGTTCCCCTGATTTCGGGACTGCTGTATTCAGCAGAACCACGCTCCCGACGATCAGAGATCCACCGATCCAGAAGTGCCAGGTTACGGGGTCTCCCAGAAAACATATCCCTACCACGGAGGTAAAGAGGGTCTCGCTGCTCAGGAACAGGCCGCCTTCCCAGCTCCTGCAGTACTTGAAGCCCTGGTTCATCAGGAGTTGAGCCGCCAGGAAGATGAGGACAAGGAAAAGAACGAGGAGAGCGCTTCCGGCGGATGCAGGAAGTCTTGGGCCGGCTATGAAGGGCGGAAAGGCGATCAGGCCGCCGACAAGACAGAAATAGAAATAGATAATTACCGGTCCATTGTTTTCCCTGAGTTTTTTGATAAGACACACTGCTATTCCCGCAAACATGCCCGCAAGGAGGCCGATGATTTGCCCCAGGAGATTCCCTTTCGGGCTGAAATCAAGGAGAATCGCAACTCCCACGAGAGTTCCGAAGATGCACGCCAGTTGCAGGATCGAAATCCGTTCACCGAAGAGAATCGCGGAAAACAGGGCGGCGAAGGCCGGAAAAGAATAAAGCAGGACGATGGCGGAGGAGAGGGGTAACAACTGGATGGCGCCCACCAGCGCGAGAAACGCCAGGGCACCGCTGATGCCCCTGATGACGAGGAGCCGTATATTGTTTCCCTTGAACGGGTTCCCGAACCATCCAAAGAGAACGATCATGAGGAAGATCCCGCCTCCAAAACGGAAAAACGCGATGTCCCATACCCTGAATGAAGGCCCCAGTATCTTGATGATGATGTCGGTGACCGCAAAAAGCAGGGCGGAGCCGAACATAAGGAAGGAACCTTTGATTACTGACGATGGGGTATGCACCATCTGCCCGGTGGATGAATGGCGTTTTGCAGGCATATTTTTTGCAACCATTTTCCTGTTGATCTTGAGATGGGCCATCTGAATAATGCCGACCTTTTCCGGTTCCATGAGCTCCGGTGAGGCCGCATGCAGAGAAAAAACCAGTCCATACTCTGCCATCCTCAGGAATAAGTCAAGGCTCATGAGATAGGAAAAGACGGGTTCCGCACAGAGGGATGTTTTGTTTATTTGGCTTGACTTGGCCGGTGGGATATCTCAGAATCCACACAGCAATGTGAGTGCAAAATTGCCACACTGTTGATCCATTTTCAACAGGTGCCGGAAACGCAACAGCCCAGAAAAAGACGGAGGCAGAGCGGGATGTTCAATGCGGAGAAACTATTGGGCGGTATGCTGCTGGGCGGCTCGCGCCGCAGGACTGGAATAGGCGGGCTGCTTTCGGGCGGCGGGGTTGCACTCGGAGTAATGGGTGTTGCAATAGCCGCGGTGGAGCATTACCTGGATAAGTCCCAGACCGGGACTCAGGCTGCGCCGCCGGGACCGCCGCCTCCGGGCGTTCCGGGAAAATCATCTCCACCGCCGCTGCCGGGCGCTTCCCCTGCACCTGCCCCGGTTTCGGCTGCCGGTTCAGGAGTACCGGCTCCTCCTCCCGTGCCCGGCTCCACCGGGCAGGAAACGGAAAATGAGGGTTCGCAGGCAGTCCTGTTGATACGGGCAATGATCGCCGCGGCAAATGCGGACGGTGTTATAGATCAGGAAGAGCGGAACAGGATCCTCAACAAACTCCAGTCAGTTCAGTTGACGAGCGAGGAACATGCTTTTATCGTGAATGAACTCCTGGCCCCAAAGGATCTTGACGGGATCGTGGGCCAGGTCAAATCCGCAGAAACGGCCAGACAGGTATATGCCGTGTCTTTGATGACCATAGAGGTGGATACGCAGGCGGAAAAGACATACATGGACACTCTGGCGGCACGTCTCGGCCTGGACGACGCAGCTATCGACGGCATTCACTCGGAACTCCGGATTGAAAGGAGATGAACGAATGACCCAATGGTATCTCAGTTATGACGGAAATCAGATTGGACCGCTGGATCATGTGCAGGCCCAGGCAAAGGCCATGAAGAATCAAAGCGGTTTTGCGTGGCGGGAGGGTTTTGCCGAATGGCTTCCGATCGCCCAGGTAAGAGAACTGAGTTCCAGCGCCGCTCCTGTGTCCGGCCCGCCTCCCCAGGCAGGGGGAAGTGCAGATGAAATAGAATTCAAGATCGTCGGCACGGAGATGCAGTTCGTAGAAGTAGAGCTTGATCCAGGAGAAAGCGCGGTCGCTGAGGCGGGTGCCATGATGTACAAGGATGCCACGGTGGACATGCAGACCATATTCGGGGACGGCTCGGCGAGCAGCGGTGGTGGAGGCTTTATGGGGAAGCTGCTGGGCGCCGGGAAGCGGGTCCTCACCGGTGAAAGCCTGTTCATGACCGTCTTTACCCATACAGGCCAGGAAAAGGCCCATGTGGCATTTGGCGCGCCCTATCCGGGCAATATTATTCCTGTGCCGTTGAAGAGCGTCGGCGGTTCCCTGGTTTGCCAGAAAGACAGCTTTTTGTGTGCCGCAAAGGGGGTTTCAATCGGAATCTATCTGCAGCGGAAGATCCTCACCGGCCTTTTCGGGGGCGAGGGGTTCATCATGCAGAAGCTGGAAGGCGACGGGCTGGTATTCGTCCATGCGGGAGGCACTGTCGTGGAACGGCGATTGGAACCGGGAGAAGTCCTGCATGTGGATACCGGGTGTGTGGTCGCGTTCGAAACGACCGTTGACTTTGATATACAGCAGGCAGGGGGTATCAAGACCGCTCTTTTCGGAGGTGAAGGACTTTTTTTCGCGACAATGCGGGGGCCTGGAAAAATCTGGCTCCAGTCACTCCCGTTTTCCAGGCTTGCGGGCAGGATGCTCCAGGCCGCACCGGAAAGAGGCGGCGGAAAGGGAGAAGGATCCATCCTCGGTTCTCTGGGGGATTTCCTGGATGGAGACTAATTCCAATTCGCATTCAAGCGCTGCCGGCGTTGGCTGCGTCGCGGACTCCTCGACGTACTGTCCATGTACGCCTCCGTCGCCCGCTCCTTGCCGCCTAGGTATCATCTTGAATGCAAAATGGAATACAGGTTTTCCGGATTTTTCATGCCGCAGTGCTGAGGCAAAAGAGAACCGGATATATCCCGAGTGTATCTTCGACAGGCTTATTTGCGACCCCCTGTCGGAGAAGGCTTCGGCCTGTGAGAGAACATTGGAATAGTGGTGATCAATATGAGAGCAGCAAAGTACTTGAAAACCCTGGGAGCGGGAATAATTTGTTTGATCTTCATTTCCGGGACCGCAATGGGAGCAACCCTCGTCTGGGATCCGGTACAGGAGGCGCAGGGATACCGTGTGTACTGGGGAACGTCGCCGGGGAACTACCCCAACAGCAGGGACGCTGGGAGCGCTACGCAGTATAGCCTTGACAGCCTTCCGCTGGCGGATAACACGACCTACTATCTCACAGTCACTGCGTACAATTCGGCCGGGGAGAGCGGCTACGCAAGCCCGTTAAGCTATTCTCCCGGGGATAATACTCCGCCATTGCCTCCTCAAAACCTCTGGGTTCAGTAAGTTTATTGCACGAAGGTTCCATGAAGGCCCGGAGAAATGGATACCACCGTCAGTACTGCCTCCTGAATGGAAAGAATTTAATCTAATTTATATCAAATTGTATAAAATGAATACAATAGGTTGACACATTTGTATATTTCCGTGTATTTTGTTGATAAAATTGTATAACTAATTGGGAAGGAAGGGGTTTTTTCTTCGCAGCTGTTCTGGAGGTTTTTACCGGGTCATGCCGAGCTTCCGTTGTAAAGTGGCCACATCTGACGGGCGTATTATAGAAAAGACGCTCATCGGGGATAATAAAATCGCCCTGAAAGAACATCTTGAAAGGGAAGGGCAGTTTGTTCTCGAAGTACACCGCGTAGAGCGGGGAATTCGTTCCTTTCGGTTGAAAGGCGGGAGAAAACGCTTCAAGTCGAAGCACTTTATCACGTTTAACCAGGAATTAAGTGTGCTCATCAGGGCCGGACTTCCTGTTCTGTCTGCACTGGACACCATTATCGGGAAAATGGATGAAGGCGAATTACTTGATATCCTGAAGGAAGTGAGAGGAGATATTGCTTCCGGTGTTTCCCTTTCCGAGGCCTTCGGCAAGTTTGCGCATGTCTTTTCCAACCTGTATATTGCAAACCTTCAGGCAGGTGAAAAGAGCGCCGATATCCCATTGGCGCTCACACGACATGTCAGTTATTTAAAAAAAGTCGAAGAAATAAAGCAGAAAGTGATTGCCGCCTCCGTATATCCCTTGATACTCACGGTCGCCTCTTTTTTCGCGCTGCTTTTCCTGCTCCTCTATGTGGTCCCCACCTTCACGAGGACCTATTTTGAGGCTGGAACGAAATTGCCGGGGATTACTCTGTTCCTGGTGAGTTTTTCAAATGGAATTAAGTCCAACATTTTTTATATCCTTTGCGCTGCATTTGGCATCGTGGCAGGTTTCTTGTATATGAAGAGAACAGAGGAAGGCAGGATGACGCTGGACAGAGAAAAGCTCAGGATACCATTTCTGGGGAATGTGTACCTGCATTATTCTATCTCAAAATTGGCCAGGACACTGGCCACTGTTCTCAAGGGAGGCATGCCCCTTCTTGATTCCGTGCGCATCTCTTCAGGAACCTTGAATAATCATTTCTTGAGAAGGGAATTCGGACAGGTCATTTCACGTCTTGAACAAGGCGAAGGATTTTCCGAAACCCTGTCACGGTTGAAGATGTTCCCGTCTCTTGCGGTCAGGATGATTGACGCGGGTGAGAGTGCCGGGTCTCTTGAACAGGTATTAGACGACATGGCGGATTTCTATGAAAACGATGTGGACAACAGATTGGGTATTCTGACTTCCGCTATTGAACCCGCCCTCATGATTGTTATGGGGCTTTTGATTGGATTTATTGTTTTGGCCATGTACATGCCCATTTTTCAGATGGCGGGTACTATTTCATAGAGCCACTTTAAAAGGAATCGGTTGGCAGAGATGACACGGGCGTATAGACGGATGAGACTGGGTGACTGGGCTATTGAGCTGGGCTTCATGACCCAGGAACAGCTCAATTATGTCAATTCAAAGAAGAATATCACCAGGCAGAGAATCGGGCAGATTTGTGTCCAGGAGGGCTTCCTGGACGACGAGAAGCTGGCCCAGATCATTGCGGCTCAGCACTCCTATGAATATGTGCGGCTCGGCGACAGGATAGATCCGGACTTGCTTGATATGGTCCCTCTTGATCTCATGAGCAAATACCAGTTTGTGCCCTATAGAAAAGAGGATGACCGGCTGGCAATTGCCATGGCGGAACCTCGCAATTTCCTGAAAGCGCTGGACGACCTGGAGATATTTCTTGACATGAATGTTTCCATCGTGGTGGCGAGTGAACGGAAGATCCGCGAGCTCCTCAAGAAAGTGGAAGTCTCCCAGAGCGTCCTGGACTCGGTTTCGGATGATATGCGACTCCCCCTGGTACGGGAGACCGAAAAGGGAGAGGATATCCTCAGCATTGAAAAGGTTTCAGTGGAAGAAAGCCCGATTGTCAAGCTGGTGGATTCAACCATACTGGATGCCATCAACAAGCGGGCAAGCGACATTCATATTGAGACGTCCGATCTCGGGGTTATATTACGGTACCGAATTGACGGCATGCTGCATCAGGCAACGGAACCTCTGGATCTGAAATACCAGAGCCCGATTGTCTCCAGGATCAAGGTGATGTCCGAACTGGATATTTCCGAGAAGCGTGTTCCGCAGGACGGACGATTCAAGCTTAAAGTGAGAGACCGGTATATTGATTTCAGGGTTTCCATTCTGCCGACCATTTTCGGCGAGGATGTGGTGATCAGGATCCTGGACCGTGAAAGCCTTGTGGCGGATGTTGGAGAGTTTCGGCTGGACAGCATGGGCCTTCCACCGGACGAGCTGATGAGAATGCGGAGAATGATCCGTGCACCGTACGGAATGATTCTGATTACCGGGCCGACGGGCAGTGGGAAGACCACGACTATTTACCGGGCCCTCTCTGAGGTGAACAGCAAGGAAGAAAAGATTATCACGATTGAAGACCCGGTGGAATATCAGTTGAAGGGGACTATTCAGATTCCCGTCAATGAAAAAAAGGGCCTCACGTTTGCGAGGGGGCTCCGCTCCATACTCAGGCACGATCCCGATAAAATCCTGGTTGGCGAGATACGGGATCCGGAGACGGCCCAGATCGCACTTCAGTCCGCCCTGACAGGTCATCTGGTGTTTACGACCGTGCATGCCAACAGCTCCTTTGAAGTGATCAATAGATTTGTTCACATGGGTGTAGAGCCCTACAATCTGATGGCGGCTCTTAACTGTATCTTGGCCCAGAGGCTTGTGCGGACTCTTTGCCATTGCAAGGAAGAAGTCCAGCTTGACGATCGGCAGTTGGCCGACTCGGGGCTTGACATCGGATCATGCAGAGGGCATGTATTTTACAAAGCGAGAGGATGCGAACATTGTAAAGGGACCGGTTTTCTGGGAAGACAGGCAGTCATTGAACTGATGGAAATAGATGATGAAATGAGGGAACTGTTCATTCGTCAAGCCCCCCTTTCAACTCTCAAGAAAAGGGCGTTGGGGAAGGGGACCGTTTTTCTGCGGCAGGCCGCCCTGGAAAAAGTCCTGGACGGCACCACAACGCTTCGAGAGGCAAACAGGGTGACCTTCATAGAACCCTTGCGCAAACAGGACGATGAATGCCCACCGGACATTTTGAACCATGTGCCTGGAAAGGTGATTCCTCGAAACAAATTGGGAGCATAACCGCCCCCGCCGTCAGGAGAAAGCGCTTACAGGATGATAATCGAAAGGTTTCAAAGACCCTTGACCGGCATGGAGATCAGCAGCTCCTCGGTAAAAGTCGTGCAGGTTCAAAGGGAGAAAAGAGGGTGGAGGCTCCTTACGGCTCGATCATTTCCCTTTCCAAAGGATACCTTGAAGCTTTCTTTGAAAACAAAGAACATCAATGATCCCCAGGCGTTTCTCGCGACGATCGGTGCGGCGTTGAGCGGGTTTGAAAAAAGGGTGCACCGGGTCGGGCTTTCAATTCCAAATGAGATTATAAAGATTGCTATCAGCAGATATGTGAGCCTGCCCAAGTCCCGGGAAGAGGCTGAGAAGATGATCGCGTGGATGGCCAGGAAAACACTTCCGTTTCCCGCGGAGAGGACGAATATTTCTCATTACACGTTAACGAATGGGGCCGGGACCGGGGCCGGGAGAAAACTCCTGGTGGCCATTGGTTCCTATGATGTTATTCGGGAGTATGAATTAAATCTGCGGGAATTGAAAATAGAGCCCGAGGTCATCCGTCCTGCAGGCATTAACCAGCTGAATTTCTATTCAGACCGGATTCCTCGGACAGGGACCGTGGCTTTTCTGGGCCTTTTCCGGGGATTTTTCAACCTCATTGTGTGTGTCCACGGAACCATATTCTTTTACCACGGAGTGAAACGCGGATTTTCCGATATTCATTTTTTCCAGGATGTGGATATGACGCTCAACCTTTTCAGGAATGAAAATCCCGGACATAAAATCGAGAAGCTTTACTTTGGGAGTCAGGTGGGATTTGGAAAGACTCTCGAACAGGGATTGAGAACCATGGGCGAATTGTCCATTTCCCGGATGCGTGATGAGGTGTTGATCTCCACGGATGACCACATGGAAGGATTGGATGAAGCAGGACTGTGGTCCTATGCGTCCGCTATAGGCGCTGCCCAGAGTCTGGCGTAGGAATCTGTTCCGGTTCTTCAAATTGATACGGGAAAGGATTTGAGCGTACATTGGATCCTGTAAAACTCAATCTGGCTACATTCAAGTATTATGATAAGCGGGTTGCTTCCATTGCCCTGGTTATTATTATCCTCGTTTTAGGAGGGATTTCACTGTATAATGTCACCCGGGGCATACAGGGACAGCGAGAAATCCTGAGCTACCAGGTGAAGGTGAAACGTCTGGAAAAAAGCCTTGCGAAGAGTAAGAAGGCCCGGGAAAAAGTCCTGAAGAAACTCAAAGGCGAGGAAATGCAGGCTATCCGGGAGGGGACCCTGTTCGTTAACCGGATTATCGCTATGGATGCGTTCCCCTGGGACAGACTTCTCGACGCTATTGAGACCAGCATCCCGGGCGGTGTTGTTCTGCAGGATCTCACCGTGGCGGAAGATTCGCAGACCGTGCAAATGAATGGTGTGGCGGAATCCTCGCATAAAATCGATCTCTTATTGTCGCGTTTGAAGAAGTCAGGTGTGTTTGAGAGGAATCTTCTGACCAGATTGAGCGTAGGGGAAACAGGGAAAAATGCTGGCGCCGACAATGCCGAAAACAGGATGCATTTTGAGATCGAGAGCAAATTGAACATCGACGAGCTTTTCAATGCCAAGGAATATGAAGGACAGATACGGATTCTGAAAGCCACCTTTGAATCGTACCATCTTCATTAACATGAAGTGGATGCCGTCACACAGGGCAGGAGTGTTCATGCCTGTAAGGGCTGGGAAGAAATGGAAGAATGAAATTTCAGAAGATCATCAGCGCCCTTCGATTTAACCGCTTTTTCTGGGGGGGGTGCGCATTTATTCTGTTGCTCAATCTGGTGCTCTACGCGACCGTGATTCAACGACAGGAAAATCATATCGAAAGGCTCCAGGCCCTTTACAGCAAGAAGAGAAACCCCGATGTGCCACGCGAGAGGGACGAAATCGCCAAGTACAGGATTGCAGGGATGGAGTTGAAGGTGTTCAAAGGGAAATTGCCTCCGAAAGAAGCATTTGTCGATCGGGTGAGAGAACTTCACCAGCTTCTTCATCAAAATGGACTGCAAATGCAAAAGCTCATCTTCAAGCCGGAGCGGGTGGGTCCATTGGAGTTATGGAAGTATACCAGTTCTTTCAGTGTTCGGGGAAGATACTCCCAACTGAAGCCCTTTATCGCTGGTCTCCAGAATTCACAGAATCTTTTTTGCCTGGACCATGTTTCTTTCAAGAGAGTATCCCGGTCTCCAGGATTGATAGATATGCATCTGGAAGTATCGACGTATTTCAAATGAAGAAAAAAAGACTCATTCTCGCTATACTATTGGTTATTTTCATAGCTTCGCTCGCGTATCGCATTCGGCATCCGTATCAGCAGCAGAAAGTGTCCCGGTTGGTGTTCAGCGGGAGCCGGAAAAGAGTCGTTGTGAAGAAGAATACCCGGAAGGGGGAAGAGCAACTGCTGAAATCCCCTGAGGTTATGCTGGGACTTTTTTCAAAGTCCTCGCACCACCACGGCGAGGTGATTCATAATCCATTTTTCGAACCGAGCACCGACACTTCGTCGGAAAAGAAATCCACGATCGTGCCGGTGCAACATGCCGAGAAAACGCCGGAACCGGCTGGAGAAGACCCCAGGGCCCGGGTACAGAGGGACTTGAGCAGTTTCCGGGTATTCGGCTCCTGTCAGGGCGAAGGGAAGAATATGCTCTTCCTAGAGAGAGGAAAAGACGTGTTCATTGTGCAGCCGGGAGACAAGATCGATGGAAAATATCTGATTAAAAGTATCAGCGGGAATTCTCTGGATTTATGGGCTGCGGAGATCCAGCAGGATATTCACATCGATTTGAGTGATTTTTAAGAGGATTGTCGTTCGTTCAATGGAGGCCGTTATGGCTTACGTGGTTGGAAGGCTCAGACAATGCATTTTGGTCGCATTCATGATACTCACGGGGATCTGGCTGCAGGCGTGCGCCCCGAGCCCACACTATGTTGAAGAGGGGCGGCTGCTTGGTTTTGCCGGTGAATGGGACAAGAGTGCGAAGATTCTTCAGGAGGCACACAAGAAGAAACCTGGCGATGCTGAGATAAGACTCATGCTGGAAAGGGCGCAGTTCAATGCTTCCATGCAACATATGACCCGGGGAGAGGCCCTGCTGAAAAAGGGCTCATTTGAGGAAGCCGCACGGGAATTCCAGTTGAGCATTGACTTTAGGCCCGGGAATGTAAGAGCAGCAGTGCTTTTGAGAAGGGCAAAGGCCTTTCAAGAGTCCCGCACCCTGTTTAAAGAGGGAGAGAAATTCCTCAAAGAGAAGGAATATGCCAAGGCAAGGAGAGCCTTTCAAGAAGCGGTCAAGTTAAATCGAGGAAACAAAGAAGCGGCAAAAGCTCTTGCCGCCTATCGCAAGGAAATAGCGCGTCCGCCACGCTTCAGGTTGAAGCCAAAATCAGTCGCTCCTGTTTCCCTCCGATTCAAGAAGACCCCCATTACCAGCGTTTTCGAGGTCCTTTCCAGGCTTACCGGCATCAATTTCATTTTTGATAAAGATATAAAAGAGACAAAGGTCACCCTTTTCATGACCGACGTGCCCATCGTGCGCTTTCTGGAAGTCCTGCTTCAGACGAATAACCTGACCGGAAAACTGGTGAATGATAAGACCATGATCATTTATCCCAGTACGCCTGCCAAGACCAAGGAGTACGAAGATCTCCAGATTCGGACCTTTTATCTGTCGAACCTGAAGGTCAAAGAGGGCGTCGCCCTCCTGGCGAAGATTCTCAAAAGCAAGGATATCATTGCTAATGAGAAACTGAATGCCCTGGTTATCCGGGGGCCGAAGGAACAAATAGAGGTTGCGTCAAAGATCCTGGAAGCAAACGACCGGACTCCCGCGGAAGTCCTGTTTAATGTGGAGATCCTGGAGGTGAGGCGTTCCAAGGAGCGACAGCTCGGCCTCGAGGTGAACCCCACGTCAATCACCTTCGGGATCGGAGAGTCAAGCCCTCAGGTCAGCGTGGATTCTGTTTTCGTACCCAATGTTTCGGCGTATGCCCTTGGGAAGATCACGAACAAGGAACTTCTCCTGTCCATTCCTCAGGCCACCCTGAACCTGTTGAAGCAGGATGCGGACACCCGAACCCTTGCGAGCCCCCAGATCAGGGTAAGAAACGGGGAGAAGGCCACCATTCATGTGGGGGAACGGGTCCCGTTGCGGGTGAACAGGAGAATAGATACCACCGGGGTGGTCACAAATGATTATGTATACCACGATATCGGAGTAAAGGTAGACGCTGAACCGATAGTGAACCGCGATGACGAAGTTTCGCTGAAACTGGCGCTGGAGATCAGCGCTCTGGGAGCAAACCTCGGAACAACGGATGAACCCCAGTATTCCATTAAGACCAGGCAAGCAAGCAGTGTTTTGACTATCCGGGATGGGGAACCGGTTATTATCGGCGGCCTGATCAGTGATGAGGAGCGGAAGACCGTGCGAAAGATTCCCCTGCTCGGGGACATCCCGGTCATTGGCTATATTTTTTCCAACCTGGATAAGACCAACGAAGAAACTGATGTCCTGATGGCCATAACACCGATCATTATCCGGACGCAGGACATCCCGGCAAAGGACGTGTCTGAAATATGGTCCGGCAGAGAACAGCAATTCTCTCTGGAAGAACCATATGAGAGCTATGCGGAGCGAAAAGACAGGTATTACAGCCGTCCGAAAAATGCAAGGGGGTCTGCCGGTCAACCTGTTCCGGAAAAGGCGAAAAAAACGGCTGAAACCACGGGCGGTGAAAATACACTAAAGGAAACGGGGGAAAGGGATAAGCCGGTCCCCGAATCGAGACTGCCCATTGCAGTGCCCCCTGCAAAGAACGCGCAGCCTTTTTCCGGTGGGGAACACGTCGCGCCGACCCTTGCTGCACCGGGCCCGAAAAAGATGAAGGAGGAAAACGCCCCAGCGAAAGAACCGGAGGTGAAGAAAGAGGAGTCCGGAGGAAAAGAGAACAAAAAGTATTTCTGGCCCGGAAGTGTCCCGTACAGCATCCATGTAAATTCCTATCCTACCAGTGTGGAAGCCCAGGATCGCTTACAGAAGCTGAGCAAGGAGAATTTCGAATGCTTCGTTGTTCCCGTAGATATTCCCGGGATGGGTTTCTACTACCGTGTCTTCGTGGGCCGCTTTCCTGATTACCGATCCGCCTCTTCCATGTGCAAGTCACTCAAAGGGAAGAAAGGATTTGCAACGGATATTCACGTAGCAGACCGCAGGTGGGCGTTCGGAGGATGATGGTCCTTGATCCTTTTGCGTGACAATACCGGTGTAACGCTCATTGAACTCCTGGTGGTCATGGTTATTTTGTCCATCCTTGCGGTGGGCATCATGCCCCTGTCGCAGATGACCTACAGACGCTCAAAGGAGATAGAACTCAAGCAGGATCTGCGCATCATCCGCGATGCCCTTGACGAATACAGTGCCCTGGTTGACGAGGGCAAGATTCCCGCACAGGCATTCTCAAGCGGGTACCCCAAGACTCTGGATGTCCTGGTGGAAGGTGTTGACCTCCAGGGCCCGGTCCCTTTCCGGAAAAAATTCTTACGCAGGATCCCCAAGGATCCAATGACCGAGGACGGAAAATGGGGGCTCCGGTCCTACGCTGATGCGCCTGACAGTGATACCTGGGGTGGGGAAGATGTCTATGACGTGTATTCAAAAAGTGAAAAACAGGCCTTGGACGGATCGTATTACAGGGACTGGTAAAACAATTTATCTGACATGAAAAATACCCTCGGAAAAAAGGGTTTTACCCTTATAGAATTGATGATCGTCATGACGATCATCGGAGTGCTCGTATCCATTGCCCAGCCGAATTTTCAGAAAGCTATCATTCGGGCGAAAGAGACATCCCTCAGACGGAGCCTTTTTGTGCTTCGGGACGTGATCGACCAGTATTATGCCGACCACGGAAATTACCCTGAGACCCTGGAAACCCTGGTGGAAGAGCACTATCTGCGGAGTCTCCCGGAAGATCCCTTCACCCATTCAAAGACAAGCTGGATCGTGATTCCGCCTGAGGGGTCCGATGAGTCCGGAGTCTATGACGTGCACAGCGGCAGCGATTTGGTGGGGCTTGATGGAACACCGTACAATGAATGGTGAGCGGAACATGGTTCTTCATGGGAACCGGGGATTTACCTATCTCAGTGCCCTGATTGTTGTGGTCATATCCGGCATAGCGCTCGTCGGAGCAAGCGAGTACTGGAGCACCATTGCAAAGCGGGAGAGGGAAAAAGAACTCCTTTTTCGGGGCGACCGGATCAGGAGAGCCATTGCGTCCTATTATAACGATGTACCGGCGGGCAAACCAAAGACGTATCCCGGAAGTCTGAGGGACCTTATCAGGGATTCCCGCTTTCTGAAAGTTCACCGGCACCTCAGGAAGATATACCGGGACCCGATGACCGCCGACGGCCTGTGGGGACTGATCCTGGCCGACGGAGGAGGCATAAAGGGGGTCTTCAGCAAGAGCACGGAGAAGCCGTTGAAGACAGGAGGCTTTTTGACTGAATACCAGTCCTTTGAAAAGGCGAAGACTTACTCTGGTTGGAAGTTTATATGTAATCCATAGCCAAAATGACATGTTCGGTGGGTTTTCTGCCGAACGGCAATGATCGACCGGATCAGGAGGAAGATATCCCATGAAAACGTGCGCCGTCTTTTTTTCGCTTTTTTGTCTCCTTGTTTTTGCCGTTGGTTCCGCCAGGTCCGATCCCCTTGCAGATCTCATGGAAGAATTCACAAAAGAATATGATGCCACAAAACCGCCTTCTCCGTACAGTTCGGTGGATAGTGATTACAAAATAAAGCAGGCGGCTCTGGGCTCGATTTACACCACGAGGACACTGGCACTGCTGTATCATCAGAACCAGCAACTCATTGAAAAATATGATGAGATGCTTCAAAGATATGATCAAGTCATCGAACAGAACAAGCAGATCATCGAGCTGCTTTCGGTGCTGGCGAAAAGTAAGGGAGAGGGGAGGAGGAGTCCGGAATATGGGACCCGGACCGCACCGTAGGTTTTCTGAGTACGGCGTTTTCATCCTGGGGGCAGTGCTCTGCATCCTGGCATGGTTGCCCGCGGGCATCGCAAAGGGTGAAATATTCGGATACCAGGACAGGAACGGACACTGGCATTTTCCCGGCCCCGGGATGCAGCAGCGCATCCGTTTCACGCCCAAATCATTGTCAATGAGCGGAGAGGAGTTCATACAGGCCTATCAGGGCATGATCAGGAAGGCCTCGGCGATGTTCGGCGTGCGTTCAACGCTCATTAAGGCTGTCATCAAAGCCGAGTCGGACTATGATCACCATGCCGTCTCCCGGAAAGGAGCTGCAGGCCTGATGCAGCTCATGCCCGGCACCGCTGAAGAAATGAAGGTGGGGAATCCCTTCAATCCATCCGAAAATATTCTTGGAGGGACCCGGTACCTGGCTTCATTGTTGCGGCGCTTTCACGATGACACCACAATGGCCCTGGCTGCATTCAACGCCGGTCCCGCAAAGGTGGAAGCCTGCGGCAGCATCCCTCCGATCCGGGAAACACAGGATTTCGTGGGGAAGGTCCTTTACTACTACAGGCTTTTTGAGCGGCGGGCGGAGTAGGGGCGCCCGGAAAACGTGCACGTCTTATCTTTTCTCCAGCCGGTTTCTTGCCAGAAACAGGGATGCAATGGTTTTGCTGTCCTTGATGTCCCCGCTTTCAATCATCCCGAATGCCTCCTCGAACGGCACTTCACGGACGCGAAGGATTTCATCCGGGTCCAGATTCTGAAGCGCCGGACGAAGTGCCCGGGCCAGGAAAATATGAATTTTTTCGTCGGAATATCCCGGTACCGGGATGATTGCTCCCAGGTTTTCCCATCGGTCCGCAGCATAGCCGGTTTCCTCGATAAGCTCCCTCTTTGCACATTCCAGGGGAGACTCGTGGGGATTCAGGGTCCCCGCCGGTATCTCCCAGATGTATTCCCCTATGGCATGACGGTATTGCCGTACCATCACCAGTGATCCGCTTTCCTTGAGAGGAACCATGGCGGCTGCGCCGGGATGGCGGATAATATCCAGGTCCACTGTTGCCCCATTGGGCAGCGTGATGCTCTCCCTGGTGAGCGTGAAGACTCTGCCCCGGTGCAACGGGGTCCTTTTCAGTACCTTTGTTTCCATAGCCGGTATTCGCCCTGTTCCAAAAGCCTTATTCCCCGGGAGGGCTCTTTTCAAGCAGGGCTCTCCTTTCTTCGCGGGTGACTTCCGTGGGTACCCCACGGGCCTTTTCCCGATCATAGCAGACGCGGTTTCTCCCTTTGGTTTTTGCCTTCAGGAGAAAGCGGTCGGCACGCTCGATAAATGCGTCCGGTGACAACCTGATTCTTCCCCTGTAGACATCAACGCCAAAGCTCGCGGTGACCGGGACCCCTTCCTGTTTCAGTATCGCGGGTTTTTTTCCCACGGCCCTTCGAAGGCGCTCAGCCGCATGTACGGCTTGGGGAAGCGAGGTAACAGGAAGGATTATGGCAAATTCCTCCCCTCCAAACCTGCAGGCTATATCGATGCGGCGAATATTGTTCAGTATGACTTTGCCCACCCATTTGAGCACCGCATTTCCCGCCTCGTGTCCATATGTATCGTTTACCCGCTTGAAATGATCCAGGTCAATCATGAGGAGGCCGGTGGGGAGCCCGGAACGTCTTGTACGCTCCATCTCTGTGGAAAGGATGGTGAGAAGGTGACGAAAATTGAAGAACCCGGTAAGAGGGTCGGTGCGCGACAGCTCCTGCAGACGAGCGCATTCCGATCTGAGGCGCTCCATTTCCTCTTGCAGCGGACAGTCCTGTTCGTTTAACGGGCATGCAATCTTCGCGCTGGATTCGGGGCCCGGGGAGCTGTCATTTTCTGTCTTTTTCTTTCCCATACTTCGCGATCCAGTCAGAACGTGCGCTTCTTTTATCGAACGAAACGAACGGAGGTGCAGGAATGGCGTTCTTTCTGAGTCATGTCTTGTACAAACCGGCCGTAGTCGGATGTATCCATATTGTCATTTTCCTTTTTTTCTGTATCTTGCCTTCAATATGATGAGCGCCGTGAGCGAACCGGTCAGGATGAGCACGGCCATGAATTGCGTGACGGTCATGTTTGTATGGAAGAATATTCCCCGATCGTCTCCCCTGAACCGCTCAATAAGGAGTCTGCTGAAGCTGTGGAGGAGAAGATACCACAACAGGACCTGTCCCCTGTAGGACTTCCTGTGATGAATGAGCATCAGGATCCCGAACAGGAGGAATCCGCTGATGGAATGATAGATTTGCGTTGGATGAATGGGGATGTTCAGGGGAGCCAGGCTCTTGGGATTGGTGAATACCACTGCCCAAGGGACGTCAGTCGGCTTGCCGTAGCAGCAGCCGGCCATGAAACAGCCGATTCTTCCGAAGCCCTGTCCTATGGCTGCTGCAGGCGCCCAGAGATCCCCGAGGTCCAGGATCGACAAGGAATGGCGCCCGGCATACCACACAAGGGATCCGACTGCGCAAACCGCCCCTCCCGAAAAGACCAGGCCTCCGTGCCAGATTTCGAGGATTCCGAGCGGATGCCGGAGATAGTAGGAAAAATTCATGAGGACGTAAAGGAGCCTTGACCCTATGACCGCAGAAATCAGCATAATGAATCCCATGTCCAGGACCTGCTGCGGTGCAATATCGTACATCCGTCCCGTATGTATGGTAATCAGAAGCGCGGCAAGGAAACCGAGACCCACGAACAGGCCGTAGGTGTGAAGCGTAAAAGGGCCGATGGAAAAGAGTTCCGGATACATAAGAAGTTCAGCCTCTATACGGCCTTGGACGAATCATATGGATGGCAACCAGAATGGTGCCGATGGTAATGGCGGAGTCAGCCAGATTGAACGCAGGCCAGTGGTAGCGGCCCAGGTAAAAATCCAGGAAATCGATGACTGATCCCAGGCGGACGCGATCAATAAGATTCCCCACGGCTCCCCCCAGAATCAAGCCGAGCCCGAAAAGGACTCCTGTCCTTTCCTCTCCCTGGCGACGGGCCCAATAGATCAATATGGCGATGGCGACAATTGTCGCCAGGACCAGGAAATAGGAGGTGAAATGCCCCTGGGAACGATTCATGATTCCAAAGGCCATACCCCTGTTCCGGGCAAGGACAATATTGAAAAACCCGGGCACAACGGCCAGCGTATCGTGCGGTCTGACAAGGCCCAGGATAATCAGTTTTGAAAGCTGATCCAGGATGAAGACGATTACCGCCGGCCAGACAAAAAAATGATCCTTTCTTTTCAATGGGCAATAAACTCCATTTCCGCAAGGGCGCCACGACACCGGTCGCAGAGAGCGGGATGTTGCATATCGGTCCCTACCGAGGGGTCGTGGACCCAGCATCGTTCACACTTGAGGGCGTCTGACGGGCTGACCCTGATTTTCAGCCCCGGAATCGTCTCACTCTCAATCCCAGTTTCCAAGTCATTCTTCTTCACGAGGTCCACGGAGGAGACGATAAAAATGGATCTCAACTGATCTTTGTAAGGTTCCAATTCGCTGAAGAGGGGGGCTGGGAGAGCCAGGGTGACCGAGGCGTCCAGGGAATGCCCGATTTTCTTTTCCTTTCTTGCCAGTTCAAGCACCCTGGCGGTCTCTCTTCTTACCGCGACAATGGTTTCCCATCTTTTCGAAAGTTGCGGGTCCAGAAATTCATCTTTCACCGGAATGAACAGCTCCGAATGGACGCTCGCAGGGCGGTCACTTCCATTCATATATTGCCAGATTTCTTCGGCAGTAAAAGACAGGATGGGAGCCATGAGACGCACCAGGACTTCCAGGATTTGATGCATGGCGGTCTGTGCCGATCTTCTGGCCACGGAATTTGGTGGAGATGTGTAGAGGCGGTCCTTGATGATATCCAGATAAAAGGAAGAAAGGTCGAGGACGCAAAAATTATGCAGGTTGTGATACACCAGGTGGAATTCAAAGGAATCATAGGCCTTGAGTATCCTCGCGTTCAGCTCCTGAAGCCTGTTCAATGCCCATCGGTCCAGCTCTTCAAGGTCACTGTAAGGTACCATGTCCCGCTGCGGGTCGAATCCATTCAGGTTCCCCAGGAGATACCGGCAGGTATTCCGGATCCTCCGATACGCCTCCGTGAGCCGCTGAAGAATCTCTTTTGAAAGGCGTATATTGTCCCGATAATCCTCACCTGCAACCCAGAGCCGGAGGATTTCAGCACCGTAATTTCTTATAAGGTCCTCCGGTGCAATGACATTCCCGGCGGACTTGTGCATGGCCTTGCCGGCGCCGTCCACAACGAACCCATGGGTAAGCACGTGATGATAGGGTGCTTCACCCCGGGTTCCCACTGAACACAGAAGTGAACTGTGAAACCAGCCCCGATGCTGGTCACTGCCTTCCAGGTAGAGATCTGCCGGACTGTTCAGATAGGCACGATGTTCCATTACTGCGGCGTAACTCACGCCGGAATCAAACCACACGTCCAGGATATCCGTCTCCTTTTCAAAATGCGCAGCGCCGCAGTCAGGGCACGTGGTATTCCGGGGGAGGAGATTTTCCACAGATTCAGTAAACCAGATATCCGCTCCGGACTTTTCCACCAGCGCGCCCACGTGATCTATAATCTTCTGGGAGATGACCAGCGCGCCGCATTCCTTGCAGAAAAACACGGTGATAGGAACTCCCCACGCCCTCTGGCGGGAGATGCACCAGTCGGGTCTGTTGGCAATCATCTGGTAAATCCGTTCCTGGCCCCACGAAGGTATCCATGCAACTTTCTTGATGGCTTTCAGTGCCTTCTCCCTCAGGTTGTTTTTTTCCATGGAGATGAACCACTGCTCTGTTGACCGAAATATGACGGGCTTTTTACATCGCCAGCAGTGGGGATATTCGTGAGAGATATCCTGTTCCCGGAGAAGGGCGCCTTTCTCGCGCAGCTTCTCATTGACCGCCTGGTTGGCTTCGAAGACCTGGAGGCCGGAAAAGTACTCCACATCCGAGGTGAAACGACCCTGGTCATCCACAGGTGAATACACATCAAGTCCATACTTGAGTCCGGTTTCATAGTCTTCCCGGCCGTGCCCCGGTGCCGTGTGCACACATCCCGTTCCCGCGTCAAGGGTTACATAGTCAGCGAGTACAATGATCGATGCCCTGTCGTACAAGGGGTGTCGGGTCTCCAGGTTCTCCAATGCCATGCCAAGAAACCGGGCGATAACTTCATAGGAGGAAATACCGAAGGAATCCATGCAGATATCAAGCAGGCTTTCGGCAAGGACAAGGACGTCACCCTTTTCCGTCTTTGCTGCGACGTACTGGAAATCAGGATGAACCGCGATGGCCAGGTTGGCAGGCAGGGTCCATGGCGTTGTGGTCCATATGACGACCGATACCTTTTCTCCGCTCAGCTCCGGAGAGATTTTTTGGGGATCAGATACGAGGGGGAACTTGACAAATATGGAAGGCGATGTGTGATTTTCATACTCAACTTCCGCTTCGGCCAGAGCTGTCTGACATGAGATACACCAGTAAATGGGTTTTTTGCTCCTGACAAGGCTCCCGTTCAGGGCGAATTTTCCAAATTCCCGTATGATAGTGGCCTCGTACGGATAATTCATGGTCAGATACGGATTATCCCAATCTCCGAGGACCCCGAGCCGTTTGAACTCGGTGCGCTGTATGTCGAGGTATTTTTCCGCATATCTGCGGCAGTAACCGCGAATATCCGCCAGGGACATGCCGGCCTTTTTCGGACCGAGTTCCTTGTCTACCTGGTGTTCAATGGGGAGTCCGTGACAATCCCACCCTGGTACGTACGGCGTGTCAAAACCGGCCATCTGTTTGGATTTTATGATAATATCTTTCAGTATTTTGTTAAAGGCCGTTCCCATGTGGATGTGGCCGTTCGCATATGGAGGACCATCATGGAGCATGTACGGTTTTCTGCCCCGGGACGTCTTTCGAATGAGCTCGTAGATGTGCTCGTTTTCCCATTTATTGAGTATCTCGGGCTCTTTTTTTACGAGGTTCGCTTTCATCGGGAACGCTGTTTTCGGTAAATTGAGCGTCTGCTTGTAATCCATGAACCTGTGCCTCCTGCCAGCGAAATTAGGTTACAGTTTTCGGTGTTCAAGTTCTCCGCGGACAGGACTGTTTTCCCGGAATTTTTCGGGCCGGTCCCAAACAAGAAACGGTTCTGTCCGCTTGTGAAAAGTGGGCGTTTTGGAAAAGCCCAGAGCGCTACGGAAATGGAAAGATAAAACACTAACAAACAGGCCTTATGAAGTCAAATTCATAATCATCACCCTGATCCTGCACATTAAAACGGTATCAGATCAATACACAGCGGTTCATTTCTGAAATCCTGCCGGTGATCGGGGAAGTTCGCCGAATCATCCGGTGAAACTCATGATGCGAAGCGTTGGCAACAGAATTGCGGAGGAGAATGTGGTTGACACCATTTCAAGGAGGCACTAATAGAAAAGGTGCAGCATAGTCTTATTAAATCGAGGAGAGGCCGAATGAGCGTAAAAAGAATGATTTCATTGTTGGCATGTTGCATGTTGGTGGCCGGGTGCGCCGCGCCACTCATCTTTTTTGGTGCGGGAACCGCGGCAGGGGTCGCAGGATATAAGTACTATGCGGGTGTCCTCAATGTTACGTACAAAGCACCCTACATCGACACATGGGATGCAGCCAACAAGACAATGAGGGACTTGAAGCTGGCGGTACAAAGCGCAGAGCACGATCTCACCGAAGGGAAGATCGTCGCCAAGAGGGCCGATGGCGAGCGGGTCGTCATTTCCCTGAGATACAAGTCCGCGGATACAACAGAGGCGGGCATCCGGGTTGGCGCCCTGGGAGATAAAAATGCGTCCGGAGTCATTGCAGAGCAGATTCGGAAGAATCTATTCGGAAAATGAAGAGTTGGGCGATCACGTACCGATCTCCAGTTTTTCCAACATGGCATTGGCGAAACGCGTGATATAGTCCATCTGAGAGTCGGTACAGTAGGTCTGGCAACTGCATTTCATTCCCTTCAGGCTTCGTGAAAAGAACTCCAGCTTCACCCATTCCCTGCCGAGTTCCACAGCAAAGACATAGGGCTGACAACGGGTGTGGACGGACTGGGTTTCATTGAGCAGATCCTTGGGTATCTGTACCCAGTAGATTCTTTCCAGGCTGGAGGAAATGGCGGTGTCGCGGAGATATCCGCCTATTTTTTCCATGTCTGAAGGGCTTATTTCGTCGATAAGATATGCCCTCATTATTGGTCCTGTTCTGGAAGACGGTCTATTTTCCTTCCTGCAAGAAACGCGTCCACCACGGAAATTATCCAAACAATCGCAAAGATTCCGAGGATAACCCAGAGTGCTGAAATGCTCTGAGAGCCGAGGTTTCGCATGATGGACTCAGTATTTGCATGTACGGGGGGAGGTTCTGAGAGAGCGGATTTCATTATTCCGTACATTGCTATGAGAGCCGCGACAAACAGAATCAGCACGGCCCCGAGCAGGGCGAGACCTTTTTTCAATTGCTGATTCATGATTTGTCCCAGCCCCGGGATGACGAGCGCTGAACACAGTGGCGAAAAGAATGCCTTCTTCATGGTCCGGTGAACCCCTGGCAAGTCGAATGATATTGAACGTATCCCAATAAAAGGGTATTGTCAATATCCTGATCCACCGGCAAGGCATCATCTGTTACGATGCGTTTGATCTCTCGTCCTTGCGGCGTATTAAATATACGCCTCAGTCGTCGCTCCTTGGGGCCCCCGCCGGGGACCGGATGTTCGACTTGTATTTGACACCTTGCTGACGGTCAGAAATTTCGAAAACAAACCTTGCACGCTGAGCCCCTCTGCGGGAGAAGGTTTACTTCAGAGGAAGGATTGTCGCTGTGAAAGATTCGGATATGAAAAAAGACATGAAAGAGCAGGTCCAGGTCAATATCCCGTTCGGCATGCTCCATGATTCCTACCTGAAACGGTTCCTGACAGAAGGGATCAACCCCGAAATCGGTTTGGACGCATATGCGCTGGATCGTTTTCCTTTGCCGGAATTCCGTCAGGTGGCGGAAAAACTTGCTGAACGCGGGCTGCGAGTGACCTTCCATGCCCCGTTTGTTGATCTTTCTCCCGGATCACCGGATCCACAGGTCTGGGACCTGACCCGCCGAAGATACGAACAGGTCGTGAGACTCATTCCGGTTTTCCGTGCCCGGACCGTGGTGTGCCACGCAGGGTTCGAGACCAAACGGTATGGATTTCTCGGAAACACCTGGTTTGAAAACAGCATCAGAATGTGGACCTGGCTTGGAGGCGCGGTCCATGCGGAAGGAGGGCGTCTGATGCTTGAAAATGTGTTTGAAGAAGGACCGGATGAACTGAAGCCCCTGTTTGAATCACTGGATCAAACACAAGTGGCCTTCTGTCTGGATACAGGGCATCAATCGGCCTTCAGCAATACCCCTCTTGCAACGTGGGTCAGTTCCCTGGGATCTACTATCGGAGAACTCCACCTGCACGATAATTTCGGAGAAAAAGACGACCACATTGCCCTAGGCAAGGGAATCATTGATTTTTCGGCCTTTTTCCACGCCTTGAAAAATGAGCTTGAAGCCCCTCCGATTGTGACCCTGGAACCGCACCGGGAGGAAGAACTGGGCGCGAGCCTTGAGTTCCTGAAGCACGTGTGGCCCTGGTGATGAGAAACATCGCTTCAGGTCCACCGTGACAGTTCTTTGAAGGGTATGAAAACGGGTGTTGAGGAAGCGTGGTGATGGAGGGCAAAATCTCTCTTTCCCGTTGAATTTTAGACATTGTTTCTATAGGGTGACGATTACGCAAAGCATTTCGGATTTTCTGAAGACGTGATCTTCGAAGATGATTGTCCTCATGGGGGAAACCGGTATGAACGAAATTATGGAACACCCCTTTGCCAAGTCTGTTTCAGCAACTGAAAAGTGCAAGAGACTCAGGGAGGTGGTGCATCCTGAAGACAGTCTGGCTGTTCTGATTGACGCGGACCCCGACGCCATGTCCAGCGCAATGGCCCTGAAACGTTTCTTCTGGCGAAGGGTCCAGCGAGTCGAGATTTTCCATATCAACGAGATACAACGGGCGGACAACCTGGCGTTTATCAGACTCTTGAAAATTGAACAGAAACACGTGAATCATTTTCGACGCGAGGAATTTGATAAAGTGGCTGTGCTGGATTCCCAGCCCGGACATCATGAACAGTTTGCGGGCCTGCGTTTTGATATTATCCTTGATCACCATCCTGCGGATGAGTCTTCCAAGGCCCCGTTTGTGGACATAAAGGAAGACTATGGCGCCACCGCCACAATGATGACCGAATATCTGAAAGCTGCCAAAATCAACCCCTCTCCTCGGCTTGCAACAGCCCTGTTCTACGGCATCAAGACGGACACGGACAATTTTGTGAGGAAGTCAATTCCCAATGATATAAATGCATTCCAGTATCTTTACCGTTTGGCGAACCTGAACATTATAAAGAAAATTGAGTCATCGGAAATCACACGCCTGACCCTTGAGCATTTCAGGAAAGCCATTGAAGGGGTAATGTTCATTGGAGACAGAGCATTTGTTCATATGGGGGTCGTGAAAAACCCCGATACGCTGGTCCTGATAGCTGATTTTTTTATGAAGCTTGCCGAAACAACCTGGAGCATTGTGTCGGGGGAATACGACGATAAACTGGTTATCATCCTGCGGAATGCCGGGTTCAGGGGAAACGCGGGAAAGGTCGCTCGGAAGCTCTTTGGCCCTCTCGGCGGGACGGCAGGTGGACACCCCGGAGCAGCCAGGGCGGAGATCCCTCTCAGAGAGATAAAGAGGTCATCGAAGACAGGGACGGACATAGGTGCCCTGGTTGCCAAAGAGATCAAGAAATGGCGTTAGGAGAAATATTTTGACCAATCTTGCCAACCCTCAGGTCAGCGAAAAGTTGATCGATAAGGCCAAGGAGTTCATCGCACGGGAGGACGAAAATTCCCTGAACAGGCTTTTGGAGGAAATGATGCCTGCCGACGTGGCTGACCTCATAGAGCACCTGAACAGCGATGAACGGCTCTTTATTTTCAATGTGCTTGAGCCTGGAGGCGCAGGGGATGTCCTGGTGGAGATTGAACCTCCGGTCCAGGGACGTATCCTTGAAGACCTCGACAATAAGGCTCTAACGAAAATTGTCCAGGGGTTGGAATCCGATGACGCAGCAGACCTTGTGGGTGATCTTCCTGCTGAGCGGGCAAAAGAAATCATTGGGTCTCTCAGCGACGATGTCTCCCTGGAGCTGGAAAAACTCCTCCCGTATCCCGACGATACAGCAGGGGGGATCATGGGCCTGGAATACGTGGCCATTGAAGCTGATGCCACGATCCAAGATACCATTCATGTGGTCCGTGAGAAAAGAGAGGAGGTGGAAAATCTCTATTATATCTGGGTGGTGGATGATTTCGGGAGGCTCGTGGGCGTTATTTCCCTGAAAGATCTCGTCCTGGAGCCCTCTGAGCGGAAGATCAGGGAGATCATGAATCCCGAGGTCATTTCCGTCCACGCAGACGCCGATCAGGAAGAGGTGGTTCACCTTGTCAAGAAATATGATCTCGTCAATATCCCTGTGGTGGACGGACAACATCGTTTGATAGGCCGCATCACCCATGATGATATCATTGATGTCATTGAAGACGAAGCTGATGAAGATATCTCCCTCATGGCGGGTGTGGTCAACCAGGAAATCACGGAAGACTCTCCCATAAAGATCTCGAGGGCGCGGTTGCCGTGGCTGATCGCAGGTCTCCTGGGAGAAATCATCTCTGCACTGGTTATCAGCAGGTTTGAGGCATCGGTGGAAAGGATTATAGCGCTGACCTTCTTTTTTCCTGTTATTATGGCCATGGGAGGAAGCACGGGCAACCAGGCCGCGACCATCGTTGTTCGAGGGCTGGCAACTGGAGATATCAGTCTTCTCAAGATCGGAAAACGGCTTTTTGTTGAATTGAAAGTCGCGCTGCTGAACGGTGTCATATGCGGGGTTCTGCTGGGACTGATAGTGGGACTCTGGGTATCCGATTTCCGCCTGGGATCTGTCGTAGGGCTGGCTCTGGTGGTTATTATCCTGAATGCCAGTTTCCTCGGGGCATCGGTCCCTATCGCGTTGAAAAAACTTCATTTTGATCCCGCTCTGGGCACTGTCCCGTTCGTGGCCACCACGAATGATATATTGGGACTCCTGATCTACCTGTTATTCGTAACGTCTTTTCTGACGTTTATCGGCCGATGATGTCGTCTGAAGAAAATCAAAGCGGGAAAGTGTGAGGAGATTTTAGATAATGTTGTATGAAAAGGAAGCCATTCGGTATCACAGTAAGCCCAGACCTGGAAAAATCGAGGTTGTTCCCCTAAAGCCCTGTGTTTCCCAATCTGACCTGAGCCTGGCCTATACCCCGGGCGTGGCTGTTCCATGCGTGAGAATCCAGGGAAATGAAGATCTTTCCTTTGAATATACGTCACGCGGCAGTTTGATCGGCGTGATAACCAACGGGACAGCGGTACTCGGCCTGGGGAACATAGGACCGCTTGCCGCGAAGCCGGTGATGGAAGGAAAGGCTGTTCTTTTCAAGCGCTTCGCCGGCCTTGATGTTTTTGATATCGAGGTAAACACCGCTGATCCCGACGAGTTCATCAGCGCAGTTGGAGTACTGGAGCCGACTTTCGGGGGAATCAACCTTGAGGATATCAAAGCACCGGATTGTTTCTATATTGAAGAGGAACTCAAGCGCCGGATGGCTATTCCCGTCTTCCATGACGATCAACACGGCACTGCTATTATTTCCGCTGCCGCTCTTCTGAATGCGTGCGAGCTCACCGAAAAGAGACTGGAAGACATCCGTGTTGTAATAAACGGGGCCGGTGCTGCGGCCGTAGCTACCGCAAAGATGCAATTGCAGCTCGGGGTGCGAAAAGATCATGTAATCATGCTCGACTCCAAAGGGGTTATCTACAAGGGGCGTACGGAAGGGATGAACAGCTACAAGGAGGCGTTTGCGCATGAAACAGCCTGCAGGGGTCTGGAGGAGGCGGTGAAAGGAGCGGATGTCCTGATCGGGCTGTCGGTTAAAGGCGCGTTTACCAGCGAACTGCTCATGCTCATGGCTGAGAAGCCCATTATTTTTGCCCTGGCGAATCCGGATCCCGAGATAGACTACTTTGAAGCAAGAGCTGCCAGACCTGATGCCATCATCGCAACAGGACGCTCGGATTATCCCAATCAGGTGAATAACGTTCTCGGTTTTCCATCTATCTTTCGGGGTGCTCTTGACGTGCGGGCAACGAGTATTAATGAAGAAATGAAAATCGCTGCGGTGCGGGCCCTTGCTGATCTGGCGAAGGAAGATGTCCCTGACACGGTGCGGCGTGCGTATGGGGGAACCCCCATCCTGTTTGGGCCTGAATACATTATTCCCAAACCGCTTGATTTCCGGGTCCTCCTCAAGGTTGCGCCGGCCGTGGCAACAGCGGCTGAAGAGAGCGGGGTTGCCAGAAAGGTGATGCCCGATAAGGAACGGTATGTTCAGCGGCTGGAAAGGATTCTGCACCCGGAACAGGAAATTATGCGGAAAATAATAAACCGCGCCAAGATGAGACCCATGAGAATTGTCCTTCCCGAAGGAAATCACCCGGTTATTCTGCGCGCCGCTCATCAGGCAGTGCGGGAAGGGATCGCAAGGCCTTTGCTCATCGGAAATGAGGCGGAAATCCGGCGTCTGGCAGAAGAAGTTCAGGTGCCGATGGAAGGGATCGAGGTGCTGGACAGCCTCACGAGCCCACTGTATGAAGTGTTTTCCGAAAAATTGTTTCACCTGCGGTGCAGAAAAGGTTGGTCCCGGGACGAGACAAGGGTACAGCTTCGGAATCATTATGTTTTCGGGGCCATGATGGTATATGAGGGGCTTGTGGATGGTCAGGTCCATGGAATCAGGAGATCGTATCCGGATGCCATCCGCCCGGTGCTCCAGGTAATTCCGCGGCGAGAGGGTGTTTCCAAGGTAGCGGGCATATATCTCATGATTTTCAGGGAGCGTACCCTGCTGTTCGCGGATGCGACGGTCAATTTTTACCCAAGCAGTGAGGACCTCGCGGGAATAGCGCTGTTGGCCGGGGACATGGCCCGGTTTTTTGACATTGAGCCACGCATAGCCATGCTTTCCTTTTCCAATTTCGGAAGCACGCCCCATCCTGACGCCCAGCGTGTGCGGGACGCGGTTGCGCATGTCCAGAAGGCCAGACCTGACCTGATGATAGACGGGGAAATGCAGGCGGATACGGCCGTTGTTGACGAGATCCTCTCCAGTGAATATCCTTTCAATCGCCTGGGCGGAGCGGCGAATGTGTTGATATTCCCTGATCTTTCCTCCGGAAACGTCGCCTACAAGCTTCTGGAGAGGCTCGGGGGCGCTAAGGCAGTGGGGCCGTTATTAATGGGGATCCGCAAACCATTTAATGTTCTTCAGCGGGGTACGGACGTGGAGAACGTGCTCAATGTGATTGCCATTACCGTTGTCCAGGCCCAGGAACTGGAAAATTCAAAATAATCCTCCTTTTTTTCATGAAATAGTCCAATTCCGATTCCTCAAAATCCACATTCGACTTTTTTGATGCACGGGATCCGGAAATTTTATCCCTGTGGACAGTCCATGACTGCGCCGCCGGTTATTCTTGAAAGTATCTGTTCCCGATGTTACAAGAAATAAAGAAATAATGTTACCTTGCTAAGAATAAGATAAAGAAATAAAAAAAACTTGACATCTTTATTTCTTTATGCTATCCGCGTTGCCATGGGGAAGAAAGTATTCTCAACGCAGGTAAAGAACGATCTCCTGAAAGAATTTAAGAAGCTCGCAATCGACCTGGAGCGTCCCATCAACGACATTCTGGAAGAGGCCATGCGCGAGCTGTTGAAGAAGTATGGCAAAAAATTGCACCGGTAGACAGGGGGGTTGTGATCCCGGGCAGACACATGGAATTGGGAAGATTGGCGTCTCAGCAAACCCTTTAAAAAAGGGGGAGAAAAATGGCACCGGATATGGTTGATTATGATGGAGCAGGAGTATCAGCAGACCAGCATCGCATCCTGGCGGACATCGCCTTTTACCTTTCCGCAGCAAGGTCCGCGTTTGCAGGTTCTTTCAAGTATCAGAAAGATTTCTACGATATCGGGCAGTATGAGAATCTGGAACACGGCCTGCGAGGGGCGGCTCTGCAGAAGATGCATGAGCTGCTCTTGGAAGAACTGGTGTCCTCTCTTCTGGAGGAACCGATTCTTGCGTCTCTGGGCTATTCACAGGGAGAGCTGAAAACGATCGCAGAGGGGATCCTTACCACAGAAATCCTTGAAGAAAAGAAGGAAGAACGGAATTATTATGTAAAGGCCAGAATGGTGGGCGACGTTGAGTCGGTAACAGAACATACAAAGGTGCTGGATGAAGTGGATGAGAAGATAAAGGCCCTTAAAGCGGCTGAAAACAGGGCTGCAGAGGCGAATGAGCATATTGAAATGCTCAATAAAGAAATTAGGGCGCTGAGGGGGATGATTCTGCTTGGGAAAGGGGAGACTGATGCGGAGCAGGAGCAGCGGGAGACGCTTTCAGGCCTGATTATGAAAGGGGATTCCTGGTACCGCCGCGGAGACCTTGATGAAGCAATAGCCGCCTATACCAAAGCACTGGAGGCGAATTTGAGCTCTGTTCCCGCCCTAATGAAGCGTGGGGCTGCCTTTCTCAAGAATGGGAACGTTGACCGTGCTCTGGAGGATTTCGATCGGGCCTTGAATCTAGCTCCGGGAAATGCATTATCCCATGTTAATCGCGGCTGTGCATTCGCCTTGAAGGAGGAATGGGACGCGGCCATGAAAGATCTCGGCCGTGCCATTGAATTAGACCCTCATACAGGTGAAGCCTACCTGAATCGAGGCATTGCGCTCCTGGAGCAGGGTATTGATTATGAGGCGGCGGAAAATGACCTGGCTCTTTACGTTGGATTGAATCCCGGTGATCACAGAGGGCACCTGAACAGGGCAATCGCACTGTCATGTATGCAGCAATACGATGCTGCGCTTCAGGAATTTGAACAGACAATCCAATTGAAACCATCCGAAATGTCGGCCTATTATAACCGAGGGAACACCTATCTGAAAGCCGGAGATCTGGCTAATGCCCTTGACGATTATACACGTGTCATTCACCTGGACGGGGTGGAAGGTGATGTGTACTACAACAGAGGGATTGTGTATGTCATGCTCGGAGATATGGAAAAGGCGCTGGATGATTTCACCCGATCCATAGAGTCCTATCCTCTGGATGCCGAGACGTACCTCCGGAGGGGATGGGTGCAGGCACGTCTCGGAAATGTGTCTCTCGCCATTCGAGACTGGAAGCATGCAGAATCGCTTGGAAATGAGAGGGCAAGAGAATATCTTGAAAGGATCGCAGATATTTAAAAACAGAAAAATACAGGAAGAGTTTATTGCATTTCTCGATACATGGAACGGTGGGGAAAGCCGGGTAAGGGCCTCTTTTCTGTGGCTCAAGTCGGTCTTCCTCAAGCTGGACGGAACAAGACTTGATTTCCTGGCTCGACCCGGGGTAAGCTATTCACTCCGGGCGTGGGTTTTCCGGGGAGGAGAGGAGCGGTTATTTACCCTGGTTGATGTGATCGATGACGACCCTGAGAACAGGTGGCTTTCCGTTTGCTTTTACGCCGAGGCGGTCTCTGATCCGAAGGGCCTGGGAAACCTGATTCCGGGGGGAATATTAGGGAACGACGGGTACTGTTTTGATGTCTTTGAAGAGGATGTTTCACTGCTCGGATATCTTGAAGCGAGGATAAGAGAAGCCTTTGAAAAGGTGATGCCAGGTGATTGAGAAGAATTTCGGAATTCGAAAGAGAAAAGAGAAAATGAAAGGATATGTGCAGGTATACACGGGCGACGGGAAGGGAAAAACGACCGCGGCTCTGGGTCTCGCGTTGCGGGCTGCAGGAGCCGGGCTTCGGACCTATATCGGCCAGTTTGTCAAAGGGATGAAATACAGTGAGCTGGAAAGCCTCAAGAGATTTGCGGACCTTATTACAATCCGACAATACGGTCGCGACTGTTTCATCTATAAGGATCCCGATGAGGAAGACATCCGGGCCGCTCGCGAGGGACTGGAAGAGGTCAGAAAAGTCATGGCTTCCGGGGAATATGACGTCATTATCCTCGACGAAGCAACGATCGCCACGTATTACGACCTTTTTTCGGTGGATGATCTGCTGGATGTTATCAAAAAAAGACCCGAAGGGGTTGAACTTGTGATCACCGGGAGAAAAGCCGACCCCCGGATCATGGAAGCTGCCGACCTTGTCACGGAAATGAAGGAGATAAAACATTACTATCAAGCGGGTGTGCAGGCACGGGACGGCATCGAAAAATGATAGAGTCCTGGGTCGAAGAACCCGTAGCGGCGATTGTCCCTGACCCACCATCAAGGTATCATCTTCCCGCCAAAACGGGATTTCGCAGACCTCAAGCTGCGTTGCCTTCGGTCGCTCCTCCTTGCGACGTATTGGTCATACGCCTCAGTCGTCGCTCCTCCCGCACACAACACGGGATCTACGATGCGGCGCCCCCGCCCCGGGGACGGGATCTTCGACTTGCATTTGACACCTTGCTGGTGATCAGGACTTTCGCCAAATCAACTTACAAGATTGCCATTGTGGAGTTTAGACGGTGGCTTTGGGGATTGTCATGTCCATTGACAAAAAAAGGATCTGCCGATATCAATAAAAAAACCAGCCCGGGAGACTCGTAATCGAAAAAGAGACACCCTGTCCTGTGCGCCGTGGCAGGGCAACCCTTCGAACGGGCATTTATGAAGCAAAGATCTTATTTTGGATGGAGGATTGTTGATGACACAAGCAGGCAAAATGGATCCGGAAATGTTTCAGATGGTCCTGAACACCATTGATAAACTGGAAAGAGACAAACTCCCGCTGGAGGTAAAACTCGAAATGGACCGCAGCGGCGATTTTCCCATGGAACTCATCCGGTTCATGCTGAGTCCCGAGATGGCGCTGCATCTCATTTTTATCCCGGAGGCCTATGGAGGATTAGGGGCAGGGGCCAAAGAAGTTGCAGTGGTTTCAGAGCGCATGGCGAAAATGGACCTGGGGATTGCCACCTCTTTCCTGGCCATCTGCCTGGGGATGGACCCCCTCCGCGTGGGAGCCACCGAAGCGCAGAAGGGAAAATACATTACCAGGATTGCGGAAGAAGGCCTCATCGTGGGCTACGGCGTGACGGAGCCCAATGCGGGTTCCAATGTCCAGTCCCTGAAAACAAAGGCCGAGCGCGTCCTGGATGAGGATGGGAATGTCAAGGGCTACAAGCTGAACGGGCAGAAGCAGTTTATTACCAACGGAGGGGTTGCTGATCTCTATACTATCTTGGCCGATACTCCGGAAGGCCCCTCATTTTTTGTTGTAGAAAAAGGTGCAGAAGGCCTGACCCCGGGAAAACACGAAGATAAACACGGGATCAGAGCATCTGACACGTGTGCTCTCAGCCTGGAGGACCTGTATGTCCCACGGGAAGACCTCATCGGCGGTGAGGAGGGACGAGGGCTTAAAGAAGCAAACAAGGTTTTCGGGTATACCCGGCTGATGGTGGCCACTTTCGGGCTCGGTGGAGGCATGGCCGCCCTGGAGCGGGCTGTCCGGTACTCAAAGGAGCGGGTTCAGTTCGGAACCACCCTGTCGGAAAAACAGGGGTATACGCATCAACTCCTGGTCCCCCACGCCGTGAAGCTTGAAGCTGCCCGCGCCTACATCGAGGAAGTGGCGAGAAGAATTGACTCCGGGGAAGAAGACTTGCAGGTGGAAGGGTCCATTGCGAAATACTTTGCCACTGAGGCAGGCGATGCCACTGCCAACGATGCGATTCAGGCTTTTGGCGGCTACGGCTATATGCGTGAATACGAAGTGGAAAAAATTAAGAGAGATGTCAAAATTCTCACTATTTACGAAGGGACCAGCGAGATTCAGAGGAACATCATCTCCATGTTCCGCATGCGAAGCACGGTCAAGTCGAAAGGGGCATTTTACCAGGATATGTCGGAGAGACTGAACGCCCTCCCCCCGGATTGTGCCGGCTTCGTTGTCGCCAGTGGCCTTCTCATTATGAATGAAGTTATTTTTGCCGCGAGAAAGCACAAACTGACGAAAAACCAGTATATCATGTTCCTACTGGCCGATATGATGACTTGGCTGGAGGTGGCTGATGCCCTGTGCAGGAAAGCGGCAGTGTACCAGCGTAACGGCCAGACCCGTTCACCGGACTTTATCAAGGCCTGTGCCCGCGTGTTTGCCCGGGAAGCGCTGCAAAGGGTATATGTGAACGGTGCAAAAATTCTTCAAGGGTGTGATCAGGTCGTGGATGATCTGGTCGATGCCTTGGAGAAACTGGATTTTCCCCATCTTATGAAGGACCTCCTCAAGGATATGGGGCTGGTGTCCACTGAACTCGTTGCTTGAGTTGCCCTCTTGAAAAGAACATACCGAAGCAGGCCGGGAACACGGCCACCAGGAAGGGATCGACGAAAGAGGGAAATCCCCTATGAAAGGCCGAGAATTGAACCGGGACTCCAGCATTCCTTCCGGCAAATCGGCATCCCGGAACAGGCGCCCTTTCAACCGGACGTATTTCAGACAAAGGCTCTTGATCTGATCAGGCACCATGATGTCCTCGTAAGCGCTCCTACGGGTGCCGGAAAGACATGGATTGCGTCACAGGCGATCCTTGAGTGCTTGGACGGCCATAAGAAGGTCTGGTATGCGTCTCCGCTCAAGGCCCTTTCCAATTCCATTTACAGTGAATTCTGCCGGATCTTCGGGAGCGCCTCCTGCGGGATCTTGACGGGAGACCGGAAAGAAAATCCGGACGCACCCGTTATCGTGGGGACTACGGAGATCCTCAGGAACCAGCTCTACGACGTGATGCACCAGGGCGGCACCCTTGAGGCGGACCTGGTTATCCTGGATGAAGCCCATTACCTCAGTGATCCCGACCGGGGAGTGGTGTGGGAGGAGGTCCTGATCTATCTGCCGCCCAGGGTAAGAATGCTGCTCCTTTCAGCGACCATATCCAACGCCGAGGAGATCTGCACCTGGCTGAGAACCATCCGTGGAACATCGATAGAAGTGGTGCGTTCAGCAGACAGACCTGTGCCCCTGGAATTCCTTTTCCTTTTTCCGGACGGGCTCATTTCTCCCCTGGCAGGGAGAAAGGGGTTGGTTCCAAAAATCAGGAAATTCATGGACAGGCCCGGGCGAAAACGGCAAGGCAGATCGTCAAGAATACGGTATGGCAGTATTATCGAAGAATTACGTCAGTTTGATCTGCTGCCCGCAATTTTTTTTCTCAAGTCACGGGCCGATTGCGATAATGCCCTGCTCACCTGCCCGCGCATAGAGGAGTCCACAGCGGGAAGGAAACGGATGAGGCAGGTGGTACGATCATTCCTGAATAAATACCCGCACCTCAAGGAACATCGCCAGGTGGACAGGTTGATGCATTCCCGGGTAGCGTCACATCATGGCGGTCAGTTGCCGTACTGGAAAGTGCTTGTTGAAAAGGTGATGGGCATGGGATTGCTTGAGGCAATCTTTTCGACCTCTACAGTGGCGGCCGGCGTCAATTTTCCCGCGAGGACCGTTGTCCTGGTCCAGAGCGATCGATACAACGGGAGCGAATTTACCGATCTGACGTCCACTGAGCTGCATCAGATGGTGGGAAGGGCGGGCCGAAGAGGAAAGGACCGCATCGGTTTTGTGTTGATTGTTCCCGGAAGACACCAGGACCCCCAGCTTATTCACGAACTCAGCGATTCATCGCCTGAACCTATTGAAAGTCAGATCCACATCAACTTCTCCATGACATTGAACTTACTGCTTTCCCATAGCCCGGCAGAAGTAAGAGATTTACTCGCACGTTCCTTTGCAGCTTTTCAGAGAAGACAATCCGGGACTCATCTGTTCGCGGGGAAGAATGAAAGAGACGATGACCTGTGGGATAGCTTCCAGCGCCATTTGCGCTTCCTCCAGAAGACTGGATTTGTACAAGCAGACGGGACCCTGACTCAGGATGGGTACTGGGCCTCAAAACTGCGGCTGGATCAACCGCTGCTTATTGCGGAGGCGATCAGAAAGGAGGGGCTGTCGGGTGCTCGTCCGAGTCTGCTCGCAGGAGGACTTGCGTCGTTTGTCTGGGACAGGACCCAGGAGGTTGTGTTGCACGCAGATGATCAGCATGACTGGAGTGAAATGGAAGTATTTTTTGATGAGGTGCTTGCGAGCATTGATACCCTGAGGAAGAGAAAATCCCGGGCGGGTTTTGACGATCCCGTTATTTTTTTCTGGCCCTCGGTTGCTCTGTATTTGTGGACTGCGGGCATTTCCTGGGAAGAACTCCTTTCCATCGTGCCCATAGATGAAGGGGATATGGCGTCTCTCATCATGAGAACCGCCGACCATTTGCGGCAGGTGGCAAATCTTGCTGACACGCATCCTGCGCTGGCGAGATGCGCCAGGAAGGCGATTCAACAAGTGCTGAGAGAGCCGGTCTATCTCTTGTAGGGAGAAGACGATGGAAGAAGAGAAAGCAATCAAGGTGTGGGCGTATTCCGGATACAAGGGAAATGAAAGGCCCCTCCGGTTCAACGTGGAAGAAAAGGAATTGCCGGTGGACGATATCCTTGACCGGTGGTACGGTGAGCGGCATGACTATTTCAAGGTGCTTGCCGGGGATGCAGAGACATATCTGCTCACGCGGGACAGGGAAGCGGATATCTGGTATGGAAAAAGAATGACCAAATAACAAAATCCAAATGCCAAATCAAATCCAAAATCCCAGTGGCAAAACATTCGAAAAGAAGGATCGGCCATGAGTCACTTGGCGTTAGGAACGTCCACCAATGGCCTGAGTTTGGATCATTGGATAGCCGGGGAGAGCACAGTTTTTGCATTTGTCATTTGACATTCATTTGAAATTTGGGCTTTGATATTTGTCATTCGGGTTCGTTTCATCTTCATGTTTAAATTGTGCAAAGGCGGTTGGGGGTAAGATACCCGGTGAGAAAGATGCGGTTATAGGTCCGTGCTGTACACCCATTGGTAATTGATAGGGCCGGCATGGAGTGCGGCGGCTTTTGGGTGGAGGTATTCGAACCAGATTTTCAACCAGTTGTAGGCCGGCCAGAGCCTCCTCAGCCTCCCGTCTTCAGGAGGTTTGGAGTACGGGGTATAGGTATAGCAGGCCTCGGAAATGCCCACGTAAAAACCTCCCGCCGGGTAGACATATTGAGAGATAAACGACTCGGGAGTCATTGACTCCCGGCCCGCAAGCGCGTTAATCTCTTTTTCGCTGAGTTTAACAAGGAAAAATTTGGAAACCCCTCTCTCCGAATATTTATACATGGCCCGCGATTCTGAACTGGAAACGAATACGGTGGAAACGTAATCAAGTTTTCTCAAGAGCTGGGCCGCAATCAAGCCTGCCGTTCGCCTGCCGCCCACGCTGTGATGACACCCGTAATATTCGAAAAGCTTATTCTGCAGAATTCTCGCCTTTTTATCTCCGTTTTCATACAGGTTATTCTGGATGTACTTGAGCCATTTTGCCAGGTCTTCGGCCGCATCGGCAATGGGCCAGTCAACCTTCACGTGCAAATGGGTGAGGCTGTACCTGTTTCTTTTTTTTACGGTAGGGTCCTGTTGAATGAGTAATGCGTAATCCACATTGAGGAGATTTTCCACAAGATTCAGGAAGCCCGGATTGTCAAAATAGCGGAGATTCCGGTTGAATCGATCGAAAAGAGAAAAACTGGCAAGGTACTCAATATTCTTTTTGACCACCCTGTTTTCAGGGAAAAAGCGGATATAGTTTTTTAGTTCCGAGGAAATGACATCTTCGTAAAAAATAACGATAAAGGTGTTGAAAAGCTCGGATTCCTTTTCCATTTTTTTTGATTTCGGCCGCAGTTCGCTTTTTTCGAGGAAGCTGTATTCTTCCCCGGCTTTTTGATAGCTGTAAAAGGAATCAACCAGCGATATTTTCATGAGGCGGCGTTCCAGTTCGTCTCTCAGGAGTTCATAGAGGGACCGCCGTATTCGTTCGTAATAGTCCAACTGTTCCCGGAATTTCCACATGGAAGAGGACGCCTTCTTTGTGTGTTGTAAAGGATTTATCTAAAAATTTTACCAAGATACATAGTAAAGAAATGGAGAAAAGTCAACAAAAAACAGAAACCCTGGAGGAACTGGCAAGGTTGCTGCATGGTCATGATCATTGCTGAGATCATTTGGGTCTTGACAAAAGATGTGCCTCTTATATACTTAATTACTTTATTTCCCGGTCCTGCTACCACCTGCTGAAAGAGGGCCTCGCGTGGTGACAGGGAGTTTGCGTTATTGCTTCCTTTCGCCGGTGAGACGGTGAGCGGTGTATGAAAATCGACCTTCGAAGTATTTTGCACGGAGTTCGAGATTTCGAATTCCTGGTGACCTCGGATTGGTGGGAAGCGAATTGCCGTGACGGTTCTGTGATCGGTCTCGCGGCGCCGATGAATGTCAGGATCGAGGTTTCCAGTGCCGCCAGCAAATACCTGCTGGACGGTCACCTGACGGGTGACGTTGTTCTTCAGTGTGATCGGTGTCTGGAATCCTACACATACCATCTGGACACCGGTTTCCGTCTTGCGTTGATTGTCAGGCAGGGAGAGGACGGCCAAACAGAAGTGGAACTTTTCCGTGAGGATCTTGAAAAAGGGTTCGTTGATGATCTCATTATTGATTTAGCAGAGATCACCCGCGAACAGGTTTTCCTTGCATTACCCATGAAAAACCTTTGCCGGGAAGATTGTGCCGGGCTCTGCCCCATCTGTGGAACGAATTTGAATCGGGAAACCTGTCAATGCGGGACGGCAGAGGGTCATCCCGGGTTTTCCAAGTTGCGGGAACTCGGGAATCTGCGTGTCCAGCGTTTCGATGGGAACGGATCGGCGTCTGAAGGGAATGAAGCAGGGAGAACCGGAAAGAAGCCAAGAGCGAAACATACAAGAAATATGAGAGTGAAAAGGAGCTGAAAGGCAATTATGGCGGTACCAAAGAAGAGAAAATCAAAAGCGAAACGTGATTCACGCCGGTCGCATGATCGTGCGAACCTGCCTCGTTTGTCCACGTGTCCCCAGTGCCATGAACCGGTTTTGCCGCATCATGTCTGTCCGGAGTGTGGTGCCTACCGTGGCAGGACGATTCTGAAAAAAGAAGAGGAATAACATGGAAATAGCCGTGGACGCCATGGGTGGGGACTGGGCCCCTGACGTGGAGGTTCAAGGCACTCTGGAAGCCATTCGAGAGCTGGGAGTGAAAATCAGGCTCGTCGGAAAACGGGAGTTAATTGAGAAATCCCTGGATTCCAACAGAGGCGGGCAGAACCTCACCATTCATCACTGTGATGAATGGGTGAGGATGGATGAAGCACCCCTGAAGGCGGTCAGGAAAAAGAAGGATGCCTCTATTCGGGTGGCATTCGATCTGGTGAAGAAGAAAGAAGTCTCCGCTGTTGTGAGCGCCGGAAACTCGGGCGCAACCATGGCGGCGAGCGTTTTGACCCTAGGCAGGATGGAAGGCGCCGAGAGACCGGCTATCGCGAGTGTTTTTCCCGGACAGAAGGGCCCTGTGGTCCTGATTGATGTGGGAGCGAATGTGGACTGCCGGCCGGAGCACCTTTTTCAGTTCGGGATCATGGCCCACGCGTTCGCGAGCGTCTGTCTCGGCGTGAAAGATCCGAAAATAGGTCTGCTCAGCATCGGCGAAGAAGGAACCAAAGGCAATGAACAGGTCAGGCTGACCCGACAGCTTTTTGAATCGAGCAATCTCAATTTCTCGGGGAATGTCGAAGGCAGGGATATTTTTGCCGGTGAAGTGGATATTATCGTCTGTGACGGTTTTGTAGGAAATGTCGCGCTGAAATTGACAGAGGGCATGGCCGAAACCTTCGCCATGATGCTGAAACAGGAAATGACGAGGACCGTTGCCGGAAAAACCGCATTACTCCTGGGGCGGCGGTCTTTGACGCGATTTGCGGAAAAACTTGATTACGCTGAATACGGCGGCGCACCGCTCCTGGGAGTGAACGGGGTGGGAATTATTTGTCACGGCAGTTCTTCACCCAAGGCCATCAAGAACGCCATCAAACTGGCAGCACGATATGCGGAAAATGAAACGCTTGAGAGAATGGCGGCACTCCTGCAGAAAAACAGGGGGGCCTGATTTCGCATCCGGCGCATAGCTTTTGTTGAGGACAGAGAAGAGAATGAAGAAGCAAGGCAATAGAGTCGTGGTGGTCACCGGCGGGTCCCGGGGCATCGGGAGGGCAATCGCCAGCAGATTTGCAGCGGAAAATCCGACGATCGTTATTGTTCACTACGATCCGGATGAAAAAGCCGCAGATGAAACATTGGACTTGTTGCGGAAAAAAGAGGTGGAGGCAATCAGTCAGAAACTGGATGTCTCTTCATGGGAGGAGGTCAACGGCTTCTTCAGGCACGTGATTGAACAATATGGAAAGGTGGATGTCCTTGTGAATAATGCGGGGATCACCCGGGACACCCTTTTGATGCGCATGAATGAGAAGGATTGGGACTCGGTGATCCAGGTGAACCTGAAGAGTGTGTTCAATTGTACTCAAGCCGTTATTCGGGCCATGATGAAGGAGAGGCGCGGGAGCATCGTGAATATTTCCAGTGTGGTGGGGCAGATCGGAAATCCGGGACAGGCAAACTACTCTGCGTCCAAGGCCGGGATTATGGGCTTTACCAAGACCGTTGCCCGGGAAGCCGCCCCGCGCGGGATTACCGTGAATGCGGTGGCCCCCGGATTTATCGACACAGAGATGACCGCTGTTCTCCCGGAGAAAGTGCGGGAGAGTTTCGTCCAGCAGATACCTCTGGGACGAATGGGAATGCCGGAAGATGTGGCGGAAGTGGTTTACTGGTTGTGCTCCGATGCTGCCGGGTATATAACCGGGCAGGTTATTCACGTGAACGGAGGAATGTACATGTGATGGGGCCGGAATTCCGGTCGGAAGCATCCATTTTGTGAAAAATATTGAGGAGGAATTTGTGTATGTCAGTTGTCGAAGAGAAAGTGAAAAAGATTATCTGTGAGCAGTTGAATGTTTCGGAAGAAGATGTTGTTCCTGAGGCATCTTTTGTGGATGACCTGGGAGCTGATTCGCTGGACCAGGTCGAACTGATTATGGCCATGGAAGAAGAATTTGATGTCTCCATTCCGGATGAGGATGCCGAAAAAATCGGCACGGTACAGGATGCCATTAACTATATTCAAAAAGCCATCGCATCATGATCCGGATACGGTGATTGGACACGGAAGAGGTCAAAGAAACAACAGGAGCGAGTAATGGCCAGAAGGGTTGTGGTGACAGGCCTCGGAGCGGTATCGCCTCTGGGGACCGGAATTGATAAAAACTGGGATGCCCTGTGTTCCGGAACGTCGGGAATTGGCAGGATTACCAAGTTTGACCCCTCTCCCTTTGCTTCACAGATCGCCGGAGAGGTCAAGGGTTTCAATTCCGAGGACTTTCTCGACAAGCAGCAGATCCGCCGGTTCGATATTTTTATCCATTATGCGATGGCGTCCGCCCGGATGGCAATGGAGGACTCCGGATTGAGGATCGATGCATCAAACGGACATCGTGTCGGCTGCATTACCGGTTCCGGTCTGGGTGGCCTTACCATGCTCGAATACTTTCACCAGGTACTCTTGGAGCGTGGCCCCCGGAAAATCAGCCCCTTTTTTATCCCCGGCATGATCGCAAACATGGCCCCAGGCCAGATTGCAATCGAATTCGGTGCCAAGGGACCCAATCTTTCCATCGAGACGGCCTGCGCGGCGAGCTCTCATGCCGTTGGCGAGTCTTTTCGCATGGTGAGAGAAGGAATTGCGGATGCCATGATCACGGGCGGGGCAGAGGCGGTGGTCACTCCTCTGGCCCTCGGGGGTTTTTGCTCCATGCGTGCCCTTTCCACCAGAAATGATGAGCCTGAGAAGGCCTCCCGTCCTTTTGACCTGGATAGAGACGGCTTTATCATGGGAGAAGGCGCAGGGATACTGATCCTGGAAGAGCTGAATCATGCACTTGAACGGGGAGCTCCTGTGTATGCCGAGCTCATCGGATACGGAATGAGCGGAGATGCATACCATGTCTCTGCACCACATCCCGATGGAGAAGGGGCTATCGCGTGCATGAAAATGGCTCTGGAATACGCGGGAATTGGGCCTGAAAAGGTGGATTATATCAATGCGCACGGGACATCAACAAAATTGAATGATCTTTCAGAGAACAAGGCCATAAAGGCCGTGTTCGGAGATCATGCGTATAAGCTTGCAGTCAGTTCAACGAAATCCATGACGGGCCATCTGCTGGGAGGAGCCGGGGGACTTGAGGCGATCTATACCGTCCTGACAGTGAAACACGGAATCATTCCTCCGACCATCAATTATGAAACACCGGACCCCGAATGTGACCTGGATTATGTCCCGAATGTTGCCAGAAAATCCGGTCTCGAGGTCGCCATGACCAATTCCTTCGGATTCGGCGGGACTAATGCTTCGCTGATATTCCAAGCCTTTCATCAATGATCTGCGTGATCATCCGTGCATCAGACAACCTCTATCATGCCTTATGCCGCGAAGTATCACCTGATCAACGCATCGAAAGGAAGAGATTCTTATGGATATTATTATTGGCTCTGACCATGCGGGGTTTGATCTGAAAGAGGTCTGCCGATCCTTTCTTGAGGATTTGGCCGAATATGGCGTGCAGGATGCCGGGGTGTTCAATCGCAACTCCGCCGATTATCCGGATATAGCCCACAAGGTGTCGAAGGCGGTTTCGACCGGGGAGTTCAGCAGGGGTATACTGATCTGCGGTACCGGACTGGGTATGGGTATCGCGGCCAATCGCCGCAAAGGTATCCGGGCCGCAGTCTGCCATAATCTGTATACCGCACGGTTGAGCAGGGCCCACAATAACGCAAATATCCTGTGTATGGGAGGACGTGTTATCGGTGTCGATATAGCCCTGGAGATGGTCGAGCTTTTCCTCAAGACCCCTTTCGAAGGAGGGCGGCATCAGCACCGGATAGATCTGATTGAGGAATAGGATTTGGAAGAAACAGGCTTGAACATATCGGATTGGGAAGTGTCCGAGGCTATCCGTGGAGAACTGAAACGCGAGCAGGAAAGCCTCGTTTTGATTGCTTCGGAGAACTACGCCAGTCGCGCCGTGATGCAGGCGCAGGCCACTGTGTTGACCAATAAGTATGCCGAAGGGTATCCCGGAGCAAGGTACTACGGCGGATGCGATTATGTGGATGCGGTAGAGCGGATGGCCATTGAGCGGGTGAAAAGACTCTTTCAGGCACCATACGCGAATGTTCAGCCGCACTCGGGATCCCAGGCCAACATGGCGGTCTATTTTACGTTTCTTTCCGCTGGGGACCGAATTCTGGGGATGGATCTTTCCCATGGGGGTCATCTCACTCACGGAAGCCCAGTCAGTTTTTCAGGGAAGCTTTTCGAAGCGTTCTCCTATGGCGTTTCTCCACAGACCCACAGGATTGACTATGACCACGTGAGAGATCTGGCAAAGCGGCACCATCCGCAGTTGATCATTGCCGGGGCAAGCGCCTACCCAAGACTGATCGATTTTCATGCATTCCAGACAATCGCCCGGGAAACCGGCGCCTATTTGCTGGTGGATATGGCCCACATCGCCGGGCTGGTTGCGGCGGGGCTTCATCCTTCACCGATTGAGGCGGCTGATTTTGTCACATCCACGACGCACAAAACCTTGAGGGGCCCCCGGGGTGGGATAATACTGGCGAAAGAGCAGTATGGAGAACGGCTGAATAAGGGGGTCTTTCCGGGTATACAGGGCGGCCCGCTCATGCATGTCATTGCCGCGAAAGCCGTTGCCTTCGGAGAGGCGCTCACGCCTCAATTTGCGGAATATGAAAAAGACGTGGTTCTCAATGCCAAAACCCTTGCCGAGGAACTGATGGGACTTGGATTTGATCTGGTTTCAGGGGGAACGGATAACCATCTGCTGCTGGTTGATTTGAGCCGAAGAAATATGACCGGGGCTGAGGCGGAGCAGGCCCTGGGTGACGTTGGCATAGTTGTGAATAAGAATACGATCCCCTTTGACAAGAAGGGGCCGAAGACAACCAGCGGCATCAGACTGGGATCCCCCGCCCTGACAACCAGGGGCATGGGCGCGGAGGCCATGAAAACCATATCGGGCGTGATAAAAACGGTACTGGACAATCCGACCTCGCAAAGCGTACGGGAAAGCGCCCGCAAGGTTGTCTCGGAACTCTGTACTGCATATCCAATCTATCGCAAAATCGGCCTGGAGAAATAATTGGAGCGGCCTTCCTGGGATGATTATTTTATGACCATCACACGAGTGGTTGCCACAAGATCCACCTGTCTGCGAAGACATGTGGGGGCTATTCTCGTTAAAGACAAGAGAATATTGGCAACAGGATATAACGGGGCTCCCACCGGTCTGAAGCACTGTATCGAAGTGGGCTGTCTGAGAAAAGATGCTGCTATTCCGTCGGGGACGCGACATGAATTGTGCAGGGGGCTGCACGCGGAACAGAATGCCATTATTCAAGCCGCCAATCACGGGATATCCATTTGCGGATCAACCCTTTACTGCACCAACAAACCGTGCGTTATCTGCTCGAAAATGATTATCAATGCCGGGATCGCGCGAGTGTGCTATGAGGAAGGCTATGATGATCCCCTGGCCGACCAGATGCTGACGGAAGCGCACATCGAGATGGTGAGGTTCCGTTCATGAAATGCCCCTATTGCAGCGAAATCAACAACAAGGTGATTGATTCCCGATTGAGCAAGGATGGAAGGACGATCCGGCGTCGCCGTGAATGTATTGGGTGCGGAAGGCGTTTTACTACCTACGAAAAGATCGAGGATGTCCTTCCCATGGTGGTGAAGAAGGACGGCAGACGGGAACCGTTCAGCCGGGAAAAGATAATTGCGGGGATTCGCAAAGCCTGCCAGAAACGTCCCATCAGCGTAACGAAAATCGAGGAATTTGTGGACAGCCTTGAATTGTATTTCCAGGACCTCGGCAAGAAGGAGATCGACTGCTCTGATATCGGAGAGAGCGTTATCCAGAGGCTCAGAGAATGGGATGAAGTGGCGTATGTGCGGTTTGCGTCGGTATACCGGCAGTTCAAGGATATCAAGGAATTCATGGCCGAACTGGAAGAGATTTTGGAAGCGAGAAAAGAGGCAGGACATTGATTTGATATTTAGGCTTGGACATTTGAAATTCAATGCAGTGGTTTTTTGGCAAAACGAGACTCTCAATGCCGGGTGTTCGGCTGAAAATTTCTATATCCTATGATGCTCCAGGAGAATATTGATATCCGGTACATGAGACAGGCTATTCGCCTGGCAAGAAAGGGCCTGGGGCGCACCGCTCCCAACCCAGCAGTTGGGGCGGTTATTGTGAAGGAAGGGAAGGTCCTGTCCAAAGGGTATCACCGGAGGGCAGGGGCCCCTCATGCGGAGAGAGAGGCCCTGAAGGGGCTGGGCGGAAAGGCCCCGGGCGCAACCATGTACGTAACCCTTGAGCCGTGCAATCATGTGGGACGAACGCCGCCCTGCACTGAAGCGATAGCGGCAAGCGGTATAAACAGGGTGGTGATCGGGATGAAAGATCCCAACCCCCGGGTGAAAGGGAACGGTGTGGCATTTCTGGCCGAACGCAATATTGAGGTGAAACTGGGCGTGCTTGAGCCCGAGTGTCGGGAATTGAACGAGGGCTTTGTGAAGCATGTTTGTTCCGGGAGACCGTTTGTGATGGTGAAATCGGCCCAGACGCTGGACGGGTGGACCGCTACTGTCGGAGGAGATTCGAAATGGATTACCAATGACCGCTCCAGAAGATATGTTCATCAATTGAGAAATCACGTGGACGCGATCATGGTGGGAGTCGGGACCGTCCTTGCCGATGATCCCCGGTTGACCAGCCGGTTGGGACACGGTAAGGGAAAAGACCCCTTGAGAATCGTAGTGGACACCCACTTGAGAACGCCGCTCAGTGCACGCGTATTGACTCAGAAATCCTCCACCGGCACCATGATGGTGGTTGGTTCCCAGGTGAAGGGAAGCGCCATCCGCGATTTTGAGCAGGAAAAGAACACGGTCGTGACCTGCCCCACGAAGCAGGGCAGAATTGACATGGAATTCCTCCTTGATATACTGGGCAAGAGGATGGTCACCACCCTTCTTGTGGAAGGGGGCGCGGGCATCATCGGATCCCTGATGAGAGGGAGGCTTGTGGATAAGTTTTACATTTTCAAGGCGCCCAGGCTGCTCGGCGGAGGAGACGGTGTCCCCATGGCCTCTGGACCGGGTCCGCGGATGATGGCAGAGAGTGTATCTCTTCGAGACATACGAGTGAGGCGCTTCGGCGATGATATCCTGGTGGTGGGATATCCTGATTATACCGCCCTCCTTTCTTGAGATACATCAATTGGAGCTGAACCCTCATCCATCGGGGAGGAGCAGGATTGGTTCTGCGGATCGAGGGTCCGGAAGGACGTGCTGCTCAGGGAGGAAGCATCTTGCGGGGCGTCGGAACGGAAAAATGACGCTTCCTCACTGATACCTTCCATTCCTCGGGAGGAGGCTCAATCAAAATGAAAAGGTTCCGCAGGTCATGTTTACCGGTTTGATAGAAGGGAAAGGAAAAGTCACGTCAATCCGACGAAGCGGAGGCGATATGAGGATGACGGTTACGCCCCTGTTCTCCATGGACGACCGTGCGTTGGGAGAGAGCATCTCCGTAAACGGCGTCTGCCTGACGGTGACGGAAATCGACCCCGACGGTTTCGGCGTGGACGTGTCTGGAGAAACCCTCTCTCGGAGCACTCTGAGTTTCCTGAAAGAACGAGAGGAGGTAAATCTCGAGAGGGCGCTTCGCCTCTCTGACCGTCTCGGGGGCCACCTGGTGGCAGGTCACGTGGACGGCATAGGAAAGATTGTCAAGAAAGAGCAGCGGGGCGGGTCCTGGTTTTTGAGGGTGCAGATTGAAAAAAGACTTTCGCGGTACACGATTGAAAAGGGTTCCATAGCCGTAGACGGTATCAGCCTGACCATCAATCAATGCGGCGATACATTTTTCGAGGTAAATATCATCCCGGAAACTTCGAGAGAAACAACTATTCTCAATAAACGAACAGGTGACTCGGTCAATATCGAGGTTGATCTGATCGGAAAGTATGTTGAGAAATTTTTTCAACACAAACAACCTCCCGAAAAGGGAGAGGCATCCTCCGGAATCACCGGAGAGATGCTCACGAAATACGGGTTTGGGGAATAATATGACAACAGCCAGAATAGAAGAAGTCCTGGAAGATATGAGACAGGGCAAGATGGTTATCCTGGTCGATGATGAAGATCGGGAGAATGAGGGAGATCTGACCATTGCGGCGGAGAAAGTAACGCCTGAAGCGATCAACTTCATGGCACGATTCGGGAGGGGGTTGATCTGCCTTGCACTGGATCCGGAAATTGTGGAAAGATTACAGCTTCCGTTGATGGTATACGACAATCGTTCAAGATTCAATACGGCATTCACCGTTTCCATTGAAGCGCGGTGCGGGGTCACGACCGGCATATCAGCAGCCGACAGGGCCCACACCATATTGACGGCTGTGCAGGACAATGCCAAGCCCGAAGATCTGGTTCAACCCGGGCATATTTTTCCCCTCAGGGCCCGGAGAGGAGGGGTCCTCTTCAGGACAGGACAAACAGAAGGGTCCGTGGATCTTGCCAGGCTCGCAGGATTGAAACGTGCTGCAGTGATCTGTGAGGTCATGAAAGATGATGGCACCATGGCGAGACTGCCGGATCTGGAGATATTTGCAGAAGAGCACGACATGAAGATCGCCACGGTGGCGGATGTCATCGAATACCGTATGCGAAAGGAGTCCTTTGTTCACCGGGCTGCTGAGACGGTATTGCCTACCCCTTTCGGCGAGTTCAGGGCTGTTGCATTTGTGAATGATATCGATGACTATGAACATCTGGCGCTGGTGAAGGGAGATATCAGTCCGGAAAAGGAAGTGTTGGTCCGCGTCCATTCGGAATGCCTGACCGGGGATGTGTTCGGCTCCTATCGTTGTGATTGCGGGGAGCAACTCAAAAAGGCCATGGAAGTGATTCAGAACCACGGCCTGGGAGTCCTGCTCTACCTGCAGCAGGAGGGCAGAGGCATCGGCCTTGCCAACAAATTGAAGGCGTACGCGCTCCAGGACAAGGGCTTTGATACGGTTGAAGCCAATGAAGAATTGGGGTTTGCGGCTGATTTGCGAAACTACGGTGTTGGTGCGCAGATACTCGCGGCCCTTGGAGTGAAGAAGATGCGTCTGCTGACCAATAACCCGAAGAAAATCATCGGGCTTGAAGGGTACGGACTTGAGGTAACCGGGAGGGTCCCCATTGAAATAGAACCGAGACCGGAGAACAAGAAATACCTGTTGACCAAATGCCAGAAGCTTGGACACCTGATGAAGATCAGGGAAGAGAAGTAACTCCTCACGCAGAGGGATTGAATCAGATATGCAGTGAACATGGAGGTATCGAACATGCCGAAGGTTCTCGAAGGAAAATTATCAGCAGCGGGTCTGCGTTTTGCCGTGATTGTAAGCCGGTTCAATGATTTTATCAGCTCCAGACTTGTGGACGGAGCAGTAGATGCCCTTGTCCGGCACGGCGCAGAAGAGAAAGAGATCACCCTCTTGAAGGTGCCGGGAGCGTTTGAAATCCCGCTTGTTGCGAAAAAGGTCGCAGGGAGCGGGAAGTATGATGCCGTTGTCTGCCTCGGAGCGGTGATCAGGGGCGCCACTCCTCATTTTGAATACGTGGCGGCGGAGGTATCCAAGGGAATTGCGGCGGTAGCCCTGGAAAGCAATGTCCCGGTAACCTTTGGTGTTCTGACCACGGATAATTTGGAACAGGCCATTGAACGCGCCGGATCCAAGGCAGGCAACAAGGGCTATGAAGCCGCAGTGGCCGCCATGGAAATGGCAAATCTTTTCCGAGAGCTGGCCTGAACCGTGAATATGATCCGTGCAGTGCGGTTCTGTCTGCCCGGGTGACATGGCATGGGGAGTCGAAGAAAGGCACGCGAATTGGCTGTCCAGGTGCTTTTTTGCCTGGAATTTCTCCAGGAAGAGGCCGCTTCGGTCTTTGATCGCGTGTGTGATAATTTTTCCTGGAAAAAATCTGCCCGTGCCTTTGCGCGGGACCTCGTCCTCGGGACCTGTGAGAAAAAGAGGGAAATAGACGGCATGATCAGGCAGTCGTCCCGGAATTGGCGTCTGGAAAGGATGTCCCGGCTTGACCGTTCAATTCTGCGTATGGCGGTTTTTGAAATCCTTTACAGGGAGGATATTCCCCCAAAGGTATCAATCGATGAAGCCGTTGAACTGGGGAAACAATTCGGTAATGTCGAGTCCGGAAAGTTCATCAATGGAATTCTGGATGATATTTTCAATACGGTGCAGGAAAAGGGCGCTGTTCAATAATTTACAGGACTGATACCATTCTGCGCTCGAGGGCCTTCGCGGCCCTCGTTTCTATTACGATGAAACTAGACATACGGTTCGTGGAAGTTTCTCTGGAAGACCTGTGGTGCGAGGCTGTAGCAGCCTTGGTCTTCCATGAGCCCTTTGATTCGCAGGGGACCATTTTTTCCCTCAACACCCGAATGGGCGGATATCTCTCTTTTCTCGAAGAAACAGGTTTCTTTACAGGATTCCTCGGGAGCACGATTCTGCTGGCATCTGAAGGAAGAGTCAAGGCGGACAAGGTCCTTCTGAAGGGTCTGGGCCCGAAGAAAAACTGTTCTCCGGAGACTTTTCTCAAATGTGTGGGAGAGCTTGGAGATTGTCTTGCGAAGCTCAGGATCCGGGATCTGGCTATCTGGATTCCCCTTCCGCAGAAAGTCGGGAGGGACCCGGCCGCTTTCTTCTGCGATGCCTGTGTGACTCTGCTGCGTTCGTATGAAGAAATCTCCGGAATGGAGCCCGAATTTTATCTGAAGACGGTTTTTTCATTTCCGCACATCCTGCATGGGTCCCTGAAAGATATTGCGGGGGAGCTGAAAGATGCATTCAGTGATCTGCATTCGTGCTCTATTGTTGTCGTGTAGAGAAACAGAAAAGGCACTCCCTGAGCCCATCTCGAGAGGCCGCATGATGCCTCTCGCTCTGCTGGAGTAGATTTACAGGCATTTGAAAGAGGAAGGACTGGTAGAAGATGAAATATCATCCCCAAAAAGTGGAAAGGAAATGGCAGGAAATCTGGGCGCGTGAGAAAGTGTTTCAGGCGTCCGAAGATCCGGACCGGGAAAAATATTATCTCCTGGAGATGTTTCCCTATCCTTCCGGAAAGATCCATATGGGCCATGTGAGAAATTACACGATCGGAGACGTGGTTGCACGGTACATGAGGATGCGCGGCAAGAATGTTCTCCACCCCATGGGATGGGATGCCTTCGGCATGCCCGCTGAAAACGCGGCGATTGAGAACAAGACCCACCCGGCCAAATGGACCTATGAAAATATCAGGGCCATGAAGGCGCAGCTCATGAGGATGGGATTCAGCTATGACTGGGAGCGTGAGCTGGCTACGTGCGACCCCGAATACTATCGATGGGAGCAGCTCATTTTTCTTAAAATGTATGAAAAAGGCCTTGCGTACAAGAAACGTACCCATGTCAACTGGTGTGAAAAGTGCCAGAGTGTCCTGGCGAATGAACAGGTGGAAAACGGCTGCTGCTGGCGCCATACGGACGAAGAGGTAGCCATCAGGGAGATGGACAGCTGGTTCTTGAAAATTACCGACTATGCTGAAGAGATTCTGGAATTCTGCGAAAAACTGCCGGGATGGCCCGACCGGGTATTAACCATGCAGCGCAATTGGATAGGGAAGAGCATTGGCGCCATCATCCGGTTCCCCCTCGTGGACTTTGAGCAGGACATAGAGGTTTTTACTACCCGGCAGGATACTCTGTATGGGGCGACATTCCTCTGCTTTGCCCCTGAACATCCCATGGTGAGGGACTTGGTCAAAGGATCGGCGCAGGAAAGGGAAGTCACCGCCTTTATTGAAAAGACTCTGAAGATGGACAGCTACATGCGGACCGCTGACTTCACAGAGAAAGAAGGGGTGTTTACCGGAAGATGCTGCCTGAATCCCATGACAAATGAACAGATCCCCATGTACGTGGCCAATTTTGTGCTTGCGGAATACGGGACGGGTGCAATCATGGCAGTCCCGACACACGATCAGCGTGATTTTGAGTTCGCAAAAAAATATGGTCTCCCGCTCAGAGTCGTGATCCGTCCGACGGACGGGGATCTCGATGAAAATGACATGACTGAAGCATATGTGAATGAGGGAATCCTGGTCAACAGCGGTCCCTTCAACGGTCAGCGGAATCTTGATGCCTTAGACGGGATTGCTGCATATCTGGAGTCAAAGGGTCTCGGATACAAGACAGTAAATTACCGGCTCAGGGACTGGGGCATCTCCCGGCAGCGTTACTGGGGGGCCCCGATCCCGATTCTGTACTGTGACCGGTGCGGTGTTGTTCCGGTCCCTGAAGGGGATCTGCCCGTTGTCCTTCCCCTGGATCTTGACATGCGGCCGAATGGAGGATCTCCTTTGCCGTTCGAACCCTCTTTCTACCGGACCTCTTGCCCCCGGTGCGGAAGAAAGGCGAGGAGAGAGACTGATACCATGGATACGTTCGTTGAGTCTTCCTGGTATTTCGACCGCTATGCGTGTCCCGGTTATTCAGACGGGCCTCTGGACAGGAAGAAAGTGGACTACTGGATGCCGGTGGATCAGTATATCGGCGGCATAGAACACGCGATTCTTCATCTGCTCTACTCCAGGTTTTACACGAGGGTCCTGAGGGATATGGATTATTTGCATGTGAGCGAACCCTTCACCAATCTTCTTACCCAGGGGATGGTGTGCAAGGAGACCGAGGAATGTCCAACACATGGGTATCTCTTTCCGCACGAAGTAAAGGACGGCCGGTGCGCCCGGTGCGGTGCTCCGGTCATTACCGGAAAAACCGTGAAGATGTCAAAATCCAAAAAAAATGTTGTTGATCCCCAGGCCCTGATTGATGCCTATGGGGCGGACACGGTCCGGATGTTCTGCTTGTTCGCATCACCTCCTGAAAAGGACCTGGAGTGGAGCGACCAGGGGGTGGAGGGGGCGTACCGGTTTCTGAACCGTGTGTGGCGTCTCATTGTGGACAACCTGGAAGACGTTAAATCGATCAAGACCTTTGAGGGAGATGGTGATCTTCCCGAAGATCTGAAAAAATTGCACAGAAAGACTCATCAGACCATCAAGAAGGTAACGACCGATGTGGAGGATCGTTTCCATTTCAATACGGCCATTTCGGCGGTCATGGAATTGGTGAATGAGGCATACCAGTTCATCGCGACACATGAGAGGGACAGGAATATACAGACCTTTTCCATATTGCGGGAAGCGCTGGAGGCAATTATTGTCCTTCTTTCACCCGTGGTTCCCCACATTTGTGAAGAGCTCTGGCGAGAGTTGGGGCAACAGACGAGCATCCTCAGGACCTCATGGCCTTCGTACCGGGAAGAAGCGCTGAGCGTCGAAAGCAAACTGGTCGTCCTGCAGGTAAATGGAAAGGTGCGAAGCAGAATAGAGGTGCCCGTCTCCTTCGCGGATGAGGAACTGGAAAGGGCTGCCCTTGCAGACGATCGGATACAGCGCTTCATCGGAGAAAAGGAAATCAAGAAAGTGATCGTGGTCAGGGGAAAACTGGTCAACGTGGTGGCATGAAAAAGAACGGCTTCCCGCAAATTCAGCAAAAAGGGATACATAATGACGTCGAGATCAAAAAGTTCCTGTACGCGCTTTATCCTTTTCCTGGTGTTTTTTGCCTTGGGTGCAGGTTCGTGCGCCTACCGTTTCCAGCAGATAGGAAAGCCACACGGCCTGGAAATAACGAGCATTGCGATACCCATGGTGAAAAGTCCCTCCTCGACCTTGGGATTTGAAACCGAGTTCACTCGGAATATCCGGGAAGAGTTCATTGATTATTCCGGTCTGCCCGTGGTTTCAAAGGAGGGCGCAGACGGGGTTTTGGAGATTCGGATAACCCGCATCGGAAGCAATCCCTTTACCTATACTGCGGATGAGCGCAACGTCCAGGGCCGGACTGTTCAATATGAGACCACCAGCAGGAGATGGCTGTGGGTGAAAATGGATGCCCGACTCGTGGATCGCGCATCCGGACGTATTCTCTGGGAACAAAAGGGCATGGAAGATAAGGCTTACTATCAGGTAACCACGGATCCCCTTCAAACGCGGTACTATCGAAGACTGGCCGTAGGGCAGGTAGCTCGAAATCTGGCCAAAAAAATATATGCACAGACCATGGAAAGGTTCTGATGGCACGGGATATTCAGCCGGAAGCCGTTTTGCGGCAGTTACAGAATGGAACGCTTTCCCCTGTGTATCTCTTTCATGGTGAAAGCCATTTCAGGCTGGAAAAACTCCTGACGAAGATTCAAAACACCTTTGTACCGGAAGCGGCCAGGGATCTGAACATCCAGCTGCTTTACGGCGGTGAAAGCCCGACTTCGACCATTATTGATGCTGCCCGATCGCTGCCTTTTATGTCTCCTCACCGGCTCATAATCGTCAGACGAACCGACAAGTTTTCTCCCTCGGCCCTCGAACCATTTCTTTCGTACCTTGAAAGACCCGTCCCGACCACCTGCCTGATTTTCGTGTCAGGAAAGACCAATTTCAAGAACAGATTTTACAAGCGGATGAGAGAAGAAGGGTGGAGCGTTGTCTTTGACAGGCTCCGCGACAGGGAGATTGTCCCCTGGCTGCGGCGCACTGCAAAGGAACTGGGCATTGATATGGATGGGGAAGCCTGTGCCTATCTTTTCCAAATGGTGGGGAATCGACTGCAGGACCTCTATTCTGAGCTGGAAAAGCTTTCCCTGCGACACGGCAAGGGACGGGTTGGCAGGGAAGAGGTGAAAGAGCTCGCTATTTTCAGCCGGGCATACACAGTGTTTGAACTGATGGACGAAATCTCATCCCGGCGGGCTGAATCATCGCTCAGGGTTTTGAACCGCTTTCTGGAAGAAGAAGACAAGAGTGGTGCATTGAAGGTACTCGGCATGCTGAACAGGCAGATCCGGCTGATCTCTCACACAAAAAAAGTCCTGGAAGAGGGTGGACAGGTGAAGGACTTGCCAAAAAAGGTGGGCATTCCAGGATTTCTGGGAAACAAGATTGCGCAGCAGTCAAGAAGCTGGAAATTTGCGGAGATTGAAGAAGCCGTGCATCTCCTGCACCGCTCGGATCGGCTCCTCAAGAGCGGTTCATCCGAGCGGACAGTCCTTGAAAATATCGTGCTATCACTATGCGGTTAAGAAACCATTCAGGAAATTTCAAGCTGGTTGACCCGGCGCGCCAGGCGGGAAATCTTGCGGGCGGCAGTATTCCTGTGAATGACCCCTTTGGATGCTGTCTTCTGGATAGTGGAAACAGCATTGGTAAAGGCGGTCCGGGCTTCTTCGGGCGAATGCTCGTCCGCGGCTTTTTGGACCTCTTTGATGATGTTCTTAACCCTTGTTTTATAGCCCTTGTTCCTGAGCCTTCTTATTTCACTCTGTCTGGCCCTTTTAAGAGCTGATTTATGGTTTGCCAATTCAGAACCTCCGGAAAAATTTAATATAATAGTTTATTTTAGTAGTATTAATTCTGTCAAGGATTTTTGTGACGAGTTCGAAAAATCTCAGATCTGAAGGGGAAAAAGTGAACCGGGCCGCCGGTGTGGTGAGCCTCTTTACTTTTTTGAGCCGAGTGCTCGGCCTCATACGCGACATGGTCATCGCCGGCCTTTTCGGCTCCGGCCTGACCGCGGATGCATTCTTCGTGGCATTCCGAATCCCGAACCTGTTGCGGCGTCTCTTTGCCGAAGGCTCTCTCACCATTGCTTTCATCCCCGTTTTTACCGAATACCTGACGAAGAAGGGAAAGAATGACGCCTTTGAAATGGCCCGGGCCGCGTTGACGCTCCTTTCCCTGGCCCTTACCGTCATTACCCTGCTTGGTGTTCTTTTTTCCCCGTGGATCGTCAGAATTCAGGCCTTCGGATTCGGCGGGAGCGGAATGAAATATGACCTGACGGTCCTGCTCACACGTATAACTTTTCCCTACATCTTCTTTATCAGTCTGGTCGCCTTTTTCATGGGAATACTCAATTCCCTCCGGCACTTTGCAGCGCCTGCCGCAGCCCCGATTCTCCTTAATGCGGGCATTATCGGCGGTGCTTTTCTTCTTTCCCCCTATCTTTCGGAACCCATTGTCGGCGTGGCCTTGGGAGTCTTTATCGGCGGAATGCTGCAGGTGGCACTGCAGATCCCGTGGATTATGAAATCAGGCATGCGCCTGCTTCCCCTGTGGATGCCTGGTCACCCCGCCATAAGACGTATCGGCAGCCTGATGCTTCCTGCGGTTTTTGGCTCGGCGGTGTACCAGTTCAACCAGTTCATGGGGACCCTGCTCGCTTCCTTCTTGCCTGAAGGAAGTATATCATGGCTCTACTACGCAGACAGGGTGGTTCAGTTTCCTCTGGGCGTATTCGCCATAGCGATCAGCACGGCAGTCCTTCCGTCACTTTCGGGGCACGCTGCTGAAAAAGATCTGGATGAGTTCAATAGAACTCTTTCTCATGCCTTACGACTTGTATTTTTCGTCACCATCCCGGCAACTCTGGGACTTATTAGCCTTGGCGGACCGATCATTTCAATTCTCTTCCAAAGAGGGGCGTTCAGCGCACATTCCGCGATCATGACCCACCAGGCCCTGTTTTACTATACCCTGGGCCTGTGGGCGTTTTCCGGAATACGGATCCTTGTATCCGCTTTCTACGCCTTCCAGGATACAAAGACACCGGTCAAGGTGGCCATCGTTGCCCTGGTGGTGAACATTGCCCTGAGCCTGATTCTCATGGGTCCTTTGCGGCATGGAGGGCTTGCCCTAGCCCTCTCTGTGGCTTCCGCCGTGCAATTCTTGCTTCTTGCCCTTCTACTCCTTCGCCGCAACAGGGGGCTGAATTTCAGACCCGTTTTCGTATCCGTCGCTAGGAGTGCTCTCGCCTCTCTGGTCATGGTCTTGGTTTTGTATTGTGCAAAGAAATGGTGGCTTGTTTTTGACCCCCGATCAGGGCTCCTGTGGAATATTTTCTGCCTGGCAGCACTGATTTCTCTGGGGATGGGAATGTATCTCATGTGTGCCTGGATCATGGGTGCAGAGGAATTGCAGTCACTTGCCAGCATGTTCCGGCCCATTGCCAGGAAAAAGCCGGATGCAGGAGTCTCTTAATAGGAGAATTAATGCATGATTGCAATTCCAACAATTGTAAAGGTTCTTTCGGTCTTCGGGCTGGTCCTTCTCCTCAGCCGTTTGAAGATAGGATTGAGCATCGCCCTTTTCACAGGCTCCCTGATCCTGGGTTTCTGGATGAGGCTCGGACCGACGAAATTGCTGCAAAGCGCCCTCACGAGTCTTGCAGATATCCAGACTATCACTCTGATCCTGATCGTGGGGATCATACTTATTATGAGCCGACTCATGAAGGATGCCGGGCACCTGGATCGGATTATGGAAAGCTTCGGCACCCTGTCAAGTGACCCGCGCGTCGCGGGTGCGGTTATGCCCGCGCTGATAGGTCTGCTGCCCATGCCGGGAGGCGCTCTCTTTTCAGCTCCCATGGTGGATGCCGCACTCTGCAGGAATGAGATGTCAGGGGAAGTGAAGACCGTTGTAAACTACTGGTTCCGTCATATCTGGGAATACTGGTGGCCGCTTTATCCGGGAATGGTTCTTGCCGTCGCATTACTCAAGGTCGATGCATGGCGTTTCATGGCCATCATGGTGCCTATGACCGTTGTGACTGTTCTTGCAGGGATATTTTTTATTTTGAGACCTTTTGGGCAGACACCGGGGAAGGATGCGGGGACTTTTTACTGGGGGAATATGGGAAAATTCCTGTGGGAGATTATGCCTATCCTTGTTGTCGTCGGTGTCATCATAATACTGGGGGGTATTTCCGATCTCCTGATGATGGGCGGGGTGAACATCAATATCCCGGGGGCTGTTTCCATTCTCCCGGGGCTTGTGGCGGCGACCATATGGGTATGTGTGGTGAATCATGTCAACCTGAAAAAGGTGTTTCATGCGGTCTCGGATAAGGGTTTTCTCCCCATGATTTTCCTTGTTGTTTCAATCATGATTTTCAAAGGGGTGATGAGTGACAGTGGTGCGGTTATCCAGATCCGTGATGAACTAATGGCGTATCATGTGCCGATTATTCTTGTTATCCTGCTCATGCCGTTTCTCTCGGGCCTGATAACAGGCATTGCCATAGGTTTTGTGGGAACCTCCTTCCCTTTGATTATCCCCATGTTTCATACGACGGATCTGTTTACCTATCTTTCCTGGGCCGCACTGGCATACAGTTTTGGCTACATGGGCATGATGCTCTCTCCGGTTCACCTTTGTTTCCTGGTGACGAAGGATTATTTCAAGGCGAGCCTGCTTCACAGCTATCGCTATCTCATCATCCCGGTGGCGGTCGTCATGGTCAGTGCATCATTGCTGTTTGCGGCATCGAGACTCATGTGAGGTGTGACACGGAAAATCGGAAAAGCAGGGTCTATTCCGGCTGGCGACGGAGGAGAGGGAGAAAGGATTCCATGAGGTTCACGGATGACCGGGAGGGGAAATGAGGAGAAAACTTGCCTCCATAGACCTCGGGACCCATACGGCAAGATTATTGATCGCTGAATGGGATGAGGACACTCAGGATATTCTGCCTCTTGCGAGGTATCGTGACTATGTCCATCTTGGGAGGTGTTTTCACTCGGGCAACGGGACACTTTCTCTCCCGTCGGTGCGTCGCGTCTCGGACATCCTGCGTGCATTCAGGCATTCCATTCACGAGTACGGAGTAGAAACGATTGTTGCGGGTGCCACCGGGGTGGTCAGGAGCGCACAGAACAGGGATGAATTTCTCCGGCTGTTGAGGGAAGAAACAGGGATCAAGATCAGGATAATCAGCGGTGAAGAGGAGGCAGTGCTTACTGCTACTGCTATCCACCATGCGATTGACATGGGAAACAAGCCTCATGTGATGGTGGATCTTGGAGGAGGGAGTACGGAGTTCGTGGTTGCTCAGGACGATGAATGGTGGGCTCGCTCAGTGTCTATAGGAGCATCGGTCCTTACCGAGAGGAATTTGAAAACAGATCCTCCGGCACGGAATGATATCAGTCAGCTCCGCGACGTCATCAGGCAAAGCCTTATGAATGGACTTGACCGAAGGCCCTCTCCAAGAGTATTTTCAATGGCAGGGACAGGGGGAACCATTGTCACCCTTGGTGCATTGCTGCAGAACGTTTCCCTCAGAGACCTGAATGCGCAGCAGGTACATGGATCGAAGATCACGAGGAAATCTGTCGAGAAGCTCTTTGCGGAAATGATCACCCTGAAACGGGAAGAAAGGATCAGCAGGTATGGGTTGGATGCCGACAGGGCCGGCGTATTCCCGGCGGGTGTTCTTCTGACCACCGAAATAATGAATTTTTTTTCCATGGATCAGCTCACGGTCTGCTTCTCGGATATTCTTGAAGGGTTGTTATGGGAATACCTTGCGGATGTATAAATTCGATTCCGTCCCTAATATATTGCGTTTTTTGTGGAGGATAATGCATATGCAGAAAGAGGAAGTTCAGTTCGGCTATACTTTCGATGACTTGCTGTTGATGCCCGCCCGCTCATCGGTGCTGCCGGGCGGGGTCAGTGTAAAGACCAGGCTTTCCCGGAATATCACGCTGAATATTCCCATTGTGAGCGCTGCCATGGATACCGTCACCGAGTCTGAGACGGCCATTACCATGGCACGCCAGGGAGGGCTGGGATTCATCCACAAGAATATGCCCGTCGAGCGTCAGGCCCTTGAGGTTGAAAAGGTCAAAAAGTCGGAAAGCGGGATGATTGTGGATCCTATCACGGTGGAACCGGAACAGAAGATTTATGAAGTCCTCGACATCATGAAAAAATACAGGATCTCGGGGGTGCCGGTGGTCAAGGCAGGGGATCTCTGCGGCATCATAACAAACCGGGATTTGCGGTTTGAGACCAACCTTGATCAGGAAGTGAAAGCGGTGATGACCAAAGAAAATCTCGCCACCGCAAAGGTAGGGATAACGCTCGAGGAGTCAAAGGCAATCCTGCACGAAAGGCGCATTGAAAAATTACTGGTTGTTGATGACAAGGGGAAACTCCAGGGCCTGATTACCATCAAGGATATTGAGAAGATCAAGAAATATCCTGACTCCTGCAAGGACGGCCTCGGGCGGCTCCGCGTGGGGGCGGCAGTGGGAATCGGGCCGGATACCATGGAACGGATAGAAGGCTTGATGGCAGCGGATGTAGACGTCATCGTGATTGATACGGCCCACGGACATTCGGAAAAGGTGGTTGAAACGACCAGGAGTGTCAAGAAGAAAATTTCGGATCTCGAACTGATCGCGGGGAATGTGGCGACTGCTGAAGGTACCCGCTCGCTCATAGATGCCGGGGTGGATGCAGTCAAGATCGGTGTGGGCCCGGGTTCCATCTGTACCACCCGTGTGGTGGCAGGGGTGGGAGTGCCGCAGATGAGTGCCATTATGGAATGTGCGGCTGCCGCGCGAGAATCGGGCGTTCCCATTATTGCAGACGGCGGAATCAAGTATTCGGGTGACGTAACAAAGGCCCTGGCCGGCGGCGCCGATTCGGTTATGATAGGGAGCCTCTTCGCGGGAACCGAAGAGAGTCCCGGTGAAACCATCCTGTTTCAAGGCAGGACATACAAAGTCTATCGCGGGATGGGTTCACTCGAAGCAATGAAGGAAGGGAGCAAAGACCGGTATTTTCAGGAAGACAGGGAGCTTGAAAAGAAGCTTGTGCCGGAGGGAATAGTCGGGCGTGTTCCGTACCGCGGGCCGCTCGCGGACACGGTCTATCAGCTCATAGGGGGACTCAGGGCCGGCATGGGATATCTGGGATGCGAAGACATCGGAACGCTTCAGACCACTGCCAGGTTTATTCGGATCACGCCGGCCGGACTGAGGGAAAGTCACGTCCATGACGTGATCATTATCAAGGAGGCACCCAATTACCGGGTCGAGTAAGGAAAGCCCGGCGGAGCACAGGAAAGGAAGAGTCGTGACGAGTCAACTGTACAGGCAAAAGATATTGATCCTGGACTTCGGCTCCCAGTATACCCAGCTTATCGCCAGGAGAGTGCGTGAGGCACGGGTCTACTGCGAAATCCACCCATTTCATATGGAGATGGAGAAGATCAGGGCGTTTGAGCCGAAAGGGATCATCCTCTCCGGGGGGCCTGCGAGTATTTTTGATGCGGATGCCCCGCTGGCAGAAAGGGGCGTCCTGGAACTGGATATTCCGGTACTGGGGATCTGCTACGGAATGCAGTTCCTGACCCATGTGCTGCACGGACTTGTAGCAAAGGCCGTCGACCGGGAATACGGTCATGCGCAGATCCGGATACTCGATCACCGAGATATTTTCCACGGGGTGGGAACTGAAGGTGAGGAATCCGTGTGGATGAGCCACGGCGACCGCATCGAAAAAATGCCGGCGGGTTTCGAGGTCCTGGCTTCCAGCAGGAACAGTCCCACAGCCGCCATGGCGGACAAAGCCAGAAGAGTATTTGGTGTACAGTTTCATCCGGAGGTCGTCCATACGCCGAGCGGAACAAGAATCGTGAGAAACTTCCTCTTTCGCGTGTGCGGATGCGAGCCGTCGTGGACCATGTCATCATTTGTCCAGCGCACCGTAAAAAGCCTCCGGGAAACCGTGGGTACCGACCGTGTGATCTGCGGGCTTTCGGGGGGAGTCGATTCCTCGGTAACGGCAATGATGCTGCACAAGGCAATAGGCGAGAAGCTTTCATGCATATTTGTGGATAACGGCCTCCTGCGGAGGGGTGAATCCCAGGAGGTTTCCGACCTCTTCAAGGGGCAGTACGGCATGGATTTTCACCTGGTGGATGCCTCGGAACATTTTTTGAATAGGCTCCGGGGGGTTGTTGATCCGGAAGAGAAAAGAAAGATTATCGGGCATGAATTCATAACGGTCTTTGAGGAAAAGGCAAAGGAACTGGGGAAGGTAAAATATCTGGCCCAGGGCACCCTCTATCCCGACGTGATAGAAAGTGTGTCTTTCAAGGGACCGTCTGCCACCATAAAGAGCCACCATAACGTGGGCGGGCTTCCGGAAACCATGAAACTGGCGTTGATAGAACCCCTGCGCGAACTGTTTAAGGATGAAGTTCGGGAAGCTGGGGTCGAATTAGGGCTTCCAAGGGAGCTGGTGATGAGACAGCCCTTTCCAGGTCCCGGTCTTGCGGTGAGGATCCTCGGAGAAATCACGAGAGACCGGCTTGAAATACTGCGCTCTGCGGATCTCATTGTTCAGGAAGAGATCCGAAAAGCAGATCTCTATGAGAAGGTCTGGCAATCCTTTGCGGTCCTTTTGCCTATCAGGACGGTCGGTGTCATGGGTGATGAACGGACCTATGAACATGTGGTTGCCGTCAGGACCGTGGACAGTCTGGATGCCATGACGGCAGATTGGTCGCGGATACCGTATGAAGTCATGGCCAGGATTTCAAACCGGATCATCAACAGCGTCAAAGGGGTTAACAGGGTTGTGTATGATATTTCCTCAAAGCCGCCAAGCACAATCGAATGGGAATAGCAGGAACGTCCGGGTGCAGAGGAGTGTCACGCTTGGGGAGCAAACAAAACCCGTTCCTCTGCTTATGGCGCCTTCCGTTCTGCAGGGGGAGGTTCATACGGAGTTGAAACAAGAGGCCCATGGAAGATGTTTATGAAAAGCGCACATACCGCAACAGGGTTCACGCGCGAGGGCTTCAGTCGTTCTGTGTGCGTGTAAAGGAAACCGATCTGTGGATAAGCGCGGGTGCGGCCCTGGAGCAGGAAGCGCGGGACCTGGTTTTTCAGTGCCGCCATGAAATCGAGAGCTATTTGAAAACCCATCCAATGTTTAAGACAAGCCTTCGGCCGCTTCCGCCGGATCCCTATGCTCCCCCTCTTGTGAAGGAAATGATTGAAAGCACCGCAGTGGCCGGGGTCGGGCCCATGGCCGCAGTAGCAGGGGCAATCGCCCAGTACGTCGGCAGAGGACTGCTGGAATATACCAACGAGGTCATAGTCGAGAACGGAGGAGACCTTTACCTGAAAGCCGAAAGACCTCTTACGGTATCTATTTTCGCCGGTGATTCCCCCTTGAGCGAGCGCATCGGTCTGCGTATCGCTACAGAACAGATGCCTGTCGGAGTATGCACTTCGTCGGGGAGGATCGGGCATTCCCTGAGCATGGGTGTGTCGCACGCAGTGAGCATCCTGGCCGCATCGGGTGCGCTTGCCGACGGTGCTGCTACCGCCCTGGCGAATACTATTCTGGAAAGGAAGAACCTTGAAGCCGCAGCTTCCGCTGCGGGAAATATCCCCGGTATTTTCGGCGGGGTTGCCATCCTGGGAGGAACCATGGCTTCATGGGGAGAAATCCAGTTGATCGGCCTCTGAATGATGAAAAAAATGCTCATTATCAAAACAGGATCCACCTTCCCCTCGCTTCGCGCCCGTCGCGGGGATTTTGAGCAATGGATCCTTTCAGGGATGCACATGCCAGAACAACCTGCAGTGGTGGTGGATGTGCAAAGAGAGGAACCGCTGCCGAAACCGGAAGAGGTGGATGCTGTTGTGATCACGGGTTCCCATGCAATGGTGACAGACCATCATGCATGGAATGAAAGCACTGCAGCATGGCTGCAGGGCGCCTTTGCCAAGAAGCTGCCGATTCTCGGCATCTGTTACGGACACCAGTTGCTTGCCTACGCACTCGGAGGGAGGGTTGGGGACAATCCCAATGGAAGGGAAGCCGGGACCGTGGACGTGTATAGAACGGAAGCATCTGCAGGAGACAGGCTCCTGGGAACTTTTGACGGTACTTTGAAGGCACAGGTAAGCCATTCTCAGACGGTGTTGACGCTTCCGTCCGGAGCAACCAGACTTGCATATAGTGCTCTGGACGCAAATCAGGCATTCGTGTTTGGAGGCAGGGTCTGGGGCCTCCAGTTTCATCCTGAATTCGATGCGGACATCATGCGCGCGTATGTTCAATACAGCCGGGATAAACTCGTCATGGAAAAAGGGGATCCCGATACAATAATGATGAGATGCACCGAGACTCCGGAAAGTTCAAGTATTCTAAAAAGATTTGCGGATTTGCTTGATGAATGGGAAGAAATTCCCTGAAAAGAGATCCTTTGGCGAAAGGTTGATCGTGGGCAAGAAACTCACCTATAAAGAACTGGAACTCCGGGTACAGGAACTGGAAGAGCGACTTGCCGAAGTGAAGAAGGTGGAGGAAGCGTTCTTACGGACCCGGAGAAGGCTCAATACGGTTTTCGATTTTGTTCCGTATCCGCTGGCCGTTTTCAGTCTTGACCAAGAAGTCCGTTACCTCAATTCCGGGTTCATACGCCTCTTTGGCTGGACGTTCAGGGAAATGGAGGGGAAGAAGATCCCCTTTGTCCCGCAGGAATTGCGGCAGGAGGAACAGAAGGACATAGCCAAGGTTATCAGAGAGAAGTGGCAGCTTCGGCGTGAGACCAGGCGAATTACTCGTGGCGGAGAGATGCTTGATGTGGTGATGCGGATAGCCTACTATGATGAATCGGAATATGAGCAGGCCGGCCTGCTATTGATTTTCAGGGATATTACCGAGCAGAAAAGAATTGCGAGAATCAATGAGACCATTCTGCGTATCAGTACTGCACTCCCCGAGTATCCTGATCTGGAAGAACTCCTGGATTACGTGGATAATGAAGTTAAGCGAAACCTCGATACCGAGGGGTCTGTAGTTATTTTGCTGGACGAGGAAAAACAGGAGCTCTTTGTACTCGGCGCAGCCTACGATGACCGGGCGACCCAGAAGAGAGTAAAGGAGATCCGCTTCAGGATGGACGAACTGGTGGCCGGGAAGGTCGTGAAGACCGGGAAGCCGATTATCGTCTCTGATACTTCCACAGATGCGGAACTCCACAGGGAAAGGGACAAAAAGCTGGGCTACAAGACCCGGAATCTAGCCCTTGTGCCACTCAGGAGCAGCGATCGGATTACCGGAGTCCTCTGTGCACTCAACAAGAAGAAGGGATCATTTGACCGCACCGATATTGAACTCCTGAATACCATAGCCGGTGCCGTTGCCCTGTCGGTGGATAATGCAAGAGTGAACAAGAAACTCAAGAGTGCGTATGAAGAGGTGAGAAGTCTGAACCGGGCAAAAGACAAGGTGATTCATCATCTTTCACATGAATTGAAAACCCCGGTCTCCATTCTCGGCGGTTCTCTCAAGATCCTTGAACGCACTCTGACAACCCTTTCAGATACATCGTGGGAGCCAAACATTGAAAGAATAAAGCGAAATCTGGATCGAATCGTCGATATACAGTACCAAGTGAGTGACATCATGCGGGAGGGGCATTACCGGGCATATGATCTCCTGACCCTGTTATTGGAAGAGTGCAAGGATGAACTTTCGGTTCTGGTGGAGGAGGAGTCCCGGAATATACTTCTGGTGCAGCGAATACGAAAAAGGATTGATGATGTATTTGGGAAAGCGCCGGAAGAGATTGAGGAAATTTTTCTTCACGAGTTTGTGAAAAAACGCCTCGGGGAACTCAAGCCGCTGTTTTCCCACCGGGAGGTGAACGTGATGGAACAGTTGGAAGCAGCACCGGCCGTGTTGCTCCCTTCCGCTATATTACAAAAAGTTGTTGACGGGCTGCTGAAAAACGCCATAGAGAATACCCCGGATGAAGGAAAAATCGACCTGATTGTCCGTAAAAAAGGGAAGGGGACAGTCCTTCTTGTGCGGGACTACGGAGTAGGTGTCGTTGAGGGAGCGCAACGTCGCATCTTCGAAGGCTTTTTTTCGACCCAGCAAACAGCGAACTACCGGACGGGGAAGCCCTTTGGTTTTAATGCGGGAGGGAAAGGCGCTGATCTTCTGCGCATGAAGATTTTCTCCGAACGGTTCAATTTCACCATACACATGGAGTCTACCCGGTGCCGGTTCATCCCCGGGGAAGAAGACCTCTGTCCCGGCAGGATCAGCAAATGCATCTTTTGCAGCACCACGAATGACTGCCATGGGTCCGGGGGCACGACATTCTCGCTCTTTTTCCCGCCGCCGTCTGTCAATCCCAAATCCACCGTCTAAATTCCGAATGGTAATCTTATGGGTTGATTTGGCAAAAGTCCTGATCATCAGCAAGGTGTCAGATGCAAGTCGAAGATCCCGGACTTTGAGCGGGAGCGCCGCATCGTAGATCCCGTGTTGTGTGCGGGAGGAGCGACGACTGAGTCGTATGACCAATACGTCGCAAGGAGGAGTGATCGAAGGCAACGCAGCAGACGACAGACACCTTGATGGTGGATCAGGGTTAATGAGTCTTGATTGACAGATAAGCCAGGAGTTGATCCACGAAATCCCTTATTTTCTGGAAAAACGCTGATCTCACGCGGATGCGCAGGAAAAGGTCTCCCGGTTCTCCTCCTCCCCTTCCTTCATTCCCCAATCCTTTCAAGCGGACGTGCTGGCCCGGCCGTATTCCGGGCGGAATAGTGACGATCAGCTCTCTTTGTTCACTTCTGTTCACGTACCTGACTTTCCCGCCCTGGATTACGAGTCCCGGGGAAATGGTGATAATGTCGTGGAGATCTCTTCCTCTTTCAGGGATTTCTATGCCCCACTTCTTTTTAAGGCCATATTTGACGAGCCTGCCAAGCATCCCCTGCAGGGAGGATTGTTTCCGGCGGTCCTGACCGTTCTCGGATGACGAGACGAATACCCGCCCGAAAGATCCCGGCCTTCGAAATTCGAAGGAGCGGTATCCGGGACCGTAGGCTTCATGGAAAATGTCATCGAAGCCGCGGTAACCGAATGCCCTGCTGAGTTGATCCAGAATTTCCTGGATGTCGGAACCTCTGAATATGTCCTGTTCAGAATAGGCGTTTCTGAAATGATCAGAGGCCGAAGGACCGTAGGTGCTCCACAGCCCGTCGTATTGTTTCCGCTTTTCAGGATCAGAGAGAACGGCATATGCCTCGTTTATCTCTTTCATTCGGGAAGTGGCGGCAGGATCGTCATGATTCCGGTCAGGGTGATATTGCAAAGCCAGCTTCCGGTAGGCTTCACGGATTTCGTCCTGCACCGCTTCCTTATGAACATTGAGTATTTCGTAATAATCCCGTGAACCCATGCAGTTTCAGTCTCCCCGGTGAAATTGTCGGCTGTCGTTGCTCATAGCATTCCTCTTGCGCCGTCAAAATAATATAAGTCGCTCTTTCACAATTCCAAGAGCCTTGAGGAGAAAAAAGGACATTTTTCAGGGGAAGGGGAGTGAATGTCCTGAGCTGTTGTGCCCGACGCAGGGAAGTGGGATGTTTCCGAAGCGGCGCTTGTCGGCCTTGGAGCAGGACAGCGGAAAGGCCGACATCCGCAGTAAGCGGAGCCATGGACGGCGGAGCGAACGAAGCAGAGGGAATATGGCGCTGCCCTGCTTCGGGAGCGTTTCTTGGCAACGTCATTCATTCTTCCAGACCGGTTTTCTCTTTTCCAGGAAGGCTTTCAGGCCTTCCTGAGCATCAGCTGTTTTCATGAGCTCATTAAGATAGATTTCCTCGATTGCGGTGAGGGCGGGCTCAAGATCATCCCGCAACCCGGCGGTAATGGCCTTCTTTGTTTTCCGGAGAACCTCTGCGCTGAGCTTCAGGTAGGGCCTTATAAACAGCGCTGTTTCAGATTCCAGTTCCTGGTCCGGAACAACCTTGTTAATCAATCCCATCTGGCGTGCCTCTCCGGCCGATATGATCCTGCCAGAGAGAATAAGGTCCAGGGCGTCTTTTCGACCCATAATCCGGGGCATAATATATGCGGCAATCGGCGGGAAGACCCCTACCTGGATTTCGGGCTGCCCGATCTTGCTGTTTTCCGCGGCGATTACCAGGTCACAGAAAACGGCCAGTTCGCATCCTCCTCCGAGACAGGATGAGTAAATAGATGCGACGGTCATGACTCCGAGCGTGTCCATAAGTCGGAACATTCGATGAAAGGACCCAATCATCTTAGGGGCAAGGTCTCCCATATGCTCCCCTACATCCACGCCGGCGGAAAAGCATTTTCCCTTTGCATTGAAAAGCACCACTTTAAGATCCTTCTCTTGTTGCCAGGACTCAAGGCGGTGGTTGATTTCCTCCATCATGGCGATGTTGAGGACATTGACCGGCGGCTTGTTGAGGGTAATGGTGCCGAGTCCTTCTTCGAATCGGGTTTCAATATGTTCATAGCCCATGTTTCATGCTCCTTTCCTGTCAGGGGAAATAGAAAGAAAAATGGCAGGCCGAGTGGTAAAGGATCCCGGCCTGCCATGACTTTTTGTGGATAGGCACCAGATGACTATTCCTGGGGTTTGCCCATCACTTCTGCAAACATCTCCATATCCCAGGTCTTGCATTCGGCGATGTTCTGGCGGAATTTCAGGAAATCAACGGTATCCTTGCCGGTGATCCTTTTGGTATTGAATGCGCCGAAGCCGAGGAACGCTTCACCGCCCATGTTGGCGGCCAGCCAATGGCGATGAGAATTTTTCGAAGTATCCCAGAAGAATTTCTTTTTCTGCCGTACGGAATCAATGGATTCTATGAGGCAGCCGGGAAAGAGATTGGCAAATGTCCACACTACTTTTTGCACTTCTTTGTCAAGCAGTTCAAAATCGGCGTTTGGCTGATGTTCTTTTACAAATGCGCGTGCTTCCTTGAACTCATCACCCTTCTTATTTTCACCGTAAACGATCTCGCCGTCCTCAACCCATTTATCGGTAACAATCATGGGGTTCCGTACCCATTTGCCATCCACCTTCAGCACCGGCGCTACTTTGCTGATAAGGTTCTTTGCCTTCATTTTATAGGCAGACCACATCTCGCAGGAGACGCAGTTCCACATGGCATCCTCGATACTGAGGTACCAGGGCAGGAAGTCTGAGGATCCTCCGACGGGGGCGGAACCATGCCTGGGGCCGGCCTGCCCGAAGATTGCAAGGTCAGATGCAATGGCAAGGTCGCAGGCCATGCCGATTTCCTGGCCCCCAGCGACTCTCATTCCGTTGACGCGGCAAATTGTGGGCTTCTTGCACCGAAGAATGGCATCAACCATGCCGTTGAACAGCTCCATGTACTGGCCGTACTCATCACTTCTGAGGCTGTAATACTCGCTGTATTCCTTTGTATTTCCACCGGTGCAGAAGGAGTATGGTCCCGTTCCGGTGAACACGGTTGCGACCACGCTTCTGTCAAGGGAAGCATTGTCGAACCCTGCGATGACCCCTTTTACCATTTCAGTGGTGTAAGAGTTATACTGTTTTGGATTATTGAGGCGGATCCAGGCCACGTAAAGACCATCCACCACGTTGCCTTGCGGATCTGTCAGAGGTCTCTTTTCATAGACCACGCAAGGCGGCTCGGTTCCCCAATGAACATCGGCATGCAGGGAATGATCTTTTTTTCCATTATCTCTCGGCATCCATTCCAAACTCATGATTTTTTCCTCCTTCTTGTTTAGTGTTATTTCGCCAATGGCGGTTAATATTCCCTGTTTATTTTCCTCTGCAGGTACATTTCTGAGGCAATCCGTTAGAAATCAGGCGTCAAGACGATTCGCTTGGCGGGAGAACCGGCCTTATGCACTTCTTCAAAGGTTTCTACAATGGAACTCATGGGTCTTGTCTCCACAAACGGTCCGATATCGATCTTCTTGTTCAGGACCATATCCATGACAATGGGATAATATTCGGGAAGACATCCCCAGGTACCGATGATTTCGGCGTCAAAAGCCATGAGCCGGCCGATCCCGTATTCCGTCTTAGCCAAGCCGAACCCTACAACAATCAGTTTCCCCACGAAACCAAGAAGAGCCAGGCCGATTTCCTGGCCGGCCTTGACTCCTGTTATCTCAAAGATTTTCCATCCAAAGGTGGGGAGGCCGTTCTCTTTGCAGAGGCCCCTGAATTCTTTCGAGATGGCCCTCGCGTCTTTATCCGTGGAGTTAATTACAAGATCCGCACCGTATTTCAGGGCCCTGTCAAGTTTTTCCTTGTTACGAGCAATACCCACCACCGTCTTTGCTCCGAGAGCTTTGGCTATCTGGCCCATATACTGGCCGACGCCGCCGGTGATTCCAATGACCACGACGTTGTCACCGGGCTGCAGGTCGGCTCGTTTGGCAGCCTGGTAAGGAGTGGTGCCGGCGTCAGCTACTACTGCCAGGTGAGAAAGAGGGAATTCTCCCCTGTCCTTGACTTCGCAAAGATCGATGCTGGGGACGGGAATATGGCTGGAAAATCCGCCGTACAGTCCCAGGCTGTTTCCCGGCATTTTCTGGTTCAGGCACCGGTTTCCCCGGCCTGTCTTGCAGAGAATGCATTGGCGGCAAGGCATTACCGCCGGGATTATGACCTCTTTCCCGATCCAGGCCTCATCCCCGGCCACAACGGTACCGGCAATCTCATGTCCCAATGTCAAAGGGGGCTTGGAAACAGTTGGGACTCCGTCATAATAGTACCCGAGGTCTGTGTGACAGACCCCGCACCCCGCCACTTCCACCAGGACCTCTCCTGGTCCCAGTTCCGGCACAGGAATGTCTGTTTTCTCAATTTTCCCCGGCGTTACTTCACCTGTTTCCCTGTCCCGCAAAGTGGGCTGAACCATTTGCCATGTCAGGATTTTATCCGGTATTGTCGCCATCTTTTTACCTCCTTGTTGATTTTTTGTGGTTGAGTGATCGAGTTGCCAACGACCCGATCGTGCTCAGAATTCTCAGATCATGCCGTAGCCCCCATCTACACAAAGGAGCTGGCCGGTAATATAGTTGCTGTCGTCCGAGGCCAAAAAGACAAAGGCCGGGGAGATGTCTCCCGGTTCTGCAAAGCGTTTGAGGAGGATCCTGTTCATATAAATTTCCTTGAGTTTTTCATCGGTGCGGATCTTCTCGGTCATGTCGGTTGCAACGATACCGAGTGAAATTACATTGACGCACACGTTGTATCGGGCAAGTTCTCTGGCCATGGACTTGGTCATGCTGATAATGCCCCCTTTGGCAGCACTGTAGTTGATCTGGCCGACCGTCCCCACAAGGCCTGCGACCGAGGTAACGTTGATAATCTTTCCCGCCTGCTGTTCCTTCATGGACTTCCCGGCAGCCTGAGAACAGAGAAATGCCCCTTTCATGTGGATATCAACTACCTGATCCCATTGCTCTTCCGTCATTTTGAGCATCAGAGCGGGACGGGTGAAGCCTGCATTATTGACCAGAATGTCTATTTTGCCGAAAGCATCCAGCGTTTTTCCAAAAAGCTGTTCGACGTCATCCTTTTTCGCCACATCGGCCTTGACGGCGACTGCTTGACGGCCCATAGCCGTAATGATACCAACCACTTCATCTGCCGCGTTTCGGTTGGATGTATAATTGATGACCACATTGGCGCCCTCAGCGGCGAAGCCAAGAGCGACCGCCCTTCCAACCCCCCGACTGCTTCCCGTCACCACAGCGATTTTATCTGCTAACTTCATGGTATCCCCGCTCCTCCAATGGTTCGAAATGATGCTTTTTTCCAAAAAGTACGTGAAAACAGTGATCACATTATAACTACAATATAATTATGTTGTGAACTTTAGAAAAATTTCACAAGAGTGTCAAGCAAAAACGAAATGAGAGAAATAGGGTTGAAAAAAATGGCGTCTCTGTTACTATTATCACAAATATGGGGGTCGCGACGCAAACGGTGGAGATGACTTTTTCCCACCATGCACAAACTCCCGGGATGCAAGGAATAGTGCTGATGAAATTGATGACTGATGTTTTCTCATGGTCCGGACCTGACGGGAAGAATGCTCGTGAATAAATTTTTGTTCCCTCTCTTTCTACTCATGCTCTTTGTTGTTTCGTCCTGCGCCAGACCAGGGAGCCATGTGGTATTGGCGCCGCCGCCCGGGGAAAAAACAGTTGTCATATCTCCGAAAAAAGAAGGGCGGGGTTTCAAACCGTATGTTGTCAATGGAGAGCGGTATTATCCGCTTCCTCATTCCCATGGTTTTGTGCAGACCGGGAAAGCTTCATGGTATGGCAGGGATTTTCACGGAAGGCCGACGGCCAGCGGAATTCGGTATAACATGTATCAAAAGACTGCTGCACACAAGACATTGCCGCTCGGAACGTATGTGCGGGTTCTGAACCTGGAAAACGGAAAGCAGACGATCGTAAGAATAAATGACCGGGGACCCTTTATCAAAGGAAGGATCATTGATCTTTCCTATGCCGCGGCAAAGAATATCGGGTTGGTCGGGCCGGGCGTTGCGAAGGTGCGGATCGAGGCCCTTGGGAGACAGGTGGGAGAATATGATTCCAAGTCCGGGAAAGAGCCGGTAGTTGAAGCGGCAGACCTTGAAAAGGGAAATTTTACGGTGCAGGTGGGGGCGTTTCGTGAAAAAGAGAATGTGCTGAGGCTGGCAAAGCGCCTGAAAGTGTTATTTCAGTATGTGAATATCACTGTTTTTGAAACACCTGAAGGGGTCCCTCTTTACCGATTGAGGGTATCGAGGTCCACAACCTTGAAGCAGGCAGGCATGATAGAAAAAAAGTTGGAGGATATGGGGTTTGAGGAGGCTTTTATTGTAAGTCTTTAGTGCCCTGGTTGATTCTGTTCCTCAATACTCCGGAGGTTTTAAAGACCACCACTCTCCTGGCCCTCAGCTGGAGATCCTGTGTTGTCTGGGGGTTCCTCCCTCTGCGGGCTGATTTTTCCTTCACCACGAATTTGCCAAAACCACTGACCAGGAGGTCTTCTCCCTGTTCCAGCGTTTGTTTGATGATCTCAAAAAGCGTCTCGACGACAAGCCTGGAACGATTCTTGCTGAGTCCAACCTGATGATAAATGTTGCTGATAATCTTTTCCTTCGTCAGGGCCACGTTTCGTCCTCCTCGTCTGGTGCTTTCAGCAATAATACCCATTAATTTCAATCTTTTGACCTTGCACTATTGCTCATGGGAAAAATTGTGTCAAGTATTTTTTGCAGATTTATCGGAAATTTTGGGTTGGATATCTCCACAAAATTCAGTTTTCCGTGATTCTTTAACGTTTTGATTTGAAAAAACAGCCATGCTCCACCAGATGATATCATGGCCTCTATTGATCATGGGCCAGGAAAAAAACACTAGTGTGCACCTGCGTATGGTGCGGCAAAGTCCGGCCGTCCCGCTTTTTTCTTCCTTCCTGCTTGACATGATCTTTGTCAAAACATGATAGATAAACAAGGTATAACCGGTAAATAAGGGAAATCATGTATTTTTGGAATGATAATTGAGGAGTGCCTTGTTCGATACCTTTTCGCGGCTCTCCAATGCAATTTCTTCAGGTACAAATACAGGCATACAGAAACAGAAATACAGTGGAAACGTCATTTACGTGAAAGGGGACAGGACTATAATAAAGTTCGTATGCTTCTGACGAGGTTCTAACGCAGCAGTCTGACTGGGCAAAAGGAGATTGTATGGTCGATATTGACAAGAAGGCAGATGGCAGGGCAGCAGGCGGGAAAGAGGAGTACGACTTGGCTTTCTTCAAATTTATTATTGACAGTCTTCCGGTCGCTGTTTTGACGGTAAATGCGGCTTTTGAGATAACGGGGTTTAATCCCCGTGCCGAAGAAATCACCGGGTATTCACAAGAGGAGGCGATAGGTCATTTTTGTGGAGACCTGTTGAAAGGAGCAATGTGCGAGTTCAGTTGTCCTCTCAAGGGAGTGCTGAAACACGAACAACCCGTATCTCACGTCGAAACAACTGTTTGCAATAAGGAGGGGGGACTCCTACACGTCGGAATGAATACTGCGGGCTTATTTGATGACGAGGGAAGCCTTATTGGCGGGGTGGAGGCGTTTCATGACATTTCCCGACTTAAAGCCATGGAACGAGAAAAAGACAATCTCATCTCCATGTTTGCCCATGACATGAAATCTTCAATCACTATCATCGGGGGATTTGTGTTACGCCTTTTGAAAAATGCGGGCAGCCTGAATAAAGAAAAACAACAAAAATATCTTGAAATCATTAAAAATGAGGCAGGGAACCTGGAATTTATGGTGGAAGATTTTCTGGAATTCGCCCGTTTACAAACCGGCAAACTGAAACTGGATTTTGGGCCTACCTCGTTGGACAGAGAATTAATGGAACTTTTTGAAGCTTATCAGGTAAAGGCCAAACAAAGCGGAATTCATTTAGAGTTTCAAGCAGATGACGCATTACCGATTATCGATGCTGATGCCCGGCGGCTTCGGAGGGTTTTTGCGAATCTTTTGGATAATGCCTTTAAGTTTTCGAAACGAGAAGGGAAAGTTGCTCTTACTACGCATGAGACTGAAAAGGACGTCATCGTCAGGATAGAAGACCAAGGAAGAGGCATTGATCCGGGAGATCTTCCCCATATTTTTGACGCTTTTCATCGGGGCAAAGGCACAAGAAAGTATGAAGGCTCCGGTGTGGGTTTAGCCGCGGTGAAGGGGATCGTAGAAGGTCATGGGGGCCGAATCCATGTGGAAAGTGAATTGGAGAGGGGATCTGTTTTTACCATTGTCTTGCAAAAGTCTCTGGATCAGGAAGATGAATAGGCCTTGCCAGTCTGCTGCCGGGCTTTTCTGATCCGTTCTAAAATATGGGCAGTGTCCTTCTGTATTATATATCCTGCTGGACGGTCCAGATGTTATTACAGGGTTTCACTCGGCTGAATACAGGATGAACCCTATTCATCCATCGGCCTGATTTTGATAGGGAGGCAATGTCACTACTAATGAGCATTGGAAAAAACACTCTATCAACTAACGAGATTCGTGAGAACAGCTCGAGATATATGCAAACATGCCATGTGGTCGAAACACAGAAAGAAAAGCGAAAATAGCCGTGAGCTCAGAGTGCTGCTCGATAAAGATTCGGTTGATCGGTTTAATCGTCTGAAAGCGCGAATTCCGGCTTTTGACAGTACGAAGATAATGGCGGCAGCATTAAAATGCCTTGAGCAGAAGACTGACAGGATTATCAAGCGACAGATCAGGAACAGATTCCGTGTCCTGGAAAAAGAGGGACTCAACTCTCAGCAGATTGCCGCGTATCTAAAAAATGAAGGGTATAGCGTTCAACAGATTACCGTTTGCCTGAAAAATGAAGGCTACTCCTGAAATGGTGGAAAAAATAGATGAGTTGAATTTTACCGACCAAAGCCTCTTGCCGTATCTTTCCAGATTACATTTTTCCTCTATTCACACAGAGGACCCCTGGGCGTATTGAAATTTAAGATATGCCATTGACTTGCCAGCTTTATTTTCCTATTTTTCAAGGGTGATGGGAAAACCAACATTCTTTTCCCAACATCAAGAAGAAAATAGGGTTTTTGCTGCGCGTTACAGGGGAATGAAAATGAAAGATGAGGCCAAGACAAAAACGCGGCTCATGGAAGAATTGGAAGACCTGCGCAGACGCATGTCGCGGATACGAGAACTGGAAGCCAGACGCGAGAAAATGGAAGAGGAATTGAGCATTGTCTATGATGCGTTGAACTCCTCAGTGAGCGGGGTAATTATTACAAACCTTGAAGGGCGGATTAAATATGTCAATCCCGCGTTTCTGAAAGTATTCGGATATACAAAATCAGAAATACTGGGAAGGAACGCGGCAAGTCTTTTCCCGACAGAAGAGGTAAAAAGATTTGCCGATGTCAAGACTATCATTGATGAAACCAAAGGGGAGACTGAAGAATTCGTGGCACAGCACAAGGATGGTTCCAAGTTTCCGGTAGAGGTCTCTTCCTCAAATGTTGCCAATAATGACGGTAGTATAGCCGGCAGGATGGCTTCATTTATTGACCTCACGGAACGTAAACAGGCGAAAAAGGCTGTCCAGGAATCCGAGAACCAGATTCGTGTTCTCTCTTCGAGGCTTCTGGAAGCCGAGGAAAATGAAAGGAGGTTGATTGCCCACGACCTCCATGACATATTGGGGGCAAGTCTAACCGCTATTAAATACAGTCTGGAAAAGCATATTGATGATGTTGAAAAGAATGCGGTGAAAGAGGCAAACTCATTAAGACAGGTCGTAACGATGGTTCAGGAAACCATGAAAGAGACCAAGAGGATTTACAGAAATTTGAGGCCCCCCATACTCGATGATCTGGGAATTCTCGCCACTATCAGTTGGTATTGCCGGGAATTTCAGGAAGTTTATTCAGGTATCAGGATAGAAAAAATATTTGAGATAGAAGAGAATAGAATCCCGGAACCTTTGAAGACAGTGATCTACAAGCTTTTGCTTGAAGCCCTCAACAATGTGGCAAAACACAGCGGCGCAAATCTGGTGCGACTTTCTTTGAAGGAAAGAGAAGGGAATGCAGAGCTTTCTATTGAAGACAACGGTCAGGGATTTGATCTTAAGGATATATCAAATGATGAAAATGAAACAGGTGGCTTGGGCCTTGGCAGCATGAAAGAAAGAGCGGAGATCTTCGGCGGTTCTTTTGAAATCTCTACCGGGAAAGGAAAAGGGACTGCGATCCAAGTCTCATGGCCTTGTAACTGATTTTGTAACAAGTCCCCTTTCAATGGCATAGGCTGTCAGGGCGGATGCCGTATGAAGATCCAGCTTCCTCATGACATTGCTTCGATGTTTTTCCACGGTTTTTGCACTTACGCACAGATAGTCGGCAATCTCCTTGTTCTTATACCCCTCCCCAACCAGCTTCAGGATCTCTATCTCCCGCCTGGTGAGGCTATCCCATGATGAACTGGATTTCAGCGTTTCTCTGTCCTTCAGATATCCCTCTAACACCTTTTGGGAAATGCCGGGGCTTATATAACGATTTCCGGATAAGACTCTGCGTATGGCCATTATTAATTCGGAGCGGCTGGCATCTTTCAGACAATAACCGTCTGCTCCTGACTGAAAAACTTCCAGGATATACTCCTCGGATTCATGAACAGTTAAAACGAGTATTTTGGTCTCTGGAACCCGGGTCTTCGTATCTCTGATAACTGAGATGCCATTCATCTTTGGCATGCTGAGGTCTAACAACAGGAGGTCAGGCTTATATCCTTCGACACAGCGCACGGCAGTCAAGCCGTCTTCCGCCTCAGCTACAATTTCGAAATCATCGGTTGACGTTAACAGGGACTTCAATCCTTCCCTCAGTATTTTTTGATCTTCGGCAATTACAATTTTCTTCGTTGCAACCACAATCAAACTCCGAATGAGGGCATATCTAGCGAAAAATACAGGATAGAATGAATATACTATGCCGAAGGGTCATAGTAAAGTTTTTGTTAAAAAACAAAATTGCGTGAGGTGAACAGGAATGAGGAGCTGTTTAATGGTGTAAAGGTCCCCAATGAACAAGAGAATCAAGATATTGCTTATTGAAAACAGTGCCCGCTTTCGGGCCATTGTTAAAGAGATTTTGATTTCAAATTTTCCTTCAATTTCCATTCAACAGGCAAGAAATGGAAGGGAGGCCCTCATAAAACTCTTGAGGCACCGGCCCGATCTCATATTCATGGACATCGAGTTAGCGGAAGACAACGGCTTAGTGCTAACCAAAAAAGTGAAAGAAATGTATCCTCATGCGGTGATTATCATCTTAACGCATCACGATTTACCGGAATACCAAGCGGTGGCATATCAAAATGGTGCCCAATATTTTCTTTCGAAGGAAACAACAGGGGCAGATGAGATTGTTGGATTGATCGAGGTGCTATTCGCCGCTGAAAAAGAGCAGGAATCAAATCAGTGTTGACTCACTGAGATGCTAAATCCTTCGCCCGTCATGAAAAAAGTGGAGATGGGATGGATTGATACCCAGGGAAATGGTTTCACCTATCTGAAATGACTCTTCTTTGGCTGCCTTAGCCGTGAGACTGGTAGATCCCAGCTTGGTGTGGATGTACTTTTCAGCGCCAACATCAGTAACCATCTCCACCGTTGCCCTGAGACCCTTTGCGGGTTCATGACTCACCGTTATATCCTCGGGACGAATGCCTATTTCCAGCTCCCCGTTCCCAACATGCAAATCACCATGAACATATTCAAGGTGAAAATCTTCGGCTTTAAGAATAAAGCGCCCTTCCTGTTCTGTCATTATCCCTTTAAATAAATTGATCATAGGAGAACCGATGAAAGTGGCTACAAACGTATCTGCCGGTTTGTTATAGATGATTTGAGGAGGGTCTATTTGATGGACCTTTCCTTCCCTCATGACAACCACTTTGTCACCAAGGGTCATGGCCTCCACCTGATCATGGGTCACGTAGAGGATGGTAGTTTGGATTCGCTCGTGGAGCTTCTTGAGCTCAAGCCGGACACTGACCCGTAACCGCGCATCCAAATTACTCAGGGGTTCGTCGAGGAGAAATATGTTCGGACGCCTGGCAAGGGCCCTGCCCATGGCCACACGCTGTCTCTGTCCTCCTGAGAGTTCCTTCGGTCTTCTGTCAAGCAATTCCGTAATCCCCAGGAGTCTTGCGGTCTCCATGATTTTTTTCCCAATCATTTCACTGGGCATGCCCCGCATCCGAAGACCAAATCCCAGATTTTGGGCCACGGTCATATGGGGATAGAGCGCGTAATTTTGAAAGACCATGGCCACATCCCGTTCTCTCGGGGAGAGGTTTGTTACGGATCGGTCGTCGATAAAGACAGTGCCTTGGTCCTGACGGATCAAGCCGGCGATGATTTCTAATAACGTACTTTTCCCACAGCCCGAAGGACCGAGAAGAACACAGAATTCCCCATCTTCCACGTGAAAGTCTATCCGGGACAGGGCAACCACCTTCCCAAATCGTTTGCTGATATTATTGATTTCCAGTGAGGCCATTCTTTTATCCTTTAATCGCTCCGGCAGACAATCCCGTAACAATCCGCCTTTGGAAAACCAGAACCATGATGACCAATGGCGCTGTTGTAATAAAGGAAGCAGCCGCTATCTCACCCCATGGGACCGTATGTTCTCCCTGAAACAAGGCAATTCCCACAGGCATTGTCTGTCTCGCCGGATCGGTCATGATCAGGAGGGCGAGGAAAAATTCGTTCCAGGCATAAATAAAACACAAGATGGAGGCTGTAAACAGCCCTGGAGTAGAGAGTGGAAGAACCACGCGGATAAAGGTTCCAAACCTGGTGCACCCATCCACTAAGCTTGCAGACTCAAGCTCTCGGGGAATCTCATGGAAAAAGAGTGTCAGAATCCAGATGGCAAGAGGAAGCGTCAGGGCCACGTAGGGCAGAACAAGGCCATGATAGGTGTTGAGCCATCCCATAATCTGAAGAAAACGCCATATAGGCCCGGCAATGGCAATCTGCGGAAACATGGCACAGGCGAGGATTCCCATAAGAATCAGGTGCGCCCATCTTTTTTTCAATCGAGCGAGGGCATACCCACCAAAGGCACCGAAAGAGATCGTAACCAGCGTGGTGGTACCTGCGACGATAATGGAATTGACCAGATAGTGCATGATGCCGTAGTTCTTCAGGGCGGAGCGAAAAAATTTCAATGAAAAGTCCGGCCACCACTGGGGGGGGATAGATGTTACTTGTGTTTGTGTCTTGAATGCGGACGAGACAAAGAGCAGAAAAGGGACCAGAGAGAAAGCGGCGGCGAGAGATACCCCGAAAATAAAGACGGTTTTCGTCCAGAACCCTCTGCTCATACGGAGACCTCCAGCAAACGCCTGCCCACGGACCGCACATATATAATTGACAGGATCAACACGATGATGAAGATGCACACCGATATGGCTGTTCCGTATCCCATCCAGCCCTCCACGAACATTTTCTTATATCCATAAAGTTGAAGCACATTGGTCGCGTCTGCCGGTCCTCCCTGCGTCATCACAAAAGCTAGGTCAAATACCCGGAAGGCATCTATGGTACGAAAAAGAAGGGATATGAGTAATGCCGGACGGATAAGAGGCCAGGTAATGTGCCGGAACCTTCGCCATAGACGTGCTCCGTCCACTTTGGCTGCCTGATACAGTTCCTCAGGAATAACCTGAAGCCCGGCCAGGATCAATAGAGCGGCAAACGATGAGGTCTTCCAGATATCCGCAACAATGATGGCGGAAAGTGCCGTGCCGGGGATGGCAAGCCATGGAATGTATCGAGCAGTTTCAGCTCCGAAGACGGCATAGTTGATCATACCATAGGCATCGTTAAATAAGAATCGCCACATTTGTGCTGAAACCACTGTCGGGATGGCCCACGGGATAAGTACGCATGCCCTGAGCAGTCCTCGACCGGGAAAGCGATGATTGATCAGGAGGGCCATGAAGAGACCGATCAATAGTTCAAAAAACGTTGTGGCGGCGACAAAAATGACCGTAATCCAGAAGGAATGTCTGGCTACTGAATCCCTGAGCAACTCCCGGTAATTTTCCAGGCCCACAAAAGGGTTGCCGAGCTGGGGCAATCCGATGATGATCCGATGAAGGCTGATAAAAAGGGAGGAGGCGATGGGCGCTACAATAAAACAAAGGAGTAGGAATATAACCGGCGACAGAAAAGCCAGGTATAGTCTCTGGTCCTTTGGATTCATTACTTAATCATGGCCCCCAACTTGGACAGTTTCTCAATTCTTGCCGAGGCGTTTTTCGCTAGCTTTGAAATGTGTGACCTTTTGTTCACTATGGCTTGGCTGAAAAAACGCTGAAGCTCCTGACTGATCATGGGATAGACAGGA
>CAZWEV010000010.1:0-83989 GCA_964633015.1 uncultured Desulfobacteraceae bacterium | reverse complement strand
TCGTGATCTTGTTTCTATATCTGGATTTTTACTGGCCGTAACTTGGCCTGGCGATACCTTCCGTTTTGATCCAAAATGATTCTTGATCACTATTTAAAAAGAGGAACCGTGAAAATGGCCGAAAAGGTATCCAGACTATGGATTGTTAACGTTATATCCTTTTTCTTGTTCTCCTTTCTAGGTGTCACGGGCTTAATTAATTGGCTGGTACTTCCCAGGGGATACGGTCAAAGCGCGAGTTTCTTGGTTTCGCTTAGACATTCCTTGGTGACGATACATGGATGGGCTGCGCTTTTATTCATGATTGTTATAGGAGCTCATATCTCGCTTCACTGGTCGTATGTGAAGAATACGTTAGGGAGGTATAGGAAGAAGAAGTAGTTTCCCTTTCTTTTGCATAAGTAGCTGTCTTTGGCTTTTCAACCGTTGGATTTGCTGAGGAGACACAAAATCCTCAGATCAACCTCCCGAATGGAATCACGCGTATCGTATGCATTACTTTCGAGGGAGGCCGAAAACGAGAAACTACCGATAGAATCATGGACTAGGAATCAAGAATAGGCAGGGCCGAAAGACCCTGCCTATTGAAATATATCAAATTCGTGGCCACCTCGCTAGGCCTGTTGCTGTGCGGCTTTGAGAGTGGCAATAACCTCATCTATTGAGAGCATCGGTTCAACTCTGAATTTGACATAGGGTATGTATTGGGCAGTCATGCCAAAAATTTCCTTCTCATCCTTGTCACTGATGCCAAATCCACCATGACCACCCGGATTCATTCCCCAGACTTTAATGACACCACTCTCAGCCTGCTTTTTTACCATGTCGCACATTCCCAAGGTCAACTTCAAGCGTTGTTCTGCATCTGTTGGAGTAAATGAACGATCCATTTCCCACGTAATGAGCTTTATCATGACAGACCTCCTTGGTCTAAGGGTTGGATTGTATCGATACCTTTGGCCACCAAAGAACTACTCTCAGAAACAATCTACGAGTGGACCTGCTGCCTATTCGGTTGGGCGAAGAGGTGGTAAGATCAGAAAGAGTAAGGGGAAAATGAGGAGCCTGTAAAAGAAGGTGAGCTTGGAAATTCCGCCCTATTATAATGGTCATGAGGGATTACTTCAAAGCGATGGAGGTGATCATGCAAAGACACCCCAAGGGTATCCCTAAAACCAACTTTAGGTCTTGACAAAAACCAAAAACTAGGAAAGGATAACAGCACCTAACCCATTACACTCCTTAGAAAAAACAGCATTTGTTACGTATAGCCCAAATGAACGTGAAATCTAGACTCCTTTCAAATCTCCGGTTTTCATGGCAGCTTGCCTGACGCTCAGATACGTATCGTATGGTTGCTTTTGGGGAAAGCTTAGGACGATAGACTACCGGCAGTATGCTTGACGGTGGAGATTCAAAAAAGGCAGGACCTTGATGACCCTGCCTTGAATGCGTATTGATTGCAAATGTCAGATTATTGCTTTCTGAATTTCTTCCTGAGGCCTGCAAGGCCGATTAGGCCGGAACCTAGATCGAGGATTTCTAACGAAAAAACGGTAGATCAATAAGAACATAACCTACCGTTTTTACTCTGTTTTCTGGTCGGGACGCGGGGATTTGAACCCCGGACCCCCTGAACCCCATTCAGGTGCGCTTCCAGGCTGCGCTACGTCCCGGTTTGAGCCTGTAATACTATACCACTCGACCCCTTTGTCAAGAGATAAAATCGAGATAAAATCGGGATGAAAAAGCTTCTTGCCTGGATATTAAAATACGGCTATGATTGCCTTGCCTGCTGCCTTTCCGGGAATCCAGGCCAATAGCACCTCACGAGGTTTTCAGATGACTGATCAAAAAAAAGTTCGCGTACTCATCCTGGAAAAAGACACGGCTGTTGTTGATTCACTGAAAGACAGACTTAGAAACGGGCTGTACGACCTGCATGTCCTCTTCAGCTTGAATGAAGCGGTTTCCCTTTTGAAATCGGAGAGCTTTCAAATTGCGATCGTCGGCACCACCCTGGAAACCGATTCCCCGTTTGAGGGACTGATTGACATGGTCAAGGCGTCGCCGCTGACCTCCATTATTCTCCTGAGTGATCTTCCCGAAGAAGAGGTTCATGAGAAATCGGAAGGATGCGGTATTCTGGGGCATGTTCCCAGAAGCGTTCCGCAGGATGACGTGGAACACCTTTTCAGTCGATACAGACAGATAACAGGCCTGCTTTAGAAAAACCTTTTCTCCTTTTCAGAGTCGATCCCATGAGCCGCCGCGATTGCATCAGCAACCGGAATATCAAAATCATCGCCTCGTATGTGGAAAGCAAAACAGGGGGCCACGAGAACCTGTTTCATGGTCTTCCGTATCCATTTGAGGCCTTCCCCTCGGCCGAAGAGTTCTTTCTGGATGAGGATGAATGGACCACGTACGAAAATTTCGAGAAGATCTTCCGGCGCGCCAGAGATCTGGTTGATGAACCACGCTTCTACTTCACCTGCGGCTCTTCTTCTGCCGAGCTCCGGTCCTGGGGACGCTTCCATGTCTTTGCAAGACTCTTCAGCAATCCGGGTGACGGGTTCAAGCGTCTTCCGTTTTTCAACAAAAACCTGAACGACACCAAGGAAATCGATATCGTCATCCCCCCTTGCTTTGACAGGCGGGCGCAGCGGTTCCGGACGCTCTTCAAAGTCGAATTCCACCGGGACATGGACCCCAATGGAGATTACATCGGAGACCCGTTCCTGCGGGGGATCATTTCCGCTATTCCCACCATATGGGGTCTTGAACCGGCTATCGTGGAGCAGCCGCTGAAACCCTACGATCCTGAAATTCTTTTCCAAAGAGAACCGGAGTTTGCGTCCTACCAGCTTCATCCGAAACGGGAGGGCGATCTCCTGACGATCCGGCATCCCGGGCACGGGGGAAGGAGTATTGTCGGTGAGAAGGTTTTCCTGCAGCCTGATCAGGTCCGCGGCCGCACTTTTTTTCTGGGAAGATACACGAAAAAGGCCGCAAATACCCTGAATCGCCTTGAAGAACACGAGGCGATTCTCATAACGGAGACGGTCACGGTAAACGGCAGGACGCTCCTGAGGGAGGGAGAAATCTTCCTTGCTCCCTACTTCATCCTGGATGTGATGTACGATCGGGTTTCCCTGGGCAATAGATTCACCGCCTTCTTTGCGGGAAGAAGCACAATCGGAAGCCCGGGAAAAGAACTCATTGATACCCTTAATCAACTGCGGAAGAACGTCAACGCCAAGAATCAGGCCTATATGGCCCTGGAAAAGGCACACCTGGAACTCAAGGAGGCCAAAAAGCAGATTGACGAATATGCCGTGGGCCTTGAAGAAAAGGTCCGGGAAAGGACTGCCGAACTACGCACAGCCCAGGATGAACTCCTGGAGATGAACCGCGGCCTTGAATCAAGGGTTCAGGAGCAGGTGCGCCAACTGGAGAAATACAATCAGCTCCGCCGGTACCTCTCCCCCAAGCTCACTGAAAAGATCCTCTCGGGGAACGGCCACGCCGCACCGGAATCCCAGAGAAAAATGATGACTGTTGTCTTTTCAGATATCCGTGGGTTTTCGACCCTCACTGATGCTCTTGAGCCGGAGGAGATATTCCACCTTCTTGACCGGTATCTCTCGGAAATGATCGGAATCGTCCATCGCTTTGACGGTACCGTGAACAAAATCATCGGGGACGGCCTCCTCATCTTTTTCGGCGATCCCATCTCCGTTGATGACCACGCGGAACGGGCTGTGCGCATGGCCGTGGCAATGCAGGAGAAGATATCTGAATTGCGCGAAGAATGGAAAGGATACGACCATGACCTCGGCGTGGGGATCGGCATCAATACCGGGTATATGACGGTCGGGAATATCGGCTCGGAAACCCACAGGGACTATACGGTCATCGGAAACCAGGTGAATGTCGCAGCCCGACTCGAATCCATTGCCGCGGCGGGTCAGATACTGGCCGGCCAGAGGACTTACAGCAAGGTGGGATCCCTGGTGGAAGCCCAATTTGTGGGGGAAATCCAGGTAAAGGGGATCCACGCCCCCGTGAGGACTTTCAACATCACCGGCCTGCGGAAAAGTGATCCCCCTCCGGTCCAGAAGTCTCCCCCCGCAGGAACCTGACAGGGGACCGAACCAGGATACCCCATTTCCCGGATTCCTCATGAGACGCACGGGAACAACTGCTAAGACCTCTTCTTTCTCCCTTTGCCCTTCCGGCACAGGGCATGTGCAAAAAGGGCAGCGCCTGCGGCACCGGCTATCTGGGGATCCCATTCCGTCTCCATGCGGTCTAACTTTACGAGCCGCATCAGACGGTCCATCACCCCCCTGTTCTTGGCCATGCCGCCGGTGACCGCAAACTCGGGATTCAGGCCCAGCTTTTCAACCAGCGAATATATCCGCTCAGCCATGGCCCTGCAATAAGCAGCGAGCACCTGTTCCGTGGTCCAGCCCTTCCGCAGGAGGCCCACGGCTTCTGATTTTGCATAAACAACACAGATACTGGAGACTGCTTCCGGCTCCTCCCCTTCATATTCAAACGAACGGTCTCCAACCTCGGTAATGGAAACTCCCATGAGGTCGGAAAAGACCTCCATGCCCCGGCCTGTGCCGGCGGCACACTTATCATTCATCAGGAAGTTTGTCACCTTGCCCGCCTCATCACATTGGATGGCCTTGATGTCCTGTCCGCCAACGTCCAGGACGGTCCTGACCTTGGGACCGTAAATGAAATGCGCACCCCGGGCAATACACGTCACCTCAGTAATGGAACGATCCGCAAAGGGGACAGAAACCCGCCCGTATCCCGTGCCGATGCAGTAACCTATCCGGTCTTCCGGCATATCCGCAGCCTCCAGTGCGAAATCCATCGCATTCCGGGCGCTGTTGGCGCTGTCGGACCTGGTTCTCATGTTGCTGTAGGCCAATATCCGCCCGTCAGCCATAATGACTGCCTGAGAACTCACGGAACCGACATCAATGCCCACGGTAACATGCCCGGCGTCTTTCCACTCCATGTCAGGGTTCTTCCAGTTGGACTCTGTCCATCTCCAGAATTCCCGGTCTTTCTCTTCCGCCATATCCATTTCCCTCACTCCACAAGATTCCCTTCCCGGGACCTACATTTTTTCAGCAGTCACAAGAGCGGCACCCACGGCCGCGCCGAACTCGGGCTCATCCGGGATAAAGAGATGTTCTACGCGGAGTGCCTTTTTCATGAATTCCACGCACCCGGGATTCCTGGCGACACCGCCGATCATCACCACGTCTTCATTTACCCCCACCCTTCTGATCATGGAAACGATACGGCTCACCATTGCGTCGTGGATGGCTCTGCTGATATCCCGCTTGTCGGTCTTCGCATGGATCAGGCTTACCACCTCGGACTCGGCAAAAACGGTACACTGGGCATTCATTGGAATCTCTGTATCAGATTCCAGGGCCAGGGGCCCCATCTCTTCCACGGTCACTTCAAGGGCCCTTGCCATGGTTTCAACAAAGGTCCCTGCCCCGGCTGCACACTTTTCATTGACCACAAAGTCCACCACGTTTCCTTTTTCATCAATCTTCGCGGCACGGCCTTCTTCGGCCCCCACATCCGCCACCGTTCTGCTGTCGGGGAAGAAAAAATGGGCGGCCCTCGCCATGGCCGCAATATCACTCACCTCACAATCGGCTGTCTTCATTGCATTTCTGCCCGAGCCGGTCACACCTATCTTCCGGACATCTTCTCTTGCAATACCCGCCGACGCCAGTCCCCGGTCCAGCGCTGCATCCATGGCATTTTCCAGGTCAAAACCGGTCCGGACCTTCCCTTTTCCAATGATCCGACCGTTCTTCAAAATAACTGTTTTGGTATTCCTGGCACCGCAATCGATTCCTGCAATGATCATTTCCTCAACCTCCTTATCCGGATCGGGCAACTCCTATAGTACCTTCGGAGGTCACGACCTTGCAACCCCTCTTCAGAGACACTGGTCCGCCATCGCGAATTTTTGCAAATCACCCGGTACACCGCACAATGCGAAGTCCTGAAGGCGGTTCCGGGGCCGCCTTCTCCCTTGATTTTCTTTTCCGAATGTGATGGATTGTCGATTATCTGAAAAACGGAAGGAAATCCACTGACAGCGGGATATGAAGGAGGGATCGTGAAAAGCGAGCACATCATACGGATTATTCAGAAGAGACTCGGCCTCGAGGATTCAGAGTTCCAGATCATCAAGGATAATCCACGGTTTCAGCGCGTATTCGACAATGCCCTTGCGGCCTCCCGGTACCGGCTGGTGGCAGAGGTCATCGAATCCAAGGGCTGCCATTCCGGCCATACCCTGGGACAGAAGATTTTTTTCGATTCCACGGGCAATCTCCTGACCCGGGAGTCGCCCGAGCGGATATGCTCTTTCCTCCTGCCCAATCTGCTCCTTGTGGTCAATGCCTTTTTCGAGAACCTCATGAACGGGAGAGACCCGAACGAGGTGATTTTCAATCGGACGGGCTGTTTTGACGTGGGGCACGCATGCGGCGGCTGGGGGCATGTGGTCTTGGAGATGCAGGCCGTAGAGACCGAGTGAAGACCGACATCAAAGGTTTCGTTCCAGGTTAATGGTTCTGGACGGGCTGAAATGGTTCGCGCTGAAGAAATGTATCAGGTTTGAGTCATTCCAGTGGACCAGCGTGTTTATTTTTTGAACGCCGACACTTCTCAAATGATCTATGAATTCATTGATCAACTGCTCACCGATACCCCGGTGCCGGTAATCGGGGTCAACGCCGATGGTGTCCAGTCTTGCTCCCTCCTGGAAAATGCCGAATTCTCCCATATAGATTTCCCCCATGACAAATCCCACTACCGTCCCGTCCTCTTTCTCCGCTACAAGTGACGCAGGCAGATAATCCCTGGATTCAAAGAGTCTTTCAAACTTCATCTCATAATACTCCGACCGGGAAGCCTTGATTATTTTCTCGTCAATCGCAACCACGGCATCGAAATCGTCGGCCTTCATAAGTCTGATGGTAATGGTGCTCTCGTTCATGGAGTCTCCTCAACACATTTCTCTCATTTGTTTTTGGCTTTTCTGGTGATCAATCTTTCTTCTTCAGGAACAGGAGGCGGAACAGGGCCGCCGGAAATCTGCTGCACTGCACCGAAACGAGGGGGACAGGCGTCAAAACACGTTCCGCATTTTATGCATTTGTCCTGGTCAATCACGTGGATCAGGTTCTTGCCGCCCGTAATGGCCTCCACCGGGCATCTCCTGGCACAGATCATACAGGCCTGACACTTTTCCGGATCAATATAATACGAGGGTACTTCACGGAATAACTCGTCTATCTCGTCACTGGTGAAAAACCCTGCATATTCTTCTTCCTTTTCAAGCCGTGTCTCCAGCTTCTCCTTTTTCGCCATCTTGATGTAAGGGATCAGCTTTGTAACTTCTTGAATTCTGGAATTTAATTCAGCTTCTTCTATTCCTTCGCTTGAGCCGAACGGTCCTAATTCCTTTATCTTCTTTGAAAAGTCATTCATAACTTCGGCAAAGAGGATTCCTTCGCCCGAAGAGATAAATTCGATCCTTAATCTATCCGGGTTCAGCCCGATGTGTTCCATTATTTTCTTGCAGAGAAGCGCCATGCTCAATGCATGATAATTTCCATGGGTGACGTAATTGCATTCACCGAGACGGCAACCGCCGATAAAAACTCCATCCATTCCATTTGAGAAGGCCCGGAGTATAAATTTCAGGTCGACTCTCCCGGAACACATAGTGCGAATGAGTCTGATTTCACTTGGATATTGCAGTCTGGAAACTCCAGCCAGGTCAGCAGCCCCGTATCCTCACCAATGGCATACGAAACCGAGTATTCTTGGCTTCACTGTATGTCCTGTGCTCATGTGTTCCTACCCCTTTATTCCTCCATCGGGTGCCATACCCGTCGCGTTCTATGTTGCGGCCATTCCCGCGGAGCCTGTTCTCTACCCCGACCGGGGAACGGGAATCTTGATTCCGGATACGCCCCCGACTTTCCGGAATGACAACAGAGAGATATCTCACCGGTTGCGGCGGAGTGGTTCATTAGTAATCCCGGTTTTGGTCATTCATGTTAGGCGTCTCCAACCGCCACGTCAATTTGCTCTGTGATCTCCTGCTCCGGAACCGCCGCATCAATCTGGCTCAGGAGCTCTTCATCGGTAAAATGTTTGAGAAAAATGGCCCCTGTCGGGCACTTTGCATTACAGAGGCCGTCACCTTTGCAGAGCACCGGATTAACGACCGCCTTCTTGCCCTGTCGTGTCTCGCGGAACTCTATGGCGCTATATGCACAGGCCGAAATGCACGCCCCACATCCCATACACTTTTTCTCATCCACTTCGCACACAGAACCGGATACCGTGACGATGTCATGCGAGAGAAGGGTCAATGCCCTTCCGGCAGCGCCATAGGCCTGGTTAATGGTTTCCGATAGGTGCTTCGGATAGTGAGCCGCCCCGCACAGAAAAACGCCATCCGTGGCAAAATCAACCGGCTTTAATTTAACATGGGCTTCTTTGAAAAACTGATCCGGCCCCAACGTGACCTTGAACAGTTCAGATACTTCCCTGTTTTCTGCGGGGGGAATAACGGCAGCAGCCAAAGCAAGGTAATCAGCATCTATGGCAAGCTCCTGACCGAGAATGGGATCGGTCACCGCAACCCGTAAAACGGACCGGCCGCCCTCTTCAACAGCTTCCACCTTGGGTTTGTCGGTCGGTTCCCAACGGATGAACTTTACATCTCTCTCGGAGGCTTCCCGGTAATAGTCCTCTCTGAGCCCATAGGTTCTCATATCCCGAAAGAGAATATAGATATCCATCTCGGGATTTATCTCTTTCAGTTTCAAGGCGTTCTTTACGGCCTGACTGCAACACACCCTGGAGCAGTAATTTCTCTCCTCGTTTCGGCAGCCCACGCACTGGATCATGACCAGCGTCTTGGAATTCAGCAGCTTTTCTTCTCCTCTTGCGATCTGCTCCTCCAACTCGAGGTGGGTTATGACCCGTTCATGTTCCCCGTAAAGGTATTCAGTCGGTTTATATTCATCAGCGCCTATTGCGATGACCGCCGCCCCATGCTTTATTTCTCTGTTTCTTCCTTCGGACTTTACCTTGGTTACGAAATTCCCCACATACCCGGTTGCCTCTGTGATGCTGGCACCAGTATATACATGTATCAAGGGGTGCTGATACACCTTGCGCACAAGATCGTGCAGATAGGCCTGCACATCCAGCCCTTCCAGAGTGTAGTGCAGTCTTCGAGCCATTCCGCCCAGGTCCGTATCCTTTTCCACCAGGTACACCTCATGTCCCTGGGCGGCTATGGAGAGGGCGCAGGTCATGCCGGCTATCCCGCCGCCGACCACCAGCGCCTTCTTGTCGACCGGCAGATCAATCTCCTGTAACGGCTCCAAATGGCAGGCTCTGGCGACCGACATGCGGATGATATCCTGGGCCTTTTCGGTAGCCTTTTCTTTTTCCAGAGAGTGAACCCAGGAGCAGTGTTCCCTGATATTAGCCATGTCATAGAAATACTGATTAATGCCCGCCTCCCGAAGGGTGTCCCGGAACAACGGTTCGAGGGTCCGGGGGGAGCAGGCGGCGACAACCACCCGATTGAGGCCCTTCTCCTGTATCATGTCTGTGATTTCTCTGGCAGAATTAGTGGCACACGAAAACAGCTGTTCCTGAGCGTAGACCACATTGGGTAATGACAAGGTGTAGTCAACGGTGGATGGAACATCCACCACTCTCCCGATATTAGCACCACAATGACACACGAAGACTCCTATCCTCGGCTCCTCTTCGGAAACATCTCTTTCCTCCGGATATGTCCTTTCTTTGGTCAGCTTCCCTCGTCTGTAGTCAAGAAATTCACCACATTGGGAGCCGGCTCCGCTGGCGGTAAAAACCGATTCGGGGATATCCATAGGACCTTGAAAGGCCCCGCTTACAAAAATCCCCGGACGAGAGGTTGCAATGGGATTCACGGGACTGGTTTCACAGAACCGGTGAGAATTGAGCTCGATTCCGAACTTCCCTGCCAGGAACTCATGATCAGCAGGAGGATTCAATCCTATGGATAATACCACCAGGTCGAACTCTTCTTCCTCTACCCCTTCCTCGGCGGTTGCGTATTTTACGGTGACGTTCTTGGTTTCCGGGATCTCTTTTCCTATTGATACGTAGCTCCGTATGAACCGAACCCCGGGGAGTTGCTCGGTTCTCTGGTAATATGTTTCAAAGTCTTTACCATACGAACGAATATCGTTATGAAATATTGTGCATTCTGCGTCAGCATAATGATCTTTCGTCAGGATCACCTGTTTCTGGGTGTACGTACAGCATACCGCAGAACAATAGCTGTTATCGCCCGGGGTAACCCGTCTGGAACCGACGCACTGAATCCAGGCTATCTTATGGGGATGCTTCTTGTCGGAAGGACGCCGTATCTCGCCTTCATGTGGTCCCGTGGAAGATAACAACCGTTCAAAATCAAGACTCGTTACCACGTTCTCAAACTTCCCATAGCCATAATCGCCCTTGACCTTCGGATCAAACGGCTCGAAACCCGACGCCAGCACGATCGCCCCCACGTTCACATCCACCTTTTCGGGCTTTTGGCGAAAATCTATGGCCTTGTTCTCACATACCGCTTCACAGATAAGACATTTTTTCTCTTTCAGATACAGACATGCGTCAGGGTCTACATAGGTGACAAGAGGGACTGCTTGATCAAAGTATATATGAACAGCTTTGTTCGAAGACAAGTCTTGATTATATGGGTCAGGCACCATAACGGGGCAGTATTCGACACAGGTTGTGCAACCCGTGCATATGTCCTCTTTGATGTACCTGGGCTTCTTAATCAGGGTTACCGTAAAATCCCCCGCTTCCCCTTCCACACTGTCAATTTCAGTATAGGTCAGAACCTCTATATTGGGATGCCGGCCGACCTCGACCAGTTTCGGTGCGAGTATTCACGTGGAGCACTCATTGGTGGGGAACGTTTTGTCAAGCTGGGCCATATGCCCGCCGATGGAAGGTGATTTTTCAACCAGGTACACCTTAAAACCGGCAGTGGCAAGATCAAGAGAGGCTTGAACACCGCTGATGCCTCCTCCGGCAACCATCACATCTCCAAAATCGCTGTCTGCGGGAATTTTCAAAAGCTGCGCTCCAACTGCTTCCTTTTCCACTTTCTGCACCCTCGTCAAATCTCTTCTGTCCGTTGTGTCTTGTCCGGATCGGCAACACCTTCCCTGGTTCTTCTAAATGACTTCCTGTATTATTTCCGTGATGTCCTTGATTTCAGGGATACTCTTCGTTTCCATGCCTTCCCCGTCCTCCAGGGTTATTCTGCTGTCCTCAAAGTTGGTGATGCAATAGGGACAGCATGTAACCAGTTCCTCAGCCCCGATCTCCATGGCTTGATCCAGTCTGAGGTCTGAAAATCTTTCTCCCTTCGGCGTTTCCATCCATATTCTGCCGCCTCCACCTCCACAACAGAGGCTGTCTACCCGCGAATCAATCATTTCATGCAGATCCAAACCGGGTATCTTCTGTAAAAGTGCCCGGGGTTCGTCATATATGCCGTTGTGCCGACCCAGGTAACAGGGGTCATGATAGGTCACTTTTTTTGCATACTCCTTGGTGAACTCAAGTTTTCCCTCATTGATGAGCTCGAATATATACTGGGTGATATGAATCACCTCAAAGTTCGCCATGAATTCAGGATACTCGTTCTTGAAGGTATGGTAGCAATGGGGAGACGAAACTAGGATTTTCTTGACTCCCGCATCGATGAAACTCTTGATGTTTTCTCTGGCCAGGCGTTTGAATAATTCCTCATCGCCCGTCTTGCGGATACTCTCCCCGCAGCAATTCTCCTTGGAGCCGAGTATCCCAAAATCTACCCCCGCGCTGTTCAGGATTTTTGCCGTGGCGGCAGCGACCTTTTTCATTCTTGGGTCATAGCTGAGATAGCAGCCGGGAAAATAGAGAACTTCGGTCTCCTCAGTGAACTCCTTCACTGAGAGACCCTTTGCCCAATCCCCTCTGTTTTTTCGGTCTTCACTCAAGGGGTTCCCCTCACCAACGAGGCTTGCGCTTATGGTGCGGATGGGCTTGACGGGAGTGGGAAACACCCCGTATTCCGTGGCAATCCTGCGCAAGGCGACTCCGGAGTCAATCTGCCGGACGTCCCTGGGGCACTGCTGAGGGCATCTTCCGCAGGTGGTGCAACGCCATATATCTTCACTCTCTATCTCGGTAAGACCGAACGTCGCCTGACGGACTATCTTGCGCATGCTGAAGGCTCTCACCCTGTTCCATGGGCAAACCGCATCGCATAATCCGCATTGAAAGCATCTCTTAAAGGCTTCCCCACCGCTCGCTTTTATAACGTCGATGATCTCTTTGTAGTCGGCTACATTCTCCACTGTCTCTCTTTTCCTCTTGTTTCGCCTTACCCGGGTTTTTCCCCGCCCCGCTTATGTGTCAATCCTTCGCGGACAGGCGGGCGACCGCATCCATTATCTTGTCCATCCCATATTTGTCCGCCAGTGATTCCAATCCTATCTCCAGCTCCTCCTGTTCTTCCTGTTCTTCCACTTCCTCTTCCCTTTCCTCGTAGGTGAGAGCATCAACAATACACCACTTGACACACAGGGGTTCTTCTTCACCTTCACACATATCGCATTTCAGAGGGAGACCGGAGTCGGGCTCTTTGAAAAGATCCCTTGACGGGCAGGAGGCCCGGCAGAAGGCACACTCTTCATATTCCTTTCCGTCAATCACATATTTGTCTCTTCCCATACATTCGGCCGGGGCGTACTCGCCCGCGAATACCGGAACGTATATGTCTTTGAGGGGGTGGCGAACCACCTGGATGCGGGACCTCGCCGGGTTATTGCCGCTATATTTCGGCGCAGCGTGAAAGGCGGAGCAGATGACTTCGCAGGCCCGGCACCCATTGCACAGATCAGCATTAACTTTTATGGTCTTGACGATTTTTTTCTTCTTCTCACCCACGGCTATGCCTCCTTCTCTTTTTCCGCCGAGGTCTCTTTGGAAGGTGTATCACCATTTTCTGAATAGATGCCCCTCTGTTCGAAGTCTTCAAATACGTAATCCAACCCCAGTTCATGCAAAGACTCTTTGGTGGGAATACCTTGGTTATTCCACCCTTTGAATTTGTAATACGTATCCAGGAGCTCCTTTTCAAGGTCGGGGAATCTTCTCCTCCAATGATCCTCCGGAGGCTTCTCGTCTTTTCTCCGCATCCCTCTTCGTATATTATTGGCTCTCACCAATGTTCGGTATCTCTTCACTGCCTGCGTCAGTTCTTCTTCATCCATATCGATCCCGGCCCCTGACGAGATAAACTTCGGGTAGTTGTGTATATGATACGGAGGTTTCAAAGGGAATGACGACAAACCGGCACACATCCCGAGAGCGTCATCGATGTAGTGCATTTTCTCCTGCCACTCAACAATATCACAACACATTTCAGGCGTCGGATAATTGGGGATGGATTTTTCGCCGCGCAGTTCCCAGTCCAGAAAATATTGTTTAAACTTTTCATCGGGAACCTGGAACCAGTCCTTTACAAACGCCTCTCTCTCCTCTCTCGTGGGAAACGGCGCCTGGGGAAACTGCCCTTCGATCTGGGTGATATTTATCTTCTCGCCGGTAGCATACATGAGGAAATAAATGGGATTCAGCATTCCCAGCTTGAGCGGCAGTTGCTCATGCTTTTTAATGTTATTATGCGCATATTCTTCCGCGCCCTTCCCGATCTCTTTGGCCGCCCAATAGGTACCATTGGCCAGAATATCCCCTATCCCTTCCCGTCGAACAATTCTGTCAAGCAACCAGTGGAACCTTCCCTCGGTATCAGCGGGCATTCCAGGGAAATCATCGTCATTCAATATGCCGTTTTCATACAGTTCAAGGGCAAAGGCCATAACCTGCGGGGCTGAGAACGCGTCAACCCCGTACTCCGTAGCACTTTGGGCGATACCCAGACCAAATTCCAGGTCCGAGAAGGCCGCCATTGTATACGTCAGTTTTGAGAAGCATTTCATCATGTATGTGGGAAGACCCGGGGGGGAAATGGTTGCCCCGCATGTCATCGGACAGTTATAGCAACTGATCAACCGCGTCCGCATATTATCCATGGTCTCCATCCAGTCTTTGGCGACTTCTTCGTTCCAGAAATCCTTTCTGCGGACGCGTGAATTTCCCCAGGCAAAATTTTCGGTGTGCCACTTTTCATCGTGGACCTTCATCTCCTGGGGTGACCCAAGCCCGGCCAAAATGGGCATGACCCCTGGAATTGGATTTTCATTTCGAACGGTTATGTATTCCAGCACCTGGTTGCAAAGTTCGATAAATTCAGCGGGCCGGGCAATGTTGATGTCCTTTGTTCCCCGGACAGCGATCGCCTTTACTCCCTTGTCCCCCATGACGGCGCCGATTCCGGCCCTGCTGGCGCTGGACCTGCCCTGCTCGATGGAAGCAAAATAGACCCGGTTTTCACCGGCAAGACCGATAGCCGCTACCTGGGCTTTGGGCTGCTTCAACTCCTCTTGAACAAGTTCCGCGGTTTCGACCGCACCTTTCCCCCGAAGATGGGAGGCGTCGCGTATTTCCACTTTTTCATTGTTTATCCAAAGATAAACCAGATCAGGGGACTTGCCGCGAAGGATTATCTTGTCATACCCGGCATACTTCAATTCCGGCGCAAAAAATCCCCCCATCATTGAAAATGCCATCAGCCTGGTCTGTGGAGAAATGGTGGAAACAATAGTGCGGTTGCATCCGGTAGCAGGCGTACCGCACAAAAGACCGGCGCTGAAGATGAGGAGGTTTTCAGGGGAAAAGGGTTCCACTTCAGGAGGGACCCTGTCCCATAATATCTTGGCGTTCGTGCCCAGCCCCCCCAGATAAAGCTCGGTGTCTCTTGGGTCGGTTTCCACCCGCTCAATGTTTCCCCGGGTCAGATCAATTTCCAAATTAAACCCTGTCTCTGCGTACCTCATTTCTTTCCCTTTACTGCAAGCTGCTTTTTCAGATTGATAAATTCGCTCCGATCGAACCCCAGGGTCTTGAAAAAGGACAGCAGGTCTGCTGAATCCCATCGAACCGAAGTAAAAATGTTCAGGATTCCCTTCTCACGGTAGACATTGAATAATTCCTGCGCCAACCTCTTTCCTATCCCCTGCCCCATGTACTTAGGATCCACCCCCAGGGAAGCGATCCAGGCGCTTTTTTCCACGCCGAATCCGCTCAGCACGATGTAGCTGACCATATAGCCAACGATTTTTCCCTCTTTCTCAGCCACAAAACTGGCATCTTCCCGATCGACACAATGTTCCTGAAGAATTTTTCTGAACTCTATGGGTTCAGAAGACTTGGTGATTACAGCCTGTATCCTGCTGACCTCATCCGCATCCTCAGGCCTTGCCCTCCTGATGACCAATCCTTCCACGGTTCTGTTTATCCTCCCTGTCTCTTCCGGAAACTTCAGTCAATTCTTATGATTTTCACCCAGGAGCCGACCCAATCCGGTGGGAGATAGACGCGTCCACTGTTTCCGCTTAACTTCACCTGTTTCTCCACCATTTCTTCACCGTAGACCTCGAATTTTACCCTCCCTCTGGTCCTGCCGGCGCTTTCTTCTTTGCCCGAATCCTGCTCTTTCTCCCTGTTTTTCTCGTTCGCCATAAGAACGACTCCATATACGCCTAATAGTCAGGTTAATGTCTTGATATTAAAGGATAAACCGTCAAAACCCTCTGACTTTACCACCCAACGATTTAATTACAATTTAGCTACATCGTAACTATATGGAAAACAGCACCGGCATGTCAAGGAAAAAGTTGGCGAGGAAAGAGCCCGATTCAAAGGCCCAGTTTTGGATTGCTCCGGAAGGGACTTCTTTGTTCCGGTACCCCCACAGTGATCATAGTGATCCAGAATGCCTAGAGTGCCTGGAGTTGAGGAATTTCCTTCCATTCTATTGAAATGAACTACCCCGCCGCAAGCAGTGTGGTATCCTCCTGTTGTCATTCTGGAAAGCCCGCAGGGCTTATCCGGAATCCAGATTCCCGCATTCGCGGGAATGACTGCAACGTCGCAAGCGACGAGGTATTTAACCCGGTGTAGGAATAAAGCTTTGACGGGTATCATGGGGTTTGATATTGATGCATAGATTGACTTGATACCGCAAGCAGGGAAAAATCGGAGATCGACCCAATGGAGAGCAAATACCTCGATCCCACGAATATCATCGACAGTGATCACCCCGAGATCCGGGAGTATGCCCACAGAGTCGCAGGGAAATACAAGGATGCCCGCGAAAAGGCTGTGAAGCTTTTTTATGCCGTCCGCGACGGGATCTGGTACGACCCGTACTGTCCCTTCTACCTTCCTGAACACTACCGTGCCAGCAATGTGCTCCGAGCCGGCAGGGGCTACTGTGTGTGCAAGGCGGGTCTTCTCTGTGCACTGGCCAGAGCGGTCCACATCCCGTCCCGCGTGGGTTTTGCTGACGTGCGCAACCATCTGACCACCAGGCAGCTCATGGAATTCATGGGCACCGACCTCTTTGTCTACCACGGATATACTGAATTATTTTTGGACGGCAAATGGGTCACAGCCACCCCGGCCTTTAACAGGGAACTCTGCGAAAAGCACAAGGTGGCGCCCCTGGAGTTCGACGGCCGGAACGACGCCCTGCTCCAACCCTACAACATGGAACAGAAACAATTCATGGAATATGTTGCCTATCACGGGACCTACGCGGACATCCCCGTAGCAACAATAGTGGCGGCGTGGGAGGAAGCATATGGAAGGGACCGGGTCAGAAGCTGGATCGACATGCAGGAAAAGACGGGAGGAAAATCTCTCAGAGATTTTTACCGTGAAGATGTTCTGGTAAGATAAGGCAACGGTCGCCCGCGACGATGCCCTCCAGGGCTGATCTTCAAAAAAGGCCGGCTCCGGTACGGAGCCGACCTTTGCATTCCTGGTGCCGAAGGCGAGACTCGAACTCGCACAGGCGTACGCCCACTAGACCCTGAACCTAGCGCGTCTACCAGTTCCGCCACTTCGGCACACCCCTCCTGATACACCATCAAAATATCATCTTCCCGCCAAGACGGGATTTCGCAGAGCTCAAGCTTCGTTGCCTTCGGTCGCTCCTCCCGCACACTACACGGGATCTGCGATGCCGCACCTTACATCTGACACCTTGCCGATGATCAGGAATTTCGCCAAATCACTTGGGTTAAAACCCGTAGTACGAAATCAAGACGGTGGATTTGGCACACCCTAAACGCTTGCTATTTTAAATACAAAATCCTATATTAAACGGCAGCAGTTGTCAATATCCTTTTAGCCGTGGAAACGTTCAAAATTGATGACTTCGCAAAAAATCTCCTAACCCGTCATTCCCGCGGAAGCGGGAGTTCATACCATAGTGTAATGACCAGATTCCCGCTTCCGCGGGAATGACTCAAAATCGCGAGGTCAGATTTTTTTTTGCGAATCCGTCAGAGTTAGAGAGTAACTAAGATGCATGTTCCGGAATCGAGGTCAAGTGTGACAACAAGAATTATCAAAGATCTGGCTGAACTCCAAACCCCACTCACAAACCCCGTATTGACCATCGGAAACTTCGACGGGGTCCACCGTGGTCATCTCGCCCTTTTTGAAAGGGTCAAGATACGCGCCAGGGCCGTTGGAGGAACTTCTGTGGTCATGACCTTTCAGCCACACCCCATAAAAATCATGAAACCCGAAATAGCACCTCTTCTCATTACCCCGACCGAGCAGAAAGTGACGCTTATCGCACGGGCCGGGATTCAGACCATTATCTGTCTCACTTTTGACGAGACGTTCGCCGCCATATCAGCCGAGGATTTCGTCCGCGATATCCTCGTGGGTACTATCGGTGTGAAAGAACTGGTTGTGGGGTATGATTATTCTTTTGGCCGCAATCGTACAGGGAATATAGAGCTCCTCCGCAGGGTGGGAAAGGATCTGCGCTTTCAACTCCACGTGGTAGAACCCGTCCTCATCGGGAATCGTATTGTGTCCAGCACATCCATTCGAGAACTGGTGAGCGAAGGGGAACTTGCAGAGGCAAAAAGACTGTTGGGGCGTGACTACCAGATCTGCGGCAGTGTGGTGAAAGGGAAAAACAGGGGAGGCCGCCTCCTGGGGTTTCCCACAGCAAACCTGCAGGTGGTGGATGAACTGACGCCCAAGGAAGGCGTGTACGCAGTCAGGGTCCTGCTCAACAACCACATATATGACGGCGTCACCAATATCGGACACAACCCCACGTTCGGCCAGGGACCACTGTCCATCGAAACCCACATCCTAGACTATTCCGGGAACCTGCTGGGAAGGGTCATTAGAATAAATTTCATCCAGCGATTGCGGGCGGAAAAGACTTACAAGAGTATTGAAGATCTCGCCCGCCAGATTGATTTGGATATCAAGGCCGCAAGGGAACTTCTCCAATCACCTTGATTCTGCTCACCAGGCAGCCTCTTCATCACCAGAATTTCCTTGACATATTCCCGGCAACTTTCTATTTTCCGACTCACGATTCAATCTCGGAAACAGGTATATTCTTGGATAGAAAGCGATGAATTCCCTTTCCCTAACGTTTCCAAAGGGTGGCGTGCACCCCAAGGAATTCAAGTCACTGACAGCCCACTTGGGGACAGAAATCATGCCTCTGCCGGGAGAAGTGGATATTCTCCTCAACCAGCATTTCGGCGCGCCCTGCACACCTCTTGTGAAAAAAAAGGCCGAAGTCAGAGAAGGAGAACTCATAGGAGAAGTGACACAAGGGCTGGGGGCCAACATCCATGCCAGCGTAACGGGCACGGTCAAGAACGTGGGAACAGCACCTCACCCCATTTCCGTCCGGGCCCCTTCAGTGACGATTCAGACAGATCCCGACGCAGAACCCGCATCTTACAAACCCACAGACTGGACCGGGCTTTCCAGAGAAAAAATCCTTGAGAGGATCCGGAATGCCGGGATCGTAGGTATTGGAGGGGCCGGATTTCCCACCCATGTAAAACTGGCTCCCCCGCCCGAAGCCAAAGTGGATACGCTGATCCTGAACGGGGCCGAATGCGAACCGTATCTCACGACCGATCACCGGGTCATGCTTGAGCACCCGGAAGAAATCATCGAAGGCTCGAAAATCATCCTCTCCATTCTCGGCATCACCGAATGCCATATCGGAATCGAGAACAACAAATCGGACGCCATCGAAGTGTTAAAAAAATCGATCGAGAAAACGGGTTCAAATGGATTCCAAATCCAAGTAGACCCACTGAAAGTGAAATATCCTCAGGGATCGGAAAAACAGCTCATCCAGAGCATCACCGGGCGAAAGGTCCCCGGTTTCGGGTTGCCGTTTGATGTGGGCGTGATTGTTCAGAACGTGGGAACGACCAGAGCCATTTACGAAGCCGTGGCCCTGAATAAACCGCTCTATGAAAAAGTGGTTACTATCTCCGGCAAAGGGATTCAGCGGCCGGCCAACATCATGGTTAAAATCGGCACGAGGCTGAGAGATATCGTCTCCTATCTGGGAGGCACCCGGCCTGATCTTGCGAAGGTCGTTATGGGGGGTCCCATGATGGGCTTCGCCATATCCGACCTGGATATGCCGATCACAAAAACCACTTCGGGCGTCCTTTTCCTTACTGGTGATGAAATAGACACCAATCCCCACGGGCACTGCATTCGTTGCGGGTGGTGTCTCGACGCATGTCCCATGGGCCTTTCCCCCAACGAAATGGGAATTTATGTGGAGGCCGGACGGCCGGAGGAAACAGCTCAATTCGGAGTTTTTGAATGTTTTGAATGCGGGTGCTGTGCATTTGTCTGCCCCGCCAAACGGCCCCTGGTGCAATTTATCAGGCTGGCAAAAAGGAAGGCGAAGAAGTAGGTTCCGTGAAATACACAAGACAAACCAGCCTTCTATTGAGGTAGATCTATCGGGAAACAGATGGAAGAGAATGGATTGACGGAAACCGGTTCAAGACTCTGGGCAGTATCGGTATCTCCCCACGTGAAAAGCGGCGAGTCCGTTGAAAAAATCATGTGGACCGTGGTGGGGTGCCTTGTTCCGCCCTTGATTCTTTCCATATTTCTGTTCGGTTTTCAGACCCTGCTGATTACGCTGATCAGTGTGGGCAGTTGTGTGGCAACAGAGGCCATATCCCAGAGGCTCCTGCATCAGCCCGTCACTATCAAGGACGGCAGTGCCGTCATTACCGGCATGCTTCTGGCGTATATTATTCCCCCCGGTGTACCCTACTGGATGCCGATTCTGGGTGCCGTCATGTCCATTTATGTGGCAAAGCATCTGCTCGGAGGGATAGGGTTCAACATTTTTAATCCGGCCCTCATCGGCCGGGCCTTTCTTGTTGCCACCTTTCCCGTTGCCATGACCTCAGCGTGGCTCGCTCCGATCCGTCACGGATCCATATTTAAATACATGGGATCCGGTGTTGATGCGGTCTCAACGGCTACCCCTCTTTTCGTGCTCAAGCACTACGGCATCAGCGGGGTTATTGAAAAATTCGGATCCCTTTCAAGTATCTACGGGAGTTTCTTTGTCGGCTGGCGCCCGGGCTGTATCGGAGAAACCTCGACCCTGCTCCTGCTTCTGGGAGGGCTTTATCTCATTTATAAAGGATACATTACCTGGCATATACCGGTATCAATGATCGTATCGGTCGCCTTCCTTACCTGGGTTTTCGGCGGCGACAAGCTCTTTACCGGTCAACCGCTTCTCGCGATTCTCTCCGGCGGCATTGTGCTCGGGGCCTTCTTCATGGCGACTGATTATGTCACCTCACCGACCCAAAAGACCGCCAAACTCCTGTTCGGGGCCTGCATCGGAGCCCTCACCGTCCTGATACGGCTGAAAGGCGGATACCCGGAGGGTGTGTGCTACGCGATTCTTCTCATGAATCCACTTGCTCCTGCCTTTGAGCAGTGGTTCAGGCCCAAACGTTTTGCTCCGCAAAAAGGTGGCATCAAATGAGAGATATCCTGCGCATAACCATAGGGTTGACTATTTCCTGCCTGATTGCGGCGTTGATTATGGGGGCCGTCTTTACCGTTACGGATAAGGCAAAAAAGCATAATGAGCAGATGGATCTCAAGAAGACCATGCTGGGACTTCTCGGGTACTCGGAAACGCATCCACCCCCGCCGGAATTCAAGCTCTTTCAGGTTTACCGATATGTTATCGATGACAAGGGATCCCAGTACATCGGGTACATGGTCCCGGTAAAAAAAGGCAAAAAAGAAGCATATGCACTTCTTGTGATTGACCTGCAGGGCAACCTGAAAAAAGAGTATGACTTGGCCATCAAACCTGAGAAGGCCATTCAGATGTCGGAAAGACACACTGCTCTGCAAGAAGTTGTTGGGCCGCCGAAAACTTTCACCTATGCAGACTCATTTATGGTTGCCATGCTCGGAACAAAACGCACGGCCTATTTGATCCCTGGAGAATTCCACGGATTCAAATCCTTTATCCGGGTCATGCTCGCCCTGAACCCGTCCTTTACGGTCACCGGTATTGATATCCTGGAACAGGAAGAAGACCCGGGGCTCGGAGCCGAGATTGTCGAGGATTATTTCAAAAATCAGTTTATCGGAAAAACGTACAATGAAATCAATAAATTGAAGGTTATTAAGAAACCTCTCCCCAAGGAATACAGGGAATATCTTGAGAGGGAAAAAGGCATGTTTACCCGCCAACAGGTGGAAGAAATCCGGAAAAAATATGAGGACGCTGATATCTATGCCTTGACAGGAGCAACCATTACCAGCAGGGACTTTACAGGCGGAATAAAAAACATGGTCAGGAAGTTTGCGTATCGTACCGGAATCCTCGACCGCGTCATTACTCGACGGAATGTCCCCGCTGCATTTTAGAAGGACCGTTTGTAGGGCACAGAATTCCTTTACTCGAGGAGCACTTTCACATTGGAAACCACAAAGACACCCTTGCAGCTTGTCGTAAATGGACTGTTGAATGAAAATCCCATATTTCGACTGGCCCTCTCCATGTGTCCGGCGGTGGGTATCAGTACCACCGTTATGAACGGCCTCATGCTGGGGGTTGCTGTTCTCTTTGTCCAGGTTTGCTCCAGTTGCACCATCGCGCTTATCAAAAATTATATCCACCCGCGCATTCGGATTCCAACCTATACCCTGACTATTGCCACTTGGGTGACGGTCATAGATCTTGTATTATCAGCGTATGCCCCGGTCGCTTACAAGGCCATGGGAATTTTTATCAAACTGATCGTGGCTTTTGCCATCATAACCATGAGACTGGAAGTCTTCGCATGCAAAAACACCGTGGGTAAATCTTTCTGGGACGGTATTGGAATGGGCTTGGGGTTCATGTTCGGTATGGTTACCCTCGGATTTATCCGTGAACTGCTCGGCATGGGGACGCTCCTCGGGCATGATGTGCTCGGATTCCGTCCCCTGCTTTTTTTCGCCCTTCCGCTGGCTGGATTTTTTTGTGTTGGTTTTATGATGGCGGTTTTTAACTATGTTGAACTTGTCTTTAACAGAATGAAAAAGAAGGCGGGATAGCAAGAGGCATGGAACGCATACTACACCATAAATTCATTGCCCTTTTGGCCATGCTTCTCATGACCTTCCTCTTGTTCAGCGGCTGCCAGTCAGGGCATCGTTTTGTCACGAAAACGGCCTTTAAAGGGACGCATGAAATCGTCATCACCTTTGCCGCTCCCGTGGATGAGAACTGGGCGAAAGACATTTCCAATTACCGCGTATATGAAAAACCTGATCCTGACATCCAGCTGAAAATAAGCAGTGTCGGTCTTTCAGCCGACAGGCGCACCCTGACGCTCCATTTTGCGGAGGCTTTGAACCAGGATCAGCCGCACATGGTCACCATGAGCAACATCATGTCTGAAGGCAAATCCGTGGGGACGGCCTTTGTCAAAGTCAAGAAACTCTATCTTGGAGTCCTGTTTTCGGTGTTGATCGGGGCCATGCTCATCAACAATTTCGTATTTACGAAATACCTCGGACTGTGTGTATTTTTCGGGACCTCCCAGAAAAAATCAACCGCCGTCGGCATGGGGGTCACCTTCACCATTGTTATGGTGGTGAGCGCCATGATGTCATGGGCTTTGTACCAGTTTGTGCTGAAGCCCTATCACCTGGATTACCTGCAGATCATCGTCTTCATCGGACTTGTATCACTGTCCGTGCAGGCCGTGGACACCATTCTGCGAAAAATCAATCCCTTACTCTTCAAGGCCTTCGGGGTGTACCTGGTTCTGGTGATCGCCAACTGCATCATCCTTGCCGTCCCGCTCATCCTGGCCGAAAACGAATACAATGCATGGGAAAGCCTTATGCTCGCGCTTGGGGCAGGTTTGGGGTTTCTTGTGGCCCTGTTTCTCATGTCGTCCGCACGGGAACGCCTTGAACTGGCGAATGTGCCGCCCACGTATCGGGGACTTCCCATTGCGTTTGTGGTGGCGGGGCTTTTTGCACTCGCATTCTTGGGTTTTTCGGGGATGTCCATTTTTTAGGATGCCGATCAGGGAAAAGAACCCTGCGGGCTGATGACGCAGAATAGAAACGTTGAAAATGGATGTACAGTGATATATGCTGCTTGTTCTTTCGAAGAAAAAGGGATGTAAATGGACCCGGTATTGATTAAAATGGCCATTGGTGGTCTTGTGCTTTTAGGCTGTATCGGCCTCTTTTTCGGGATAGGCCTTGCCTTGGCCGCCCACAAATTCGCCGTGCAGGTAAACCCAAAGGTGGAAGAAGTGCTGGATGTCTTGGCAGGCGCCCAGTGAGGCGGGTGCGGCTTCGCTGGATGCGAAGGTTATGCCGAGGCAGTGGTTAATGATCCTGAAGTACCACCCAATCTCTGTTTCCCCGGCAAAGAAGAAGTAGCAAAATTTGTGGCCAGGATTACCGGGAAACAAATGGCATCCGTGGAAGATCTTGTGGCCGTCCCCCGGTGTTCCCGGATTGAGGGCGGCGTGCAGGAAAAGCAGCAGTACGTGGGGTACCGGACCTGCTCGGCTGCCGACCTGGCCTTTGGAGGGCCCATGGCATGTCAATATGCCTGTGTGGGCTTCGGTGACTGTGCTGCTGCCTGTCCATTTGATGCCATCACCATGGTGGATCGTTTTCCGGTCGTGGATCCAGACCTGTGCGTGGGCTGCGGGACCTGTGTCCGCGCCTGCCCCAAGGGTATTATGGAACTGATCCCCATGACAGCCAGGGTATTCGTGCCTTGTTCAAGCAAAGACTCGGGCAAGATGGTCAAGGCCCTCTGCAGTGTGGGCTGTATTTCCTGCAGGATGTGCGTCAAATCATGCCCGGCTGAAGCAGTGCGCATGGAAGACAACGTGATAAAGATAGACTATAAGAAGTGCATGGACTACGGCCCTGACTGCGGCGAGATTTGTGTGGAAAAATGTCCGACAACCATCTTCAGACACTTTTCTCCCACCGGAAAACGGGCTGAAAAGGAGAGCGCAGCCGTTGCTGCCTGATGAGGTAAGAACTTCCGGTGTGCATGTTCCGCGCGCATCGAGAAGGAGCGGAGGAAGAAAAATGGGAAAGCAAAATAAGGTACCACAGGAAATCCGGAACCTGAACCGGAGATCGTTCCTGAAGCTGTCCGGGCTGCTCGGTGCCGGTGTGGCAACAGGGGCCGTGGTTCCCCTGACGGCCGAAGCAGTCAGGTTCAACCGAAAGATGTACAAAGTCTCCAGGACCAGGCTGGATATGGGGACGTTCGTTTCCATGACCCTGATTCATCCTTCCCGGGACCGGGCGGAAGAAGCAATGGGACTGGCCTTTGCAGAGATTGACCGTCTTACCGGGCTCATGGACCGGTTTAAGAGCATTACTCCTGTTGGAGAATTGAACAAGGAGGGAAGCCTCAAGGGATCCCCTCCCGAGGTGGTGGGCGTGGTGAAAGATGCCCTTGCCTTTTACCGCGTGAGCAAGGGCGCCTTTGATATCTCGGTCGCTCCGGTGGTGGATCTTTTCAAGCAGCGGCTTGGGAGCGGCGACAAGAGACCCCCTACCGAGGCTGAAATAAGAAAGGTCCTTACCCGCGTGGACGCCCGCTCGATCGTTCTGGAAAGGGAGACCATTCGTTTCAGGAAACCCGGGATGGCGATTACCCTGGATGGTATTGCGAAAGGATACATCGTAGATCAGGCTGCAGCACTCCTTGCAAAAAACAACATCAACAATTTCCTTATCAACGCCGGTGGGGACATCAGGACCAAGGGACAGAGACAGGATCGAAAGCCCTGGGCCATAGCCATCCAGGACCCACACAAGAAGAAACAGTACCCGGATATTATCCAGATGAGTGACGGGGCTGTTGCCACTTCAGGAAACTATGAAGTATATTTTGATCAGGAAAAAATGTTCCATCACATCGTGAATCCCAGAACGGGCATGTCTCCTCATGCTGACGCCAGTGTTTCCGTCATTGCCCCCACAACAATGGAGGCTGACGCCCTTTCGACCAGCGTATTTGTCATGGAGCCGATGGAGGGAATCCGCTTCATTGACTCATTACCCCGATATGAATGCCTCATCCTGTCAACAACGGGAAAGATGAAAAAATCTAAGGGGTGGAAGAGCGCTCCCATATAATTTTTTCAATCTCTTCCACCAATGGCCGCAAAGAGGGAGGGCGAATTGCCGATATCGGCACCCCTCCCGTTCTTTTTTGCAGCGCCTTCATTTCCCTCGCGTCCACACGGTCCGTCTTGTTCAGAACGAGCAGGCTCGGCATTCGTCGAAGTTTGAGCTTCCTCAGAATGTGTTCAACGGTCTTTATCTCTTTCACCATTCGACTGCTGGACGCGTCAACCACATGAAGGAGAAGATCGGCATCATTCAGTTCCTCGAGGGTTGCTGCGAATGCCTCCATCAAGCTCCCGGGAAGATCGCGAATAAACCCCACCGTATCGGTGATGATGGCTTCCCTTTCCCTCGGGAATCGGAGCCGTCGACTGCTTGGATCCAGCGTCTCAAACAGCCTGCTTCCCGTTTCCACATCACTTCCGGTAAGGGCGTTCAGGAGCGTTGATTTGCCAGCGTTTGTATATCCGACAATGGAAATCACCGGAAGACCGCGCCTGCTCCGCAACTGCCTTCGCCCCTGTCTCTGACGGCTGATACCTGCCAGCTCGCGGTTCAGCCTGGCAATACGTGCGTATACCCGCCGCCGGTTGATCTCCAGTTTCGTCTCACCGGGACCCCTGCCGCCTATTCCCCCTGTGAGCCGGGACATGGCTGTGTTCTTGGTGGCCAGGCGGGGGACCAGATACTTCAGCTGCGCCAGTTCCACCTGGATCTTGCCTTCCCTGGTCACGGCGCGCCTGGCAAAAATATCCAGGATGAGCTGGCTCCGATCAATGATGCGGAGTTCAGTGAAATCAGTCAGATTCTTTACCTGCGCAGGAGTCAATTCCTGGTTCAGTATGAGCAGATCAGAGCCTGTCTGCAGGCAATGCAAAACCAGCTCTCTCAATTTACCTCTCCCCATGAGATACCGGGGGTCTATCTGCTTCACCCGCTGGATCACCGTTCCGATGACTTCGATCTCATTGGAGACGGCAAGATTTTCGAGCTCTGCGAGAGACTCTTCCTCCAGCCATTTTACACCGGATGTAATCCCCACCAGAAGAGCCCTGTCTCTTGCCTCCAGGGATGGACCGATCTGTTTCCTGACTAATTCCTCTTCGAGGGCCTTGATAAAGGTGAGGAAGTCCAACCTGATACGGCCGATATCAGGGACTCGCTCCAGTGCAAAGCCTTTTCCGTCTCGATCGCCCGGTAAAAGATGGGCATAGGTAATGGGCCCGGGAAATCCCTGCTCATCCACCTCGATGCACGCCATAAGATCGAGACCGATCAGGACCAGGTCGGTGATATCCTCTGAGGAGAGGGGCTCTCCCTCGAGATGGGTATGGACGCATCGAAGGCCTTTGAGACGACCAGCCCCCACCCTGAACTTGCTCAGTTCCGGGATCCAGATCCGCCTGTTGTTCCCGATCAGGACATAGGTCACCGTCCCTTTCCGGTTTATGAGAAGGGCGACTTGTCGTTTGATTTCCCTGGAGATTGCAGATAGCTGGCGGATCAATTCATGAGAAATGATGTGAGAAGGGGCGACTCTCCTGCGGTAGAGATTTTGAAGCCTCTTTTGCTGACTTGCCTTGAGGCCGTTTGTTTTGCCGGAAATCCTATGAATAGCCGTGCGCCTCTACATCTTCAATATGATCTTTAAAGAGGGTCAATTCCTTCAAAAAGGTAAGTTTGAAATATCCCGTGGGACCGTTTCTCTGCTTGGCAACAATGATCTCGGCAATGTTCCTGTTTTCTTCAGAGGCAGGATGGTACACTTCGTCCCGGTAAATAAAGGCAATCACATCCGCATCCTGTTCGATGGCCCCGCTTTCCCGGAGATCCGACAGCTGCGGTCGTTTGTTGGGGCGGTCTTCCACCTTCCTGTTCAGCTGGGAAAGGGCCAGAACGGGGACATTCAGGTCTTTGGCAAGTGCCTTGAGAGCCCGGGAGATCTCTGATATCTCAAGCTGTCTGGACTCGGCGGATCTTCTTCCCTGGAGCAACTGAAGATAATCTACAATTACCATTCCCAGGTCCTGCCGTTTCATCAGGCGCCGGCACTTGGCCTTCATTTCCAGGACCCCGATTGCAGAGCTGTCGTCAATGAAAATAGGCAGTTCGGCAAGGCGGTTCGCCGAATGGGTCAGTCTTCCCCAGTCGCCGTCCCTCAAGAGGCCGGTGCGCAATTTTGTTGCATCGATTCCAGCGTCAAATCCCAGAAGCCGAATACCCAGTTGCAGCTTGGACATCTCGAGAGAAAAAATCGCGACACCCTTGCCGGTCTTCACCGCGGCATTATAGCCGATGTTCAGGGCCAGTGCCGTCTTTCCCATACTGGGTCTCCCGGCAATGATGATCACGTCAGAGGGCTGCAGTCCCGTTGTAAGCCTGTCAAAATCCTTAAAGCCGCTCGGGATTCCCGTTATATTTCCCTCGACCTCCGAGATATTTTCAAGCTTCTTGAAACTGCCCGTGATGACATCCTGCAGGCTGGAAAAGCCCTCTTTGATACGTTCCTCTGCAATCTCAAAAATAGACTGCTCGGCCATATCCAGGAGATCGTCCGTTTCTTTCCAGTTTTCGAAACACGATTCGGAAATAACAGAGCACTCCCGAATCAACTTCCTCCTGATAGACAGGTCTTTCACTATTCCCGCGTGATGGAGCGCACCGGCGGACGTAGGGACCGCTTCAGCAAGAGAAGCGAGGTAATCGGTTCCGCCGGCTGCCTGTAACCTTTGCTTCCTTTCCAGAACCTGCGAGAGTGTGATGATATCGATTGGCTCTCCGGAATTATAGAGTTCCAGCATCCCCTCGAATATCGCCTCGTGTGCTTCTCGATAGAAGTCGTCGGGACCGAGAAGATCTATGACCTGATTCATGGCATCGTTGTTTATGAGTATGCCTCCAAGAATAGTCTGCTCTGCCTGAACATTACTTGGCGGGACTTTCATTGGCGAAACAACGGTCTTTTCTTTTTCCCTTGCCATGATTTTCCGGTCTTCCCCGTACCGCCTGTCTTCACATCGCAACCGCGGTCGGCTCTTTCCTCTGGAGTGCCTGGATTATGTCAGGACGAAATCCCGGCAGTGAACCAGGGGCCCTCGCCCCTCCTCGGATACCCAGTCCGGCTCGGAATTTCCTATTCCTTTTCCTCTTCCGGAGACACCACAACCTTGATAGAAGCGGCCACTTGAGGATATATTCTTATCGGGACCTGGAATTCGCCGAGGGTCTTAATGGGTTTATCAAGGACGATCTTCCTTCGATCAACAACGATGCCCTGATGCTCCATCTCTGCGGCAATATCCATGCTGGTCACCGAGCCATACAGCTTCCCTTCTTCGCCTGCTTTCTGGGTAAGCTGAACCACGACTTCAGACATTTTTTCCTTCAATTGCTCTGCTTCCTCTTTGGCCTTCAGTTTCCTGAGCTCGATTTTTTTTCTCCGCTGTTCGAGCGACTTCACATTCTGCGGTGTCGCCTCAAAGGCAATACCCTTGGGGATCAAGTAATTCCTGGCATATCCATCAGCAACCTTTAAAATATCCCCTTCGAGACCCAGGTCATCCAGATCCTGTAACAGTATAATCTCCATAAAAACCCCTCCAGTCTAAATTCAGCCATCAAGCTTCTTGTGTATCTTTCTGAAATCTATCCATTGATCAAAGACCCCGCTGAGGGCAACAAGAAGCAGGAAAACCTGTTGAAAAAACAGAAGTAGATATATCGCGGCCCTGATCCATGACGGCACATGGTACTTATTCAAGAAAAAGAGAAGGATGGAAATGCCCTGGAACAGGTAAACGGTCATCAAAACGATAATGCTGTTTACCGCTGCCAACTTTACACCGCCTGAGGGGAAAAATAAAGAAAAACCGGCCGCAATAAGTCCCCAGACAAGTACTTCGGGCGCCTGCCATCGATCAGCGTGTTCATAAACAGGATACTCAAGATGAGCAAGTCGGAGTATCCTGCGTCCCAGTAAAACATTTGTCCAGACCACGAATACCGAGCCCACCACCAGGAGAGCCGGATAAATCCGCGTAATTGTAGCGATGATCGCCTTTCCGTAGGCCTGGATTTCGACAGCCTTGTCTTTTTCGAGGCCCATTTGTCCGTACATATGCAGTGCCCCGTTCAGATTGTTTTTCAGATACTCCTGTACCACTTCAAAGGGTCCCATATGCCTGGCGATCCCAACAAAAAAGAGACACGCTATACCCATACCGAGCATGCATACCGTTCCGATTGACAGTGTATATCCGAGGGGATACCGTCTTCTGAAGAGCTCTGAAAGGGCCAAACCAAGGGCAGAGAACTCGATGACGAACAGAATAAGCTGGGGCTGTCCGAGGAACCGTGCTGCAAGACTTATGATAAACACCGTGACGGCCGCCAGCGTCAATCCCCTGTAGAGGCCTCGCTTCGTGGCATAATAGAGGAACGGGATGGGCGTGAGCAGACTGATAAAAGGCCCCGCAATCGGTACTGACACAGCGGCAAGCAGAAGCAGAGCGGCCCAGCCCACACAGCCCAGGAGATCCTTTGCTATCATCGATTCTCTTGTAAATAGACCCTTGATGCGGAGAAAGGCCTACCGGAATGCCGTCATCACCTCACAATGGATGTCGTATAAGGCAACAGGGCTATATTTCTTGCTCTCTTAATGGCAACCGTCAAAAGACGTTGGTGCTTTGCACAATTACCCGATATTCTGCGGGGAATAATCTTGCCGCGCTCTGTGGTGAAGTAGCGGAGGCTCTTTGCATCTTTGTAATCAATGGCCAAACTGCTGTCGGCACAAAAGCGACAGATTTTTCTCCTGTGGAAGCTCCGTTTCCCTCTTCTTTTATCGAATGCCATTTTCAACCTCATCAGTATTCGTTTCAGTGGCGGCCTGAGCCGGACCCTGGGCCTCAGCGCTCTCCGATTCCCCTGTCTCCGCAGAATCGCTCTTGACATCCTGCAACAGTGCCGCAGGATCAGCCTGGTCACTGAGCTTGACGGTTTGGTACTTCAGAACCTTGTCATCCAGCCTGAAGACCCGTTCCAGTTCTTTCGTCAGTGCGGCATCTCCACAATATTCAAGGAGCACATAAAATCCCTTTTTGAATTTTTTCAGTTCATACGCCAGAGTCCTCTCTCCCCACCTGTCCGTTTTGATCATGACTCCTTGATTTTTTTCGATGATACCGTTAAACTTGCTAATTGTGTCTTCATACTCTTCATCAGGAAGCGACGGCTTTATGATATAGATGGTTTCATACTGTCTCATTAGACTCTCCTTTCGGACATTTCCCTCATGAATCACGGCGGTCCCCCTCCGGCCGGGGGCTTCGGGGAACAAGGAGGAATTTAAATTAAATTTTTGTTTTTATCACCCAAATGAAATTGTGTCAATCACTTTTAAAACATTCTCCCACCTTTGTCCCGTTCAATGTCGCCCATTCATTGACAGGAAAGTCAAACATGATATAACCTCTCTTTGCAACAGCACAGAGCCAAAACCAATCAAGACGCAAAATGTGAAAGCGAGGAATTCCCATGTGGGACAAGGAATTGCAAGTGGCATCCGCCGCAGCCAATGAGGCTGGGAAAATCCTGACGAAACATTTTGGTGCGGCGACGAATATCAGAAAAAAAGGGACCATAGATCTTGTTACTGACTCGGATCTCCAGGCGGAAAAAACCATCCTCCAAATGATCAGGGCCCATTTTCCCTCCGATCAGATTATTGCGGAAGAATCAGGCAGCCTCGGGCAATCTCCCGACCGGGTCTGGCTCATCGATCCATTGGATGGGACCACCAACTTCGCACACGGATTCCCCTTTTTCGCTGTCTCCATCGCCCTGGAAATTACCGGGGAAATAGTCCTCGGCGTCGTCTATAACCCACATCTCGGAGAATTCTTTCAAGCTGTGAAAGGCTCCGGGGCTTTTTTGAACGGCCGCCCCATTATGGTTTCGAAAACCAGCGAAATCGCAGAGTCCCTTTTGGCCACCGGGTTTCCCTATGATGTCCAGGAGAATGCAGAAGACGTCCTTAAGCTGTTCGGTCGGATGATCAAAAAGGCGCAGGGAGTGCGGAGGCCCGGATCGGCTGCCCTGGATCTCTGCTACGTGGCTTGCGGCAGGATTGATGGATTTTGGGAGAAAGGTCTGCATCCCTGGGATACCGCCGCAGGGACAATTCTTGTGAAAGAGGCGGGGGGAGTGACGGCCACCTACCGTGGAACCGACTACAATCCTTACGAGAAATCTGTGGTCGCCGCAAATCCCGCCCTGCTGCAAGACATGCTGCGAATAATCAACAGAGAGAATCTCTAACTCCCTTTCAATGCATGATCTTTCAGGATACTCTGCACGTTGTCTTGGTCCAATCCTTCGATACGAACAGACTTGAGCTTTGACCTGGCGCCGGAAACGATATTCACGCTTCCCTTGGGGATACCAAGGCATTTGGCCAGATATTCCCTGACCGCCTTGTTCGCCTTTCCCTCCACCGGGGGAGACGTCACTTTTAATCTCCACACCCCATTGTCACCTGCCACGACTTGGTTGCGGGAAGATCGCGGCACTACCTTGATGGTGATAATGGCAGTCTTTTCGCTCCCCGTATCCACGTTCGCTTTCCCGAACGGTCAACCGCTCATTCTGGCGGCGAATTGATAGAGTGTCTGAATGAGAAAAGACTGCACAAAAATGATGGCCAGGATGACAATAACGGGAGAGAAATCAATGCCTCCAAAGTGCAGCCGAAGGCGCCTCCGAATAGGATACAGCACCGGTTCGGTGATCGCGTTCAGAAATCGTACAATAGGATTGTAAGGGTCTGGATTCACCCAGGAAATAATGGCTCTGCCAATGATAATCCACATGTAGAGACTCAAACCGATATCAAGAATTTTTGCCACAGCAGCAAGAAAATTTGACAGTACGAACATGGCACCTCCAATAACGGCTTCAGTGACAACACCTGAAACCGTATGCCTTCAACTTTACGCCTTTAAAAATGTATGTCGGAGCAGGCCATAAGCCGGGTTCTGTCCCCCCAAGCGGTCACCCGCTTGAGGGTGGCGACCATTCATCTAGCCCCGCTGTTGCCAGCGGGATCAAGCAACCTACCCGGGAGCTCGGACGGACCGCCCTCAAACGCCCCCCTATTTGGTCTTGCTCCAGGTGGGGTTTGCCAAGCACCTGCTGTCACCAGCAGGCCTGGTGAGCTCTTACCTCACCCTTTCACCCTTACCAGGCACTCAGCTCTTGCAAAGGGTCTCCGCTTCGTGACGCCTCTTCTTTCCAAGAACCCCTCTTCGCAAGAAATCCTCTTTAAAAGCTGAGTGCCTGGCGGTTTCCTTTCTGTGGCACTTTCCTTCCCGTCACCGGGACTGGGCGTTACCCAGCACCTTGTCCTGCGGAGCCCGGACTTTCCTCCCCCCGGCACTCAACTTTTGGAAAAGCTCCACTGCCCCGCCGGTCTCGTCCAAAAGGAAATCCACCGAAACCGAAAACCTTTCACATAAGTTGAGTGCCGGGCGGCGGTCACCTGTCCTACTCCGACATACTCTCTTCACGGTTGCAGCCGCAAGGCGGCAAATCTATTCTTCCCCGCCCGCCTTTTTAAGCCGTTCATTATCTCCCCAGTAAATGATGCGGCGACAATTGGGGCAGAGCAGCAGGCTCTCTCCTCTGATCAGCTCATTGTATTTCTGGGGCGGTATTTCCATATGACATGCCTGGCACACGCCGTTGAGAACAGGGCTCAGAGCCAGTCCTGCCCTTCGTTCCCGTATAAAATCGTATCTCTGCAGCAGATCTTCGCTGACCTTACTGGAGACCTGTCCCCTTTTCATGCTGAGCGCCTGCAGCGCCTCATCCATGGTACTCATTTCATGGAGGATATTTTCCTTTTCCTGCATGAATTCCCGGTGAAGACGATCCCTTTCCTCGTTTTTCGCCAGGCACTGTTCCGAAAGGGCATCTACCTGTTCCATAAATGCAATGGCCTTGTCCTCAAGCCGCGATTTTTCACGGGTTAAATCATCTATCTCTTTTAGGGCGGCTTTGTATTCCTTGTTCGACTTAATATTAGAGAGTTTAATGTTTGCCTTTCCGATTTTGGTCTCTGCCGCCTCAATATCCTCTTCTATTCCGCTTCTTTCCCGCTTCAAATCCTCCAACTCTTGTTCGGCCGTTTTCAGGTCCTCGTCCATTTGCCCGAGCCTGTCCTCGATCTCTTTTATCTTCAACGGCCCTTCTGCTTTTCTGTGTTCCAAGTCTCTCATCTCCGCGTCACATGCCTGGAGATTAATGAGCAATTCCATCTTCTCTTCCAATGTTCCCCCCTTACTCTCGTTTCGATCACTCTCGATCAATCGTTTCACGCCCGTCCATATCAGTAGAGACGCTTCCACCCTCCCCTACACCCAATTCAGGGGATCGGCTTCGTCTTCGAGAAAAACAATGTCCACATCCCACGCACGGTCTTTCATGGTATCTTGAAAGAACGCCGTGAATTTCTTGAGCCCGAGCCGTTCTGTTAAAAAGTGGCCACCGTCAATCACTGCCAGACCAAGTGTTTTGGCCTCGAGGGCATGGTGATGCCCAACGTCTCCGGTCAGCAGCAGATCGGCGCCATGCGCAAAGGCATCTTTGATCAAGCTGCCACCGGAGCCCCCGACAACGGCCACCCGGCGGATCTCTTTTCCACGATCACCTGTGAGCCGGAGTCGATCCGCTCCCAGAATCCCTTTCACTTCTTGTGCAAAGGAATAAAACGGGATACTCGAAGGTAAGGATCCGATTCTTCCAAGGCCCCACCCCTCTTTTTCATCAATTTCCCTGAGAACGCTCACTTCCTGCAACTGCAACCGCTCTGCCAGCATCTGATTAATTCCCATTCGGGCCATATCCAGGTTCGTATGCACCGCAACAATGGAAACACCCGCTTTCATGGCTTCCAAAATAACACTGGCTGGATATGACTGGAGATCAAGAGTCGTGAGTGGTTTGAAAATGAGCGGATGATGGGTAACCAAGAGCTGTCCATCCTGTCTCATGCAACCCGTGAGAGATTCCATTGAAGGGTCAAGCGCTACACATACCCTGGTGATCACTTGCGAAAGATCACCCACCTGAAGACCTGGATTATCCCACGGCTCGGCGAGTTCAAAAGGTGCAAGTTCATCCAGAATGGCCAAAAGGTCATGCACCGTCGGTGTCATTGCAGCCATGTCAGGAAAGGGCCTCAACAAAATTCAAAGGGCGCACCTTCATAGAATGCGCCCTCTTCTGGTGGAAACCATCTGTTTCCACGATTGTTTCTCTTGGATACCGGACATTCAAAACCATGAAATAATGGTGGGCCCACCTGGATTCGAACCAGGGACCTACCGGTTATGAGCCGGTGGCTCTTCCAGCTGAGCTATAGGCCCTTTTCTCAGTCATTTCACAAACAGGATGCTCATTGGGCATTCATTTGTCAAGCGAATTTCTCACTGCTCAGACCCACGAGGGTGCAGGGAATCCGCAATCCAAACTAATTCTCAATAAAACTCTTGAGCCTTTTACTTCTGCTTGGATGTCTCAGTTTCCTCAGGGCCTTGGCCTCAATCTGACGGATGCGCTCCCTGGTCACGGCAAAGTCCCGTCCAACCTCTTCAAGAGTGTGATCCGCCTTTTCACCGATGCCGAACCGCATTCTCAGCACCTTCTCTTCTCTCGGTGTCAGAGTTGTCAGGACCTTCCTGGTCCGTTCTGAGAGATTAAAATTGATCACCGCGTCTGCCGGAGACGTGACCTTCTTGTCCTCAATAAAGTCACCCAAATGGCTGTCTTCTTCCTCTCCGATCGGAGTCTCAAGGGAAATAGGTTCCTTTGCGATTTTCAGGACTTTCCGCACTTTTTCCAGGGGAAATTCCATCTTCTCAGCGATCTCCTCCGGGGTCGGTTCACGGCCGTGCTCCTGAACCAGATACCGGGAGGTACGGATGAGTTTATTAATGGTTTCAATCATATGGACGGGTATGCGGATCGTTCTCGCCTGATCAGCAATCGCCCTGGTAATAGCCTGCCTGATCCACCACGTCGCATAGGTACTGAACTTGTATCCACGCTGGTACTCGAACTTATCCACCGCTTTCATGAGACCGATGTTCCCTTCCTGAATAAGGTCGAGAAACTGCAGTCCTCTGTTCGTATACTTCTTTGCGATACTCACCACGAGCCTTAAATTAGCCTCAATAAGTTCACTTTTTGCTTGTTTTGCTTTATTAAGGCTTTTTTCCACTCGTTCCAAGGTCCTTCTCAGTTCTCTCACGGTCAGATCAGTACGCTGCCTTGAATCCTTGATGATCTTCTGAGCTTCTTCTATCCTTGTCTTCATGTCCAGGAGATCAGCCTTGGTCAGACCAAGGGGCGGCACCGCCTCATAGTCGCCCGCATCCACCGGGATCTTACTGAAGCATTTCTTCAGGTAGGAAATCGACTTTCCTCCGGCTTGCAACATGCATTCGGTCAGACATCTTTCGCTTTCCTCGACAGACGATACGGCATTTCTCAATCTGCTTACCATATTGTCAAGCTGGCGCTTTTCAAGCCGGAAAGAATCGACAAGTTCCGAGATACGGCGTTGATTTTCCTTGATTTCGGATTTCAGCACTTCTTTTCGTGCAGCAGGGCAGCGAGTTCTTGCTTTCTCTCTTCGCGCCTCCAGATTTTTTTGATACAGCACCTCAATTTCATCTATTACATTCAGCAACAGATCTTTTCTTTCTCCGACCTGAGTATAGTTCTCTTCCTCATCCAGGTCGTTAATGACATCTTTCAGTTTTACCTTGTTCTCCCGGAGTCTGCTGCCCAGCCTGATAACATATTCCACACCTACCGAACAATCCAGCAGTTGCTGCAGAGCCTCTTTTTCCCCGGCTTCAATCCGTTTTGCGATCTCTACTTCACCCTCTCTGGTAAGGAGTGAAATACATCCCATCTCTTTCAGGTACATCTTGACCGGATCGGAAACGCGGGAAGAAGCATCGGTAAGATCGGCTCTGAACGTCTCCCGCTCCTCCAGCTTCAACTGCTGCCGCTTCTGCATCCTCTTCGACTTCTCAATTTGCTCCTTTGAAGCCTCATCAATGACCATGATGTCCAATTCTTCGAACATCATCATCAGATCATCAATGTCCTCTTCGGAAGATGCGATTTCCTGTGGCAGGTCATCATTCAGTTCTTCATACGTAATATACCCTTTGTGTTTCCCAATATCGATGAGGCGTTTCAAACTGACTATATGGGTTCTTTTGTTCATAAAGGAACCTCCTAATCCCCGTTATGCCCGGAAGATCGAATACTTGCGGGCACTAGTATCTTATTCCCTGAGCTATTCTTTCGGCCTTTTCTTTCAAAAGCCTGTTGATACCCTCGATATCTCCCTGCTTCCTCGCCTTCTGAATGGATCTCGATAATTCGATTTGCCGGATCTTCTTCTCTAATTCCTCGATTGCCAGATCAACACTCTGGTCTGAGTAAAAAGAGGGCAAGAGTAGGCCTTCCCTCAGCTGTTCACGAGCTTTCTCTGATCCGAGGCTGCTCAACATGCTCTCCATCGAAAACGCGCTTCCTGCCTCATAATTCTCAAAAAAAACGTTCCCGATTTCTATAATCGAAGCATCTGAAAGCAATATGTGCCATGGTGAATTCTTCAGCTCCTGTGCAGCCTCGGGATAGTGAATCAAGAGGTTCAGGAAATGAAGATCACGGCTGAACCGTTTTTCCACCGTCGGTTCCGTCAGAAAATCTGACCGGTCCTGTTTGCCAGGACCTTGAGAGGTCCCTCTCTTGAGATTCTTCAGTTCGACCCAGAGGGTATCCTCTTTGACACCGGTCCTCTCCGAGAGCTGCCGGATATATAATGATTGCTGGGAAACATGATGAAGCCCGGATAGAACGGTCAATACCTCTTTGATGACACCAGCCTTTGCCTCTATGCTTCCGTCCATCCCGGAAAGGCTCACCTCCATATGAAAATCAAAAAGAGAGCCCGCTCTCTGAATCAGGTTCCTGAGGGAAGAAGCGCCCTGCTCATGCACGAAGCTGTCGGGATCATGGTTGCCGGGGAGAGCCACGGCCTTTCCCTTGAGACCTTCGTTCATGAAAAGGGGAAGACTTTTCAATGCCGCTTTTTTTCCCGCTTCATCTGAATCGAATATGACAACAACCTCGGGGGCATAGCCTTTCAGCCTCCGCACGTGCGCATCCGTCAGTGCGGTCCCCAGAGTGGCTACTGCCTCCGTAATACCATGATCATACAGCGCCAGCACGTCCATGTATCCTTCAACAACGACGGCCCTTCCTGCTTTTCTTACGGCGTCCATGGCATCGGCCAGTCCATAAAGAAGGGACCCTTTGTGGAAAACCGGCGTTTCAGGAGTATTCACGTACTTTGGAAGTGAGGAATCCAGAACCCTGCCTCCGAATCCCACGACCTGGCCGCGCAGATTCGTAATGGGAAAGATTACCCTGTTCCGGAACCGGTCATAGTATCCTCCGCTCTTCCTTTCCGCGAGCAACCCGGCCGCCGCAGCAATTTTCAATCTTTCCGGGCTATTCCTGAATAACCGGACGAGACTATCCCAGCTGTCAGGAGCATACCCCAATTTGAATCTTTCAATGACGCTTTTCGAAAGGGATCTTCCGGCAAGGTATCTCCGGGCCGGTTCCCCTCCCGCTTCGTCCATGAGAATTCTGTAAAAAAATTGACAGGCCTGCCCGTTTATTTCAAAAAGGGCTTTCCGGTATTCCGCCTTTCTCCTTTCATCGGATGAACCCGCGCTCTCCGATAGGGGGACATTATATCGTTCAGCCAGTTCCTTCACGGCTTCCGGGAAGGTGGTTCCATGATATTCCATCCAAAAAGCAAACAGATCTCCCCCCTTCTTGCACCCGAAACAGTGGAACATCTGCTTTGCCGGACTGACCGTAAAGGAGGGTTCTTTTTCCGTATGAAACGGACATAACCCAATGTAGTTTTGCCCGGCCTTTCTGAGCTGAACAACCTGTCCTATGACATCAGCAATGTCGACTATCGACTTGATCGTCTCCTTGGCAGTTTCGTAAGAACTCATCTTCAACCTTATTGAAAGAGACCTGGCTTCAAACCTGGCCACAAGTCTGAACGGGCAGAAAGAGTATCATGCGATTTCTGAAAGTTTCTTTGATTGATGAGCACCATGAGACAAGATGGAGAATTACTTTTCGTTGGTTTATCTGAAGACGGGCTTTCATGCTCTTTCTTTCGTTCCGCATCATGCATCACGAAAACAGCCATTGCTTGAAGTGCATTCCATTTCTCAAACCGGTATCAGACAGGATACTGCAGAAAACGTTAGACAGCCTTATCCAGCAAAATCAAACCGCAACCCAATGGGAATGAAAATGAGAGAGAAGAAACACGGCAGTACGCTTTATCTCAAAAGATGATAAGGGTCGCGGCCGGAGAAGAAGGTTTTCAAGACACGTTTCCCATCACCCGTCCAGCAGTTCCCTGACAATCTTGTTGACCTCTTTCCCCTCAGCCCGGCCGGCCATCTTATCCATAGCCGCCTTCATGACTCTCCCGAGATCTTTGATGCTGCTTGCCGAAAGATCGGAAATAACCCCCCTGATTATTTCTTTCATCTTTTCGTGCGTGAGCTGTTCGGGCAGATATTCATACAGCACTTCGGCCTCCGACTCCTCTTTGAGAGCCAGATCTTCCCGTCCTCCTGCCCGAAATTCACTCGCAGCCTCTTTGCCTTTCCGCACGAGAGAAGCTATAACTTTCTGAATCTCTTCATCTTTCAACTCCCGGCCTATTTCCACCTGCTTGTTCTTTATGGATGACTTGAGCATCCGCAAACAGGCCAGACGCAGGGAGTCTCTCGCCTTCATTGCACCCTTAAGGTCATCGGCAATTTTTTGGTTTAGAGGCATGATTTTCCGAGAATAATTTCCACAAACTTTTAGTTTACTCTTTTTCTTTTTTCTGTCAAGACAATTTTAACCTGAAGAAGCTTTTCTTGCCGTCCGGATGGCTTCTCCAAGGTCAAGACGTCCGTCGTACAGGGCCCTCCCTGTTATCATGCCGATTACGCCGTCTTTTTCCAAGGGCAAGAGCTTCACTACGTCCTGCAGTCCGCTAATACCGCCTGACGAAATAACAGGGACATCAACTGCCTTTGCCAATCTTCCTGTCGCCTCTACGTTCGGGCCTGTTCCCATGCCGTCTCTGGAAATATCAGTATAGATAATTGCCTGTACGCCATAACCGTCGAATTGCCCGGCCAGTTGAACCGGATCAAGATCTGTCTCCTCAGTCCACCCCTCCACGGCAACTCGCTCCTGCCTGGCATCAATTCCGAGAATGATTTTCTTCGGAAATGCAGCGCACACTTCCTTCACAAAAGCCGGCCCTTTCCATGCCGCTGTTCCCAGGATAACCTGGGAAACGCCCATGTCCAGATAGGCCTCCAACACCTCTCTATTCCGTATCCCTCCTCCCAGTTGAATGGGTATGGGAACGGCTTTGACAATCTGCTTGATGGTTTCTGCGTTGATGGGCCGTCCGTGAATTGCACCATCCAGATCAACCACATGAATCCGCTCCGCCCCGGCCTTGAACCAGCGGGCGGCCATTTCTTGAGGGCGTGCTGAAAAAATCGTCTCCTCCGTCATGACGCCCTGTTTCAGCCGCACACATCGTCCTTCTTTTATATCAATGGCAGGGATGACCAGCATGGTAAAAGTCGCTCCCTCAGGGCATTTCGGCCAGCAATCGGTCCAGTCCAAGAGAGGCGAGTTTCCTTGCAGTCATCCACCGGCCTTTTCCTCCCAGAAATGTCTTCAGGTCCAGAATGTTTTCCGAGAGAGGACGTTGGGTTTTATCATATTTCCCATTCCAGATGACTTTTCCATCATCTGACCTGAGAAGATGAAGATCGAAGCTCACAGAGGCCGCACGGTTCACTGCGTAATCGGTTCCCTCTCTTTCCCTCCATTGATAAATGAATCCGGCAAGAACCAAATCCGCGCCCAGCACCTTTCCAATCTCCTGGAGCATTTTTGCCGGGAGCAGCGCGAGCCTCATGTCTCCGGAAGCAAGACTCGCGTAGGCCCCAAGGGCCTGTCCCGGGGTCATTAACTCACGGTCCCCTCGGGACTTTATCCTGTTGAAGAGCTCAGCGTTCATTTCCCGGACGACCGCGGGTGGCACCGGCTCAGCCCAGAAAATCGCACCGGAAAGGGGGTCACGGACTACCTGCGGCTTTTCCTGTTCCCCGAGGGCCGCCTTGAAGCCGACAACCGCAAGCGTCTCTTTACGATACTGATCTTTCTTTTCCGAAACCGGCGCGGGTCTGCCACCACACCCGGTCAAGAAAAGAAAAAGTACCGCCACGAGAATCCAGAGGAACCTTGATCCTGAACATTTCCTATGCATCGCAGTCGCTCCCGGGCTACAGGATTCCTTTGGTGGAAGGGACGACATCCGCGAGTCGGTTCTCCAGCCTCGTAGCATGATCAAGGGCCCTTGCAAATGCCTTAAAAACGGCCTCCGCGGTATGATGGGGGTCTTCGCCTGACAGAAGATCCACATGTACAGTCATACCGGCATGAATTGCGAAAGCACGGAAAAATTCTTTTACAAGCCGTATATCAAACATGCCGGCCATGTTTCCAGGCACTTCCACATGATAGGAAAGAAAGGGGCGGTTAGAGACATCCAGCACCACTCTCGCCAGGGCTTCATCCATGGGAATCGTTGCATCCCCATAACGGCTGATCCCCTTTTTTTCTCCCAGCGCCTCTTTCAGCGCCTTTCCCATACAGATTCCCAAATCCTCGACGGTGTGATGGTTATCGACCTGGATATCTCCCTTTGCATTGATTTCAAGATCGAAAAAGCCGTGGGCGGCCACCAGGTCGAACATATGATCCATAAAGGGGATTTCCGTGTGCGCATGGCACTGGCCGTGGCCATCCAAACCGATCCTGAAACGGATATTCGTCTCTTTTGTTTTCCTATGTATTTCAGCCTCTCGCACCATGAGCCTCATTCCATATTGAGCTATGCGGCATGAAGGAAGCCGCAGCTTGAGATGATTTCCGATCCGGCTTCGCCGCGGTTCCGTACGCTGCAGCGACTTTCGCAGTGAGGATCAACATGCTCATATTGGTGGAGATGAGGGGATTCGAACCCCCGACCTGTACGTTGCGAACGTACCGCTCTCCCAACTGAGCTACATCCCCACTTCTTGATCCGGTTCGACAAGGCACCAATCCCCTGATCATCATCAAGGTATCATCTTCCCGCCAAGACGGGATTTCGCATGGCTCAAGCTGCGTTGCCTTCGGTCGCTCCTTCTTGCGGCGTATTGGTCATACGCCTCAGTCGTCGCTCCTTGGCGCCTTGCATCTGACACCTTGCTGATGATCAGGACTTTCGCCAAATCAACCCACAAGATTACCATTGCGGAATTTAGACGGTGAATTTGGGAATCCTTCACAGCCTTGTCGAAAAAAGCCCGATCATTTAATATAGGTAATCCTCTTCCCTAAATCAATGAATTATTTTCCCTTGCAGCACATTTTTCCCTGCCACGCGGGTTCGATCAGTGGCTTTAAAAAAATCGCCCGCAATTACCGGAAGTGCATCTCTGTACATTTTTCCCTCCCATTCAAAATTATTGACTTTTTCCGCTATTGTGATAGAAAAGACCCGTGCCCCCGTAGCTCAGGTGGATAGAGCACCAGATTCCTAATCTGGGTGTCGTGCGTTCGAGTCGCGCCGGGGGCACCACCTTTTTTGAAAAGGATCAGCTTTTTGGTCTTGACCAGAAAATTTTGTAGGCTATAATATAAGTTTAATTTTTTGAAGGAGCCAGCCATGTATGCAGTCATCAAGACCGGCGGGAAACAGTATACGGTTGCCCCCGGAGATGAGATAAGATTTGAGAAGCTCTCCGGACAGGCGGGGGACACAGTCGTTTTTGACAACATATTATTGACGTCCGATGAAAACGGCGTAAATGTCGGCAAGCCGTTCGTCGGTGATTACACGGTAACGGGCAAAATCGTGCGTCATGGGAGAGATAAGAAAGTGCTTGTTTTCAAATACAAACGCAGAAAAGGATATCGGAGAAAAAACGGACACCGGCAGGCCTTTTCTCTGGTGAAAATCGAAAATATTGGAATGCCGAGTTAGTGCCCATCCACGAATGAACCACCCCGCCGCAGGCAGCAGGGGCTCCTTTTGTTGCCGTTCCGGAAAGCCCGCAGGGCTTATCCGGAATCCAGGTTCCCGGTCCCCATCGGGGTCGAGGAGACGCTTTGCGGGAATGACCCCAACGTCGCGACCGGGCATGAAATCCGCTGGAGAAATAGATTTCGGGCACGAGTAAACATTTTCTATTGAGGTTTTGAAAAATGGCACACAAAAAGGCAGGCGGAAGCTCACGAAACGGGAGAGACAGCGCTGGTAAGAGATATGGCGTCAAGCGATTTGCCGGCCAAAAAGTCAGGGCAGGCAGCATTATCGTACGCCAAAAAGGGACCAAGATTCATCCTGGAACGAACGTGGGATTGGGAAAGGACTATACCATTTTTGCGAAAATTGACGGTATTGTTGCTTTTGAACGCATGGACAAAACCCGAAGGAAAGTCAGCGTCTATGCCTCTTAGGCAGAGGAGTTTCGGTACCTGAAAGAGAAATATGACTTTTTTGGATGAGGCCGTCATCACGGCCAGGTCAGGGGACGGCGGAAGTGGTTGTGTGAGCTTCCGCCGTGAACGGTTCAAACCCAGAGGAGGACCTGATGGTGGGGACGGTGGTGACGGCGGCAACATTATCCTGAAAGCCACCAACCGATTGCAGAATCTCGCCCATCTTCGTGCATCACCCCTTTTCAGGGCTCCCAACGGCCAGCCCGGAAAGGGAAAAAATCAATCAGGCAAAAAGGGATCTGATCTGATCGTTCCTTTACCGGTTGGGACGCTTGTCCTGGACAAGAGTTCCGGGCACGTACTCGCCGATCTTGTGCATGATGAACAGGAATCCGTTCTCATCCGCGGGGGCAAAGGAGGAAAAGGGAATCAACATTTTGCCACATCAACGCGCAGGGCTCCCCGAATCGCGCAACCCGGGAACGCGGGCCGGGAAGTAACTCTCCAGCTTTCTCTGAAATTTATCGCTGATATCGGCCTTATCGGACTCCCAAATGCAGGAAAATCCACCCTTCTCTCCCGCCTCACCACCGCACGGCCAAAGATTGACTCGTATCCGTTCACGACCCTGATCCCCAATCTGGGGGTCTTATACCTCCAGGGGGGTCATCTCCTGGTTATCGCAGATATCCCCGGGTTGATTGAAGGCGCCAGTCACGGCAGGGGTTTGGGACATCGTTTCCTGAAGCATATTGAACGGACGAAATTGCTTGTTCATCTCCTGGATATCACGTACGCTCCAAATGAGCATATCATCGAAGACTTCCTCGCTCTGAAAAAGGAAATGCTTGCGTTCGACCCGGCATTGATTGACAAGCCTCACATGGTATTAATCAACAAAATGGACCGCTATGACAGGCACTGCCGGGATGTGGAAAAGATGCAGGAGGCGCTCGGACGCCTCAACGTGGTCTCCATCCCCATATCGGCGTTGACCGGTATGGGGCTCGACCGGTTTAGAAATGTGCTGTTTGAACGCTTTTTCGCTCATTCGGGCACGACTTTCTGAGAGGCCGTTGATGACTGCTGCGGACAGGTCTTCTGAAGCTCGATGGCAAAAGGAGGAGAATCTCGACCGTGAAATCAGGATGTGAAATGAGTAATTCCCGGAGCGCTCTGCTCCGGGGTGTCAAACGTGTGGTCATCAAGGTGGGAAGCGGCGTTCTGACCACAAGGCATGGCCTGAATCTGGAGGCTATTGAAAATCTCACGACCCAAATGATTGATCTGCGGAAAAGAGGCATTGAAATAGTGCTGATTTCCTCAGGAGCTATTGCAGCGGGTCTCCGAAAAATGGGCTTCACCAAGCGGCCCCAATCGGTCTCCCAGCAGCAGGCGATTGCAGCCTTAGGACAGAGTCGGCTTATCATGGTTTATGAGGAGGCATTCGAACAACATGGTCAGCGTGTGGCTCAGATTCTTTTGACACGGGACGATCTCACCCATAGACGCCGTTATTTGAATGCCCGCAACACCCTTTTCACGCTCCTGTCCTGGAATATTATTCCCATTATCAACGAAAACGATACTGTTGTGGTGGATGAAATTAAATTCGGCGACAATGACAACCTGAGTGCAATGGTCACCGGGATGACAGAATCTCAGCTCCTGGTGAATCTGACGAACATTGACGGTTTTTTTACCAAGGACCCTCGTTCCCATACGGATGCTGCTCTTATCCATGAAGTGGAGCACTTCAATCGGAATATCATGAAATGCGCGAGCACCATCCCCGGCTTTCTCGGTTCCGGAGGCATGGCAAGTAAAGTGAAGGCCGCTCGCAAGGTTTCCATGAGAGGTGTTCCAACCATCATTGCAAACGGGTTGAAACCGAACATTTTAAGGGATATATTTGCGGGCAGGAGAGAAGGGACCCTGTTTTTTCCCGCAGAAATGCGTCTTTGCAACAGAAAGCACTGGATTGCCTTCACCAAGAAACCAAAGGGTGTCCTGGTGATAGACACCGGGGCCGAACAGGCGATTTTGAAACAGCGCAGGAGCCTTTTGCCTTCAGGGATTCTCGCCGTGAAAGGGCGTTTCAGCATGGGAAATGCGGTATTGCTTACAAATGAAAAAGGCGATGAACTTGCCGTCGGCCTTGTCAACTATCATTCCGGTGATATCAAGAAAATAATGGGACTCAGGTCCGGGCAGATAGAGGCAACACTGGGCTTCAAGTACGATGATGAAGTCATTAACCGGGACAACCTTGTCATTACGATTGACCAGGAAGGGAATGAATTATGTCAATTGCGAGCATGATGGACGCCATCGGGATAAAAGCAAAAGGGGCCGCCCGGGAACTGCGGAAGGTGCAGAGCACCCAAAAAGATGCTGCCTTGAAACTCATGGCCCGGAAACTCCTGGAAAACCGTGCAGCCATCATAGACGAAAACCGCAAAGATCTTGCCGGAGTCCGTCACTCCGGGCTTTCAGCGGCAATGATCGATCGTCTCACACTCAATGACGCCGTGATTGAGAGCATGGCCGGAGGACTCAATGAAGTTGCCGCTCTTCCTGATCCGGTCGGAGAAGTCACTCGCATGTGGATGCGGCCGAACGGGCTGAAAGTGGGACAGACGCGTATCCCCTTGGGCGTCATTGGTTTCATATACGAATCACGTCCCAACGTGACGGTGGACGCAGCAAGTCTTTGTTTGAAATCGGGGAATGCCGTTATTCTGAAGGGAGGGTCCGAGGCCATTCACTCCAATCTGTTTCTTGCCGGTCTTCTCAGGGAGGCGCTTCGGGAAACAGGTCTTCCTGAAAAGGCCATCCAAGTCATCCCGACCACAGACCGGGAAGCCGTAGAGGCCTTGCTCGGCCTTGAAGATCTTGTGGACATTATTATCCCGAGAGGGGGTGAAGGGCTCATTCGCTTTGTCACCAGCCATTCACGCATTCCGGTATTGAAACATTATAAAGGCGTGTGTCACGTCTATGTGGATGAATTCGCGGACCTGAAAATGGCCGATGAAATCTGCTTTAATGCAAAAGTGCAGCGCCCCGGGGTCTGCAATGCCATGGAAACGATGCTCGTGCATGAAAAAATCGCACCGGGATTTCTCCCCGGTATGATTCGCCGTTTTCAGGAAGCAGGAGTAGAAATCCGGGGATGCCCGAAAACAGTTGCGTTGTTCCCGGATACAATACCCGCTGTTGAATCCGATTGGCCCCAGGAATTTCTGGACCTGGTCCTGGCAGTAAAGATCGTGGGCGCCATGGATGAGGCCCTTGATCATATTGACCGATACGGGTCAAGCCACACCGACGCTATTGTCACCGATGATTATCACCACGCACAGCTTTTCCTTGCTGAAGTGGACTCCTCGGTTGTCCTGGTCAATGCCTCCACCCGCTTCAACGACGGAAATCAATTGGGGCTCGGCGCCGAAATCGGCATCAATACATCGAAGCTGCATGCCTTCGGACCAATGGGTCTCAAGGAACTGACCACGAAAAAGTTCGTTGTATACGGCCGAGGACAAATACGGCAGTGAAAACGGCGGCCCCATTAAAAATCGGCATTCTGGGCGGGACCTTTGATCCGGTCCACTTGGGCCATTTGCGCACCGCCGAGGAAATCGGCCAGGAACTGAACCTTGACAGAGTATACCTGATTCCAGCAGCTTCCCCGCCCCATAAAACACATGACCCCGTCACCTCTTTTGATCACCGCCTGGCCATGGTTCGTCTCGGCGTCCGGGAATCACCGATGCTGGAGGCCATGGACCTTGAAGGCCGAAGGACCGGTTTATCTTACTCATACGATACCTTGAAAGAGCTGACATCGAAATTCGGCATGCATTCGGAGCTCTTCTTTCTCCTGGGCAGTGATGCGTTCCTCGAAATCAGGACCTGGAAAAACTACCAGAAACTCTTTGATTACGCAAACTTTGTGCTCATCCCCCGGTCCGGCCACAATTTGCAGACGCTCGACGACTTCATTATGGAGCTCAGTCAATCGAAAAAAAGGCCGAGGAAAAAAAATGTTTATACCATGCCTTCAGGAAATCATGTTATCATTTATCAATCCACTGTAATGGATATCTCAGGGACAAGGATACGGAACATGGTACGCAACGGAAAATCCATCGTTTTTCTTGTACCTGAAACGGTTCGAGACTATATTATTGAAAAGGGACTTTACCGGCCTCATGAAGACCATAGATAAAGCCAGACTCTGCCTCCAGGTTGTGCAGGAAAGGAAAGCAACCGCTCCTGTCTTGCTTGAAGTGTACAAACTCAGTTCCATGACCGACTATTTCCTTGTGGCGAGCGGGAACTCCAGCCGCCAGGTGCAGGCTATTGTCCGTCACGTTTTCAGGCGGTTGAAAGAAAAAGGATTCAAATTACACGGGATCGAAGGCGAGCATGAGGGACACTGGGTTTTGATGGATTACGGTGATGTGGTCATCCACATCTTTTACCAGCCGTTTCGAGAATTCTACGATATCGAAGGCCTGTGGATTGAGGCCCCCAGAATCCAACCTGCTGCTGAAGACAACATGAGTGCAGCCCAATGAATCTCAGAAACCATATTCCTTCACCGGTTGTCCTGATGGTGGTGCTGGCGATTCTTCTCGTACCCGCCTCCCCTTTTCATTCCACCGCTCAGGCCCTCTCCATTGATGAAGAAGTGGTCCTCGGAAAAAAATTTCTTGCGGAGATCAACAAGCATTATGTCCTTCTTGACGACGACTATGCAAACCACTACATAAACGGCCTCGGACAGTATCTTCTGCAATCGATAAAGACAAAGCCATTTCCCTTTCACTTCCATATCATTAAAGACGGCACCCTCAATGCATTCTCCGCCCCGGGAGGCCAGATTTTCTTTTATTCCGGTCTCATAGAGATTATGGACAGCTGCGATATGCTGGCAGGAGTGATGGCCCATGAAATAGGACACTCAATGGCACGCCACATCTCCCAGCGCATTGAGCAGAATAAGAAGATAGGGCTTGCCACTCTGGCCGGGATTCTCGCAGGGGTATTTCTTGGCGGAGGTGTGGCGACAAATGCGCTGATCACCGGTTCCATGGCTGCGGGAATCCAGGCCCAACTCCACTACAGCCGAGAAGACGAACGTCAGGCAGATCAACTGGGCTTCAAGTACGCGACGGCCTCAGATTTCATACCCTCGGCATTGACCGAGGCATTAAAGAAAATCAGCCAGGGGAATTGGATGGACACGTCACAGATGCCGCCATACCTTCTTACTCACCCCACCGGTCCGGAAAGGATGGCCAATCTGGACAGCATGGCAATGCAGTATAAACCCGCTCCCCCAAATGAACAAGTCAAACGGTTCCGGGCCCTTTTCCCCCTGTTCAAGACCGTTATTCGGGCAACCTGCCTCGACTCATATGAGGCGGAGAAAATGTTTCAGGAGGCATTGAGAAGACACCCTGATGCGGTTGCGCCGCACCTAGGTCTGGGCATCGTCTATATGAATAGATCCGAATACTCCTCGGCAGAAGTGCAGCTCAAAAAGGCGCTTCAGGAAAGGCCACATTCCCTCTTGATTCTGAGAACCCTGGGTAAGGTGTATCAACTGGAGGGAAAGCCCGGGGATGCCGTCACTATCCTGAAAGAAGCGCTTTCCGTTAATGGAGAAGACTCAGATACCCTTTTCACGCTCGCAGTATCCTACGAGGACCAGGAAAGATACGACCAGGCCATTGAGATTCTCAGACGCCTGGCCTCGTTCAATCCCACCAAGAAAGAAGTCTACTACCACCTCGGAATATCCTACGGAAGGCTGAACAGGCTTGCGCTCGCCCACTTCAATTTCGGGCGGTACTTCAAGGCCGAAGGAGAGCCGCAAAAAGCCGGATTCCATTTCAATAAGGCGAAAGAACTTGCACAGCAGGACCCTGCCCTTCTGAGAGAAATCTTGAAGTCTATGAAGGAGATGCCAAGAAAAAGTCCACCACCGTAGGATCCCGGGCTTTTATAGGGAAAGATCTGCTGTTTGAGGCAGTTTATTCCAGATATTCCGCTCTTACGGGAGAGAACACCTCTACGGCGACCGAATCCTCCAGGACTTCCGCGCTGTGAGCGACATTCCCCTTGATGCACCAGCTGTCTCCGGCTTCAGCCTGAAACTCCTTCCCGTCAATGACAAAGCGCATTTTCCCGCTCACAAGGTATCCGGTCTGTTCATGGGGATGGGCATGGGACGGAAGTGAGGCCCCTCCTGCAATCCTGAATTCGCAGAGCAGCGTCTTCTCCCCGTGAGTAAGGGATTTCATCTGTATCCCTTCCGCCAGGCTCCTGTAGCCGTCACTATCCTTCTTGTAAAACATCTGATCCTCCTTTCTTTCAGGGTCGCGCCGGCGCAGATACTCGATAATTTCTCTGTCGGGTGGAGGGAACTCATAACGTCCCAGTTCTGCGGGCGTAACCCATACGATCGCGTCACTCTGTAATGGTCTCGGGTCCCCGTCCAGCAGGATGCAATGAAAAACGTGAAGAGTGATATATCTGTCGTCGTAGCTATGCTCAACCGTAAGACAATGGTTTCCTACGCTGACCTTGACGCCGAGTTCCTCCCGCAGTTCTCTTTCAAGGCACTCCTCAAGTGATTCTTCTGCCTCCTTTTTTCCTCCCGGGAACTCCCACATACCGGCCAGATGGCTTCCTTTCCGCCTCCTGGAAATCAAGACCTTCCCCGAACGAAAAAGCAGTCCTGCGGTGACATCAAAATGGGGTCTTTCAGCGGAATTACTCACTCTCCATCACTTTCAATCTCAGGCGCAGGTATGCGTTCTGCGCTTCTTCATTGTTCGGGGCCAGATTCACGACCTTCTTGTATGCCTGCAAAGCCCCGGCGTAGTCAGCGTATTTTTCCTTCAACCGCGCGAGATCCAGTAACAAAGACACATCGTTGGGACGATTCTTGAGAATCCTCTCCATCTCCGCCATGGCACTTTTTTCCGCCCCGGTTTTCACATAGCAAACCACCAGGTAATCCCGCAGGTCATCCGCATCAGGATCTATTTTCAACCCCTTCTGCAGGATAGGAATCAATTTCTTATATGCACCCTTGTTACTCAAATAATCAGCCGCATAAAAATAGGTGTCCAGGTCCTTGGTGCCCATCTCCACAAGGGTCACAGCCTCTTCATAGGCTTTGTCCACCATTTTCAGCTTCCTGTATATGTCAAACAGGATAGACCGTGTCTCTACATCTTTCGGGTGTTTTTTTTCGTATTTCTCCAGCCTGGACAAGGCCTTTTTCAGATGCCCTGCTTCGTACTCAAGTACGCCTACATTAAACAGCACTGTCTGGTTGCCGGGACTCACGGTGAGGATCTTCTCATAGACATCAATCAGTGCTTTCTTCTTACCCGTCTTGTCAAGAACCTGCGCCAGAAGCTGAAGGGCCTGCAGAGATTTCGGATCTTTTTTCACTATCTGGTCGAGGATCGCCTCCGCCTTTTTCCACTCTTTTCCTTCCATCAGTTCCTGGGCCAGCTTCATCCGCCCCTCCACATCGCGGGGATTGAGGGCCAGGGCCTTTTCCAGATACAAATGCGCTTTTTTCTTCTCTCCGACTTTTTCGTAAAGATACGCCAGGTTATAGTAAAGGTTGCTGTCCTTAGGATCCAGGGTCGATGCCTTTTCATAAAAGGTGATGGCCTTCCGGTATTGTCCCACCTTTGCCCAGAGGTACCCGAGCTTATTGCAGATCGGTAGTTTTTCTTTCCCGGGGATCCCATTCAAAGCTGCCTCATACTGGTTTGCAGCAGATTTCAGCTTGCCTTGTTTTTCGAACGCCTCTGCCAGTTGGAGCCGCAATTCCACATCCCTGGGATCCAGGCTGACAAGCCTTTCCAGTACAGAAATCATCCCCTTTGTATTCGATGCCGCCCGGTAGGTTTCAAGGAGGGAAAGCAGGGTTGCCTTGTCCCGGGTACCCTTGGAAGTCTTTTCAATCATTGCGGCAACATCTTTCCATTTTCCCTGAGCCCGGTATTCCTCCTGCAGTCGCTTTTTCAACCGCTCATCGTCGGGGAACATGGCACAGGCGTTTTGAAGAACTTCAAGCCGCTGTTTCTTATCAATGGTCCTGTTTACCTTATCGAGCCAGTCATCCACATACGGCTTGATATCCATGATAAAACGGCCCAGATCCCGGTTCCGGTATTTCACTTTCACCACGAAATGATAGGACTGGAACATATCCTGATGGGGCAGCAGGCGGAATAAAGCCTCTTCCTGATACTTGAGCGCTTCCACATCAAAGCCGGAAGAGACTACCCGTACAGAGAGGTTGAATGGGATATTCGTGGAAATCTTCAGGATTCTGACGCGATCTTTGGGATGGAGAGCTATCTTGTCGCCGGGAATCAATTGCCTGGCTTCGCTGTTTACCAGTACCAGAAGGGACTTCAGTTGCGGCCGAACCATGTAGAGGCCATAGTACAACCACCCGCCCATACCCAGGAGGGCCGCAATAAACAACACCGTAATCCAGACACCGGGTCTGGCCCCGGTTTTCTTTTTTCCCCTCTTCTCGCTGATCAATCCAGAGCAACCCCGTGCGTTGGCTTACGTGCTCTTCACGCGCATTCCGTTTCTCTGACCCTTTCTTACCCGTCCTGACTTGCCTGCCATTTTCCGCTCCCACATGAGAAGGATCGGACTGGCAACAAAAATGGAAGAGTATGTTCCGACAACAATGCCCACCAGCATGGCAAAGGCAAAATCATGGATAACCCCGCCGCCCAAAACGAAGAGGGCGGCCACCACCACCAGTGTCGTGGAGGACGTCAGGATAGTCCTGCTCAGGGTCTCATTAATGCTCTCGTTCATGACTTCCTGAAAAGGGCGTCTCCGGAAGCGCCGGACGTTCTCCCTGATGCGGTCAAATACGATAATAGTATCATTCAGTGAATAGCCCACGAGAGTGAGGAAGGCGGCAATAATCGCAAGAGAAATCTCCCTGTCCGTCAACGCAAAGGCCCCGATAGTGATGGTCACATCATGAATAAGGGCGAAAATGGCCCCTAAGGCATACTTGAGGTTCAAAAACCAGCACAGTCCAAGGGTGACAAGAAGTGCGATAATGATGAGCCAGGTCACGCTGACTCCGAAACTGGAGGTCAGGTAGACCACAAACGCAAGAGAAAGGGCCATAATGATACTCATCATCCATTTGAGTTCAAACCGGCCGGAGATGTATATGGCAATGAAGAGAATAGCGTAGAATATGGCAAAGAGGGCCTTTTGTCTCAGATCTTTCCCGACTTTTGGCCCCACCATTTCCACTCGCCGAATATCAACACCTTTCCCAAACGCCGAAATAAGGGCACTTCTTACCCCGTCACTCAGCCCGGTCAATTCCAGATTGGTTTTCCGTACCCTGATGAGATACTCGGAAGCGGCTTTGTCGCCGAACTGCTGAATAATGCTGTCCTGGAGATTGATTGGTTTCAAGGCATTCTTGATCTCACCGGGAGAATGCTGCTGGTCCAGCCGCACCTGGACCAGCACGCCACCGGTAAAATCCACACCGTAATTGGGTCCCCCCCGCCATGCCAGGAGCAGAATCGTGGCAAGGATGAGTGCTCCTGACAGGACAAATGCCCATTTTCGATATCTGATAAAATTAATATTTATACCCGGCTTAATGAATTCCATTGAGTACCCCAGCCTTTCGTCATGTTGCTCAAATACTGACTTTTTTCATTCTCTTCACAGTGTAAAGGTAGTCAAAAACAACCCTTGTCACAAAAATCGCCGTAAACATACTTGCAATGATACCGATGCTCAGAGTGACCGCAAACCCTCTTATGGGGCCGGTTCCGAATTGAAAGAGTACCAAGGCCGCGATAAGAGTGGTCACATTGGCATCAAGAATGGTGACAAGGGCCTTGCCGTATCCTCCTTCGATAGCGGCCCGGGGAGTTTTCCCCAGGCGGAGTTCCTCTCTGATACGTTCGAAGATGAGCACATTGGCGTCCACTGACATACCAATGGTCAGAATAATTCCGGCGATGCCGGGCAGCGTCAGAGTGGCACCGAAAAAGGCAAGTCCTGACATGATCAGAACAACATTCAAAACAAGGGCAAGGTCCGCGATAATGCCGCTCAGGCTGTAATACACGGCCATGAAAAGCACGACCAAAATGCCGCCGATGATCGCTGACTTGAATCCTTTCTCGATGGAGTCCTTCCCCAGAGAGGGACCAACCGTCCTTTCTTCCAGGATTTTTACCGGAGCGGGCAAGGCCCCGGCCCTGAGTACAATAGCAAGATCTCTCGCCTCGTCCGTGCTGAAACGTCCGGTGATCTGAGCCCTCCCCCCGGAGATCTTGTCCTGTATGACCGGCGCCGAATACACCTTGTTGTCAAGGACAATTGCCAGCCTTTTCTTAATATTCTGGCCGGTTATGTTTTCAAATAGTCTCGCCCCGCGGGCATCGAATGATAAAGAGACATAGGGTTCATTGTAGCGGCTGTCAATCTGCACCCTGGCATCAGTAATATATTCTCCGGTGAGCAGGGTCCGTTTCTTGAGAAGGAAAGGGATCTTTCTCCGCTGTCCCGTCTTTCGGTCGATGGAGGTTTCGTAGAGGATTTCATCGCCCGGTGGGATGTGGCCCTTCAGAGCTTCATCCACGCTATGGTCTTCGTCAACCAGCTTGAACTCCAGGAGCGCCGTCTTTCCAATGAGTGCGATAGCTCTTTTCGGATCCTTGACACCCGGAAGTTGAATCAGGATGCGGTGCCCTTCCTGGGGCCGAATATCAGGTTCGCTCACTCCAAACTGGTCAATCCGGTTCCGGATCGTTTCAAGCGCCTGATCAACGGCCATCCTCATGATCCTCTCCCGGGCCTTGGAGAGCAACACCACATGAAACACGGGTTTCCCGTCTTCGTAACTGGGAGTCCCCGGATCATAGTCCGGATAATTGGCGTGGACCATTTCCCGGAAGGCAGTCACATCGTCATCCCGCATCAACTTCACGGCAATTCCATCTTTGCCTGAACGCTTGAGCTCCAGGTATCTGATCTTGCTCTTCCGGAGGTCATTCTTGAGCTCTTCCACCACCCGTTCCAGGTTGCTCTCTACCGCCTTGCCGGCCTCCACTTCCAGGCTGAGGTGTATCCCTCCCTGGAGATCAAGGCCCAGATGGATCTTGTCCTTGGGAAGGACATTCGACCACCACGGAGGAAGGTTTTTTGTCAACGAAGGCACAAGGTATATCAATGCAACGACTATCACTAATGTAACAATTCCCGCCCGTAAACCAAGATTCTTTGACACCGGTGATTCACTCCCATGCATGGAATATTAGAAAGCCCTGGATAGGAATCCACCATTCCAGGGTGATTACAGAGCCGATGCGGTGCTGATGTGCACTCCTACGCACTCTTGTTCAGGATGCCGGAGACGGAACCGCGAGAGATCTTTACCCTCACTTTTGGGGCTATTTCCACGGTGACCACATCATCAGTGATGCCGGTAACCACACCCTGCAGCCCCCCGGAGCTCACCACCCGGTCACCCTTTTTTATGGCTGAAAGCATCTGCTTGTGCATCTTTGCTTTCTTCTGCTGGGGACGGATAAGCAGGAAGTAAAATATCACAAACATCAAGATCAGGGGAATAAACGCCCCGAGGCTTCCGCCCTGACCGCCGCCTCCTGATCCACCTTGACCCATTGCATATGCTAGAAAATGCATGATAAGACCTCCCTTTTGTTTCACTGAACGCCGCCCGTGCTTTCGAGCCAATGATTCTCATTGCACGCCTGGCTATTCAATCGTTGAACTACTCTCTTTCATTCCCTCTGCCTGCATTTCATAGAACGCCTTCTTGAATGCGTCCAGGCGCGCATGTTTTATGGCATCTCTCAGGCCTGTCATCAAGCGCGCATAGTACCGAAGGTTGTGAATGGTATTTAATCTGTAGGCCAAAAGTTCTCTTGCCAGAAACAGATGTCTCAGATATGCCCGCGAAAAATGGGTACACGTGTAGCAGTCGCACTGTTCGTCCACCGGCCGTTCATCATCCGAGTACCGGGCGTTCTTAATAGTCATGCGGCCGCGGTCTGTGAAAAGGGTTCCGTTCCTGGCGTTCCGGGTGGGCATCACGCAATCAAACATGTCCACCCCCAAAGCAACTGATTCCACCAGATCCTCGGGCGCTCCAACTCCCATCAGGTAGACCGGCTTATCGTCGGGAAGCATTTGAATGGCTTCACGAATAACACGCAGCCTCGTATCCCGGTCCTCTCCCACCGCCAGTCCGCCCAGCGCGTACCCATCGAAACCAAGAGGCACCAGATCACGCACACTTTTTTCTCTGAGATCCCGGTAGACACCGCCCTGGACGATCCCGAAAAGTGCCTGGTCCGTGGATTTCATGTGATCCCGGCATCTCTCCGCCCACCGGCTGGTCAACTGGACCGACTGTTCCACATACTCATACTCCGCCGGATAGGAAACACATTCATCAAACGCCATGGCAATATCTGAACCTAACGCCCGCTGGATATCCATTGCCTGTTCAGGACCTATAAAGTGCCGGGATCCGTCCAGGTGAGACTGAAAAACAACCCCTTCCTCTGAGATCCGGCGCAATCTTGCAAGGCTGTATACCTGAAAGCCTCCGCTATCCGTAAGAATGGGGCCGTTCCATCCCATAAATCTGTGCAAGCCCCCGAGGCTTTCAATAAGCGTATGCCCCGGTCTCAAGTACAGGTGGTACGTATTGGAGAGAATGATCTCTGCCCCTGTTTGCCATAGTTCATCCGGGCTTATGGCTTTTACAGACCCCTGAGTCCCCACCGGCATGAAGGCCGGCGTGCTGAATTTCCCATGGGATGTTTCAATCTCGCCCAGTCTTTCGCCGGTGTCCCCGCGTTTCTGTACTGTTCTGAACTCCAAGAACGTTTCTCTTTTCCCGACATTTCAGCGCCTTGAAACCAAGGCAGGCCAGGATATACAGTCTCTTTTTTCATAGAATGAGCATGGCATCGCCGTAGCTGTAAAAGCGGTATTTTTTTTCAATAGCCGAAGCATATGCCTCCCGAATCGCATCCAGACCGACAAAGGCCGCTACCAGGAAAAGCAGGGAACTCTTTGGGAGATGAAAATTGGTTATGAGCCCATCCACCACCCGGAAAGAAAAACCGGGGGTCACCATCAAATCCGTCATTCCTTCTCCGGGTTCGACGGTTCCCTTTGCCAGGGCGGTTGTTTCCAGCGCTCGCACGGCTGTGGTGCCCACGGCAATCACTCTTTTTCCCGAAGCCCGGCATTCCCGGATCATCCTCGCCGCATGGTCTTCAACCTTGAAATACTCGGCCCCCAGTTTGTGGTCTCTGATATCAGCAGTGCGAACGGGCTGGAACGTTCCATATCCCACATGCAGCGTCACAGAAACGACTCTGATTCCCCTCTTTTCCAGCTTTTCCAGGAGTTCTTCCGTAAAATGAAGACCTGCCGTCGGTGCTGCCACGGCACCTTCTCTTCTCGAATACACTGTCTGGTAGCGTTGCCGGTCAATACTCGAGTGGGAATAATCCGAACGCTTAATGTACGGAGGGACCGGCATCTGCCCCTTTTCCCGCAGCAGATCCGCCACCGAATCCGTGCCGTCAAATTGCATCAGCACTTTCCCATCATCAAGAAGATGCAGGACCGTTCCGCTAATCCCCCCCTGAAAAAATAGGGAACTCCCAATCCGGGGCCGCTTGGATGCCTTATACAGGCACAACCTTCTACGATCGTTCTCGTCGCCGTTTCCCTTTTGGTTCAGGACGAGGATCTCAACGCGACCACCGCTTTCCTTCCGTCCACGCAGCCTGGCAGGTATCACCCTGGTATCATTGACTACCAGTGTATCGCCGGGGTTTAGAAGATCAGGAAGGTTAAAAAAATAAGAATCTTCAGTCACCTTGGTCTGGCGATTCAGCAACAGCAGGCGGGAATGATCGCGTTTGAGGGTCGGCACCTGAGCAATCAGTTCTGCCGGCAATGCATAATCATATTCTTCGAGACAAAACATCGGGAAATTCTCAAAAGTGAGAGATTAGACAACTTCAGAGACAAAGTCAAATGATTTTGTAATTCCCTGATCCACTGTTTAGGTTTTGCTTCATGGGTTTCACCGCGTGTTTTGCCGAAATTCCTGATCGATATAGTGCTTGATCTCCCGTGCGAGATCGGGTAGCCTATCTGGATTCGATTTTCCATTACCGCTCAGGATATGAATTCATGAAGAAGAAATTACGAGAGATCCTCGATACAACCCTCCACACCTGTTTTGAGCAAGGCCTTCTGAAAAAAGCGCCCCCTCCGGATTATGTGGTGGAAGTTCCCAAGAACGCGAACCATGGCCACTTTGCTACCAATTTGCCCATGGCTCTGAGTGGCGGGCAGAAAAGAAATCCAAGGGAAATTGCCGCAATCCTCGTGAAACAATTACTCCAGATCCAAAATGTATTTGAAACTGTTGACATTGCCGGGCCGGGTTTTATCAATTTTTTGCTGCAACGTGATCAGTGGCATCAGATACTCCGAGAGGTGGTCACCCGGGGACGGGAGTATGGACGAAGTGAACTTGGAAAGGGATCAAAGGTGATGGTGGAGTTTGTGAGCGCCAACCCGACCGGCCCTCTCCACCTGGGGCATGGAAGAGGGGCCGCTCTGGGCAATACCCTGAGCCGCATCCTTTCCTTCTGCGGGTATGACGTTTCCAGTGAATTTTACATCAATGATGCCGGACAACAAATCAGGATGCTCGGTGAGTCAATCTACAGCCGGTGGAGACAATCAAATGATCCGGAATATCCTTTTCCCGAGTCCGGGTACCGCGGCGACTACATCGCGGAGCTTGCAAGATCCGTTGCAGAGCAGGTTGATCTTGCAGGCATGAACCACGAAGAAGCGGTCTCTGCCTGCGCCCACATCGGGGAAAAGATGATGCTCCATGAAATCAAGCAGGACCTGGAGCTTTTCAGGGTTTCCTTTGATACATGGTACAGCGAGAGAAGCCTTCACACAGACGGGATGATAGAAAAAACCCTCAATGAGCTTGAGAAAGCAGGACATCTCTACACAGAAGGAGGGGCATTATGGATCAAGACGGAACCCTACGGTGATGACAAAAACAGAGTGTTAAGAAAGAGCGACGGAGAATTCACTTACTTCGCATCTGATATCTCCTACCATCTCGACAAGAAAAGGAGAGGGTTTTCCTGGGCAATCAACCTCTGGGGCGCTGATCATCATGGGTATATTCCGCGTATGAAGGCCGCTCTGCGGGCAAACGGGATCCCTGGTGAATGGCTCTCCGTTATGCTCATCCAATTGGTAAAACTCTGGAAGGGCGGCGAAGAACTGAAGATGTCCAAACGCGCCGGTTCTTATGTAACGCTCAAAGAGCTCATTGATGAAGTTGGGGTCGACGCGGCACGTTTTGTATTTTTAACGAAACACCATGACTCAGCCTTGGACTTTGACATTGATCTCGTAAAAAAACAGGACAGTGAAAATCCTGTTTACTATGTACAATATGCTCACGCACGGACCTGCAGTATATTCAGAAAAGCTGAAGAACAAGGACTTCGTTTGCCCGTGGCCTCCGGCGAATTTCTCGCACTGCTTACCCTCGACGAGGAGATTTCCCTCATCCGGATGATGGACGAATTTCCCGGTCTGCTTGATGAAATATGCAAGAGCCTGGAACCTCATCGGTTGACCTATTTTTTGACTGAATTTGCAGCTCTTTTTCACCGCTATTTCAATCTGGGAACGAAAATTCCAGAGCATCGGATCGTTTCGGGAAACCGGGATCTCAGCCTTGCGAGGCTCTTGCTAGTACAAGGAATAAGGCAGATCATTGCAACCGGTCTTGAGCTCATGGGTATCCATTCGCCGGAAAAAATGTAAATACTCCAATCCACAAAGCGGTCTGAGCTATGAGTAACTCGAAGACATCATCCAAAGGGCGGAGAAAAGGCCATGCAATAGAGCTCTCGGCAAAGGCTGCATTCTTCTGGGGGCTTTGCCTCTTTTTTCTCCTGGCATGGATATTTGTCCTCGGGATACTCGTGGGTCGGGGTTTTGTCCCCGACGGCGTGCAGAGCATCTCTGAACTGAAAGCGCAGATTGCAAAGCTCCAGGGACTGATCGGACACGGAGATTCGTCAAAATCTGAAACTCCAACGAAATCCTTTGAAGATCCGAAGCTCGCGTTTTACGAAAATCTTTCCAAAAAGAAGAAAGCAGTGGCAAGAGATCAGCTCACTTCCGATCGGCAGAAGAAACCAAATAAACCAGTCGCTCACAGAGAAGAGAGCGGGAAGAAAAAGACTGGTCAAGGGCCGGAAGTTGCCCAAGCCGGGGGAAAATTCACCATACAGATAGCATCGCTGGGCATTCAGAAAAAGGCAGAAGCGTTCGTTCGAAAACTCACCGCAAAAGGCTATCCGGCCTATTACTATGAGGTCAGAGTAAACGGATCATCACGCTACCGGGTACGATGCGGCAGTTTCAAGACCGCTGAAGAGGCAAAGGGATTTGCCAACGAATTATTCAGAGCCGAAAAGATAAAGGGATTTGTGCTGAGAGCGAAGAAATGAGCGTGCCTGATGATGGGAATCAAAAACGTGTGGCAGTGCGAAAGGCCATTATCTCTGATATACACGATATCCACGCGCTGCTCACGTATTATGGGGGGAAAGGTGTGCTGCTTCCAAGGCCTCTCAGTGAGCTGTATGATCACATGAGAGATTATTTCGTTGCAGAAAGTCTTCAGAAGAAAAATGAGATTCTGGCGGTCTGCGGACTGGGGATCTGCTGGGAAGATCTGGCTGAAATAAAATCATTGGCCGTTTTTGAGGAATTGCAGGGAATGGGTGTGGGGTCAACACTGGTAGAAGCCTGCATGAAAGAGGCACAGTCTTTTGGGCTGAAAAAAGTGTTTGCATTGACCTATATCCCTGATTTTTTTAGTAGATTTGGATTCAAAAAAGTCTCTAAATCGCTCCTTCCGCAAAAAATTTGGGCCGATTGTCTCAAGTGCACCAAGTTCCCAAACTGTGATGAGGTGGCTATGCTCCTCACTTTATGACCGGCAACGTCATGAAATTGACCATTCCTGCCTTTCAAGAGGTCTCTGTTTCACTGCCTGACTTCTTGCAAGCCTGAGAATGTGCTGCAAAGGAGGTTTCCATGTTTGGCATCGGAATGCCCGAACTTATCGTCATTCTGGTCATAGCCCTTATAGTCATCGGGCCGAGCAAGCTCCCGGATCTGGCCAAGGCCCTTGGCAAAGGAATGGCCGAATTCAAGAAGGCGACACAGGAATTGAAGGACAGTCTAGACCTGGATGAAGACCTGAAACAGGCCAAGGAGGACCTCGTCGACTCCATCAGCGGGATTGAAAAGTCAATCGAAGCTGAAATGGCGAATCCCGCCGAGGAAAAAGCCCTCAAAGACGGCGACGCTGAAATGGCCGAGCCAGCCGGGGAAAAGTCCCCCAAAGACGGCGACGCTGAAAAGTCAACTGAAGTTGAAATAGCTGAGGGTCCCGAGGAAAAGGCCCAAAAATATGAGGACTTTGACGAAATGATCATGGATTACGAGAACAGTAAGGTATCCCGGGACAGAGATACGGCCGCCGGCAAAAAGCCGGCGGATGAAAAGGAGAAACGAGAGGATGGATGAGGGAGAAAAACAGCCCTTCTTGAGTCATCTTGAGGAATTGCGAAAACGGTTGGTGGCCATCTCCATCGGCGTAGGAGTGGCCTTTGTCATCTGCTACATCTTCTCGGAAAGACTGTTTCAGTACCTTATCCTCCCGCTGAAAACCGTCTTACCCAAGGGGGATCGGCTCATTTTCACCAATCTTCCCGAGATGTTCATCACCTACCTCAAGGTATCCCTCATCGCGGGCATCCTTCTGGCCGCGCCGTTCATCTTTTATGAATTGTGGCTTTTTATTGCGCCCGGTCTCTATCAGCGGGAAAAGAAATACGTCATTCCATTCGTCCTTTTCTCCACTATTCTCTTTGTTGGAGGTTCGCTTTTCGGCTATTTCGTGGTATTTCCTTTCGGCTTCAAATTCTTTCTCGGATTTTCCAATGAATACGTAAAAGCCCTCCCCTCAGTCAAACAGTACTTCTCTTTTTCCATTAAACTGCTCTTTGCTTTCGGGATCGTGTTTGAACTTCCTGTTGTGGTTTTTTTCCTTACCAAAATAGGTCTTGTCACCGCCGACTTCCTGAAAAAACAGAGGAAATACGCAATATTGTTGACATTCGTCATTGCAGCCATTCTGACCCCCCCTGATGTAGCAACCCAGTGCATGATGGCGGGTCCTCTGATAGTGCTCTATGAAATCAGCATTCTTATCTCCAAGATGGCCGGAAGGAAAAAGCAGGATGAGGAGGCATCGGAAGAAAAGAAAGAGCAAGATTAGTGGAAGACCATCATGTGCCTGCCGGTTATGGTCAGCATAAGGGGTTCTTTTTCAACCTCCCCTTCGGTATCGAATGAGATGGTTCCTGTTACCCCGTCATAGTGCCGAATCGACAGGAGGGCCTTTCTGAGATCCCTTCTTGTACGAATATAGAAGTCAGCCATGACTGCCTTAAAGATCCCGGCCGTGTCATATCCCGTGGCTGCAAGGATCCCCGGCTCTGATGCAAAAATATCTTTGTAACGCCGGACAAATTCCCTCACCTGGGGATCATCCAGCCCCCTGAAAAACCCTGAAGGGAAAATTGCTCCTTGAACATATTTCCCCGCCATCTCAATCAGTTTTTGCGATTGCCAGAGGGACGTACCGATGAGTTGCACGTCTGTCACATCATAATACATGAGTTGCGGAGCAATCATGACCACTCTCTGGTAGGTATCCGGTATGAAAACCGCATCAAAATCTATAATAGGCTGAGGTCCTTCAGGCTCAATTTCCGTCTCCAGCTCATACGGTGTCTTCATCTCCCGGAGTTTCTTCACGAGTGACGCAGGTCTGGGATAGTAAAGCCCGGTCATTTTTCTTATCTGATCCCCAAAATCCGTCTGGTCGGGTTTATATGACTCCACAGCAGTGACCGTTGCGCCTGCCTTTTCAAGCTCATCCCAAAACCTGTTCATGAAAAAACGCCCGTAAGAATTATCGGGATAGAGGATAGCAAAACGTTTCAAATCCAGATCATCAACGGCAGTGCTGATAATCTTTTGAATCTCTTTTGAAGGAACGAGGAAATTCCTGAATACCATCTTTCCTTCGTTTGTTATTCCTTCCCGCTGCGTCAAGGTCATAATCGGCACACCGAGTTTTTCGGCCGCTTGCGCAGCAGCCAGCGAAGCCTTGCTTGTAAGGGGGCCCATAACCCCTATGACATGATCTTCCTTCGCCAGCGTCTCCATCTCAGCAGCTGCGGTTTCCGGGTCCCCTTCGGTGTCTTTGATCAGCACCTCCATCTGTGGCGCATTTCCTTCGGCCTCACTGAATACTCCCAGTCCCAGTTGGATACCGTTGAGGATCTTTTCACCAAAAGAGGCGAAGGGGCCGCTGAGCGGTAACAGGCAGCCAAAGGATCCCGCCTTGACGGAAAGTTCCGCTTCGATACGCTGAAGAAGTCCCCGCCCGAGATCTACCCATTTCTGTAAAGAACTGGACCTGACCAGGGCCATAGCCGCTGCCCGTGCATCTGCTAAATTGCCTTTATCCAGGTACAATTGGGCAAGTCGATAGTAAATATGGGGAACCAAATCACTCCCAGCTGCATATTGAAGGAAGCGTTCAAGAATACCAATATCGCTCGTGTCAATCAAATGAACCAGATTTTCCCTGATCTCAGACTGCAACCGGGGCTCGTTGTCGGTATTCTTCTCAGCCCGTAACCACCAGAAAAGGGCCTGCTCCCGGTCCCCCAGGGCTGCATAGTCAAGACCCAGCACATTGCATATTTTTCCCATCAATGGATTATCAGGATAATCCCTGACCCATTCCAGGGCCCGGTCGCTGGAAGCACGGTATTGTCCGAGCTCATGGTAAGTGCTCACCACCCTATACGTGACTTCGGGCAGGGCCGGGTATTCCGGAAAACCGGCAGCCAGTCTTTCATAGTATCTCAGCGCATCATTATATTGCCCGCCACTGAAATAGATATTTCCTATCCTCTGCAATGATCTCGCCGCATTTCTCCCCTCAGGGTGTTTTCCCAGATAGGCAATATATAATTCCAGTGCTTCGTCCTGATGTCCGGCCTGCAGGGCGGATTCCGCCAACACAAAATCATCTTTCTCGGGCGGGGCCTGTGAAACAGCTTTTAGCGGAACCTCTTCCGGCGGTTTGATCGGCTTCACTGCAACACAACTGTGCAAAAAAAAGGCTACCCCCACCAGCACGATGGTGGAGATAGCCTGATACCGTTCCACTGCCTTCATCGTTACTTTTTCACTTCCTCAAAGTCCGCATCAACGACATCTTCATCGGCTGAAGCCCCGCCTCCGGATTGACCAGCCGAACCACCGCCGGCCTGTGCCTGTTGCTGTTGGCTTGCCTGCGCATACATGGTTTCCGCCAGTTTATGAGAGGCCTGCGTCAATTCATCGCTCAATCGCTTTATTTCCTCGACGTTTTCCCCTTCCATGGCCTTCCTTAATTTTTCGATGGACTGGTTAATCTGATCTTTGGTACCCGCATCTACTTTATCTCCCACTTCCCTTACTGTCTTGTCAGTCGTGTAGATCAGCGAGTCAGCCATATTCCGGGCATCTACCAGATCCCGCTTTTTCTTGTCCTCCTCAGCATGTACTTCCGCATCTTTCACGAGTTTTTCTATCTCATCTTCGCTTAGGCCGCTGGAGGCTGTAATTTCTATGGATTGTTCTTTCCCTGTCCCCATGTCTTTTGCGGAAACATGGACAATCCCGTTTGCATCAATGTCAAAGGCAACCTCAATCTGGGGAATGCCGCGCGGCGCGGGGGGAATGCCCACCAGTTGGAATCTTCCCAGGGTTTTGTTATTCGCCGCCATTTCCCGCTCGCCCTGCAGCACATGAATCTCAACTGCAGGCTGGCTATCGGCAGCTGTGGAAAATATCTGGCTTTTCCGGGTCGGGATGGTGGTATTTTTCTCGATCAATTTGGTAAAAACTCCACCCAACGTCTCAATCCCCAGGGAAAGCGGTGTCACATCCAGGAGGAGCACATCTTTGACGTCACCTTTCAAGACACCGCCCTGGATTGCCGCGCCAATGGCAACCACCTCATCAGGATTGACCCCCTTGCTTGGTTCTTTCCCGAAAATTTCCTTCACCTTCTGCTGCACCTTGGGCATCCTGGTCATCCCGCCTACCAGGATCACTTCATCCATGTTGCCCGCACTGAGGCCGGCATCCTTCAGGGCCACAGTACAGGGATTTACCACCTTTTCCACCAGATCATCTACCAATGCCTCCATTTTGGCGCGGGTCAGCTTGATATTCAGGTGTTTTGGTCCGCTTGCATCCGCAGTAATGAAGGGAAGGTTAATGTCCGTCTCCATGGAGCCGGAAAGCTCCATTTTCGCCTTTTCAGCCGCTTCCTTCAATCTCTGGAGGGCCATCTTGTCATTTCTCAGGTCGATACCCTGATCTTTCCTGAATTCATCAGCCAGGTAATCGACGATCCGCAAATCAAAATCTTCTCCACCCAGGTGCGTGTCACCGTTGGTGGATTTGACCTCGAATACTCCCTCGCCAATCTCCAGGATTGAAATATCAAACGTTCCGCCGCCGAGATCAAAGACGGCGATTTTCTTGTCGCCCTTCTTGTCCACCCCGTATGCCAGGGAGGCCGCGGTCGGTTCATTGATGATCCGCTCCACCTTGAGTCCAGCAATGCGGCCGGCATCCTTGGTAGCCTGTCTCTGGCTGTCATTGAAATACGCAGGGACGGTGATTACCGCCTCCTCCACTTTTTCTCCCAGGTAATCCTCCGCGGTCTGCCTCATCTTCTGAAGGATCATGGCGGATATTTCTGCGGGGCTATAGTCTTTCCCCCTAATTGTCACATGAGCGTCACCATTACTCGCCTGGCTGATCTCAAAAGGGAGCACCTCCTTATCCTTTTGCACCTCGGGTGAACCATACTTCCGTCCGATCAATCTCTTGACACCAAATACGGTGTTCTGTGGATTGGTTACGGCCTGCCTCTTGGCCGTCTGTCCGACAAGCCGTTCTCCGCTGTCAGTGAATGCAACCATTGATGGGGTGGTTCTGCTCCCCTCCGCACTGGCAATAACGACGGGGTCACCTCCTTCCATCACGGCCACACATGAGTTTGTCGTACCAAGATCAATGCCTATTATTTTTCCCATCTTATTGCCTCCTTAATACAGCAATTTCTTTTTAATTTCGCTCCAAAACCAATAAAAAGGTAATAGATCATTACCTGTCATTTTCTTTTTGGGATGCCTGGTTCTTCTTGTTCACAACAACCATTGCCGGCCTTAACAGCCTCTGGTTCAACAGGTACCCTTTCTGTAATTCATGCAATACCGCGCCCGCTTCCACACTTCCGTCTTCCATCTCGCTCACCGCCTGGTGATAATTGGGGTCGAAGGTTTCCCCATGGGCTTTTACCTCTTCAAGTCCCGCCTTTCCCAGGGCATCTTTCAGTCCCTTCAGCGTCAACTCAACCCCTTCTTTCAAGGAGACCAGACAATTTTCATTTGTCATATCACAATGGGAAATGGCCTGTTCCAAGGCATCCAGCGCGGGGAGCAAATCCTTAATCAGGGATTCGTTGGAAAACTTGACCCATTCTTCTTTCTCCTTCTGCCCCCGCTTTCTCAGATTATCCATATCAGCTTGGGACCGGAGATATAATTCGTAATTCTTTTCAGCGGTCTCCGCCAAATCTTTGGCCTTCTGAATCAGCTCTGTTTTTGTCATCTTTTCAAAGGGTCGTTCTTCGACTTTACCCTTATCGCTCTCAGGCTTATCAGCCGCCGATTTATCTTGCAATCCGCCGGATACTCCTTCTCTTTCTTCTGGCTCGGCGCTGGTTTGATTCATATCTCGAAAAACCTCACATCTCACAAGAATTATCTCACCAGGATGCGATGCTGCCCTCAGGATTTATGTCCCTTATTCCATGCCTTTTCCGCGACTGAGGTTTTAAAAGACGGGTTCGGCATCCCGGTGAAAAATATGGATTGAGCAACAACAGTATGCGATACGTTAAGCATCGCACTGGATGTTGTCAAGACACCCCTGATAAACTTCTTTGCATTCATTTACGGGATCTTCGGCCTTCGGCTTAAACGCCGGATGCCGTGAGCCGCTCAAGGGCTTCTCTGTATTTTTCGCGGGTTTTCCGGATTATTTCAGGGGGCAATTTGGGCGGTGGCGGTTTTTTCGGCCAGTTCAGGCTCAACAGATAATCCCGCAAGAATTGTTTATCGAAGCTCTGCTGAGGCCCGCCAGGCGTATACAGATCCATGGGCCAAAAACGGGAAGAATCCGGAGTCATGACCTCGTCAATCAAGAGCAACCGATCATCAATAAAGCCGAATTCGAATTTCGTGTCCGCAATGATAATTCCCTTCTTGACGGCAAGCTCACGGCCGAAGGAATATATTTGAAGACTGATGTTGCGTACCGCCTCTGCGGTTTCCTCTCCGATGAGCTGTGCTGCCTCAGTAAATGAAATGTTGAGGTCATGCATCCCGTCCTCGGCTTTTGTTGAAGGCGTAAATATGGGTTCCGGCAAGAGATCAGACTCCCGCAACCCATCGGGCAGGGGAATACCGCAAATCTTCCCCTTGTCACGATACTCATTCCATCCCGATCCAGAAAGGTATCCTCTCACAATACACTCTACCGGCAAAGGCCTGGCTTTCTTTACAAGCATGCTTCTCCCTTCAAGGGCCTCTGCATATTTTCTGCATGGTTCCGGATACCGGGTGGGATCAGTGGCAACCAGGTGGTTTTCCACTATATGCTCCAACCGGCGAAACCAAAAAAGCGATATCTGCGTCAAAATCTTCCCCTTGTCAGGAATCGGGTCATCCATGACCACATCAAAGGCGGAGATACGATCACTCGCAACAATCAGCAGGTGGTCCTCTATCTCGTAGATATCTCGGACCTTGCCCCTCTTGACCAAAGTCAGGTCCGGGAAGGTGCTCTCTTTCATAACGGATTGAGTCATATATTCCTCCTTTTCAGCAGTTCTGGAGATTGACACAATGATCAGTGAAGCCTCAGCGTTACCGGTGATTTCTATTTCCCGCCACGTACCTCCGGCGTACTTGCGCCGGGAAGACGCGTCCCACAACACATTATCCAGTTTATATTCTGTTGATGGAAAGAAATGTCATTGCTATTTTCAGCCATAAAGGTATTAATGAATACAGCAATACGCTTGAAAAGGCTACCCATGGGAATTCTCAGCGATCACACAAAATACAGAGAAGCCATTTTCCTTTTTGACAAACAGATAGACCGGATGCACGTAGAGTTCGACAGGTATCGACGAGGGGAAATCCACAGGATGCCGGATTGGCAGCGCCTTGAAAGAGACCTCCTTTCCTTTTCACGAAGGAAACCCTCTTCCCTGGAACTCTCAAATCAGCTTGAGCGGGTCCTGTTCAAATTTCAGGTACGCAAGAGAGTATGGCTGCAATGGGTAGAATCATTCCGGCACAGCTCATAATCTTCAGCCATCTGTTGGCGCGGTTTTGGCCGTCCATCCCATTCTGTTGAGATACTCCCGGTAATACCGCAATACCCTGTTCCGAAATGTCACTGTTTCCGAATACGGGGGGAGTCCCTTGTATTTTTTTACAACCCTGGACCCGGCATTATAGGCGGCAAGCGCGAGGCTGATGTCTCCTCGCTGTTCTTTCATTAATTCGGAAAACAATCGGTACCCGGCCTCGATGGCTTTCCTTGGATCCAGCCGTTCATCCTTGCCCCCGGACAGGAGCTCACGTTTGTACCGTTTGTAAAGTTCCACCCTCTTTTTTTTGCACAGAAGGGCTTCCTGCATCATTCTGCGCGCCTTTCTGGCATCAGCTTCGAGGCAGTATTTTTCGGGTTCCTGGATCAATCTCAGCGCCCTTGCCCTCATCCTCCGTTCTTTCAGCATTATTTCCCGGGCTTCTTTGAAATAGGGAGGGGTAAAAATGGACCTCATGCCCAGAAGCAGTCCCGTTCCCGGCATTATCTGTGTAATCCCTGCAGCTCCCACCTGTGATACGGAGAGGGGATTGAACCTTGACTCCTGCCGCATCAATGCGAGAAATAATGAGGGTTGCACTGCATATTTGTCTTGTGCAAAATCCTGCAATACGGGTTCGAGAAAGGGAAGATACCGACGCTCCACTCTTCCAACCGCCCTCTTCAAGAAATCCAACTTTGGCGACCCTGCATAATAATCCACAGAATCCGTATCGAACTTCTGCAAATCCGGAGAACTCGAATTCCTGATAAAATAATTGTATACATAGTTCACAAAAGGAATGTTTTCCGGGGTGAGCGGGTATCCATCGTCAGGCTCAATTCCCTGGCATCTGTTGTAGACATGGCCCAGCGCGTCCCTCAGGTTCCATCTGTTCCCCTCAAGGCCTTCTCTGAAAAGCCTGCGCAGGAGACCCGCGCATTTCTCCTGGTCAAACCGCTCGTCCTTTTCCTTGCCCAAGGCCGCACGGTATTTCTTTAAGGTCTTGACGGCAGCGACCATGGTTTCTTGGTAAAGGCACGCGAAATGCGCCACTTCAGCTACATGCTCACCCTCCCTTTTCTCCCTGACGGTCGTTGTCATGGCATCAATTGCCCGGTCCAGGAATTCTTCCGCCGTGGCGAATTGCCTCCGGGATTCAAGGTAGTCTTCATCCACGTACACTGCAAGGCCAAGGGACCTGGCAACCTCGGGGGACATGAGTAACAATCCATCCTCTCCCCGATCGGAGTCTCTTGGAAGGTTCGAATCACATATCTCGGCATAGTATGCCAGGACACCTTTCACAAGCAGACCATACTCATCATCTGCCCATGCCCGGGCCTGTGCCGCAAAAATAGCCGAGGGAAGAAAAAATATTGCCAGGGCAAGAAAAAGCGCCCGAACGCTTGTGGAAGCGCATGAACGACTCATCTGTTGGGACCTCCTCTCAGAACATGTGCTCTATTCATCGGGACCCCATGTGAGAACATGGAGCGGAGTTAGGGGAAAAACTTGCAATCTCATTACCACATATTCTTTGGCAAGATATCTTAACAAAAACAGAGCAAAGAATAAAGAGTATTGCCGGGAAAAATTTCTTTTGACACTCAAAACCGGACCTGCTATAAAAAATTTTTTGGCGGGCCGTTAGCTCAGTTTGGTAGAGCAGCGGACTTTTAATCCGTTGGTCGTGAGTTCGATTCTCGCACGGCCCACCAGACATTGCAGGACCCTCTCTGGGGTGAATACCCCGGCGGTGACCATTCTTTCGCGATGCTGCTTTATTTCGGAGCGGCGTGCGTCCCCATCGTCTAGCCAGGTCCAGGACACCGGCCTTTCACGCCGGCAACACCGGTTCAAATCCGGTTGGGGACGCCAATGCGTCTATTCAAGGGACCCATCGAACAGTCGATGGGTCTTTTTTTTGGCGTGGAAGGCCGGGCCCTTTCTCGTCCCGCAAGAGGCGGGATTCAAAGACTGTCGAAGATCCCGATGGTAGCGGGATTGGGGACGCCATTCTTTATTCCAGGGGTTGCTCATGCGGGCAGTCCCTTTTCTTCTAACCCACTTCCAGGACATCCCGCTTCTCAAGCGGGACAGCACCGGTTTAGAAACAAAACCACCCTTGAAAAAGTTGATTTAATATATCTTTAATAGCCTATACGTCTATTTAAACAAACAATTAGCCATATCTTGCTTGACTAATCGTGGATAATATGCTATGTTGCATTCATTAAACATAAAAATCTTATAAGGGGTTTTAAATTAACGTGCCACGTCTCAGCAAAATTTCAAAATCTCCACCGGCTGCGATCGAGGAAATACTAAATCGCTTGGGCCGAAATATACGAACCGCCCGGTTGCGGCGCAGACTTTCCATGGAAGAACTCGCCGAACGCATAGGTATTTCGCGATATGTAATGGCAGATGTAGAGAAAGGTAAGCCCACTACTGCTATAGCTGCTTACATAGGAGCGTTATGGGCACTTGGACTTCATGGAAATATTCGCGAATTGGCTGACCCTGACAGAGATGAGGAAGGTAAAATATTCGAGCGGGCCAGAAGCCCCCGGACAGCACCAAAGAGAAAGATCAACGCCGATGACTTCTGAACGTGGATGCTATGTATATATTGTGCTACCCGGCGCTACTGAATTCGTAACCGCAGGGCGCTTTGAGGTGTCCGTGACTCCTGACGGTGATTCGGTTGGACGGTTCTTTTACGGACGGCGCTATATTGAAGGTCATGATGCTGTTGAACTTGATCCAATAGAGTTACGCCTTCGCAGAGGACAATATGAAACAGCAAGAATGGATGGTTTTTTTGGCGCGATCCGAGACTCCATGCCGGATTTCTGGGGAAGGCGCGTAATTGAGCGAAACACGGGTCACACGCAACTTGAAGAATTCGATTACCTGATGTATGGACCGGATGACCGTGCTGGAGCCCTGGGATTTGGTTTGAGTGTTCAGCCGCCCCCCGCTAAGCATCAGTTTAACCAGACGATGGATCTGGAATGTTTACAGGCTGCTGCTGACACCATCATCAGTGATCAAGCAAACATTGAGGACTCAGCCACAAGGCAGGCCGAAGAGCTTATGCTGGTTGGCACATCCATGGGAGGCGCCCGACCGAAAGTGGTTGTGGAACATGAGCAGAACATGTGGATCGCCAAGTTCAGCAGACACGATGATCGGTGGAACCATCCTCGTGTCGAGCACGGACTGTTAAAGCTTGCCCAAGAATGTGGTATATCCGTGGCTGAACACAGGATAACAACTGTTGGAGGAAGGGATGCGCTTCTGATTCGCAGATTTGACCGTGAACAGACTGAAAAAGGTTATCAACGACACCGGATGGTCAGCGCACTTACCCTCTTGCAAAGTGATGACAGCCCTACATCTCGGCAGGACTGGTCTTACATTCTGTTTGCAGATGAGCTCAGACGAGTGAGCAGGATGCCGGAAACTGATCTCCGTGAGCTTTTTGCCAGGATGTGCTTCAATGCTGCTGTCTCCAACCTGGATGATCACCCTCGTAATCACGCCATTCTGGCAAAGGGCCGGAACTGGCAACTAAGCCCCGCCTTTGACCTGACACCGACAGCGATGATAGCCATGGAAAGAAGAGATCTTGCTATGGCCTGCGGAGACAGAGGCCGCTATGCCAATCATAAAAACCTTTTGAGCCAACATGCCCGGTTTCTGTTAAATGAAGAAGACGCTACCTCTATTCTAAGTAATATCGTTGAAACTATACGAAATTCATGGCGGCCGGTCATGCAAGAATCTGGCGTCAGCAAAATTGACTGTAAAATGATCGAAGCTGCGTTCCTATACGAAGGTTTCTTCTATTGAGATCATGATTTCAATCCTTCATAGTTTCATTGAAGATCATTATTAGAGCTCGGTGGTTTTTTTTGCTGAAAAAAGAAGTTGAAAATGCCAAGAGCCAGGCTGCTGCAGAGACAAAAAAGGATATGGATCAGCAAATAAAAATATTGACCACGGAAAGTGACTGGCAGGAAAAAGTATATGAGCAGAAGATCACTATCCTGGAAGAGGTGACAAAATCGCAGGAGACAAAGATCACCCAGTTGCGCGCAGAGGTTGCAGGGACACTGGACCATGTCCACAAAATAGCTGAAAAGGCAGTGGAGGGAGCATCACAGGTAAAGGCCTTTCAATCCGTCAAAGAGATCGCCCTTGAGCAGGCCAGGAAACCCGGACAGGGAGAGGAAAAGTAAAACCTGATGTGGAACTCCAGAAGTAACTAATGCGTATCAAAGATCTTCAAAGGCTATCGCCAGGCTCACTTTCTCGTTTATTGACAGCCTTTTTGCCGCAGAGGGTTTTATGCCAATCTCCACATCAGAAGTAGGGGAAACAGGCAACCCCTTTTTCCCCCTTCGAAGGCATTCAGCGACAGCTTTCGCCTAGATCCCAAACACATAAATGATATCCAGCGAAAATTCATCCGCCAGTCGTTGAAGCGCTGCTTGTCCCTACTTCATTGTCTCACCTCTCAGCATACGTGCTGATCAATAGTGATCTTCCGCTCCAGAAATCTCGGATTGAATGTCCGCTTGAAGCCTCTTCATTTTTCTGGGCCGCTCTTTGGCCAATATCTTCGAAAGATTCTTATCCCTTCTAATTAATTGCGCGATTTCTAAGGACTTTTCTTTCTCAGCATCAGACATTATGAAGAAAAGATTCCGAATATCTTCCTCATCTTGCGCACCTCCTGCCATAAGCTTCATACCCACCAAATAGGGTTTTGGATAAGATTCAAGTGAGCCTTCATCTGACGATGACATGCTCATAAGGCCTTCAAGTTCCCATTGATAATTTGCTATGAGAATATCCAATTTCTTAAATCGTCTTTTTGGATCAGTTATGATTATCAAGTCATGTCTTAAAGCATCAGAGGGATCTCGCGATGCAGGGAAATATTCTACTTCGAAAAGATCTGCTAATTGTTCTTTCAAGAAGGCCACGAATTTCTCTACAATTTCAACAGGGTGCTCCTTTGTATGAGTGTAATAAAGAAGGAGGTCAACATCAAGCGTGGTCCTTGGAATACCATGTAGAATAATAGCCTGACCGCCAATAATGGCAGCATGTCTTGTGATGTTCGTATCCCTGGAGAATTTATCGATGCATTCTGTCACTATTTTCAAGAAGTTTTCCATACGCATCCTCCGGCGAGATTCCGTACATGTGGGCCATCATCTCCAACGTCTCATCCAATCGCTTCTCAGCCTCGGCTGTTCGTTCCTCGGGAGTTAGTTTTAGAAAAGCTTCAATCATCTCAATCTTCTTCTGCTTCATCAAACGAGACATACGGAACCCCTTATCGCCTATCATAATCCAATGCTCAGAATAAAGCTGAGATTGTAAAGAAAGCCAATATATTTGTTACCTTATCACAGTTGGAAATGAAATGGAAGATTGATGCCGATTAAGAGCTAAGAGAGTTTCTCCACGGCCACAGTCGGGGCCTAAGGATAATGTCCTCAAACCGATGCAGCTCTTATCTCGCTGATTTTACAGCTTATTCATTTCTTGCTTAGCAAAATATTATAGCAACGTCTCCCTTCCATACCATGGGGTGCAGCACCATTTAATCTTGACACACAAACGGAATCCTCCTATATTTCTATTCCGAAAAACGAGTTCTTGTCATCTCATCCCGCCATCAGCAATTCAAGGGTGCCTTACGAAAATGCTATGAGATCACTGGGTCATCGTCGCTACATCAAAGATATCACTGCCGCAGTGCTAATATTCCTATTCGCTTTGGGGCTGAGGATTCTATACCAGAAGGAATCGGTGATTGACCATCCCATAAGAGCCGACGCGGCCAAGTACGTGAAGGCAGCGTACAACCTCCGTTTTTTCGGCATCTATTCCCTGGAAGCACCCCGCAGAGACGGCCGCCCCCCTGATTCAGGCACGGACCTCTCTCCAGGGTACCCCCTGTTTCTGAGCCTTTTTCTCGACAAAAAAGCACTCAGCACCAATGTGCTCCTGGTGCAGGCTATCATGGGGGCACTCGTCTGCGTTTTCACCTTTGCCTTGGGCCGCATGGCGCTTCCCTACCCATGGGCTCTTACAGCCGGGATATTGACCGCCCTCAGTCCTCATCTGATCGCCATGGATCATTACCTTCTCACGGAAAGTCTGTTCACCTTTGTGATGATCGCGGGTCTGTTGCTGCTGGCCGTCGGCTGGAAACGAGACTCCTCTTTCCTCGTGCTTGCGGCGGGGTTAGGTCTCGCTCTATCGTCGCAGATTCGAGCTGTCAACATACTGCTTGTTTTCTGGATGGCACCAGTTTTTCTCTGGCGTGCCGGCGAGAGGCTCTTTGCGCCAAGATCCGTGTGGATTAGACACATGGCGTTCCTGGTGGCCGGGTTTGCCATCGTCACCGCCTCATATCGCCTCTTCGTAATTGAGACAAGGCCTTCCGGGATGCAGCATATCGAAGCGAAAAAGCAGAGCGATTTCGGATACGTGGACGTGATCAAAGTGATAAAGAATTTGGGTGGAGCTCTGGTGCCGCCGGCCTTTTATGAAAAAGGGGAGAGTCATATAATGGCGGATCAAGGCAGGATATCATACAAGCTGCCGAGCGAAACCAGCTTTTGGCAAAATCCTATGCTGTATGTGAAATGGAACCTCTGGGGCAGGCTGGTTCTCCTGTGGGACTGGGACAACGCCTACAACGGGGACGTGTATATCTATCCGATGATCCGCAAGGGGTTTGAGGAGAACTTGATCCTCAAATCGGTCCACAGGATAATGCATGTTCTGCACTGGTTGCTATACATACTGTCACTAGCTGCATTGGTGGTCCTATTCCTGAAATGGCGGCGAAAGACCCTTGCCACCGAACAAAGGGTACTTTTGGTACCCGCATTGGCATTCATTTATTTCCTCGGAGTACTCTGGCTCCTGACCTGGCTGCCCCGCTATAGCATCCCGGCCCGGCCGCTCTCTTACATATTGGCATCGGCCAGCCTATACTGGCTTTTCGGTTTTGCCGGGAAGCGATGGATTTCCAAGAACATCTGATACAGGCATCAGGTGATCTCAGTCCCAAGTATACCATCTTATGGAAAAAGAGACGCTACGGCCTGGAGATGAGCATCGCCTCGGCGCTGCAAGGTTCCGTGATAAATTGGACCATCAGCGCTGTGAGCATGAAAGATGAGCGGTCATGACAAGACCTGATAATATTTTCGGTGGGGAAACCCTGCTTGCTTTTTCCAGGAAGGGGAACCTTTTTCGATGGAAGATTTCAGAGACCTATCAGCGTGGAAAATTCTGTATCGCAGACTAAAAAATGAGCGATATTTATTGATCCCAGGTCTGCGTGCTCTTCTTAATGGTTATTGGCACAGGATCAAATTCAAGCTTGCCTGGAAGGATGTGAAAATAGGAAGTGCATTTCGGGTGTATGGAAAAATGATCATTCGTGGTCCGGGAAAAGTGAGGATCGGCAACAACTTTTATGTCGATGGCTTGACAAATAATCATGTATGCCTCTCACTGGGGGTTCCTGGAGCCCTGATAGAATTCGGCGATAATTGCGGATTGAACGGTACGGTGCTTCAATGCTCCAAGCATATCAAGGTGGGGAGTTGGTCTAATATAGCCGATGCCTATATAACAGATACGCCCGCCCACACCATTTCAAAAAATAGACGGCAGCTCAGCCCCATTGATGTCGCCGGGGTGCCTGTCGAGATAAAAGAAAATGTGTGGGTTTCTGCTAAAGTAGTAATTCTCCATGGCGTCACTATTGGAGAAAACAGCGTAATCGCCGCCTGCTCATTGATCCGGAAAGATGTCCCAGCCAATGTCATGGTTGCTGGAAATCCTCAGAAGATTATAAGAGAGATCGAGGATTGAAAAACCAAAAAGACTTCTTTACGTGACAGGCCAGCAGCCAACCATAAAGGCCCTCGGTAAACAAGCAACACGCACCGTCGTGACCTATCCTAACAAACGAAAAGCGACAGCCTCAGGAACACCCGTCTTGAATCTCGCCTTGGAGAGAGTCTGTTGTGATTTTGCCGCAATCGCGTAGATATCGTTAAGCACGAGGAGACGAAGCGGCGTCACCGACACAGTGTTGACGGCCAATTTGACCACAGGATTCCTGAGCAGTCTATAGAACATATCCCTGCGATCTCCAAAGACTACACTTTTATACCATTCCGCCTGGGCCAATAACCCTTGTTCTATTCGCACGTTGCAACAAAATCTGCATTCATTCAACAATTTTCTCAGTGATATACAGGTTTGTTCATTTACATGAATCTTCTTTTCAAACTCACCCCTCGGATCTTTCTCGAGCCAGGGCAAAAACAACCGCATACATGCATAAAATGAGAAAATCCAGCGGTTGGGAAGTGTGTGAATAACCAAATAGCCGTTCGGTTTCAGCAGGCGGTAAATAGTGTTATACAAAGAAGCCAATTGCCAGTCGTAAAGATGCTCGACAATATCCAAAAGGAAGATTCTGTCAAAGCTTGCCGGTTCCATTTCCATGTCATTGATGTCCCCTAAATGGAATGAAATCCTTGATGACACATGCGGTTCCATTTTCTGGAGGGCCTTCGTAGCAATCGAAACAACATCTTTTGAATAATCCACTCCAGTTGCCCGGCAGCCCATCTTTGCACCATAGAAGACGACCTCCCCTCGCCCGCACCCGACGTCCAGGATATGCATGCCCGGCGCCAATTGAGCAATATCAAGAGCCCTCTTAATCCTGGGTCGAATGATCCCACCTGCACTTTCTATGAACCTCTCGCCCGAATCACCCCATGCCGATCTTATCCAATCTGTGTCGTATTCGGAGCGATCAACGGCTGTCTCGGCTCTTGTCGCTGTACCGTCAGTCATCGGACTGGCCGGGCGTGTGCTCGTAGAAGAATTTTTCCTGTCGGAGCTCGACATAGACGACTCCTTTGCGGCATGAGTAGATATTGTTGTTCCCATCAACAGTTGCTCCCGACTATTCAACCCCGGCTCCCGAAACATCCTGCGCAGCAGCGGGAGAAATCCTGCTGGTTATTAAAACAATTATCCCGATCAAGAGAACGGTCAAGATCCTTAAGGTCAACGCAGCAGAGACAACCTGGGAAGCCTCAATGCCTATTTTGCTAAACAGAAACGCCAGAGATACCTCTACGGTACCAAGCCCATTGAAACTGATGGGGAGGTAGGCTACGAGACCTGCCATTATCGGCAAACACAGGGTGGGAAGGAATGAAGAAGGCGGGCCGTAGGCTCGGATAGCAAACCAGTAGGCACAGCCAAGTACAAGAGTACGGAAAAAAGTAATACAACAGTCAACCAGTATCATCTTTTTCCCCACGTTAACATAGGTAAAAGACAGACTGAACCAATTCCGGATACGCTCTCCGGTCCGGGATTGCCGAAGGATTATGTAAAGCGCCGCACATATGATCACAACGAAAGCGCCCACAGCAATCCGCACCCCGAAACGATCGATTTCCGGAGTCAATACCCCCATGGAAATCTCATTCCCAAGCAGATAGATCCCTACCATACTCATGATTCCATACCACAGCACGGTTATGAGCTTATCAATACCGAAGATAGTTGCCCCTTGGGAGATGGGCACGGAAAACCTCCTGAAGAAGTTTATGAGAACCGCATCTCCTACCTGTCCGGGAACAACAAGGGCGATCATGTTCGCTTTCGCGTAAAAACCAAGCGTCTGAACAAAAGGAGCGTGAACCAAAGGCCGAAGCATAACTACCATGTTCATCACTCCCAATAGGATCCAAACCACCAGCGTGACGGCCGCCATGGCAAGAAACATCGGTTGCATTTCAGATAAGCTGGCGAGTATGTTTCTAAATCCGATGCGATATAGACAAATCAGCAGAATCGACAGACCGATCAGGACTCCCAGAGCCCCGCGTTTCAATCGCTGGGAAAACGATTGCTTTTTTAAGGAGGGAGAATTGAATTGCATTCGTTCTTCCTTGACAGCCCCTATCACGAAGTGTCACTCGATTCTTTCACCGGAAAAATGGTGGCAGAACATAGGATGGCCAGACTAACAAAGCCGTATCCGGTCCTCGCCGGATAGCCAGCCAATCCTCCGCCCATAATAGTCATTGAGCAGTTGCGCTATCCCGGATCTTGTGTTGGTGTGTTCAACAAGACATAGGTTCTTTATCCAAAAATTTGTTCCCGCTTCACTGTTGCTCGTCATGTTTTTTAGATTTTCCTATTCGTTCTTCAGTGCGTCCATGGCTTGCAAAGAGATCAGCGATGCTGCAAGCAGACCGGCAGGTTCGATACGAACCCCGCCTCTTATTGATTCGGCAAAATAATCCAATTCCGCCCGATGACCCATATCAGCGAAACGGCTGCGGCGAGTTCTCTTTACAGCCCCACGGATCAATAACTTCTTGAAGTCATCTATTGCCATAGTTTGTCTGTCCTGATACACGGTGATTTTTTCCCTGGATGACCCCGGCGCAGCATACGAGGTATACATCACCGTTCCAAGGACCCTATGCCGGTATTCCAGATCGACCATGAAATTGAACTGCGAATGGACCGTTTCGCTTTCCCGAAGCACACACCGAGCCGTCACTTTCGTTGGCGATTCTCCAGCAAGAAAATTTATGAAATCAAAGAAATGCTCCGCCTCTCCAATGAGCCTTCCTCCGCCTTCAACCGGGTTTAATGTCCAGTGGTCCAAAGGGATTTCCGGCACACACACCTCATATTGGACCATCAGCCCTAAATCATCCTTGATGTGTTTCTTCAATTCAACAGCCAGCGGTGCGTAGCGGCGATTATATCCCACCATATATACCCCGTCGGTTTCCAGAAGAACCCTTTCTAACTCATGAAATTGCTCCCAATCGAGGACCGCCGGTTTTTCCACCATCACGTGTTTGCCTGCCTTGAGCGCATCGCATGCTATCGGTCCGTGCATGTGGTGACGTGTTGCAATAAGGACCGCATCAATTTCCGAATCTCTCAATATATCATGGTAGTCCGTTGTGCTGCGGCCAACGCCGTATTTTGAGACGACCGAGGCAGCTGATGAGCCGGTGCCCGAAGCAATGGCACGAATCTGAAAATTTCTGTTTTTGTGCAAATTGGGCAGGTGTGTACTGCGGGTGAAATTACCGCAGCCGATTACGCCGATGTTTATTTTCCCTTCTTTGGTTTTCCTATGGACCGGCATGGAAATGGTCGTCCGTCCCGCGGTCTCACTATCCCCCTCATATTTCAGTAAAGCGGATATGCCGGGAAGAGAACCATTATTGAGCTGGTCATAGGCCTTTTGCGCCTCCTCAACAGGAAAGACACCTCCGATCAGGGGATGCACTTTGACCCTGCCCTCCTGCAGCAACCGAAGAAACTCAGCCAGATTTCTCTCTTCTGTCCAGCGGACATAATGCTGTGGATAGTCAATACGACCGTTTTCATATTCTGCATCATAACTGCCTGGCCCGTATGCCCGGGAGAACCGGAGATCCAGTTCATTTCGGAAAAAGGGCATTCTTTCAAGATCCATTTTGACAATACCCACGAAGACTACCCGTCCTTGTTTGCGTGACATTTTCATCGCCTGATTGGCGATAGAAGGATCTTTGGAAGCGGCGCAAATAATAACAGCATCTGCCCCGAAGCCGCCGGTCATGGAGAGAACGGTCTGCACGGGATCCGAACCGCTGGCATCAACTATCCCGGCATGCGGAATAATAGCCCCAAGTTGATCAAGGCGTTTCGGATCCACATCAACACCGATGACATGGCCTCCCGCAGCATTGACCAACTGAGAGACCAATTGACCCACAAGCCCCAGGCCAATGACGGCGACTCGCTCGCCCAGCTGTATTTCGGCTCGACGTACTCCTTGCATTGCAATTCCACCCACAGTAACAAAGGCGGCGTCTTCGAAAGGGACCGAATCTGGTATGGGGATCGTCAAATTGCTGGATGGAGCAACGATCTCCGCATGTCCCTGGGCCGCAAAGCCAACTCGATCTCCTTTTTGAATACCTCTGACATTCTCTCCGGTCTCAAGCACAATCCCCGAACCACTGTATCCGATGACCCGCATCTGGGTCATTTCATCCCACACAATGTTTTTAATCATTGCCGGACTCGCGCCGAATACAAGATTTTTCACTGCATTTCTCATCCACGGGTCCTGCAGTGTTTGTTTGAGCAGTTCCGGAAAGGTCTTGCCAATAGTGGCACCCTCTGTACCCGCACTGATGGCAGAATAGCGGCTCGCGACCAAAACTCGATCCGGGCCACAGACCGGGGCCGGGATTTCTTTTACTAGGATCCTACCCTTTTTATCTAAAACCCTGCGGAATACTTGTTGCATCTCAACTCTCTCTTTTTTCTGCAATGAGCAAAATTCCGGCCCCTTTTTCGGGCCGGCTATTTCGACCGATCCACGCAATCACATTCAAGAACGGGAAAATCAAGGCATAAACGAATCTATTTTTCCCTTCTGCTCCGGTGATTAGATATGAGACGTTGTTTGAGACTGTCTCCAACCATCCATACGTGTAAAAAGCTTCCTTTACATGGAGCCCGGTTCTCGTCACTTTATCAGTAATTTCATCAAGGCGGTACCCGGGACGAAAATGCCCGGGAACATCAAAATTCTTCCGGAATTTGAAAAAGAGCCACCTTCTTTCATATCCGGGCACATGCAGTACCAGACATCCCCCCATTTTTATGGACTCGGCCAAACCCGTTAATGCCCGCATATCGTCTTCAATATGCTCCAGGTTATCGACTGAAAGCACAAGATCAAAATCTTCTCTGAACGGAAGCCGGGATACATCAGCATGCGTAAAGCTTATATTTCTCAGCCCGGCCTTTTCAGCAATCAAACGGTCAACTTCCAGTTGTTTGTCATCCACATCCACCCCCGTAACAGAGGCATCAGGAAATTTTTTTGCAATTTGATATGCGAAAACTCCGCGACCGCAACCGGCGTCCAAGACCTTTTTCGGCCGCCCCGTGACTCTCGGCAAAATACGCCTCAAGCGTATCCGCAGCCCATTGATAGGTACCCCTGCCAATCGGACATACATTCTCTCAAAGATGCCGGCTTCCGGATTTAGCGCCAGCTCACTTCCAATCAAGAGAGCACCCCCTTCCCCGAACAGATAAAGTCCGAAAGGGCCCTAGCCATCCAAGCGTTGCACCATCTCATCAACGAATAATTCCACCTGATAAAACGGCCGCGCCGGTAAGCAAAATCATGTGTTCTCCTCCTGTAAAGATTCCTCAGGACCCAATCGACGATTTTTTCCGCCTGAGACAAAAACACGGGATCTTGCCTCGCGGCCTTCAGAAAAGTGATGGCGCCTTGGGCTGAACCGTGGATGTCATACGGATACTGTCTGTCATTCATCCACCTTGGTGCGCCATCTTCTTCGAATAGGTTGTCCTTATAGTATTTCAGTCCCTTCCAGTAAACGCCCATAAATCTATCATTGCCCGATTCTTCGAAAAACTCCAGGAGGCCGTCCAAAATTCCGCCCGTGTGGTAATTGTCGTGAGTTATCGGGGACATTTCTTTTGGAAATGTATAGTACCAGGCACCATATTCAGTCCGTCTGTTAACGGTGTAATTGATAAGCCGCACGGAAAAATTAAGGAATTTCCTCTCTCCGGCGTGCTTCCACACCTTGGAAAGGAACGCACCCGTAAGAACTTGATTATTCAGGACAACCGCGTCCACTTCCCTCGTAACATATGCCACGGCCAGTTCGTCGGGCGACTCGAATAGGACGGGCAAGTCAGAGACGATGAAACGGGCCACCGAACATGCCGCGCGTAAGTATTTCTGATCCCCGGTAATGCGATAGGCGTGGATTAACGCCTCTCCAACAAATACCGTAACCACGGCATTAGGCTCAAATTTGTCCTGTAAGAAAATGGTATTCTGCCATATGAAATTGTATCCCCAGCAAAGATTTTCACGGGCTGGACTTGGATTTTCCAGCAGCCATCGAATGAGCGATTCCCCTTTCTCAAGGTATTCTCTCCTATTTGTATTTTGATAAAGGAAAAAATAGGCCCTTGCAAATAATGCTATTCCTTTAGGATTCCGCGATTTTCTCACCCCCAGGAGCGGTCGTATATTACATGGCAGTTCCTTGACTAATTGGGTGAAAATAAGCCGCAACCATTTGTTATTGAAGGTAAGCGACATCAGGAAACGGCTGTTCAGCGCATCAAATTTGCTGTACCCGCTGTAATCATGTTCTTCGGCGGAGTCCAAAATATCTATGAGAATTTTGTGTTTGGTTTCCAAGGGCTTCTATGTCACCAGGGAAGAGTCAATTCAGGAATAGATCCTGCCAGGTGAAAAGCTGGTTCACTTTCCAGCGGTCAAAACCATATTCCGGCAGAAGGGCCTTTTTTACAAAAACACCGGGGAAAGCATCAACCAGGGCTGCGTAGCTCTCCCTCGTGGATTTTTGCCAACCTTCGCTGAGCATCCATTCGTCTCCCGGCGTTCCGAAACCGATTTTGTCTTTCCGGTCGAGAATTCCAGGTATTGTGTACTTTCCTAAAACCCTTTTCTGTAAATATTTTGTTTCGCCATTTTTGATTTTTAATTCTTCTGTCACCCCTAATAAGAACTCGACCAATCGATAATCGAGGTATGGAACCCTTGTTTCGAGCGAGAAAGCCATGGAATTCCTATCTTCCATTCTCAGAAGATGTTCCAGTTTGTATTGAAAATGCCTCACAAGGCTCTCATTCAACCCGTCAACACTAAAAAATTCATTGTATATCCGGCTGCCGTTTAGGTAGCTGTAAAAGAAATCGCGACAAAGGTATGGGACTGTTCTCAAAAGAAGATGTTCCCTTATGGAGCAGGGTAAGACTTGAAACAGCAGGGTCTGATACGCTGATTTGTCCTGCCTTCTTAATAGACTTTTCATGAGTCCCGAAGTAAACTGACATGCTTTTCTTCCTTTAAGAAGCCCATACAAATGGAAACCGTGAAAATATTGATACCCGGCAAAATTTTCGTCACCGCCCTGCCCATCCAGCAACACGGTAACACCGTATTCCTTGGCGAGTTTCATGACCTCATATTGTGAATAGAAGGAAGGGTTCGTTGTGGGTTCGTCATTCATATACACAAAGTGTCTCAACCTTTCAAGGGCTGTCTGAGCAGAAGGAAAGGTCCGCATATTTCTGAATGGATATTTTCTGTTCAGCTCTTCAACATATCGTGTTTCATCGATCGCATTCCCCGGGAAAGACGCGGTAAAGGTGGCATAGCTTTCATCTACGTCGCACGTGGCAAAAAGAATTCCGATCAGGATCGAAGAATCGAGTCCTCCGCTCAAGCAGGACCCAACCGGCACATCGCTCCGCATTCTGAGATTCACTGAAGAGACCATTATTTCTTCTATCTTTTCAGCGATCTCATTAACACCCTTCAGAGAATCCTTTTTCACATAGTCTTCAGGATTCCACCACCGGGTCAACCGCAATCCATCTGTATCACACACGGCACAATTGCCATTTGGTATCCTTCTGATTTCATTTAAAAAGGTTTCGTCATAAACATCTGTTCTATTGAAAACGATATAATCAAACAGACTTTGGTAATTTATGGATGGTTTTAGAGATGGGAGAGAAAGAAGCGCTTTGATTTCCGATGCGAACACAATCCTCCCATCGTGAATTGCGTAA
>CAZWEV010000009.1:21173-84544 GCA_964633015.1 uncultured Desulfobacteraceae bacterium | reverse complement strand
TACGGAAACACAATGGCGAATTGCGGGAGAAAAAGGATACCGAAGGACTGAGTCAACCCGAAGATGAGGGACCCGACCAGCGCACCCCACATGTTGCCCAGCCCTCCGATGGTCACAATGAGAAAAGCCTCCATGATGATGTCGTGATCCATTCCCAGCGTTATGCTGATGGTAGGAGCCACCAGTGCCCCGCCCAGGCCGGCCAGGAAGCATCCGAATACGAAGGCAAATGCAAAAACCCAGCTCACATTGATGCCGATCGCCCCGACCATTTCCCTGTCCACCGCGGCCGCCCGCGCGATTTTTCCAATCTTGGTCTTATTGGAAAAGAGCCAGAGCCCTATCGCCACCAGGGGACCCAGAAAGAGGAGAAACAGGTTGTAGCGGGGAAAGGGCGATCCGAACAGACTTACCGATCCCCGAAACATCACGGGCGCCGTAATGGACCGGTAGGTAGCGCCCCAGGACATCTTTACCAGGTCCCCCAGCACAAGCATCAAGGCAAAGGTGAACAGGAGCAACATGAGGTGTTCCCGCTCGTATAGATGACAGAAAAGGGTCCTTTCCGCCACGAAACTCACCAGGGCTACCACCAGGGGGGCCAGTAGCAGCGCCAGCCAGAAACCCAGGGCGCCCCCGCCCAACAGTCGGGAGATACTGAAGGCCGAAAAGGCGCCGATCATATACAACGATCCGTGCGCCACGTTGGGGATCCTGAGGACGCCCAGGATAAAGCTGAGTCCCGACGTGACAATAAACAGGACCATCGCCATGCTGAGTCCCACAAGCAGCTGGCTTGCCAGGGAGGCGAATGTAAATTCCTGTGTGAGTCCCATAGCGTTGCCTTGATATTGGAGGCGGTCCGGAACAATACGGAACTACCGTCGGCCTATTTCCCCCTCACTTTCATGATGTCAGCGCACGAAGGCATGACTTCCGAGCCGGTTAGTGTGATGATATCCTTGGCAGTGAGGAAGTTATACTTGGGGGATATGGTCGTTACACCGAAATATTCGGGGAGAACGGCCTGATGATCGCAGGCCCTCATTTCCACATCTCCGCCGGCAGGGCTCTTGACCTTCAGGCCTTCCAGGGCGTCAATGAATTTTTCCTTGTCCAAAGACCCTGCCTTTCTGAATGCCTGGGCTATGAACTGGGCGGTGATATAGCCGTGAAAGGCGGAAAACCCGGGATGATCCCCGTAGGCGGCTTTATAGGCCTTGTCAAAGGCTTTGTTTTCAGGGGTTTCCGGGTAGTAGAAAAGATAATCCGTCGTTCCCATGACGCCCACAGGACCTTCAAGACCCAGAGGTTTATCGACACCGTAATCAATGGCGGTATGGATCCAGATGGGGACCCTCTTGGCCATGCCGGTTGCCTTGATCGCCTTCATGATATTGGTCATGCTGGCCCCGCCGGTGCAGAAGATCACGGCATCCGGTTTTGCCGTCAGAATCGCGGTAATATACGGGGTGAGATTCGGTTCTCCCGGCTTCCACCAGGATTGCCCGATCACCTTCACATCCGGCTTCAGGGCCTTAAGATTATCCCATGCCGCCTTGCCGATGGCATGGCCGTACTCATAATCGTCTCCTGCAATCCAGTAGTTGACATAGGGTTTCCGGGAAAGGGCGACTCCGCCTGCCTTTCCTGCCATCGCTGTATTTTCACCGGTCGAAAAGGCATAGCGATTTCCTTTCTTGCCGGTGATATTTTCGCTTTTGGAAATCCAGACGATGAACGGCACCTTGTTCGGCACGGCAACGTTTTCGGATACGGCCAGGGCAGCCCCGCTGTTAATGGTACCCACAAGGACGTCCACGTTCGATCTCATGACCAGTTCCTTGGCCATATTCAGGGCGATGCCCACCTTGAACTTGGTGTCACGGGTGGTGTATTCTATCTTGTCCCCCAAGACGCCCTTTTTATTGATCTCTTTCAGGGCCAGCTTGAAGCCGTTGAGGGCATCCTTCGCATATACCGCCGGCGGCCCACTGTAGCAATCGATGATGCCAACTTTAATGTTGCGGGCGTGAGCCTCAAACGGCAACAGGATGAACAAAGCGCCGACAAGGGCTATTCCCAGAATCGAGCTCCTCAGAAAACACCTCTGCTTCATGGTACATCTTTTTGCAACCATCACCGTCCTCCTTCTCAATTAGTGGGTTTCCATCCTGAACCGTCCTCACTTCCTTTTGAAAGCACTCGGACCAAGACCGGAACGAAAGCTTCTCTCCCGGCTGAAAGACTGGTATAAGCTTATAATTGCAGATCCTTTTTGTCTAACATAATTAGAAGTACTTTGCAAAAAAAATGCATCCATGTCATCCCGCTGATTTCAGAGGAAAGATGGAAAGGGCGATTGCAATTTCCCGCATATGTATTAGTATAAAACTTTTCACCTCTGGTGGAGGACTCGGAGGAGTTCTACCGATCCGGGGTCTGCACGGGCATACTGCTCAGGGAGGAAGTCTTTTGTGAGTGACTGGCGGGAGGGTGCTGCCTTTTCCTGACTTATCAGTGGGGGAACCCGCAGCTCGACGAAGTCGAGAATGCGCAGGGGGTAGCTATCCCACGCTGATAAGTCATTGAAAAGACCAGCCCGGGAGACTCGGAACGAACGAAGGACTTCCTCCCCGAGCCTGTTTAAGCCCTCTGAAGCGTAGGAATGAGAGGAGGACAGCACAATAATGGAAAAAATCCGGATTGACGGAGTCGATCTCTATCTGAGCGAGCCCGATGAACTGCCCATGTCATGGGTGGGCCAGCCCGAGCTTGTTACCCAGGTCCTTGCTGCATGGCTGGTCATAGGAGAGGATGATTTTCCCCTGAATCCCAGGCTCATCGGAAAGCCGGGGGTCGGCAAGACAACCCTTGCCTACCATGCCGGGAAGAGTCTCCGCCGGCCCGTGTATCTTTTTCAGGCGACCATGGATACCAGGCCGGAAGATCTCATTGTCACGCCGGTCATATCAGAGGACGGAAAAATCAAGTACATGGCAAGTTCAGTCGTCTCCGCCATGATCAAGGGAGGAATCGCCATCATTGATGAAGGAAACAGGATGAGCGAAAAGAGCTGGGCCTCCCTGGCGCCATTGCTGGACAGCAGGCGCTACGTGGAATCAGTGGTCGCAGGGATCAAGATCAAGGCGCATCCGGATTTCCGATTCTGTACAACGCTGAATGACGATGCCAGCACCTTTGAACTCCCCGAGTATATTCACTCGAGGTTGCAGCCGCAGATATATATCGACTTTCCGGAAAGAGATGATGAGCTTGAAATCCTTCGCAAGAACCTCCCCTTTGCCAATGAAGAAATTCTGGAATACGTGGTCGAATTTCTTCAAACGGCCCATGAGGCAGATGAACGGTATTCGGCACGGGACGGGATCAACATCGCGCGCTACGCCCTGAAGCGCCTTGTGGACAGCCGCGAACGATTATCTGAAGCGGAGAAGCGTACCAGGATTCTCTCTCTTCTCAAGGAAGCGGCGTCCATGATCCTGGACAAGACCGCGTCGGACTATTTTGGGGAAATCGTGGATGACGGTGAATTTGAAGAATAGTTTTGTCTGGAAAAATGTTCGCGTGGTCCCTGTTCTCCATAACAGGGTGGAGTTCGCCATGGAAGTCCGCCGGCAGTTCAAGAACTTCCGCCCGGACATGGTGGCAGTGGAATTTCCCGGCACACTGGAAAAAAGGATACTCCAGGGAGTGGAACGCCTCCCCTTGCTCTCGGTCATCTATTATGAAGAGGGGGACGGTGCATTTACCTATCTTCTCCTGGAACCGACGGACGGGGTGGTGGAGGCAATACGACTGGCCCGGGAGGCGGCAGTCCCTGTCCGCTTTATTGATCGGGACACCGAAGGGTATCCCGCTGATTTCTCTCCCATGCCCGACCCGTACGCCGCCGCCAAAATAGGACATGTTCCGTATGCCCAGGCATATCTCCGTATTCATCAAGGAGATGAGAGATCACCGGAGGACATTCTCCGGGAGAAGACCATGGCCTACAACCTGCAGCTTCTGAGCCGAGAAGCGGAACGTCCCCTTTTTGTGGGAGGGCTTTCCCATCTTCCCGGCCTCCTTCAGCTTCTCGATTCCTCCCAGACACAGGTAATCGGGCGCCGGGAACGGGATGGGGTTGGTATCGCGCATCTCCATGAGAAATCCAGCCGTGAAATCATGACAGAAATGCCTTTTCTCGCGGGGACCTACGAACAGGCAAGATCCACCAAATCTCCCGTTTCCATTGACCGCCTCGCCATGAACAGCCTTGTTATTGACCTTGCCGGGAAAAACTACTGGAAGCATGACAAAGATGAACTCTCCGGGACCCAAGTGAAAATCCTGCATAAATTTGCAAGAAACTATGCCCTCCTCTCAGGGATGCTTGTGCCGAGCTTTTATCAACTGGTCGTGGCCGCGCGGGGTGTTGCCGACGATAACTTCGCATACGAGGTCTGGGATATCGGAAGCCGTTATCCCTGGCAGGAGGAAGCCCCCGGGCTACCCGTTCTGAGACTTCGCGGTGAGGATCTCTATCTGGACCAGAAGCGCATCAAATTCCATCGGCGTCTGAGAACCATGCGGAGGCGCCTGGTGCCGATACCGGTCAGAAAGAAGAGAAGGGAGGAAAGGCCCGGCGAATGGAAGCGGGAATTCAATGCCGGGAGCATCTGCTCGTATCCTCCCGAGGATGTGGTTATCGAAGGGTATGGACGATATCTTCAGAAAAGGGCCATTCAGATAAAGACAGAGGAGAATACCCATATTGAGCCGTTTACCTGCACGCTGGCGGATGGGATTGATATCAGGGAGACCATTCGTGACTGGGCCCGGCAGAAGATATATGTCAAGGTGGAGAAACCGTTGCGGGGAAAGGTCGGCTCTGTTGTGGTTATTTTTGACCCTGATTTCCCTGACAAGGAGGGGAAAGAGCAGTTCCCCTGGCGTGTAACCTGGCTCGGCGAGCATGATCAGGAATCAGATATGGCCTTTTACAGCACGCCGGCCGGGGAAACCATGGACGGTCCGGGCATATCCAGGTGCCAGTACGGGGGATTCATGCTCGCCTATCCACCCATGAGAGTGTACGATATCTGGAAAGATCCCTACTTTCATTTCGCGCGAAACAAGCCGGAAAGGCTCCTGATGGCAGCACTGGATTACAGCATTGAAAAGCATGTGGTTTACGTTTCCGCCACTCCTCCGTCGGGTTGGTGCCGGAGCATAGCTGCACGGCTGGGAAAGAAGATCATCTACCTCCCCATCGGTATGTTCTCCCCGGTTGTCCTCAAAAAAATCCGGCAGTTTCATGTCCTGGACGGCCATCCGGTTCGATCCTATGCCCGCGACTATATTTAGTCCGGACTTGTTCCTGGCCGTCCGGATCCTCCGCCTTTCTCTTTCATGATGTTACCTCCGTTAGGTTTTTGACATTGGGCATAAAAAAGAGCGCCCGAGTGTCCCGACGCGCGGCCACGCCGGGACACTCGGGCGCATATGCTCTTCCATTAAAAAACCTCCAATCCGCGTCGTGATTGACGCGGCAGGCCGCGGGCAGCCCCGTTAGTATTGCTGACACTTGAATCACCGGCATTTGGCCCTGAAAAGTCAAGGGTTTTTTTGGGTAGTTCACTGATTTGATTTGTGAAAATTGGATTTGACTTTACAGACATCCGAAGGGCGTTCAGGCCTCTCCTGACACTCATGCTTCCTTTGAGTATCCTTGACATTTGTATAACAAAAGAATTATGCAAAATGATTGAAAAGATATATATTTATAATAAAGTTGCCTGATCATATCTAATTTTTTAGAATATCAGGGCAAATTGAAACGTTAATCAATGATTAGTACAAGTAATATGAAGGGTCCAGAATGCCACAGCCAGAGAGAAAGAAATGGTTCTTTGTGTATATTGTCTTGAAAATCTGAGGAATCCGGTACCGACGCTGACCTTGGGAGATGCACCTGCAAATAGAAAATGGTCGGTGGATTTGCTTCCTATTTTTCTCAAACCATCTGCAAAAAAAGCCGCAAAAATCAGGCAAAATTCTGAAATTCAATTTCGGGAATATACTGTTTTCCTGTATGCACTAACACGCCGGAACTATTTATTATTTCCCACCTTATCCCGCCGAATCCCGAATTCTTATTTCATCTGCAAATCAACAGCCCTAGACCTTGAAAAGGAGCGCGAGGTTTCTTCGCGGCGCAGGGGCTATTTTTCCGGTAGCAGGAGGGTGAACGTGGCGCCTTTCCCCGGCTCACTCTCAAAAAAAAGTTTTCCTCCATGCTCATTGACGATCTTCTGCGTCACGGGCAAACCCAGGCCCGTGCCCTTGTATCCTTTGGTGGTATAGAAATCTTTGAAGAGCTTCTGCTGGGTCTCCCGGTCAATCCCGGTCCCGTTGTCTATGACCCTGAACCTGACGCCCCAGCCGGAGGGCTTGTCTGTTTTGATCTGCACCAGGGCGTTTCCCCGTACGATACCTTCAAGCGTGCACGCATCAACGGCATTGCTGACCAGGTTCAAAAGGCAGCGATGTATGGCCGTTCTGTCCATGGCCACCTTTCCGATCTCTTCGTCAAAACCCGGAATCAGCTCCACCCGGGAAAGATTGGCCCGATCTTCCATGAGATCCAGGATTTCCTGCACGATTTCGTTTGGATCAACCATTTCGTAATAGGGTTTTCTTTCACTGGAATAAATGAGCATATCCGTGACGATGTTGGCAATCTGATCAATATTTCTTTCAACCATGTCCCAGCCTTTTTTAACCAGATCAAGATCCTGTTTGGACATGGCGGAATGAATGACATAGGCGCCGCCGCGAAGACCGTTCAGAATATTCTTGATGTAATGGGCCAGGCCGGCGACAGTCCGGCCGATGGCCGCCATCCGCTGAGCCTGTTCCTTTTCTTTCTGCAGGCGATGAATTTCGCGAAGATCCTGGATGAAGACGACGCTTCCCACTTCCTGTCCCTTTTCGTACAGGAGGGTTCCTGAAAGCCTGAGTGGTATGGCATCGCCATCCTTGTTTTTCCCCTGGATCTCCATGGTAATGATTTTGCCGACAGGACCGTGATCGTGCCCGTAGAAGCTGGCGCGAATAATTTCTGCAGTGCCTTCGGAAAGGATTTCCCGGTATCGCATCTTTCCCAGTATTTCCTCAGGTGCATATCCCAGTATCCGGGCCGCGCCACGATTGAAAATGACTATTTTTCCCTGTTCATCGGTGGCGATGATGCCGTCAATGGAATTCTGTATGAGGTTTTGTACGAATGCCTCACGCCGCTTGATTTCCTCGGTCATTCTGACCCGTTCGGAAAAGTCCTGGTAGGTAACGATAGCGCCCTGTATTTCTCCCAAATCATCCTTTATGGGGGCCGCGGTAAAATAGAGGTGGGTCCCGTTTTGGCCCAGATGGGGGAAGTAGTGTTCGGCTTCAAAGGCGTCTTCGACGGTGGAGGATCTTCTCAAATGCATCTCCCCGTACAATTCCCGGGTTTTCTCCAGGTCTCCCTCAATGATGAGGTCGGCAAGAAGTTGTCTCTTATGGGGGAAGAAAGGCTCCCAGTGGCGATCGGTTCCGATCATTTCTCTGGCAGAGAATCCGGTCAGGTTTTCACACGCTTTATTCCAGTACGCGATCTTGTGATCCTTGTTGAGAACCAACATGGGAATGGGCGTCCCATGAAGGATGCCCTCTGCTGTTTTCTTCTGCCGTCTCGCTTCCTTCTCCGATGTCCTCAGGTCCCTGGTTCTCTCTTCAACCTCCTTTTCCAGTCTTTCCGAATAGAGTCTCATGGATTCTTCCAGCTTTTTCTTCAATGACAGGTCACGCAACATCATCTGGAACAGCTTGTCATCCTGAACCCATCGAATCTGGCATTCCACCGGGACAATTGTCCCGTCTTTTGTGGCAAATTCCATTTCCACGGGGACAAACCCCAGGGTCTTGAGTCCTTCCAGGTGTTCACGCAGAATCGAGCGGGAAGAACGGACAGCAAGGTCTGAAATATCCATGTTTTCAAGCTGTTGAATTGTGTACCCCAGCATATGTCCGAGTGAAAAATTGACTTCAAGGATCTTTCCCTGATCGTTAAAGAAAGCCAGACCCTCCCTTGCATTCTGAAAAAGATCCTTGTATCTCTTCCGGGATTTTTCCAGATCAAACTCAAGCCCCTTCCGCCGGCTGATATCACGAAGGGTGATAAGCCACCTGGCATCATCGCCCTGGACATTGTCAAGGCGATTGTAATCAGCTTCGAAATAGGAGTTTTTTCCCTGTCTTGAAATGGCGTATTCCTTGTGCATGCTCGGAAGGTGTTCAGGGGGCAGGTCGGAAAGAGGGCAGAATTCTCTTTCGCAAGGCCGGCTTCGATCGAAAAGAACAGCATAACATTGCTGTCCGATGACTTCATCCCGTGTCAATTTGAATTGGGAAAGGCAGGTCTGATTGACCTGTTCAATCTGAAAATCCTCTCTGATGAGGAGTACGCCGTCACTCAGGTTATCGAGGATCTCGGCGGTTTGGTCCCGTTCCGCCTCAAGGCGTTCTTCCCCTTCTCTCTGGGCCGTGAGTTTTTCCTCTTCCAGGCGCAGGACGTCCCAGAAAAGCCGGGCAACAGTGTGATCCATCACCTGAATCGCCGGCGGCTTCTCTCGCTGAATTTTCCGGCTGACTTCGGGATTGCCGGTCAATTCGATAATGAGGGCAAGATTCTGAAAATTGAAGAAATCATGGTAATCCGGCGTGGTATGGATATGCAGTGATTCTGCTTTTTTCAAGGCCGGGGCATCCGGATTGATGTCAGCGATGCCCACGAGGTTCATTTGCAGCTGCCGGAGACGATCCATGGAGATCATGTCCATGAGAGCCAGGCAACCAGGACCTCCCCCCACAATTGCCACATTGAAAGACTTTTTTTCCGGGGTCATGACTTTCCTATTTTCTGGCGACGAAGTCCATGATTGGCAGGGGGAATGGACAGGTGCGGCCCGGCACGGGCAAGGAGCGGGATACGCAGAGTTTCTACCTCAGAAGTTCGCGGACAAGCTTCAGGAGACGTTGCGGGTTTACCGGTTTTTCTATGTATCCATCAGGCCTCGGCATGCTGTCATCAGTGCCTTTGGCGGTCGTTTTCCGGAAAAAACTTTCCAGGTCGATGCCTGTTTCGCCCGAAACACCCGTTACCATGATCACTGGAATCCTGGCCAGTTCCGCATCTGCTTTCAGATCATTGAGGAGGGAGATGCCGCTCTTCTCCGGCATCATCAGGTCCAGGAGGATCAGGTCCGGTCGTTCCGCCGTGATTTTTTCGAATCCTTCCTGGCCGTTCCGGGCGTCAAGCGGTTCGAATCCATGATCCTGAAGCACCGTGGACAAAAAAAGAACGACATCGGGATCATCATCCACAATCAGTATTTTTTTGGACATATCAAATCTCCATGAAGTTCTCGTTTCCCCCATTCCCATGAAACCATACGCGCGATTCTTTTTTCACTTTATAGCCCTCCGCCATGGGCAAGTCAAGGCATCTTCCGCATCCCTGACCACCATCAAGGTATCATCTTCCCGCCAAGACGGGATTTCGCAGAGCTCAAGCCGCGTTGCCTTCGGTCGCTTCTCCCGCACACAACACGGGATCTACGATGCGGCGCTCCCGCTCAAAGTCCGGGATCTTCGACTTGCATCTGACATCCTGCTGATGATCAGGACTTTCATCAAATCACCCGGTCAAAAATCATGATGAGAAACTTAGACGGTGGATTTGGGCGCATGAATGCCTTGAAGAATTGTTTCTATTGACATTGCGGCAACGCATGGTCATGTTTATTGATAAGCGTTTTTACAGGGAGCATCCAATGAGCTTCAATCCGGAAACACAGACCCAGATCATACTGGACAGCATCGCCGACGGTGTTTTCACCGTCGATTTAGACTGGAGAATAACCTCGTTCAATAAAGCGGCGGAAAAGATCACGGGTATCAGAAAAGATGAGGCCATAGGCCGCCATTGCTGGGATGTTTTCAGGGCCAGCATTTGCGAGGCCAACTGCTCCTTGAAACAGACCATGGAGTCGAGATCCCCGGTCGTGGATCAGGCTATTTTTATTGTCAATCTCGAGGGGGAACGGGTTCCTGTCAGTATCTCAACGGCGCTTTTGAAGAAACCTGACGGCACGGTCATCGGCGGCGTTGAGTCCTTCCGGGATCTGAGTGTGGTGGAAGAGCTCCGGAAAGCCCTGAATGAACGCCATTCGTTTTTTGACATCATCAGCAAGAATGAAGAGATGCACCGGCTTTTTCAGGTCCTCGAGCAGGTTGCCGGGAGCAACAGTACGGTGCTCCTGCAGGGAGAAAGCGGCACGGGCAAGGAATTGTTTGCGCGGGCCATCCATTCGCTGAGTCCAAGGAAAAGCGGGCCCCTGGTCACGATCAACTGCGGGGCCCTGCCTGATTCCCTGCTTGAATCGGAGCTCTTCGGCTACAAGGCAGGCGCGTTTACAGATGCGAGAAAAGACAAGGTGGGCCGTCTCGCTCTTGCGGAAAAAGGCACCTTGTTCCTGGACGAAATCGGAGATATCTCTCCGGCCTTGCAGGTGAGGTTACTGCGCGTCCTTCAAGATCGCGTCTACGAGCCGCTCGGCGGTACAAAACCGGCCAAGGCGGATGTTCGCATCGTTGCGGCTACCAATCAGGATATTGAAAAGCTTGTGGAGAAAGGTCAGTTCCGCCGGGATCTCTATTATCGGATAAATGTGGTGAAGCTTTCCCTTCCTCCCCTGAGAGATCGAAAGGAGGATATTCCCCTTCTTGCAGACCATTTTATCCGAAAATACAATCGCCTGAACGGAAAAGACATAAAGCGGCTTTCTCCCGAGGCCCTCGCCCTGCTGATGGCGCATGATTTTCCCGGGAATGTCAGGGAGCTGGAAAACGTACTGGAATACGCATCTGTCGTCTGCAAGAATAGTATTGCCGGCCCGGAGCACCTGCCGGGCTATCTTGTTGCCGGGGACGAGACTCGAAGGAACCAGACTGATCCCGCCATGCCTCACCAATCTTCCTGGAAAGAGATGGAGAAAGAATTCATCCTGGGGACCCTCAGGAGAAATAACTGGAGCAGGACAGCCACCGCGCAGGACCTGGGTATCCATCCCACCACTCTTTGGCGCAAGATGAAGCGTCTGCATATACAACCCGGAGTACCGTAATTTTCACAGCAGAAACGGATCTGACAGCATATGCGCATTGCATAGATGCACGCTTTGCTTCCAAATGTATTGCGGTTATGCAGTATTTTCTTTGTGGCGCCTGATTGATTATCTCCTCGATATTCTGGCAAATGCTTTTTATATGAGATAGTTATTGTCTTTTTTCTTTGCGATGTGGGAATGGCACGGATTCTGCTGAAGAAAAGTTTGTTGCGCAGTGCCGCAATAGTTGCGGTTCGAAAAAAGCCAAAAAGGAAGGGGAAGAGAGATGAAAGTTGCGGTAAGTTCCAGTGGGAAAGATTTGGACGCACCGATTGATCCACGCTTCGGGCGATGCGCCTTTTTTGTTGTTGTGGAGACAGAGGACATGACCTTTGAGGTCTTTGACAATGAAAACATCGCGTTGGGAGGGGGCGCAGGCATCCAATCCGCACAGTTTATCGCGTCAAAAGGCGCCGAAGCCGTCATAACAGGAAATTGCGGCCCGAATGCCGTACGGACGCTCAATGCGGCGGGGACGAAAATCATTGTGGGCCAGTCAGGCACCGTGCGGGAGGTAGTAGAAAAATACAAGAAAGGCGTTCTGGATACGACCAGCGAAGCCAATGTGGCGGACCATTACGGCTCTTCAACGGCAGCCTCAAGTCCTGAAACGTATGGGCCGGCCGGTATGGGGATGGGCGGTGGACGCGGCATGGGAAGAGGTATGGGTCGCGGCATGGGCTGTGGTATGGGCGGCGGCAGAGGCATGGGACGTGGCATGGGCATGAGTGGCGGCGGATTCAGGTCTGAATGGGATTCCACTGATCGGCCTCAACCTGCCGCTCCGGAAAATAGTGGAGAGCTTTCTTTCTTGAAAGATCAAACCAGGGAACTGCGCAGGCAAATCGAGGCCATTGAATCCAGAATAAAGAGCCTGGAAGAAAGATAAGCAGCTCGGGGTAACCGCTGCATGAAAATCGCGATACCATATTGGGAAGGGAAGGTTTCCCCGGTCTTGGATACGTCCACAAGGTTGTTTGTTTTTGATATTGAAGGACAAGAAGAAACGACCAGATGTGAAGTTCCCCTTTCCGGGTCCGATCTGGGCCGCAGGTGTGACGTCATTAAGCAATCGGGCGTTGAAGTACTTATTTGCGGGGCTATTTCGAGGCCGTTTTACCGAATGCTGGGGGCCGCTCAAGTGGAAGTTATTCCTTGGATATCTGGACAGGTGGAAGAGGTGGTGTCGGCATATCTGGATCAAACACTGAACCACGAGAGGTTTCTCATGCCGGGCTGCCGGTGGCAGAGAGGATGTGGAAATCGTGGAGGAAAGAAGTTCATGAAACAAATAAAAAGGACAATGAAATCGCCGGAATCAGGCGAAGAGACATTCATGAAAAAAAGGGGGATATGAAATAATGGCAAGCCAGGGACAAAGCTGCGGCTTCAGCGGCCAGCAGGATCAACATAAACAACAGGACATGGAAATCAGGGAGCGGCTCTCCCATATCAAGAATAAAATCCTTGTGATGAGTGGAAAGGGCGGCGTGGGAAAGAGCAGCGTTGCTGCATATCTCGCCGTGGTTCTTGCCAGGCGGGGATTTAGAGTGGGCTTAATGGATGTGGACCTCCACGGACCCAGTATACCCCGTTTGCTGGGCCTGAAGGGAACAATACGGCCCGGGAACCGGGAAAGCAAGGCAAAGCCCATCGAATACCTCCCCAATATGGAGGTCATCTCTATTGAGCCGCTGATGGGTGAAGACAAAGACCAGGCTACCATCTGGAGGGGACCGCTCAAAATCGGCGTTATCCGGCAGTTCATCGCTGATATTGAATGGAGTGATCTTGACTATCTCATTGTTGATTCGCCTCCGGGAACCGGGGACGAACCCCTGACCGTGGCCCAGACCATTCCCGACGCAGAGGCACTCATTGTGACGACACCCCAGGAGATTTCCCTGGCGGATGTAAGAAAGTCTATTCATTTCTGCCGGCAGGTCAATATGAAGATCCTGGGGCTCGTGGAAAACATGAGCGGCCTTGTCTGTCCGCATTGTGGAAAAGTCATAGATCTTTTCAAGACCGGGGGAGGAATGATTACGGCGAAGAAGGAGAGTGTCCGGCTTCTCGGGAGCCTGCCGCTGGAACCCACGGTGGTCCGAAACGGGGATATTGGAAATATGGATCTTCTGGACAAGGACGGCCTTGCGTTTACCCGCTCCTTTAATGAAATAGTGGACAAAATCATTGAGGTGGGCAAAGCCAAGGTGAGCTTTCCCATGACAGGAGGCGATCTCACCGGCCGCCCGGAAAAAAAGGACGCGGATGGACAAAAGACCCTCGTCATTCCGGTTTCGGCGGGCAAACTTTCCCCGCATTTCGGGCACTGCGAACAGTTCGCGTTTATTGAGACTGAGAAAGGGGAGATAAAAGCACATGAGATGAAAACACCGCCCGCTCATGAACCTGGTGTATTGCCTCGCTGGCTATACGAACAAGGCGCTGATGTTGTTATCACCGGTGGCATGGGGGAGCAGGCGCAACAGCTTCTGAGAGAAAAGGGTGTTGAGGTTATTCTCGGAGCACCGATGGATTCACCGGAGGCGATAGCGCATCAATTTCTTTCCGGTTCACTTGTTACCGGCAACAATGCCTGTGACCATTAGTTGCATTTCAATTTTCCATCTCTTCTAAGCTCCTCTCATGAGGGCTTGGTGATGCCTGCTGCTCTGCAGGAGGGAGATGACGATTTGAAAGGAGGGTATGCTATGGCGCCAAGAGGACAGGGAACTGGCGGCGGAAGAGGGCAGGAGACTTCCGGACGTGGAAGAGGAATGGGCGGCGGTCGCGGTCTCGGGCCCGGAGGAGATTGTGTTTGCCCCAGTTGCGGAGAAAAAATGCCACATGAGAGGGGAAAGCCTTGTTTCGAACACAAGTGTCCCAAATGCGGCACTCCAATGACTAGGGCATAGGGTATTGGACCTCCGGCATACGGCGTGAGGCATAAGGAAAAAGACTGCTCTCTGTTCAATCGCATGAGAGCCGCAGGGACCTGAAATCAGACTGGAAAGGGGGAAGGAGATTTTTATGTCAAACTCCGGATTCGGATATGATTATTAGTGTAGCGAGTGGAAAAGGGGGCACGGGAAAAACCACCGTGTCCACGAACCTTGCCCTGTCACTGGACGGGAAGGTGCAATTGCTTGACTGTGATGTGGAAGAACCAAACGCCCACCTTTTTATCCATCCAACCATAGATGCCGTTGAAACAGTCACCACGCCCGTGCCGGTGATCGATGAAAAAAAATGCACGCTTTGCGGAAAATGTGCTGAAATCTGCCAATTCAAGGCAATTATCGTCATAGGGAAGACGGTGCTCCCGTTTCATGAGCTTTGTCACAGTTGCGGCGGGTGTCTTGAGGTCTGCCCGGAAGACGCCATTGCTGAAGTGGGCCGCGAGCTTGGAATCATTGAAACAGGACATAAGAACGGGCTCAGTTTCGCCCACGGGAAACTGCGTGTGGGTGAGGCCATGTCGCCCCCGTTGATCAGCAAGGTTCGTTCCCTTACAAAAACGGACGGCCTGACCATTATTGATGCGCCTCCAGGGACTTCCTGCCCGGTTATCGAGGCCATGAAAGAGACGGATTTTATTCTGCTGGTGACGGAACCCACGCCTTTCGGGCTGCACGATCTGAAACTGGCCGTGGGTGCGGTGCGCGTGCTTGGTATTCCGTGCGGCCTTGTTATTAACCGATCGGACCTGGGCGATGATAACGTCAAAAAGTACGCGGAAAGAGAAAAGATCCCCATTTTGATGGAGATCCCGTTTGATCGCAAGATCGCGGAAGCGTATTCCAGGGGAACGGCCATTGTCGAGGCCATGCCGGAATGGAAACAGAGATTTGTGAACCTATATGAAGAGATGAAGAACATTGTGAACAACGCGGGGGGGAAGACTTCATGAAAGAGCTGGTTATTATCAGTGGAAAAGGAGGGACCGGTAAGACCAGTATTATCTCTGCCTTCGCGGCCATGGCCGAAAACAAGGTACTTTGCGACGCAGATGTGGATGCCGCTGACCTGCATCTGATCATGGCTCCTGCAATCCTGGAACACCATGATTTCACAGGGGGAAATAAAGCAGTTATCAATAAGGATAGGTGTACGGAATGCGGGCTGTGCCGGGAATTGTGCCGGTGGGATGCCATTAGCGAGGATTTTGTCGTTGATACCATCTCGTGCGAAGGATGCGGCGTGTGCTGGTATTTCTGCCCGGAAAAGGCCATTGATTTCCCGGAGAAGACGTGCGGCGAATGGTATATCTCTGATACCCGGTTTGGTCCTATGGTGCATGCAAGGCTCGGAATCGCGGAGGAGAATTCCGGGAAGCTGGTTACCCTGGCGCGGCAGGAAGCCAAAAAGCTGGCTGAGGCCAGAGGGCTCAATCTGATCCTTACGGATGGACCTCCGGGGGTGGGGTGTCCGGTTATTGCGTCCATGGGCGGGGCCACCGCAGTCCTTATTGTTGCGGAGCCGACGGTCTCCGGCCGCCATGATATGGAACGGGTCGCACAACTGGCAGCTCATTTCAGGGTCCCGGCACTTCTTTCCATCAACAAATTTGACTTGAACCCGGATGAGGCGCAAACCATCGAGGATGTGGCAACTGCGCACAATATCAGGGTCTTGAACCGCGTACCTTTTGACCCGGCCTTTACCAGAGCCATGGTACAGGGCAAAACCATCGTGGAATTCGACGGGAATTCCGAAGGAAATAAGGCCGTCAGGAAAATGTGGGACCAAGTGAGAGATTTTCTGGAGGGCCATTCCACATAACAGAAACATAACAGCGAAAGGAGGGAGCAATGGGAAAATACCTTTTCGTATTGACAAGAGGCCTTGAGGACCCCACTCGCGTGACCAGGTGCCTCCAGCTCACCAAGGTTGCCAAAGAGCAGGAAAATGACGTGCACCTCTTCCTGACCGATGACGCGGTGGTCCTGGCCAAACCAGGAATGGCGGATACGGTGAAGGCCCCGACAGGAGACGCTGCCAAAGACTATCTTGACTATATTCTGGAAAAGGAAGTCCCCATATACGTCTGAATTCCCTGTGCCAAGAACCGCCAGGTCGGCGAACAGGACATTGTCAAGACGGCACAATTTGCGGGCGCTCCCAAGCTGATCTCCCTGTCAGAAGGCTCAACAGTCTTCACGTTTTAGGTCTGAAGTGCACCGTTTCAGAGGTCAAAGTTTTGTGGCGGGTTTTCATGCAGTGAAGAGATGCGCGAAACGAAAGAAACACGTATGGAAGACTTTATCAAAATAGCCATACTGGATAATGAGGTGGAGGTCCGCCTGATTGAATCCATTCTGAAGGAGCGGGAGATTCCTCATATGCTCAGGTCCTATCATGACACCGCCTATGACGGGCTGTTCCAGACGCAGAAAGGATGGGGGGAGCTGAGGGCGCCCGGCTCCTATAAGGAGGACATCCTTGCCATTATTGACGATGTGAGAGAAACGGCGGCACGGTCATGATGCGCGGTTTTCGTGGAGGGTGTTCAGCGCTGAGCCCGCCTTGAACCACGCAATCTGCTCCTCCGTCAGGGTGTGGTTCAAGAGAAGATCGTGAACAGAGCCGTCTCTTTTCGTGATCATGCCTTTGACCGCTGATCCGGGCGCCAGCTTTTCGAGGCCCGCGAGACTGATTCTGTCATCTTCACCAATGGTATCATAATCGTCCCGGTCCCTGAATGTCAGCGGGAGAATGCCCTGTTTTTTCAGATTCGCTTCGTGTATCCTGGCAAAAGACCGTGCAAGGACAGCCCTGACGCCCAGGAACCTCGGACTCATGGCGGCGTGCTCCCGGCTCGATCCCTCACCGTAGTTTTCATCACCCACGATGATGGATCCGCTGCCATGTTCCTTATAATATGCGGCAAGATCGGGAAATGCCACTCCCCTTTCCCCGGTCATCACGTTTGTCCCATGTCCCACTTCCCCGGTAAAGGCATTGACCGCTCCTTGGAGCAGGTTCTTTGAAATATTGGCAAGATGCCCCCGGTATCGGAGCCACTTCCCGCCCGGGGAAATATGGTCTGTGGTGGTTTTTCCCTCTGTCTTCACAAGAATCGGAAGATCAGTGAAATCGTTTCCGTCCCACCGCTCGAATGGCTGGAGCAATTGAAGACGGTCGGAATGTTGATCAATGTTCACTTCAGTGTTTTCATTCCCTGCCTCCGGCGGCGCAAAGGCGTTCTTCATGGAAACAAGACCTTCGGCCGGCAGGTCAGGGGGAGCCGGAGGCCGCAACACGAATGATATTCCATCGGTTCCGGTCAGTGCATCCACCTCCGGGTTGAATCCCACGTCGCCTGAGAGGGCAAGGGCCGCCGCCATGGCCGGCGAGGTCAGAAAAGCTCTTGTTTCAGGATTTGCGTCGTTTCTTCCCCTGAAGTTCCTGTTAAAGGTGGTGAAAATGCAATTCGGCACGTCTTTGGGGACATCTTTCCGGTCCCACTGCCCGATGCACGGTCCACAGGAGGCGGCCAGGATTTTTGCACCCGCCCTCACTAATTTTTCAAGGATGCCCTCTTTTCTGATAGTCTCGTACACCTGTTCAGAACCGGGAGAAAGCAGAAACGGCACTTTTGCGCGCAGGCCCTGTTTCCGGGCTTGCTCAAGAACTTCCGCAGCTGCATGGAGATCTGCGTAGGAAGAATTGGTACAGGACCCCAGGAGGACCGCGGAGACGTTCCGGGGCCATTTTTCCGATTCGGCCACCGTGCTGAATTCTCTCACCTTTGTAACCCTGTCCGGGCTGAATGGGCCCGCATGGGCGATTTCAATTTCGGCGAGGTCAAGCTCCACCACCTCATCAAAGACCTTTTCCGGGTCCTCCTCGCAAATCTCGTCCTGGCGGAGTATCCCCGCCATTGATGCAGCCCAGTCCGCATCTTCGGACCTGCCCGCGTTTCTCAGATAGGCATCCATGGTATCGTCATACACAAAGACGGATGTGGTGGCCCCCATCTCGGCCCCCATATTGGTGATTGTTGCTTTTTGGGTGGCGGAAAGACTTCTCGCGCCCTCACCGAAGTATTCAAATACCTTCCCTGTTCCCCCTTTTACCGTGAATCTTCTGAGCATCTCAAAGATAACATCTTTGGCCGAGGCCCATCCTTTAAGGCTTCCCCTGAGTTTGACGCCCACCAGCGTGGGCATGGTGGTTTCCCAGGAGAGCCCCGCCATCACTTCGGCCGCATCGGCCCCGCCGACCCCGATGGCGACCATTCCCATACCGCCGGCATTGGGGGTATGGGAATCCGTCCCGATCATCATCCCGCCGGGGATCGCATAGTTTTCCAGGAGCACTTGATGGATGATTCCGGAGCCTGGTCCCCAGAAACCGACTCCGTAGCGTTTTGCAGCCGACGAGAGGAAATCGTATACTTCCCTGTTTGTTGTGAGGGCGTTTTTTAAATCCGATTGCGCCCCTTCCCTTGCCCGGAGCAGGTGGTCACAGTGAATCGTGGCCGGAACAGCGGTTCGATCGCGTCCTACCTGCATGAACTGGAGCATCGCCATCTGGGCGGTGGCATCCTGCATTGCCACTCGATCAGGAACCATCCTGATCTGCTCCTTTCCCCGGACCGGCATCTTGTCCAAGTCGTTCACGGCCTGGTGGAGGAAGAGGACTTTTTCAGTGTAGGAAAGACCCCTGCCAAGAGATGCTCGTTTTTTTTCCAGTACCTCGTATGCTTTGGTTTTCTCAAACGGATATTTCATTTTTTACTCCCCCCACGGAATATCCACTTTCAGTTGAAACGCGACAGGGACGGCTACGGCGATGATCGTGATGACGGGATTCCTCCAATGACCAGAAAACTCGCTGCCCTCCGGCAACGCAGTATCGTCCCATCTATTGACGGATCGGCGGCCGACATTGATTGCGTTGTTTATGACAATGGCCACCACGGTGCCCCCGGCATGCGGGTCCTTCACACGCATCAGGCTGCATGGCAGTGGCGCCCGGGGTGGTCTGGCGCGCGGCTATTTTTTTCCCGGGGAGCCTGCACTATCCGGCAGGAAGGAACATTTTCCCTCTTTTGTCCGGTAGGGGACAGGATCGAGAAAGATCCCGATCTCACCGCTTTCCGATATCCTCCAGAGACGGCCGGTCGTGGTGTCCAGCATGAATTTATCCTTCGAGGAATCGGATATCTGTCCAAATGTAAATCGTCCCCCCACGCTGGTCAGGCATTGAATAACCGGTTGTACCGGTGCCTGTTGTTGGGACATGCCGAACGGTTGAGCCCCCGCCTGCCCGGTGTTCCAGAACACGACTGAGGAACCGACCAGAAGTCCTGTTGTCAGAAATGGAAGTATTTTCATCTTGCCCCCTTCTGCAGTTTTGTTGTTATATAGAATCTCACAACCTGCGTTCTTGTCAAGAGAGAGTTGTCTGCAGTTCGAACGAAGCAAAAGGAAAGGGAATGCAATGAGTCTTTTTGTGGTGGATCCTGAAAAGTGCAAAAAAGACAATATCTGCGTGGAAGAATGCCCCGCGCGGATTATCGTGATGAAGGAAAAAAATGCCGCTCCCGTGCCCGTCAGGCATGCTGAAGAGTACTGTATCCAATGCGGTCACTGCGTTGCTGTCTGCCCGTATGACGCCATTTCCCATTCGGCCATGATCCCGGATGCATGTCCGCCGGTGCAAAAGGAACTCCTGCTCTCCCCCGCGCAGGTGGAACATGCGCTGCGGTCCCGGCGCTCCATCCGCACCTACAGGAAAAAGCCGGTGGAACGGGAAACAATCACCAAGTTGATCGATATTGCCCGCTACGCGCCCTCCGGCCATAACAGCCAGCCGGTCAGGTGGCACATTATTTATGACCGGGAAGTGGTAAGCGAACTGGCCGGCCATGTGGCGGACTGGATGCGTTCTCTCCTCAAGGAACAGTATGAATTCGCCGTGTCCCTGCATATGGACCGCGTTGTGGCGGGTTGGGATGCGGGAATGGATCCCATCTGCCGGAACGCGCCCCACGTGATCGTCACTCACGCACCAAAAGACGACCGAGCCGCTCCTGCGGCCTGCACCATCGCCCTCTCCTATCTGGATCTGGCCGCTCCTTCCTTCGGCCTCGGCGCGTGCTGGGCGGGATATTTCAATGCCGCGGCAACCATGTGGTCACCCATGCAGGAGGCACTGGGTCTTCCAAAAGGAGACACCTGTTTCGGATCAATGATGATCGGCTATCCCAAGTACGCCTATCATCGGCTTCCCCTGAGAAATGAACCCCATATCACGTGGCGGTAGAAGGGCTTTTATGGAAGAATCCCGGCTTCAATGGCAACCAATAGCCGTCCTCCTGATTCTGGCCCTGATCTGGGGGGTGAACATGGCCTCCATCAAGATCGCTGCCAGGGACATGGCACCTCTGTTCATGGCGGGCGTTCGATCCCTTGTAGCAGGCATCGGGCTTTTCGTCTGGATGAAGGTCAAGGGAATCAAGATCTTCCCAAACAGGACAATCCTTTTTCACGGCATGGTGATCGGTGCACTGTTCGGGCTTGAATTCGGGCTTATTTATGAGGGTCTTGGATTCACTCTCGCATCAAGGGTCTATGTCCTCCTGTATACTGCCCCGTTTTTTGCCGCCTTGGGCGCACATTTTTTTCTGCAGGGAGACCGTCTTAATCCCTGGAAGGCAGCCGGCCTTACCGTTGCTTTTTTCGGCATTGTCGCACTTTTTCTGGAGAAAATAGGCCCCTTTTCCATGCAGACCCTTCCCGGCGACCTGATGGCCCTGGCAGCAGGAGGGCTGTGGGGTGCCACGACGGTCTACCTGAAAAAATTCCTTTCGTACCGGACACGGCCGCTCCAGACCCTGTTCTACCAGGTGTGTTTTTCAGTACCTCTCCTGTTTGTTCTCAGCTTCTTCATGGAGTCACCCATGGTGAAGGGCATGTCTCTCGTCGGCCTTTCCGCGCTCTTCTACCAGTGCATTATTGTTGCCTTCCTGAGCTATCTCGTCTGGTTTGAACTGATCCATCGCTATCCGGTGAGCCTTTTACACGCCTTTTCCTTTTTTACGCCGGTTTTTGGTGTGTTTCTGAGCGGGGTCCTGATTCTGGGGGAACCCCTGCATCTCGACCTTCTCATTTCCCTGGTGCTGGTCAGTGGGGGCATGGTGCTGGTCAACCGCAGGTCTTCCAGCGACACCATACAATATAAATGAAGGAGGTTTTTCGTGATGAACGACCCTGTCTGTTACTGTTTTGGATATACTGCAAAGGATATTCGGAAAGATCTGGAAGAGAACGGCCGGTCAACAATCATGGAAAAAATCATGGCCGAAAAGAGACTGGGGAGCTGCAATTGTGCAAACACCAATCCCGCGGGCAGGTGATGCCTTGCTGATGTCCGCCGGGTCGCGGAACAGAAAGGCACCCAGCATCACACTCAAATCATTCCCCCGAATGGCGTGGGATAGGCTCTTTTCTTCTATGCTCCAGCCGGCATAATGGATTGCCCGCAATCCAACATGTGTTTGGGCCTGGTCACTACCTCAGAAAAAGGGTATTGAGATTTCTAAGATGCTGGCCTGCTCTTAAATCTGCCCGCTCTCGGTATGCCTTTTCCAAATTTATGAGATTCTCATAAAATATCACCGCATGCTTTTTCATGGCCTCGTAGGCGGCCCCGGGGTCCGCGGCTAATACCGCCTCAACAATAGGACGATGCAGTCCCGGAGGATGGATAGAATAGGGAGGGTCGGGTTTAATCTCATCCAGGATCTTGGCGTTCAGCTGAATAACTGAATTGACGATGGCCTCCAAAAACCGATTACCGCTCATCTCAGCCAGGATAAAATGAACTTTTGTGGCGGATGCAATATCCTCTGGGAGCGAGGCCCCGGGTGGATGCTCTGCCTCAAAAGCCTCCTTCAGGCGTCTTGTAAATTCAGGAGTAGCATTCTCGGTTGCGAGGCGGGCCACCTCTGGTTCAATAAGAATACGAACCTGCTGCAGTTCATGGATTGAAATTTTGTCCGCCAGGAACAGGTCTAGGCAGGCGTTGGCCAATTGTTCAAATGTCAAGTCGGTGACAAATGCGCCTCCGGCGGCACCCTGGCGAATCGAAACAAAGCCATTGTTTTCAAGTGCTCTAATAGCCTCTCTTATGGCAATGCGACTGACCTGAAATTGCTCTGCCAGGTCTCTTTCTGACGGTAACTTGTCTCCCGCCCGAAAATGATTGGATAAAATCGCTTCTTTGAGCTGGCTGAAAACCTCTTCAGAAATTCTAGGTTGTTTAATTGGCTTAAAATTATGCATTTTTTCATCCTTTTTCTTTATTAGGTAAATAATAGAAATTTCGTCTGATTTCAAGAAAAAAATTCATTGACAAAATATTTGTTTTGTTAATTATTAGACCAAAGGCAGTCCGGTAATCCCAGGGCGCCATAAGATTCCTTTGATGACATCAGTCTTCCCGCAATTTCAACCTAAGTACAGTATAGTACCCGAGCGGACCTCAGTTGAAAGAAATTGAAATGACAGAGAGACTCATATTGAAGGAACTATGTCGATACAACATAGGGACCTTTGCGGACATTATTTATAGAAATGCCCTTTTACACTCAGATGAGGAGGCCTTTGTATACAACTCCAAGAGAGTAACGTTCGCTCAGTTCAACGCACAGGTGAACAGCTTGATCCATGCCGTCTGGTCAATAGAGGTCAAGAAAGGAGATGGCATAGGCGTTTTATCATGGAATTGTCTCGAGTACATGGATGTGTATGGGGCTGCAATGAAAGGAGGATTCATTATTTCCGCCTTCAATCCGCGGCTGCACGGGGAGGAGTTGGAATATCTCATTAAGTATTCTGAGGTAAATACGCTTTTTGTTGGTCCCCATCTTGTGGAAACCGTCGAGCGTTTGCGCTCCCGCCTCCCCAACGTGAAACACTACATTTCCATCGAGGGCTCAGCTTCCGATATGGTGTCTCACGGCGAATTGCTCTCCACGTATCCGTCTGAGGAACCTGATACAACGGTCCTTAAGGACGACCCTTTTCTTATATTTTATACGAGCGGGACCACCGGCGTTCCGCGAGGCGCCGTGTATACGCACCGTCGCAAGCTGGAGAACACCCGGATAAAGGCTTTGGAATTGGGGGTAAAGGCCGCCGACAAACATGTGGTTGTGTTGCCGCTGTTTCACATTGGCGGGGACAGCCATGTATGGCCGTTTTTCTACGTTGGGGGGTGCAACATTATAATACCTCAAAGGTCTTTTGATCCAGACGCGACGCTTCAGGCGATTGAACAGGAGAAGGCCACGGATATGCAGATAATTCCGACACAGCTGCATGCTATCTTGTTCCACAAGAATCTGAAGAAATACGACCTCAGCAGTTTGAAACGAATTTATTATGCTGCATCTCCCATGCCGGTGGAGTTGCTGAGGCAGGGGCTGAAGGTATTCGGCCCGATTTTCTCACAGGGGTACGGCCAGACTGAATCGGGACCGCAAATTGCTTCACTCCCCAGGAAGGCTCATCAGGTCCTGGACAGGCCGCCGGAAGAGCAGAAGGTGTTATGTTCCTGCGGACAGCCGAGTATTGGTGTGCATGTGAGAATAGTAGATGAAAAAAACAATGATGTAGGGATAGGAGAAGTGGGTGAGATAATCGCGCAGAGCGATTCCACCATGGTTGAATACTGGCGCAGACCGGAAGAAACCCGCGATGTGCTCATTGATGGATGGCTTCATACCGGCGATCTCGGATACTATGATGAAAAGGGATTCATGTATATCGTGGATCGAAAAAGGGACATGATTGTGACCGGAGGGGAAAATGTTTATTCTCGAGAGGTGGAGGATGTCCTGTATATGCATCCTGCAATCGCCGAAGTCGCGGTTATCGGTATTCCTGATCAGGAATGGGTGGAGCGTGTTCATGCGGTGATCGCCTTGAAAGAGAATGCCACTGAACATGACATAATTGCCTTTTGCAAAACGCACCTTGCTTCATACAAGGCACCCAAGTCCATTGATTTTGTGAACGAACTGCCAAAGAATCCCCAGGGCAAGATTTTGAAAAAAGACCTCAGAAAGAGGTACCGATCGGCCCCTCAATAGGCCGCATGAGCATGTTTCGAAAACAGAAATGCAGATGAGTCGTCCCCCTTCTTCGGGCGGCAAAGATGCCTTGTACTGGAGGCTGCTCCATGGACTTTGTAAAACTCAGACGGAAAGCGGTGATTTCGGCTTGACACACAGGAGCGGTGAACATACAATTTAAATTTAGCAGATATAATTTAATCTAATTTTTACCATTAAAACATAGTTTCCCTGTGGATGCGGAATCCCCTTGCATGAAGGGCCACGCAGTGGAATCGGCCGCTTGTCTGGGGTCATGTGCGTTAACCGGCGTCCGTTGAGCAGTCTGTCCGGCGACCGTCTAACGGGTCAGGGTGAACATGATGATGGAAAAACTGCCGTATCACATACTGACCAATGTGCTGGAAGTGATCAGTGCAGCCAATGAATCCCCGGATTGCCAGCTGGTCAAACAGAAAGCTTTGGACGCTCTGTTTCATACCATTTCCGCCGAAGGGGCGGTCTTCTTTCTGCCGGATGGGAATGGACGATTCACCTATATCATTATCAAAAATCTGGACAGAGCATACTGTGATTGTTACAAGACCTATTTTTACCGATTCGATCCTCTGCAACTGACGTATGACCTGGATCCGTGTGAAAAACACAATCCTCTAGAACAGGCCATTAGTTACGATTCCTTCCAACCCACAGAGTATTACAACGACTTTCTCAAGCCCCAGAAGATACATCATAAACTCATTGTCAATCTGGTTGCCGAAAACGAGCTTTACGGGAGAATTGTGTTGACGAGACCCCGTGAACATAACCCCTTTACGAGAGAAGAAATCCGGACAGCAAGAACCATTTCTCCCTATTTGGCACATGCCCTCGCCCATAACGACCTTCGAAGGAGAATACGACTGAAAGGAAATATACTCGATTATGTGGAAGAGCAATCATCGACCGGGATGATCCTGCTGGACGGAGCTCTTCAAATTATCTACAGAAACCCGAAAGCGGAAGAAATGCTTGGCAAATTGAAGTGTTCGGCGCCCACTGCCAACGATAGTGATCCGATTTTCACCCAGGTAGTAAAGGACTGCCGGGAAATAAGCGTCGATTTGGAGAACTGCCCGGCCGGGGGTATGAGCGTTTCACGGCAACGCATTGTCAAAGGCCCGAATCACACCCGTTTTTCGCTCATATCAAAAGGCCTTGACCATGGATCAGATTACGAAGGCTCGCGGATGTTCATGGTCTCCATCAAAGAGCAGTCGCCTGCAAATATAAATGCGCAGTATCTGATGGACTCGTTCCATCTGAGCAGGAGAGAAATTGATGTAGTCGGCCTCCTTTTTTTGGGATTGAAAAACGCACAAATTGCGGGAGAATTGTTCGTCAGCGAAGTCACCATCAAAAAACATCTTCAAAACATATATGAGAAAGTTGGGGTCAGCAATCGAACCACGTTGATCAACAGAATACTGACCGGATAGCGTTATCTCATTCACTGCCGCTCCCGATATGGTACGCTTGATGTGACAATCAAATGTTCAGTCCCCAATGACCACTTCTAATCTGAAAAAAGTATACTTTCGTATAATAGACAAACTTTATGTGACTTGCTAACTACACACGTACTAAGGCATTTTTTTGGCAACCTAGCAACTCATCACTGTTCAGGTGTCATGGGCTGTTCTGAGAAGTCTCGCTGATGCACTAAATTATCATAATGTTGCCCTGACCCCGTTTCCTATCATATTTTTCGCGTATTATTGACGAGTTGCGTAAACCAATCAATAATAGGAGGTGATGATGGAAATCAATGCAGCAGTCATTTTTGAACAGTCAGGGAAATTCTCTCTCGAACAGCTGGAACTCAGTGATCCCCGTGACAATGAGATCCTTGTTCGCATCGTGGGTTCCGGTATCTGCCACACGGATCTTGCCGGGAGGGACCAGCATTTGCCGATCCCGCTGCCCAGTGTCTTTGGTCATGAAGGAGCGGGTGTGGTGGAAAAGGTGGGATCGCGGGTCAGCAAGGTGGAGCCCGGGGACCATGTAACGTTAAGCTGGATGTGTTGTGGGGCATGCCCTCCATGCAAATCAGGCAATGACCCCTACTGCGAGAATTTCTTGCAGCTCAACTTCAGCGGGGCCCGCCCGGACGGAACAACAACCATGAAAAAAGGAGATCAGGTTATTCATGGCAACTTTTTTGGACAGTCTGCCTTTGCTAATTTCGCTTTGGCTGAGGAAAGGAATGTGGTCAAGGTCCCGAAAAATGTCCCCCTCGAGATTTTGGGCCCCATGGGCTGCGGTGTCATGACGGGAGCAGGTGCGGTCATCAATTCACTCAGGGCCAGTGCCGGTACCTCCATTGCCATATTTGGAGCGGGTACCGTGGGGATGAGCGCGATTATGGGCGCGGCGGTCTGCGGCTGCACGACCATCATTGCGGTGGATGTCCATCCTGAGCGCCTCAAGATGGCCGGGGAGCTGGGAGCCACCCACACGGTCAATGCGGCTGAAGCGGACCCGGTGGAAGCGGTCAAGGAGATCACCGGTGGAGGCCCGAATTTCAGCCTGGAATGCGTGGGAAACCCGGCGGTATTTCGCCAAGCTGTGGATGTTCTGCCACTGCTCGGCGTCTGCGGCCTGGTGGGTGTTGTGGCCCCCGGTACCGAGGTCAGTCTCAATATGGATCTGATCATGAACGGCCGCACGGTTCGAGGAATCATAGAAGGGGATGCCATTCCCGACCTCTTCATTCCCAAACTGATTGAATTGTATGCACAGGGGCGGTTTCCCTTTGATCGTCTGATCAAGTTTTATCCGTTCAATGAGATTAACAAGGCAGTTGAAGATATGGAGAAAGGCCTTGTGATCAAACCTGTTTTGAAGCCTTAGCCTGGGAGCGATCATTTTCGCCGGACGAGAGCTCATAACCGTAAGGGGAAAAAACCATGTCAATGAATAAGGAGGGTAGTATGGGAAATTATCAGATGTTTATTGGAGGCCAATGGGTGGATGCCGCGTCCGGAGCAACATTCGATGATTTGAATCCTTACACCGGAGAGCTTTATGCAAAAGTGGCAAAGGGAGATGCTCAGGATGCGGACCGCGCAATGGCCGCCGCCTTTGCGGCCCGCAAGGAATGGGCCGCCACCCCTGCCATAGCCCGGGCGCAGGTCCTGAACAAGGCCGCCCGGATCCTGGAAACGAACAGCCAGGAATTTGCAGATGTATTGATTCAGGAGGGAGGCGGCAGTGTCGGGAAAGTGATGTTCGAGATATCCCAAACCGTAGATCTCATAGAGACGGCTGCGGCGGACGGCAAGCGGATTCTCGGCGAGACCTTTAATAATGATCCCACGAAGCTTTCCATGACGATTCGCAGACCAAGGGGAACAGTACTGGCGATTTCTCCGTGGAATTTTCCGCTTGTTCTCTCCATGTACAAAGTGGCATATGGCTTGGCCACGGGAAACACTGTGGTCCTGAAGCCGGCGAGTGAGTCTCCGGTTGCCGGACTGAAGATCGGCGAACTTTTTGAGCAGGCAGGCCTTCCGGGCGGGGTGCTCAATGTTGTAACCGGTCCGGGGAGTGTTCTCGGCGACGCCCTCATTGATGATGACCGCTGTTCCTTTGTCGCTATTACCGGCGAGACAGTGACCGGGCGCCACGTGGCGCAAAGGGCTGCAGCAAAATTGAAACCCTACACCCTGGAACTCGGCGGAAAAAATCCCCTGATCGTCCTTGCTGATGCAGATATTGAATACGCTGTGAAATCCACCGCCTTCAGCGCGTATCTGCACCAGGGTGAGATATGCATGTCTGCCGACAGGATTATCGTTGAAGAACCGATTGTGGAGGCGTTTACTGAGGCATTGGCCGGTCTGCTTTCTCATCTTCCTGTGGGCGATCCCAGTCTTCCCACCACGTTCATTGGTCCGGTTATCAGTGATAATCAGGTCAAAAAGATTGACGACCATGTAAAAGATGCTGTGAGCAAAGGAGCAAAGCTCGTTACCGGTGGTACTTCCGAAGGCAGACTGTATACGCCTACGTTACTGGCAAATATTACCCCTGATATGAAGATTTATCACGAGGAGACCTTTGGCCCGGTAGCCTCGATCATTCCGGTGAAAGACGAAAAAGAGGCACTCGAAGTCGCCAATGATACGACGTACGGACTTTCAGCCGGTGTGATCACCAAGGATCTGGAAAAGGCGATTTTTCTCGGGGAGGGCCTGGATGCGGGCATGGTCCACGTAAGTGATGGCACCATCGATGCCGATGCGTGCTGTCCCTTTGGCGGGTGTAAAGGAAGTGGAATCGGACGAGAGGGGGGGCGGTACTCGGTTGAGGAACTTACCGAGGTGAAGTGGCTCACGATCCAGAAGACACAACGCCAGTTGCCGTTCTAATTCCAATTCGCATTCAAGCGCTACCGGCGTTGGCTGCGTCGCGGACTCCTCGACGTACTGCTGTTCAGGTACGCCTCCGTCGTCCGCTTCTTGCCGCCCAGGTATCATCTTGAATGCAAAATGGAATAACGGGGGAACGATGCGTAATTGGTTGGAATCGGCCCATCCGGAACGGTCTCCTCAAAGCCGACTATCAGTATAGGGAAAAGGAATAGTCGGGAAGAACGCCCATAAAAGGAGGGATGAGATGAAAAACAGAGCATGGTTAGGGGTGTTGGTGTTCGTGGTCGTGATCTTGTTTTTTGTGAACGCTGCCGAGGCAAAACAAGGGAAAGACAAAATCGTTATTGGGCAGGCAGTTTCCCTCTCAGGTCCTCTTGCAGTGAGTAATGCGGTTGTGAGTGCACCATACTATGATTTATGGGTCAAAGATGTAAATGCTGAGGGCGGCATATACGTGAAAGAGTATGGGAAGAAGTTACCCGTCGAGCTTCTCATGTATGATGATAAGTCTGATCGAGGCACGATGACGAGATTGCTCGAAAAGCTGATTCTGGAGGATAAAGTTGACTTTATATTACCGCCGTGGGGGACCGGCAATCTCTACGCTGCTGCTCTGATCGCGAATAAATACAAGTACATACTGATCGGCGGCGCCGGCGGTGCTGAGAAGCTTAAGAATCTTCGCCTGCCCTATTTTTTCCAGAGTCTCAATTTTTCCGAATCCCAGGTCCCGATCTTGCCGGACATCTTCAATGAACTCGGCGTGAAGCGCGTGGCGATGATTTCCCACGAAGACCTCCACGGCGTGGAATATTCAACCATGGCGGCCCCGGAATTAGCCAGGCGGGAAATTGAAGTTGTTATGAAGAAGACGTACCCGATGGGAGTAAAAGACTTGTCACTTTTGTTGAAAAAGGCGAAATCGGCGAATGTTGACGCTTTTGTTGGTTTCAGCTATCCGGACGAGTGTATGCTTATCACCGGGCAGGCGATTCAGCTCGGCATAAATTTCAAGGTGTTTGCGCTCAGTGTCGGTCCGGCGTTTACGTTTTACAGAAATGCATTCGGTGCAAAAACGGTTGAAGGAGTAATCGGAGGTGGCGCCTGGAACCCGAAGAGTTCACCCGGAGCAAGAAAATTCGCCGAGCATTTTAAGGAGGTCACGGGAAAGGAAATGGGGAATTACTGGGGTTCCATATATTTCTATTCCGCGATGCAACACTTCAAGCAGGCGGTGGAAAAAGCCGGAACTCTGGATCAGGCAAAGATCAGGGCGGTCATGGCCACAGAGAAATTCGATACGGCCCTGGGACCGTTCTGGTACGATGAAAGGCAGATTTCCGTAAACCATCCCGGTGAATGGGGCCAGTGGCAAAACGGCGTGTTTGAGGTCATCGACCCTGGGGCCAAGCGTACTGCAGCTCCTATAGCAAAACCTGCGTGGCCGAAGAAGTAGTTATTACAGAAACCGCACGCTGCAATAATAAGAATCCTTGACTTTGATTCCATCAGGAAAGGAGGCAAGGCGCTGGAATCGAAAAATGTTATCAGAACGCTTCCCGAAACCGGTGATAATGATAAGGAGTGGTTGACAATCATGTCTGGAATGATCTTGAGAAGTGAGAAAGGAGGGCTACCATGAAAAAAAAGGTATGGATCAAAGGGTTGGTGTTTGCGGTCATGGTCTTGTTCGTGGCGGGGGCTGTCGGCGCAGGAGAGGCGGCAGCCAAAGACAAAATTCGAATCGGCCAGGCGATTTCACTGTCGGGTCCGTTGGCCGGGGCCGTAGCCATAGCGGGTGGACCTATCTACGAGCTGTGGGTGGGGGAAGTCAACAAGCATGGCGGCATATATGTGAAAGAGTATGGCAAGAAACTGCCGGTGGAACTCATCAGGTATGATGACAAAAGCGATATGGGCACCATGACAAGGCTCCTGGAAAAACTGATCCTGGAGGACAAGGTGGACTTTGTTTTTCCCCCGTGGGGTACGGCCAGGCTGTATGCCGCAGCACAAATCGCCAACAAATACGGCTATATATTGATTGGAGGTCCCGGCGGTGCATTGAAGCTCAAGGAACTCGACCTGCCGTATTTTTTCCAGGTCCTGAATTTTTCCGATACCCAGGCGCCCGCCCTTGCCGATATTTTCAAGGAAGTGGGCGTGAAATCGGTGGCGGTGATCTACCGTGCGGATCTTCACGGGGTCGAATACGGAGATGCCATGGTCCCGTATTTCAAAAAAAAGGGAATCGAAGTCAAGATGAAAAAGAGCTTTCCCCCGGGAACCAAGGACCTGTCACCCCTGTTGAAAGAGGCCAAGGCCCTGAATGTGGATGCCTTCGTGGCCGCCTGCTATCCCGATGGGGGCATGCTGCTGACCGGTCAGGCCATGGAACTGGGTATCAATTTCAATGCCTTTTTTATGAGCGTTCTCCCCTTTTCCCCGACGCTCTTCAAAGGCAATTTTGGAGAGCGGGGCGTGGAGGGAGTCATGGGCGGGGGAGCCTGGAATGCCAAGACCTCACCCGGGGCCAAAGAATTTGTTGAGATTTACGTAAAGAGATTTAAACACGAACCTGACTATTGGGGAGCGTTGTATTACTGGTCGTCCCTGCAGGATTTCCAGCAGGCGATCGAGAAGGCCGGGACCCTGAACCAGAAAAAGATCAGGGATGTCATGGCAAAAGACAAGTTTAATACGGCCCTGGGACCGTTCTGGTATGATAAGAACCGATATTTTGTGAATCATCCCGGTGAGATCGGCCAGTGGCAGAAAGGCGTATTTGAGGTTATTGACCCCGGACCGAAACGCACGGCGCCGCCGGAATATCCCAAGCCGCCCTGGCCGAAGAAGTAGATTTTGTTGGAGATAGACAGTGACTCTTCCCGAGGGGGACTTTCCCCTTCAGGGAAGGGTTTTCCCTGGCCATTTGGATAGAACGTGTGACTGCTGTTTCAAAAACGCAGGAATCCATTCCCCATGATGATAACCATTCTGAATATTGTCATCTCCGGTTTGTTGCTGGGCGGTATCTATGCCGTGACGGCTGTCGGCCTGAGCCTGCAGTACGGCGTCGCGCGGGTGCTGAATGTGGGTCACGGGGAATTCATCATGCTCGGGGCGTTCATCACCTGGTCCTGTTTCACCCTCCTGGGCATCAACCCTTTGCTTTCTCTTGTCATTTGCGGGCCGGTTCTATTCATCGTCGGGTTCGTGCTGTACCGGACCCTCTTTACCCGCATGAGAATCTCATCTCCGACGCCGGGGGCATTTGAAGGGAATTCCATGTTGGCCTGTTTCGGGCTCCTGTTCATCATTCAGAATGTCGCCATACTGATCTGGGGTGCCGATATTAAGAGATATTCCTATCTGGCGTTTTCAGTAGATGTCTGGGGCGCCAAATTTGCGGCCAACAGGCTCATTACGCTTGGATTTGCTTTGGTCATCTGTCTCGTCTTCTATGTTTTCCTGGCCGGCACCCGGCTCGGAAAGGCGATCCGGGCCGCGGCCCAGGACCCGGATGCCGCCGGACTCATGGGGGTCAGAATAAACCGGGTGCTGGCCGTCTGTTTCGGGTTGGGGGCACTGATGGCCGGCCTGGGCGGCGCCCTGATCAGCATGTGCTACGAAATCCAGCCGACCATGGGGCTTGAATACACCATGATCGCTCTCATCGTGATCGTCCTGGGGGGGTTGGGAAGCATCCCGGGGAGTCTTATCGGGGGCCTTATCCTGGGCCTTATCGGGAGCATCGTCACCCATATCGAGCCGGGCCTGTCGTTGGTCGCATACTATGTCATCTTCATGGTTTTGCTTTTGGCAAAGCCTACGGGTATCCTTGGAAGATAGAGAAATGGGGATCGGGAAAAAAACGTCTAAGAATGCTTTCGTCTTCGGATTGGTGCTGCTCATTCTGATCCTGCTGGCTGCCGCGCCTCTTTACGCATCGTTGTATACGGTCATTCTGCTCACCAGCATCCTCATGTACGTGACTATCGCCGTGAGTTGGACCCTGTTCTCCGGCCCGACCGGGTATATCTCGCTGGCGTCTGCGGCCTTTTTCGGTGCCGGGATCTACACGTCGGCCATAGTGGGAAGGACATTTCCTCTTCCACTGGTGATCGTGCTCGGAGCGCTGGTCAGTTTCTGCCTGGCCATCCTGGTGGGCTCGTTGACCCTCAGGCTGAAAGGCATCTATTTTGTGATGTTCACCTTTGGACTCGTTGAACTTCTTCTCCATTTCATCCTCTGGTGGGAGGTGAATATCACAGGGACAACCGGGAGGGTGGTTCCCGCGGTGGCGAATACGACGGTCTTCTACACCATGCTCATGATTCTTGTCCTATTAATGCTTACGGCGTTTTTCATCAGACACTCAAGATTCGGACTGGCCCTGCAGAGCGTCGGAGAAAATGAGGAAGCGGCATCTCACTCGGGCGTTCATGTAACGGCCTTGAAAATTATCATCTATGGCGTTAGTGCGCTTTTCATGGGAGCGGCCGGGGCTAGTATGGCGGCACGATGGACCTATATCGACCCGACCATCGCATTTAATCCGCTCATCTCATTTATGCCGGTCCTGATGGCCATTTTCGGCGGTATTCGACCCCTGTACGGCCCGCTCATCGGCGCGGCTATCTTTACGTATCTTGAGCAGTTTCTCATCACACGATTCCCATACTATTACATGCTCATTTTCGGGATTATCATGGTAGTGGCGATCCTCTATATGCCGGACGGCCTGATCGGACTGGCACAGAGGGTGTGGCAAAAAAGTTCGAGGAGAAAACATGCCGATACTTGAAGGGAGAGGAGTGACCAGGTATTTCGGGGGGCTGGCCGCCGTATTCGAAGTGGATTTCGAGGTGGAACAGGGTGAGGTCTTCGGCCTGATCGGTCCCAACGGCGCCGGAAAGACAACACTCTTCAATTTGATTTCGGCTGCGCTTGCGCCCAAGTCAGGAAGCATAAAATTCAGGGGAAAAGAGATTACCGGCCTGAAGCCGTACCAGATCTGCAGGATGGGGGTGGCCAGGACCTTTCAAACCGTGAAGGTTTTCAGTAATATGCCGGTTTTTGACAATGTCTTGCTGGGCGCATTTTTTGGGAGGCGGGACAGCATGACCGGCGCGAAGGCGAGAAAGGAGACCACGGCGTTATTGGAATTTGTTGACCTGGCGAACGCAATAGCGGTCCCGGCCAAGGACCTCACCCTGGCCAACCAGAAGAGACTTGAAGTCGCCCGGGCCCTGGCGACCGGGCCTGAACTGCTGCTGCTTGATGAAATGATGGAGGGGCTGAACCCCACAGAGGTCAGCCGGGCCATGGCGTTGGTCAAAAGCATTCAGGAACGGGGAATTACCGTGATCATGATCGAACACGTCATGAGGGCCATTATGAATGTTTGCGGGCGCATTATGGTGCTCCATCATGGTGCAAAAATCGCTGAAGGAACCCCCCGGGAGATTTCCGCGAGCAAGAAAGTTATTGAGGTATACTTTGGAGAGCGGACGGATGCTTGAAGCGAAGAACATCGATACCTTTTACGGTAAGGCTCAGGCCTTATTCGATATATCCGTCCATGTCAAACCGTCGGAAATCGTGGCGTTGGTCGGATCCAACGGGGCAGGGAAAACCACTCTGCTGAAGACAATATCCGGTCTGCTGCGCCCGGCCTCCGGCAGCGTGATGTTTTTGGGGAAGAGAATCGACGGACGGCCTTCCTATGCCGTTGTGGAACTGGGCATCTCCCATATTCCCGAGGGGAGGAGATTGTTCCCCGACATGTCGGTCCGTGAGAACCTGGAGATGGGCGCTTATGCGAAACGTGTGTGGAAACAGAAGCAGGAAACCCTGCATAAGGTCTGCCAGCTTTTCCCCGTATTAGAGGCAAGGCAGGGGCAAATAGCGGGAACATTAAGCGGTGGCGAGCAGCAGATGGTCGCTCTGGGTCGCGGTCTTATGTCAAGACCGAAGCTGTGCCTGATAGACGAGCCGTCCTCCGGCCTGGCGCCGGTCATGGTCGATGAAATTTTTCATGTCATAGAAGGGCTTCGCGATCAAGGTATCGCCATTTTCCTGGTGGAGCAGAATGTTCGACATACCCTGGAAATAGCTGACCGTGCATACGTTCTGGAAAATGGACAGGTGACCTTGGAAGGAGAAAGTAAACAGCTCTTGGAAGAAGAAGCAATAAGGAAGGCATACCTGGGCCTTTGAGGCGGTGATATGTTTTCGGCTGTTTTGGGACCTGACAATATTGACGAGGAGGGAACAAAATGAAAAATAAGAATTTTTTTTCGTTGTTGGTGGCTGTTCTCAATGCATCATTGCTTCTTGGTTGTCATGATGTCATCAGGCAGAAAGAGCCCTCGGGCCGATTGATTTCCCCCATAGTTTCCACCGACTGGCTATCCGCGAACAAGGATAGAGAAGATCTTGTAGTCATTGATATCAGAGGCGCCGCTGAGTATGGAGCGGGCCATATACCCGGTTCGATCAATGAACCTTTTGTGAGGACGTTTGATCCCTGTCGCGGCCCCAGTTCCAACTGGATAATCGGGACGAAAGACTGTCTCTGGCTTGAACTGCCGGACGCGAAAGATCTATTTCGCACTATCGGTTCCCTTGGAATAACTCCTGACTCACGAGTCGTGATTGTTACCGCACCAAATCCCAAAGAACCGCCCTTTTTCGGACTCGCAAATGCGACCAGGGTTGCAGTGACCCTCATATGCGCAGGGGTAAAAAACGTCGCCGTTCTTGACGGGGGATACCCGAAATGGGCAGCGGAAGGGCGCCCGACAACCAAACAGGCAACCGTCCCCAATGCGATACCGTACAAGGGTACCGTGGATAGGGCAATTTTCGTTTCCGGCGACTATGTGAAAAAGCACCTTGGGGATGCTCTCATTATCGATACCAGAGACACGGATGTGTACTCCGGTGAGCGGTGCGAACCATTCGCAGAGAAGGCGGGGCATATCCCGGGCGCCAAGTCGTTGCCCGCTCCATCGATTTGGCACCTGAATGCTGATGACGGAACATACACGTACAAGGATGTTGCGACGCTCCGGGCCATGGTATCGCGGGTCATCGGGCCATCTGCGGATCCGCAGCGCCGGGAAATTATTCTCTACTGCGGTGTGGGCGGATATACCAGCTCCTGGTGGTTTGTGCTGACACAGGTACTGGGATATCAAAATGTCAAGTTCTATGATGGTTCAGCCCAGGACTGGGCGAGAAATCACCCTATGGTTACCGAATGAAGATGACCGGGGTTGATTTTTCATAAGCCGCATGACCGACCGGATACAAGGATGGATTCCGGATTCATCCATACGGCTCACTGTCAACAAAAAATGGAGAGACACCCGCTTTTCGGTGCAGCGCTTTCCATCATTCATGTGAAAAGGGGGATATTGGTATGTCAGGAGAACTAGTGAAATTGCTGTCTGATTTGAAGGAACCGGAGTCCTTGGCATTTGTCGAGAAGTCCTTGGGACAGGGGGTTGATCCCATGGATCTCCTGGAGGAGGCCAAGGAAGCCATGAACATCGTGGGTCAGAAATTTGCCCGTGACGAGTATTTCATCCCGGATCTTATCTTTTCCGGGGAGATCCTGAAAAGCATCGTCAAAATACTTGAACCGCATTTCAAAAAGGACGAAGGAGGTGAACGCCGAGGCAAGGTCATCATCGGGACGGTAGCCGGTGATATCCATGACATCGGGAAGGATCTTGTGGCCTTTATGCTCGATGTCAACGGATTCGAGGTGTTTGACCTGGGCATTGATGTGCCGGTGCAAGAATTCGTAGATGCCATTAAAGATACCGGTTCCAGGGTGGTGGGACTGAGCGGGTTTCTGACGCTCGCATTTGATTCCATGAAGGAGACCATAGAGGCAATCGACAAGGCCGGTCTGCGGGATACGGTGAAAATAATGATCGGAGGCGGCCAGATTGACGAACAGGTCAGAGATTTTACCGGTGCGGACGCCTATGGCAGAGACGCAATGGCTGCCGTGCAATTGGCCGAAGGCTGGATAGGAGGCTGAAGCAATGGAGAAGAAATGGGAGGAGATGTCGGCAGATGAAAAGCAGGAGGCGCAATTTCAGAAACTGCTTGAGCCCAAGGACCCGGAGGGGAATGACCTGCAGTTCCAGAGCCGGGAAGCACAGGCCGCCTATACGACGAGCATCAACAGGCTAAGAGATGCAGTGCAACTGAAAAACCTTCCGGACAGGGTGCCGGTCACCATATTTCCGAATATGTTTCCATACGCCTATGGCGGAATAACCCCCCAGGAGGCCATGTACGACTATGACAAGTGCGTCACGGCGTACAGGAAATTTGTCCTGGATTTTAAGCCTGATCTGCCCATGGGCGCTGCAGGTCCGGGTCCGGGGAAGTTCTTTGAGATCCTCGACTATAAGCTCTATTCCTGGCCGGGCCACGGGGTCGCCCCTGAACACGGCTACCAGTGCAACGAAAGAGAATACATGAAGGCCGAGGAATATGATCTCCTGATTGCAGATCCGTCTTTCTATTTCAGAAATTTTTACCTGCCCCGCGTATTCGGAAAACTGGACGCCTGGAATATGCTTCCCCCTCTCACCGGAATACTGGAGATGTACGGGGTTGCCTTCAGCTTCATTCCTTTCGGCCTGCCCCCGGTCCAGGAAGCCTATAAAGCCCTTTTTGAGGCGGGAGCTGAGGCCTTGAAATGGGCCATGGCGGTAGGAGGCATCGATATTGAGCTGGCAACCCTGGGATTTCCGAGTATCTTCGGTGGATTCAGCAAGGCGCCTTTTGATGTGCTCGGCGATACCCTCCGAGGCACCAAGGGGGTTATGCTGGATATGTACCGACAGCCGGATAAACTTCTGAAGGCCCTGGAAACCATAACACCGCTCATGATCGGTCTCGGACTGGGCGCTGCGCAACAGACCGGAAAACCGTTTATCTTCATGCCGTTGCACAAGGGTGCCGATGGATTTCTCTCCGATGAGCAGTTCAGGAAATTCTACTGGCCAAGCCTGAAACAGGTTATGCTGGGCCTCATCGAAGGGGGATGTATCCCGTTGCCTGCGGCTGAAGGGGGATACAACACACGCTTGAACTACCTCAAAGAACTGCCGAAAGGCAAGACGTTATGGATGTTCGATCAGACAGACATGGCCGTGGCCAAGGAGACGGTAGGGGATACCCTCTGCCTGCTGGGCAACGTACCCTCCTCCCTGTTGAAATTGGGTGAACCGCAGGAAGTGAGAGATTATGCTAAGAAACTCATCGATGCTGCCGGCAAAGGCGGTGGGTTCATCATGTGCAACGGTGCCTTCTTCGATGAGGCAAAGCCGGAAAATGTCCACGCGTTGATGGACTTCAGCAAAGAATATGGCGTGTATAAATAACTGCGAACGGGCCATGCGCGCCGGGATTTTCCGGCGACCGCTGTTTGAAGCATGCATGATCATGATATAGAATTCCAGCCTGTTGGAAGACGTGGGCCATGCCCTGCCGGAGAAACACTGCTGGACTGTGCACACCGGCTGGGAGTTGACCTGGTGAGCCTTTGCGGGGGCCTTGGAAAATGTGCGGGGTGCAAGATCCGGGTCGTGGAAGGGAGTCTTTCGGAAATAACGCCTGTTGAGCAGGAGGCCTTTACCGGCGGGGAGCGGGAGGCCGGCTGGCGTCTTGCCTGCCAGGCATATCCACAAAGCGCCTGCAGGGTGTATGTGCCCCCGGAATCCATGAGCACCCGGCAGCGTCTCCAGGTTGAGGGCCGGGAGACAGATATTCCTTTTGATCCGTTGATTGGATCCGTTGCCTGCAGGATCGAACCGCCTTCTCTCACGAATCCTGTGGCAGATGCGGAGAACCTGCTTGGCAGCGCTCCCGGCCCCATGGATTTCGATATCCAGGTGTTGGGAGACCTTTCAACACACCTTCGGAAATGGAATTGGAGCGCAACGGCACATATCCGGGATCGCGAAGTGATCGCCGTCAGTCCTGCCGGATCCCGCCCCATTGGTCTGGCCGTCGATCTGGGTTCAACCAAAATAGCAGGGTACCTGATCGACATGGAGACAGGGAAAGGGATCGTTTCACAGGCGATCATGAATCCCCAGATCAGCAAGGGTGAGGATATCATTACAAGAATCAATGCTGCGATTCAATCGTCGGACGGACGGACCCTCCTGGCGGATCTGGCCCGGGAAGGGATCATGAAGTTGACGGAGAATCTATGCACTGAAGCAGGTGTGGAAACGAGAGATATCATGGACGCCGTCATCGTCGGCAACACGGCCATGCATCACCTGCTACTGGACCTGCCGGTCCGTCAGCTTGCTCTGTCTCCTTTTGTGCCTGCGGTACGCGGGGAACTGAACGTCAAGGCAAGAGATATGGGTCTGAATTTCGCTCCGGGAGCCTATGTCTATCTGCCCCCCAACATCGCAGGTTTTGTGGGCGGCGATCATGTGGCCGTTCTGACAGCCATAAGGGGAGAGTGGGGTCACTCAACGGGATTGGTTATTGATATCGGCACCAACACGGAGATATCACTGCTGGACCGGGGAAAAATAACAAGCGTCTCCTGTCCTTCCGGCCCCACATTTGAAGGCTATCACATACGGGACGGGATGAGGGCCGCGCCTGGGGCGATCGAGAAACTGTACATTGGAAACGAGGATATCCGCTATAAGACCATCGACGATGCCCCGCCTACCGGTATATGCGGATCAGGGATACTGGATGCTGTTTCTCAGCTTTATCTGGCCGGTGTTCTGGACAGCGGCGGCCGTATGCTGGAAAACGCCCACGCCCGTGTGGTCAAGAGAAACGACCGCCTGGAATTTCTCCTTGTTCCCAAACAGGAGAATCAGGGGGGTGCGGAGATTTCCATCACCCAGAAGGATGTGCGTGAAATCCAGCTCGGCAAGGCTGCCATCCAAGCCGCGATCGCGGTCCTTTTGGAGACGGAGGGCATTTCCGAAAAGGAACTGCAGAGAGTCATTATAGCCGGTGCTTTTGGCAGCTATATCGATGTATCCAGTGCCATGACCATCGGCATGCTCCCTTCCCTTCGCCTCAGCAGCTTTCACCAGGTGGGAAATGCGGCAGGTACCGGTGCCAGGTTTTTTCTGTCGTCTGCAGCAAAAAGGAAAACGGTCGGGGATTTCATCTCGCGCGTGAAATATCTTGAATTGGCGGGAACCCCGGAATTCAGTCAAGCCTTTACCCGTGCCTGCCTGCTTGGGCCATACGGTGATCACCGGCATTGAATGATGTTTTTGCCACAGAGTCGCAGAATTTGCTGAGATGATTTTTTTCGTCTGTCCCTCAGAAGTTCAGGACAAACGAAAATGACCGATGCTGCCTGCGGCAGCAATACTGTTCCATTGCTTGAAGGAGAAAATCCATGCTCATAGTCGGAGAACGGATCAATACGAGCCGCAGACTGATAAACGACGGCGTCGCCAACCGGGACGCTGCATATATTCAGGCTGACGTGGGTTCTCAGATAGAGTGCGGGGCCGATGTGATCGACGTGAACGCCGGATCACGCCGGAATTCCGAAGTGGCGGACCTTCAGTGGTTAATAGAAGTCATTCAGAAGGCATTTCCCCTGGTACGCCTCAGTATTGATAGTTCCAATCCGGACAGCCTGAAGGCCGTCCTGGATCAGGTTGAGCACCCTCCCATGCTGAACTCGATCACCGGTGAGAAGGCCCGTTTCGAGGCAACGGCACCGCTGCTCCAGGTCAGGGAGTGCGATATCGTGGCCCTCTGCATTGATGACCGGGGCATTCCCAAAAGCGCCGATCAGGCATTGGAAAACGCCGGTCGACTTGTTTCCGCGCTGGAGAGACTGGGCATGCAGCGGGAAAGAATCTATCTGGATCCCGTTATTCAGGCGGTGAGTGCCAACACGAACGCGGCACTGATGGTTATGGAAACAATTGCGCGGATTCGGCGGGATTTGGAGGGAGTCAACGTGATCTGTGGGCTCTCCAACATTTCTTTCGGACTCCCCAGACGCTCGCTGGTAAACAGAGCCTTTCTCACCCTTGCCATGAAGGCAGGACTCAATGCGGCCATTCTGGACCCCTTGGATAAGAAGCTCATGGGGACATTGAGGGCCACCGCCGTCCTGCTGAATCAGGACCCGTGGTGTCAAGCGTATACCGCTGCCTTTCGGACAGGCAGATTGGAAGGGTGAACCTTGTCCGGTTGAATCTGTTGTCGATTTCATGAGATCAAGAGTGCCCGGCAGTGGGTGGCGGTCTCTCTTTTCGGCAATAGAACAGGGGGTTGAAAATGAATGTCGCAAGAAATCTGGAACGATCTGCGTTCTACTTTCCCCACCGGCCCGCCGTGAGCGAGGGCATGTGGGAAACCAGCTATGTCCGGCTGAATGAGCGGGCCAACCGCGTCGCCACAGCGCTCATCGGGCTTGGCATCAAACCCGGCGATCACATCGGTCTTTGCGCACCCAATTCCCTGGATTGGATTGCCTTTTACTTCGGTGTGCTGAAGGCCGGTGCTGTGGCCGTGACTCTCTCCAGTATGCTGACACACGAGGAATTATCTCTCCTGATGAACCACAGCCGGCCAAGAATCCTCTATACCTTCGATGAGAAGCTGGATGGCTTGGCCGGCTTTCAGGGAGCGCAGTGGCTGGACACGATAATCAGCCCCGAGGGTGACATGGATTTCGAACATCTCCTGGATATGGGATCAGGTTCATTCAAGGCAATCGACCGTGACCGTTCTGATACAGCTGCCATTCTCTATACTGGAGGAACGACGGGAACGCCGAAGGGGGTTATGCTCACGCACGAAAACATCAATACAGCCATACAGAGTGTCGTGTTCCATGAACGCTCATGTGCAGAAGAGAGGGCGCTCCTTTTCTTGCCGCTCAACCACGTCTTCGGCCAGATGCACATCATGAATGCCACTATATTGAGTGCAGGCTGCCTCGAGATGATGCCTGCCTTTGATATGAATCGCGTTCTGGAACTCACGGTGACCGGCCGTGTGACCAAGCTTTTCGCTGTTCCCACGCTGTATGTACGCCTTCTGACGGTGAATGGACTCAAAGAGAAACTCGGCGCGGTGCACTACTGTTTTTCGGCTGCGGCCAGCATGGCGGCAGAGGTGGTTCGCCAGTGGAAGGAGCGGACGGGTCTGGCGATTTCCGAGAGCTATGGCATGACCGAATCGGCCTCTATGCTCACCTTCAATCACTACTACCGCCATGTCATCGGATCAGTGGGAACGGTGGTGCCCGGCGTGGAAATCCAGATCAGGGATGCAGTCGGCAAACAGACGGGAGAGGGAGAGAAGGGTGAAATTTGTATTCGGGCCCGCAACATTATGAAAGGGTATCTTCGGAATCCCGAGGCCAGCGAGGTGGCTTTCTGGGACGGGGAATGGTTCCGTTCCGGGGATATCGGTCTCTTTGATGATAACGGCTATCTCTACATAGTAGACCGCCTGAAGGATATGATTATTAGCGGAGGGGAAAACGTGTATTCCCGTGAGGTGGAAGACGTTTTGTACACCAGGCGGGAAATCCAGGAGTGTGCGGTTATAGGCATTCCGGACCAGGAATGGGGCGAGCGGGTCACGGCCTTTCTTACATTGCGGTCTTGTGAAGCCTTTGATAAGGACAAATTGCATGCCTACATGAAATCTTGCCTTTCGCCTTTCAAAGTACCCAAGGAATATTTGATAGTTGACGATTTTCCCCGGAGTCCTGCCGGAAAGATATTAAAGCGGGAACTGAGGGAAAAATTCAGGCGGCGGTCATAAGACCGCCCGTAGTGAATCAGGAGACGATGACAGGTGGCTATGGATAAAGAAGTTATATTACGGATTGATAAAATTTCACTCAGGTTTGGCGGCGTCACCGCCCTGAACGGGGTGAGCCTGGATGTCAGGAACAACGAGATCCTGGCCATTATCGGTCCCAACGGCGCCGGGAAGACCGCCCTGCTCAACTGCATCAACGGCTTCTATAAGCCGCAGGAAGGTGACATCTACTTTGATGAGCGGAGAATTACCCGGATGCGCCCGGACAAGCTGGCCAGACGCGGCATTGCAAGAACCTTCCAGAATATCGAGCTCTACGGTGGACTGAGCACGCAGGACAACCTTATGGCTGCCCGGCACGTGCTCATGAAGCAGAATTTTATCACGGGCGCGCTCTATTGGCACTGGTCACTGAAGGAGGAAGTTGCACACCGGCAGACTGCAGAGGAGATCATCGACTTCCTGGAAATCGCTCCCATTAGAAAGAAGGTGGTTGGCATCCTTCCCTACGGGATGCAGAAAAGGGTTGAGCTGGGGAGGGCATTGGCCCTGGAACCGAGGATACTGCTTCTTGACGAGCCCATGGCAGGAATGAACCAGGAGGAAAAGGAAGATATCGCTCGATTTATCCTTGATATATTCGAAGGTCAGGGAGCCACCTATCCCGATACCCCTGTATTGAGAGACGGGATCCGGAGCATCGTTCTTGTGGAGCATGACATGGGAGTAGTCATGGGCATTGCGGACAGGATCGTGGTCCTGGATTTCGGACGCAAAATTGCCGAGGGGACCCCTGCCGAAATTAGCATGAACCCCGAGGTTATCAGTGCGTATCTGGGTCAGGAAAAAGAGGTCTAGGAGGGTTAAGGTGACGGAAAAATGCTGAAGGTGAATAGTATTGAGGTTGTCTATATGAGTGTTATTCAGGTCCTGCACGGCGTATCGTTCGAGGTGGGTGAAAGGCGAATTGTCGCCCTGCTGGGCGCAAACGGCGCGGGCAAGACCACCACGCTCAAGGCCATATCGGGAATGCTCAAAACGGAAGTGGGAGAAGTAACGGACGGCAGCATTGATTTTGACGGCAAGAGAATTGACCGATATGGGCCTGAAGTTATTGCCTCAATGGGCATAAGCCAGGTTATGGAAGGGCGGAGGGTCCTTGCGCACCTGAGCGTGGAGGAAAATCTGCTGGTAGGAGCGTACCGCCGCAAAGACCGGCCCGGGGTCAAGAAAGACCTGGGCATGGTCTTTGACTACTTCCCCAACATTAAACCCCTCCGTCATCGGACAAGCGGCTATCTTTCCGGGGGTGAACAGCAGATGGTGGTGATCGGGCGGGCGCTCATGGCCCGCCCGCAGCTCATGCTCTTGGATGAACCCTCACTCGGGCTTGCGCCACTGATGGTGAAGGAGATCTATGAAATTATCCGTGGCATTAATGTGGAACGGAAGATGTCCATGCTCCTTGTGGAGCAGAACGCCAGAGCTGCCCTCGGTATCGCGCACTATGGCCATGTTATGGAAGACGGCAAGGTCGTTTTGGAAGGCCCCGCTGACGAACTGCGGGATAACGAGGATGTTCGGGAATTCTATATGGGACTATCGACTCTCGGTTCCAAGAAGAGCTATCGTGAGATCAAGCACTATCGGCGAAGAAAGAGGTGGCTGATATAATGAAAGAAAGGCACGGGGAAATGATCACCGGGAGAGAGCAGGCGTATGCCGAAAAGGGTGACACGTGGCCAAAAATACTCAGGTACAACTATGAGAGGTATGGTGATCGTCGGAGGGCCATGCGCTATAAACACTATGGCGTCTGGCGTCCGTATACCTGGAAGGATTATTATCTTGATGTCAAGTACTTCGCACTCGGTTTGCTCTCTTTAGGTTTTGAAGCCGGAGACAAGCTGCTCATCATTGGAGATAATTCCCCGGAGTGGTATTATGCTGAATTGGCCGCTCATGCCAACCACGGCGCCTCAGTAGGATGGTATTCGGATTCTATTCCAAAGGAGATACAGTATATTGCCGAAAATTCCGAGGCAAGATTTGCCGTTGTCCAGGACCAGGAGCAAGTGGACAAGTTTCTCCAGATACAGAACGAACTGCCTCTGCTCAAGAAGATCATTTTCTGGAGCTATAAGGGACTGGCGCACTACGATGCCCCTGTTCTAATCCCCTATAGTGAGGTCCTGCAACTGGGGAAAGATTACGAAAAGGAACACCCGGCACGTTTTGAACAGAATGTGGAAACCGGCAAAGCCGATGATGTCTGTGCCATCGTATATACCTCGGGAACCACTGGGGATGCACCCAAGGGAGCTGTTCATACCTATGAAAGCATGCGGACCGGTGCAGACTATCTCCTGCATCTTGACCCATGGTACGAGGAGGATACGGTCGTCCCCTATCTGCCGCCGGCCGGGATGACCGAACAATGGTTCGGGATCGGTTGCCACCTGCTGTCGGCCAACATCCTCAACTTTGCCGAAACGCCGGAAACCCAGCAACGGGATTCAAAGGAAACAGGACCGAGCATTGTGTGGAACGGGGCTCGGATATGGGAAGGGCAGGCCGCCATGATGCAGGCACGGATTTCCGCCGCTGACGCCGTCAAGAGGTTTACCTATCGTCTGCTCATGCCGGTCGGCTTCAAGAGGGCCGATTTGAGGCACCGAAGGCAGAAGCCGGGTCTGTTCCAGATACTGGTCTGCGCTCTGGCTGATATGGCCCTTTTCAGGCCGATCAGAAGAAGTCTCGGCCTGTCAAATACCAGGATCTGCTATACCACCGGCGGCATACTCAGCCCGGATGCCTTCAGGTTCTACCATGCGATCAATATCCCGCTCAAAAGCCTGTACGGATCAACGGAAGGGGGAACACTGACCGGTTCCCGGAATGATGATATCCGGGTAGAGACTGTGGGTCCCGCCCACAAGGGGACTGACGTGAAGATTACCGAGAATGGTGAACTCGTGTATCGCGAATCAGGTCTTTTTCTCGAATACTATAAGGACCCGGGCGGGACTGCCGAGGTGCTGAAAGATGGATGGTTTTACAGCGGAGACAGCGGTTTCGTGCAGGAGAACGGCCATGTTGTCTTTGTGGACAGAACAGAGGATCTTGTGGAGCTGGCAGGCGGCGACAGGCTGACCCCCCGGTTCATCGAGAGCCGGTTGAGATTCAGCCCGTATATCAGGGATGCCTGGGTTCTGGCGGACCCGGGAGGAACCTCGGTTGCGGCGATCATTATCATTAACTACGATACTGTCGGCAAGTGGGCCGGACAAAGAGGAGTGTCCTTCAAAACCTTTGAAGAACTTTCCCAGAAGCCGGAGGTATATGAGCTGGTGGAGCATGATATTATGAGAGTGAATAAGGAGTTACCGGCCGGAATCAGGGTGAAGAGATATGTCAATCTCCACAAGGAATTCAACCCTGACGAGGGGGAGATAACCAGAACCAGGAAGTTGAGGAGGGCATTCCTGCGTGAACGGTACCATGAGCTTATTGATGCTATCCATAATGAAAAGACCAAAATATCATTGAAATCCCGGATCCAATACCGTGACGGCCGGACGGGAATAACAAAGACCACAATTACCATCGAGTCTGTCAAGGGAGCTGCATGATGACCTTTTTTCTGCAACTGATAATAACCGGCTTCGCCCAGGGCATGATCTATGCCCTGATAGCGATCGGTTTTGTGATCATTCTGAAATGTTCCGAGGTTTTTAACATTGCCCAGGGGCACTTTGTTCTGATCGGCGGCTACCTGGGGTACACCTTCCTGGTACCGTGCGGTCTGCCCGTGTGGGCCAGCCTGTTGCTGGCAATAGGTGTGGCCATCGTCATGGGCCTGTTAATAGAACGCCTCGTCCTGCGCCCTCTTCTGGGCGAGCCGGTGCTCGCTGTCATCATGGCGACTATAGCGCTTGCCACGATACTGGGCGGCCTGGCAACCCTGCTCTGGGGAGCTGAGTATAAGGCGTATCATGGATTACTGCCGACCATAACCCTGAACATAGGCACGATATCCATCCCCTCGGAGTCTCTGATTGGGCTTATCGTGTCTGTTGTTTGCGTAACGATACTCATGCTTCTCTTTCGCTACACCAAGATCGGGCTGGCAATGAGGGCAACCGCAGAGGATTTGCAGGTGGTGCAAAGTGTCGGCATCAGAGGTACCACCGTCTTTGCGGTCTCATGGGTCATTGCCTGTGTCGTCGGGGTAATCGGCGGCATCCTCCTGGGAGGGGTATCCGGCGCCAATATGGAACTCGCTGATGTGGGGCTCAAGGCATTCGCGGTCGTGCTGCTGGGTGGAGTAAACTCCGTCGGCGGGGCCATTGTCGGCGGAATAATTCTGGGAATGCTGGAAAACGTGGCCGCCGGGTACCTGGATCCGCTCCTTCCCGGCGGGGGACTGGCGCAAGTATTCCCGTTTTTTGTCATGATCATTGTGCTTATTTTCAGGCCGTACGGGCTTTTCGGTCTGCCAAGGATAGAGAGGATCTAGCCGATGGGGTCACGCACTGGAAGGTTTCAGGAAAGCTACGCGCAGGACATGTCCATCTTTCACTCCAGGTGGCAATGGGGGATAGCTGCCGCCTTCATCATCCTGCTTTTCGCCAGCCCGTTTTTTTGCAGCAACAGGGTGCTGACCATATTGACCATGATGGGAATCGCCGTTATCAGCGTCCATGGACTCAATATTCTCACCGGTTACTGCGGTCAGATCTCCATTGGGCACGCAGGATTTATGGCCGTCGGCGGCTATACGTCGGCTATTTTGTGCGCCAAGCTTGGTGTGCCGTTCTGGGTCGCCCTTCCCTGCGGTGCCCTGGCTGCGGGAACAGCAGGTTTGATTTTCGGCCTCCCATCCTTAAAGATCAAGGGCTTCTATCTCATTATGGCGACCATCGCCGCACAATTCATCATTATCTGGACCATCATCCAACTTCGAGGCATCACGGGTGGGGCTGATGGTTTAAGTGTGCCCAGACCGAAGATAGGGAATATTGTTCTGAGCTCAAAGGCCAGCTATTTCTATCTGGTGATGATATTAACCTGCCTGGGTACACTTCTGGCCAAAAACATTGTGAGGACCAGGGCCGGAAGGGCATTCATCGCCATTCGAGATAACGACCTGGCAGCTGAGGTCATGGGAGTCAGTCTCTGGAGTTATAAGCTTCAGGCATTCTTTATCGGCTGTGTCTATGCCGGCGTTGCCGGTTCCTTGCTCATCCATTACTTCAGCTTTGCCAGTACAGACCAGTTTCCCTTTATGGATTCCGTGTGGTACCTGGGGATGTTGATTGTGGGAGGTATGGGGAGCACCACAGGAGCTGTCTTCGGGGCCGTTGCCCTCAAGCTGCTGGATGAGGTGGTAACCATGGTGGGCCCCATTTTATCCGCGGCTGTGGCTCCCCAGGCAGCAGCTTCGCTCGGCCTCATCATGCACGGATTGGTCATCATTATTTTCCTCATTTTTGAACCCAGGGGGCTTGCTCACCGGTGGGGGATGATCAAGGCCTATTTCAGGCTCTGGCCTTTTTCGCATCAAGAGTGAGAGTGAAGGGGGGTGATGATTGTTTTAGAATAGCTTCTGTATGGTGTAAACCAAGACTTAAACAAGAACGGAGGAGAAGATGGATAAAATCAGATTGGGGATAGTATTCATTCTGCTTGCGGCATTATCCGCAGTTGCTGTTCCCGCTGCCTACGGGAAAACTCTCTATGTGGGCGGCACGCAGTCGCTAACCGGTCCTTTTGCTGAGGATTCTGCGGCAGTGCTGGCTGCCTTTGAAGACTATGTCAAATATGTAAATGAGACAAAGAATCTTGCCCCATGGCGACAAGAGAAATTTCCGGCTGATATAAAACTGGAGGTGATGTGGCGGGATGATGAACTCAAACCGGCCAAGGCCCTGTCAATCTATGAGGAGCTCAAGGCCAAGGGAATGCTGGTTGCCAGGATATCGGGGTCGCCCATCGCGCTGGCACTCAAAGACAGACTATGGGAGGACCATATGGGTGCGACGAGTATGGCCACGGGGTCCTACTACCTGTCGCCACCTCAAAGCTGCCTGACCTATTATCCCATTTATACTGATTCCTGTGCTGCCATCGCCGACTGGTTTAAGGCGAAGTGGAAGGAAAAAAGGAAACCACGGGTTGCCTACCTCACCGCCGATAACGCCATGGGCAGGTCCATTGAGATACCTGAGATGAAGGCGTATCTTAAGAAGATCGGCTATGAGTTTGTGGGCACGCAGTATGTGCCCCTCGTGCCGACCTCGCCACCGACCACCCAGCTGACATGGCTCAAGCAAAAGGGTGTCGATCTTGCCCTCGGTGTTATGATCAATCCCGGCTCACAACCGACGGTAAAAGAGATGGTCAGGCTGGGTATGGGACCCTTTCAGCCATACAAGATGACCTTTGGCGTCGGGGCACCAGGCCACGCTGCCGTGTTCGCCGCGGCCATGGGTGAACTGGGAGACGGGTATGTGTGCGCCGGAAGTTTTCGCCCCATGAATGATCTCGCCGTTCCCGGGATAAAATTTTGCAGCGACCTGCAGGATAAGTATCGCACCGGTAAGCGGATTACCCACATTATGTATGAGGCAGGGATTCTTGAGGCCATGATCCAGGTTGAAGCGTTGCGACTTACTATGCAAAAGGTGCCTCTTGAAAAGCTCACACCGCGTGATGTACTGGAACAGGGCTTTTTCAAGATCAAGAACCTTCCCACCGGGGGCATAAGCAGTACCCCGCTAACCTATGGTCCGGGCGATGTGGAAGGTGTTGATCAGGTGCGGATTGATCAGGTGCAGAAAGGCAAGGCGGTAGAAGTGGGTCTCTATCCGCTGCGCCATATCTACACAAAAAAATAGGCACCGCTGTTATTCCGGGAGCTCTCTCCAGAGAGTTCCCGGAAACTTCCATCAAAAGGAAAGATCGAAATGACGGCTTCCGGCGTGACCCGGCCGGGGCAACCGCCTCCATATCCGTGTCGCGTCGACCCGCAAACAACGTGCGTTTTCTGCTGCGACCGGGAATATCATGAAGAGCCGCCCGGTTTGCATCCTGTAATTGTAGGAGATTACCATGATTCCTGACAAGAATGACTTTTCCGTACTGGATAAATTTGAGTTCGATGTGCGGCCTGTAGGCGTTAAATTTCTGGCCAGACGGCCGGATACGGTAAAGAAGTTGGATGAACACATGGCCTTCTGTGAAATGCTCAAGAGGGCACAGGAAGGGGATGCCTTTTTTGTTGATGAAAAAACCCATACCTGTGAGGCAGGGCTGTATGTATTGGGGCAGGCGGATGCCCCGGAGCCTTTCATAAGCGGGCAATTCGGAGCCGGGCTGCAAATCTTCGATGAGCCGCGCTCGGCAAGCAGGCTGTACTTATATATCCCGAAGATACGGAGAGGCGTAGTTCGTTATGTTGCGTTCTCCCCCCTCGATACGCTCCTGTTCAAGCCGGATCTCTTGATCATCCTTGCCAACGCCGAGCAGACGGAAATCCTGCTTCGGGCAATGAGCTATAAAACAGGGGAAATGTGGTCGAGCAAATTCTCGGCCGCCATCGGGTGTGCGTGGACGTATATTTATCCGTATCTAACCGGAAAACTGAACTATTCTATTACCGGTCTTGGCCACGGTATGAAGCGCAGAAAGCTGTTTCCGGAAGGGCGGCAGATTATCTCAATCCCCTTCGACCTCCTGTCTTCCATGCTGGAGACCCTGCGGGAAATGCCATGGGTCCTTCCCGCGTATAAACCGGATGGCATGGAATTTGTCAAACGACTCCTTATTGACCTGGGGTTTGCCCCGCCTTCCTGATGTGTTTTGACTGCCCAATGAAACGCCGCTTCCAACCGGCAGTGCGGGAACAGGAATCAATGAAGGATCGGAACAGGCACCCCGCTTCAGTCGCCTGAAAGGCGGGTGATTTCATCGGAAGGAAAGGAGGGCCATCGTGACGGCTCACCGTTCTCGGTAGCCTCCACCCCTGTCCCCCTCGCGATGACTTCACCTATGGCGGTTACTTCAATGCCGGCGTCGCGGATATCTTTCATGAGACGATCAACAGCGTCTCCTTTGCAGCAGATCAGGAGCGATCCTGAGCCGATCAGGCCCAGGGGCGAGATGTGCAAGAGCGAGCAGATCTTCCGGGTAAGGGGATATACGGGGATGTCCTCGATTCTGACCCGTATGGTGCAGCCCCCGGCCGCACTCAGTTCGGAAACCGCAGTCGCAAGGCCTCCTTCCGTGACATCATGCATGGCTGACACGCCGGGACAGTCGGCTGAAATCCCTGCTTCCTCCAGGACGGAAAGCCGGGAAAGGTAGTCGCGGGAGACGGCCAGTTCGTCTGCGGAAAGGCCTAGTCCTCTCAGTTTGTCCCCTATTTCCCTTGCAATGATTGCGGTTCCCTCGACCGCAATGCGTTTGGTCAACAGCACCACGTCTCCCGGCGCCATATGGCTCTTTTCGATCAATCGTGATTTTTTCACCGTTCCCGCCATCATTCCCGAAATAACCGTTTTGGAAACGGCCTCCGTGATTTCAGTATGCCCCCCGCAGAGGGTGATGCCATGCTGTCGGCAGATCTTGTAGAGATCTCCCATGATCCGGTGAATATCCAGGGCACTGGTCCCTTTCGGAAACAGGAGCGTGGTAAGCAGCCAGCGTGGCATTGCCCCGGAAGTTGCAATGTCATTCGCGCTCACCAGCACCGCGTACAATCCTATGGAATCCGTGACGAACGTCACGGGGTCGGTTTTGAGGACCAGGACCTCCTCTCCGCGGATATCCACGGCGGCAGTGTCTTCTCCCACGGCCGGGCCGATGATCACGGAAGGGTCCTTGAAGGCGAACTGCGAGAGGATCCTTTTGAGAAACCGATTGGGAAGCTTTCCCGGAGGCAAAGGGTGCCCCATCTCTATGATCTGTCTCAGTTCTTCCAACGTGGATATGCTGAAGGCACGTTGCACCTCCTCTCGTTGTTTGCCATGGTTGTCCAGAAACACCGTGATGGCCCCTGCTCTCCTTCCCGCCTCCATGTCAAAGGAAAAATCGCCGACCACGAGGGTGTGTTCGGGGTTGACCCCCATTTTTTCAGCGGCCCAGAGAATGCCTTCCGGATGGGGTTTCGGTTTCAATTGGTTATCCCGAGTAATCACCAGATCAAAATCGGAAATCACGGTATCTTCAAAATTTTCGACGGCCCGGGTCACCGTTTTAAAGGTGTTCCGGGTCAATATCCCAACCAGGATGCCCTGCTGCTTCAGAAAAGGGATGATCGCCTCCGCGCCCGTGTTCGGCTTGGATATTTCGGCCCCGCGCATCTCGAACGCGTCGAGGATTTCAGCGGCTTTCCGCCGCCGAATCGGATCAGCAATGCCCCGCATATACTCGAGCACCGGTATTTCACGGGGACATCCGATGGCCGCCTTGATTTCGTCGAAGTCCAGTGCTCCGGGTTTCGTCAGTGTTCCGTCAAAATCGAACAGGACCATTTTTATCTGATTCAGTGTGTGCGTTTCCATGCACAAAAAATAGCCCCTGGGAGGATTATTATCAAGCAAGAAAGAAAAAACAAAACCCTGTTGCCCCGAAGCCGTCATAATGGTAAACAGTTCTCCTATGGAACGATGGCGCTTCCCTATCAGGACAACACTGCGGCACTTCCGACCGCTCGCGGGGTATTTTATTGAAAACAGATGGCATCTCATTATCGGGCTCGTCTGCCTTCTGCTCGTTGATCTCCTCCAACTGATCATTCCACTGATCATCAAGAAGGTGGTTGACCTGCTCACCAGGGGGAGTGCGACTCCCGCCGTCCTCTTTCAGGAAGGCTTTGCCATTGTCGGTATCGCGGTTGCCATCGGGTTCCTGCGGTATGTATGGCGGCATCTTATTTTCGGACACTCGAGGAAGGTGGAGCAAGACCTTCGAAACCGGCTGTACGCACACCTCCAGACCCTGTCCCCGTCTTTCTACCACAGAATAAAGACCGGAGACGTGATGGCACGGGCCATAAACGATATCAACGCCATCCGAATGGCAACGGGCATGGGGCTTGTGGCCTTGACAGACGGAACCGTCCTCGGGCTCGCTGCAGTGGGGTTCATGATTTCGATCAGCCCGCAGCTCACCGCCATCTCTCTTATCCCTGCACCGATTATCGTCGTTTTCAGCCGGATTCTCACCCGGCGCATGTCTACAGGATTCGAAAAAGTGCAAAAGAGCTTTTCGGATGTGACAGAGCGGGTCCGGGAGGCCTTCGCAGGCATACGGGTGGTCAAGGCGTTCAATCGCGAGGCATGGGAATACAACCGGGTCAGAGAAGAAGGAGAACAATATGTGTCCGAGAACCTGCATCTGGCAAAGATCCTGGCCCTGTTTTTTCCCCTGATGGTCCTCTTTACGAATCTGGGACTCGCAATAGTTCTGTGGATGGGCGGCCGGCTGGCCATAATGGGAAAAATCACCACCGGAGACTTTGTGGCCTTTATCAGCTATCTGAACCTGCTCACGTGGCCCATGATGGCAATGGGATGGGTCACGAACCTCGTACAGCGCGGCGCCGCATCCATGCGGCGCATCAACGCCGTCCTCCAAGAGCAGAGCGACATCAGAGAACCCTCAGCGCCCACGGCAATCGAAAAGGTTCGCGGAGAGGTAGAAGTACGGGGCCTGAGCTTCCGGTATGCGGGGAAGTCCTCGCTGCAGCTGAAAGAAATACAGCTTCATATCGCTCCCGGCGAAACAGTGGCTGTTGTGGGAAAAGTGGGCTCAGGGAAGACCACTCTTTTGAAGGCAATGGCCAGGCTTATCGAGATACCGCCGGAGACCTTTTTCCTGGACGGGTACGACGCGTCCGGGCTCTCGATTCGATTTCTGCGGGAGAATATTGGGTTCGTCACCCAGGAGGTGTTTCTCTTCTCTGATACCGTCCGGGAAAACCTCCTCCTGGGCAGAAGAGAAGCTACCGAAAGAGATCTGGCCATGGTCCTGGATATGGCCGCCATGAAGGAAAAGGTGGCATCCCTGGAGGAAGGGGTGGAAACAACGTTGGGAGAAAAGGGAATAAGCCTGTCTGGTGGACAGCGGCAGCGTCTCACGGTGGCAAGGGCTCTTGTCATGGATCCCCCCGTCCTGATCCTGGACGACGCCTTTTCCATGGTTGATACCAGGACGGAAGAACGCATCCTGAATCGCATCCTGACCGCCAGACAAGGAAAGACAAACATTATCGTGTCACACAGACCTTCCACCCTGGCCCGCGCAGACAGGATATTTGTCCTGGAGGACGGCGAAATCGTGGAGCAGGGAACCCCGGAACGTCTCCTTGAAAAAGGGGGGGTCTACACGAGACTCTACGAAGAAAAACGCCTGGCCGAAGCGCTGGGAGCCTTGTGAAGATAAGAAGAGGATCATTGCATGCTGTGGGATTACGGATACATGGAGGAAGGAAAGCTGGGGAAACCCTACAATATGCGGCTCCTGAAAAGGCTCCTGGGCTATGCCGCTCCGTACCGGAAGATCATGATCTTCGCGCTGGTCCTTTCCCTTGTAATCACCCTTTTTGATCTTGCCGTTCCCTATTTCACCAAGATCGCCATTGACCGGTATATCGTCGCCACCTGGTACAAGGTTTCTCTCAGACAGGCTGGAGAGGGTCCCCGGGAAGTTTTGCAGGAAAAACTTGCACCTTTTCTTATCAAGAGCAAAAACGGGGCGTTTGCGATGATCTCCCGGAGAAATCTCCGAAAAATAGATCCAGCGGAACTGCACAGGCTCCAGGCCGGGGGACGCATTTCAAGGGCAGCATATTACCGGATCATGCCCAATGGCGGGAAGGAGAATGTGCTGTCCCGGTTGGGATCTCTGCCGGAACATATGTCCGACGGTTCCGTTCTGATCGCAGGGAGCAGCTTCAGGGATCTTTCCGTAAAAGAAATTGCAACGCTCCGCGACCGGGACCTGCGCGGCGTTGCGGCAGTGGGCGGGACCCTTTTGATTGTCCTCTTCCTGGCATTCGGATTGGGCTTCGGAGAGTTTTACCTGCTGGAATATGCCGGCCAGCATATCATGCAGGATATTCGACTGAACCTTTTTGAAACCATACAGAAACAGGAGATACGGTTCTTTGACCGCCAGCCTCTGGGAAGGCTCGTCACCAGGGTTACGAACGATGTGGAGAACCTCAACGAGATGTTTAAAACCGTCCTTGTCACCCTGTTCAAAGATATCTTCATCGTGGTGGGCATCCTCTGCATTCTCCTCTATCTCAACTGGAAACTGGCTCTGATCTGCTTCCTCCTCATGCCTTTCGTTTTCGGCATAACATTGCTCTTCAGCACCATGGCGCGGGAGGCCTTCCGTGACCTCCGGACAACCGTTGCGAAGATAAACGCCTTCCTGCAGGAGCGTCTGAACGGCATGCAGGTGATTCAGCTCTTTTGCGCGGAAAAGAGCCAGTTTGGGATCCTGAAAAAGATCAATCACGAGAATTTCCTGGCAGGCATGAAGCAGATAAGAATCTTTGCCGTGTTCATGCCCATCATGGAACTCCTTGCGTCTTTTGCGATTGCCCTGCTGCTCTGGTACGGTGGAAGGCGGGTGATTGAAACGCAACTTACGCTTGGAGCCCTGGTAGCCTTTCTCAGCTATATCCAGATGTTTTTCAAACCGATTCGGGATATCTCGGAGAAGTACAATATCATGCAGTCGGCCATGGCCTCGACGGAAAGGATTTTTCAGTTCATGGACTACCGGGAGTACATTCCCGAGCCGGAAAAACCGGAAGCACCATCCCGGCAGGTAGGTCATCTCCGGTTCGAAAATATTTCCTTTTCCTATGACGGAAAACAGACGGTGCTCCATGACGTTTCATTTGAGGTACGGCCCGGGGAAACCCTTGCCATCGTGGGTCCCACCGGGGCCGGCAAGACAACCATTGTGAATCTGATCCTCCGGTTTTATGATCCTGACAGGGGTGCGATTTTCCTGGACGGCGTTGACCTCAGAAACCGGAAAAAGCAGGAACTGCGGGACCAGATGGGGTTGGTGATGCAGGATGTGTTTCTCTTTGCAGGGACCCTCCGCGACAATATCACCCTCGGCAGAATGGCAATAGACGCGGCGGCAATGGAGGCGACAGGCGGCCTGGTCAACCTGGACTCCATCGTGGAGAAAATGCCCGACGGATGGCAGCAGGAGATCGGAGAGGGGGGGGGCACCCTTTCAGCGGGAGAACGACAGCTCCTCTCCTTTGCCCGGGGTCTTGCCGCCGATCCCTCTCTCCTGATTCTGGACGAAGCGACCTCCAGCGTGGACCCGGAGACCGAGCATCTGATCCAGGGCACCATCTCACGCATGACCGCCTCCCATACCACCCTTGTGATTGCACACCGGCTTTCCACGGTTCGCAATGCGGATCGTATTCTGGTCCTGCACAAAGGGAGGATCCGGGAGCAAGGCACGCACGATCAGTTGATGGCGCAAAAAGGCATCTATTTCAAACTGCATCGACTCAAAAGCGAGGAATGATGAGCCTTTTCAACCGCGGCTGAACCCATTGATTTCTGCGGCCGGACTGAAACAGGGGGAAACAGAAATGGGAAGCCTGCACCATATTCCGCAATTCCTCGGCCTGAAAAAGAGCACGGTGGGGATGCTTCTCATGGTCATCATGGTAGGCATGGGAGAGAAGATGGCTGAGCGGTTCCTGCCCATCTACCTGATGGCCCTCGGCGGGGGCGCTCTTTCCATCGGATTCTTAAACGGTCTGGACAATCTTCTTTCAGCACTCTACTCCTTTCCCGGAGGATATCTCTCCGACCGGCTCGGAACAAAACGGGCCCTGCTTGTTTTCAATATTGTGGCCATGATAGGGTTTGTGATTGTCATAGTGATCCCCGTGTGGCAGGCAGTTTTGGCCGGGGCCGTCTTTTTCCTGTCCTGGACGGCCATATCCCTGCCTGCAACCATGAGCCTCGTGGCCAGGATCCTGCCTATGAATAAGCGCACAATGGGAGTATCCATGCATTCTCTGGTCCGCAGGATTCCCATGGGCTTGGGACCGTTGCTGGGCGGCCTCTGCATCAGCTTCTGGGGAGTGAAAAACGGTGTGCGGGTTGCCTTTGTAGTTGCTCTTCTGCTCTCCTTCGTCGCATTGATATTCCAGCAGGTCCTCATTGAACAAGATGCCCCGGAAGCGGCAGAAGCTGCAAAAGGAAATGGGCCGCAGAAAAATCCCTTGAAACTGTTCCCTCTCATGAGTCCATCGCTTCGAAGACTCCTTATTTCAGACATCCTGGTCCGTTTTTGCGAACAGATCCCGTACGCGTTCGTCGTGGTCTGGTCCATGAAGATCATTGCCGACCCGGTCAGTGCTTTTCAGTTCGGCATCCTGACCAGTATCGAGATGGGTACCGCTCTTCTCATCTACATTCCGGTTGCCTACGTTGCAGACCGCAGCACAAAGAAACCCTTCGTGGTGGTAACCTTCGCGTTTTTCACCCTGTTCCCGCTGGTGCTCCTTTTCTGCCACTCATTTACATGGCTGGTTGCCGCCTTCATCTTGCGGGGGCTCAAGGAGTTCGGGGAACCGACCAGGAAGGCCCTGATCATGGACCTGGCCCCGGAAAACCGGAAGGCGGCCATGTTCGGCCTTTACTATCTCCTGCGGGATGTGGTTGTGTCGGGGGCGGCTTTCGGCGGGGCATTCCTGTGGGAGATAGGTCCTTCCACCAATTTTCTGGCGGCCTTCGGCTTCGGTCTCCTGGGAACAATTGTGTTCGCCGTCTGGGGAAAAGATCCGGGAGGAGCGGAATCCACCTGATCTTGATCCAGCCTGGTGTTTGTATGGTTTTTCCTTGACTGAGGGAGCTTTTTCGTATTTAATATAGTTTATGTAACATTTGTCCCCGTCCTGTACGCATCCCGGTACGAAGACTTCAAACGACACCCATGATGCCCTGCCTGCCGTTTTGTTGCGAAGGGCCGGAGAGCCAATATCCAGCGAGAAAGAGTACCATTGAAAGTCCTCCTTATTTATCCACAGTTTCCGGACACGTTCTGGAGTTTCAAGCACGCGCTGAAATTTATTCACAAGAGAAGTGCCTATCCCCCCTTAGGCCTGCTCACGGTAGGGGCCATGCTTCCGGAAACATGGGAAAAACGACTCATTGACCTCAATGTGACAAGACTCAGGGAAAGCGATCTGGCCTGGGCCGATTACGCCTTCATCAGCGGCATGGTCGTGCAGAGGAATTACGCACATCAGATTATCGGTCGATGCAAGAAAGCGTTCCTCAAGGTGATTGCCGGCGGGCCGCTCTTCACGAGCGAGTACCAGGAATTTCCGGAGGTCGATCATTTTGTATTGAATGAAGCCGAACTTACCCTCCCCTCCTTTTTGGCCGACCTGGAACAGGGGTGTGCCAAACGAATATATGCGACCGCGGCGTTCGCGGACATCAAAAAGACGCCGATTCCCGCATGGGAATTGGCCCAAGTGAAACAGTACGCCGCCATGAGTGTTCAGTTTTCGCGGGGCTGCCCGTTTAATTGCGAATTTTGCAATGTGACCGCCCTCTTCGGACACCGCCCGCGTATCAAAGACGCCGGGCAGATCGTCGATGAACTGGATTCCCTGTACCACCACGGCTGGCGGGGGCAGGTATTCTTTGTGGACGATAATTTCATCGGCAACAAGAACTATCTCAGGAGCCAGTTGCTGCCAGCGCTCATAGAATGGCGAAAAGGCAAGAGAGGCATCCCGTTTAACACGGAGGTCTCGATCAATCTTGCCGATGACGAACCATTGATGGAGATGATGGTCGAAGCAGGATTTGATGCGGTATTCATTGGAATCGAGACTCCGGATGAGGGAAGCCTGGCTGAATGCAATAAGATGCAGAACAAGAATCGTGATCTGGTCCAGAGTGTCAAGGCCATACAGCGAACCGGTTTGCAGGTCCAGGGAGGGTTCATTGTAGGGTTTGACAATGACACGCGGTCCATCTTTGAGAGACAGATCGATTTCATTCAGAAAAGCGGCATCGTTACCGCCATGGTCGGGATACTTCAGGCCCCCGCCGGTACAAGACTCTATGAGCGTCTGAAAAATGAAGGGCGCTTGCTTGGCAATATGTCCGGGGACACCGACGGTACGACCAATATCATCCCACGGATGGACCTCGATTCACTTCGCGAGGGCTATCACAGGATAATGAATCAGATCTATTCACCAAAACACTATTATGAACGGGTCAAGGTTTTTCTCCGGGAATATAAGGGCCCCAAGGTCAGAATCCCACTGGATTTTCAGCGTATCCTGGCCGTTCTCCGATCAAATATCCGCCTGGGTGTTTTTGGCCGAGAACGATTTCACTACTGGAAGATCCTGCTCTGGACCCTTTTGCGACGCCCCGGTTTACTTCCGCTGGCGATCACTCTGGCGATTTACGGACATCATTTCCGGAAGGTCTGCAGGTTGCATCTCCATTAGCCCCTTTGTATAGAGATTTCCGATAACCCTCGTGATGACAAAACATGAACCGAGAATTTGCCGAGGAGGCATTATGAGTAAAGCAAAAGACGGAGACAAGGTGAAAGTGCATTATACTGGACAGTTGGAAAGTGGAGACGTCTTTGACAGTTCAAGACAGCACGATCCGCTTGAATTCGTTATCGGGGGTGGGAATGTCATTCCCGGTTTTGAAAACGGGATCATCGACATGGAAGAGGGGGACACGAAGCGCATCACTATTCCACCCGAGGGAGGGTACGGAGAAAGAAGGGAGGAATTGATGGTAAGGGTCTTGAAAAAGGAGTTCCCCGCCCACATTACACCGGCAATAGGCCAGCAGTTGCAGATCAAGCAGGGAGAAGGGGATATTTTGAATGTAAATATCATTGCCATGGATGAAGAAAGCGTTACCTTGGACGCGAATCATCCCCTGGCGGGACAGACTCTTCTCTTTGATGTGGAACTGGTTGAGATTGCCTGATCAGCGTTTCCGGACCAGTGGTCCAACCCGCTACCGAGACAGAGGATACTGGTCACGAAGCTTTCCCTGATTTTTCTTCAGCAACCAATTCGCGGATACGTTCGAAGGTTTCAGGTTTACCACCTGCCTGCCCGGCGGCTTTCATGGCGTCACCACAGGCGGTGGTCCGGAGCGGAGGCCGCAGAGGATCTCCACCAGACGGCGTCTGCAGGAGACCCTGTGCGCTTCCCTCAGAGCCACTTCTTGGAACGGAAATAGGCAACCATGCCCGCTGCAACAACCAGAAACACAATCCAGACTATCGGATACGCCCACCATATCTTCAATTCCGGCATATACTGGAAATTCATCCCGTACACTCCGGCGATAAAGGTCAACGGAATGAAAATAGTGGCAATGATGGTCAATACCTTCATGACCTCGTTCATGCGGTTGCTCAGGCTCGACAGGTAGACATCCAGCAGCCCGGTCACCATATCGCGAAGTGCTTCCACGGTGTCGATGATTCGAATGGTATGGTCGTACAGGTCTCGCAGGAAGGGAATGGTATCCTTGTGAATGAGCTGGTGCTCCTCTCGTATGAGGCTTGACAATTCTTCCCGGAGGGGCCAGATGGATCGCCGTAACTTCATGAAGTGCCGTTTCATGCGATAGAGATCGGCTACCAGGCGCTGTTCAGGGTTCGAAATCACTGCTTCTTCCAGTTGTTCGGCGGCCTCTCCCAATGCCTCCAGGACAGCGAAATACTGGTCAACGATGATGTCCGCTATGGCATAGGCCAGGTAATCCGGCCCGGCTTTTCGAATCCGGCCCATTCCTTCGGCTATACGCTTGCGGAGAGGGTCCAAGACGTCCCCCTTCTTTTCCTGGAAGGTGATCACGAAGTTTTCGCCCAATACCATGCTGACCTGTTCGATATCCAGTTCCCCGTTGTCCTCTTTGAATCGCACCATCTTGAAAACCAGAAAAATATACGTGTCGAAAATTTCCGCTTTGGGTCTTTGTCCGGTATTGAGGATGTCTTCAATGATCAGCGGGTGGAGATGATATTCCTGGCCGATTTTTTGGAGAATATCCACATCTTGAAGGCCCGTTATGTTTAACCATGTTACGGTAGGTGTTGCCTTGAATGGAAAGGCCTCCTCCACGCTGGTCAAATCACGCGTTTCCATTCGCTCCATGTCATAGTCGATGACTGACAAGCGCGTATTCTCGCTCTTTTCCCCGAGGAACACGAGCGACCCCGGGGGTAATCCCGCCTTTTGCGATTCCGTTGTCCTTTCCCTGCCAACCATTGAATCCTCCTCGTCAATAATGTTTCCGTTGCGTTATCGTCTTCAATCCTCCGGCCGGGTCACTGCGGTCCGGGGTTTCGATGAAGCGTTTCAAGGATTCATTTTTCCGTCATTTTCTTGCTTGATTTCCGAAAATCGTTCGGCCGGGTCCTGCTGGTAAAACAATGCCAGCTGATCATAAAGCCTGGGATGCCGTTGTTTCAGTTGACGTGGTTTTTCAAAAAAGGCCTCGGTAATAACCGCGAAGAACTCGGCCGGATTGGTGGCGCCGTAAGCATCCAGGTCTGTCTTATGATGATGTTCCAACTCACTGATCAAATGCTGATATTCATTCCCCAGGACCCTCGCCCAGGCAATATACATGGAGCGGTGCGGCAAAAGCGGCGCTCCCTCATTTGCACCGGACTCGCTGTCCAGTTGGTGGGCGAATTCATGGAAGACCACGTTGTGTCCATCGTAGTGGTCGTGGGCCGTGCGCTGGACTTCATCCCAGGAAAGGACCACGGGACCTCGATACCAGGATTCTCCCAGACGTCCCTGAACGCCTTCAGCCACCACACCGTCCGGCAGTTGCCGGGCGGCAGGAGAAAAGTAATGATGCGGATAGACAAGGATGGAACGTAACGCGGGATAGTAATCCGTCTCGCGATGGAGCAGCAATATGCACGCTTGCGCGGCCACAGTGACCCTTATTTCGTCGTTCATTTCCAGACCGCCGCAGCCTTCAAACTCCTTTTCATGGAGAAAAACGTGGATGTGCCCGTGTAACTCGGCCTGATCTTCCGGCGACAACCGGTTATAATAGGCCACATTCCTCTTCAGAATTTCCGTCCACGTTTCCGGAAACGGTTGATTGCGTATTCGCTCACGTCTTTTACGCTTCAGTCCGAACATGATGTCCGTCCCCGGTATCTCGTGCATCCATGCTGATAGACTGACCGTCCACTATGAAAACCTCCCCTTTCGTGCTTCCCGTGGTCATCTGTGTGGCGTTGTCCCGGTTCAGCGTCCAGTTTACCGGCTGCAGCCTTGTCTACCAGCCAGCGCGTATGCCCCGCTTTGGAATGGATCAACTGGGCGGGAAAATCATGGGGGCGAAAGGGGCCTCGAAGGGCTTTCTGGAGCGCCCCGGCTTTGCTGGCACCGCTGACCAGGAAAATGATCTCCTTCGCCTGATTAATGATCGGAGCGGTGAGCGTGACCCTGTACATATCCTGCTCATGGAGGTACGACTCCACCACCCATCGGTTCGTTTCGTCCAGCACAGGGGAGTGCGGAAAAAGGGAAGCCGTGTGCGCATTGTCGCCCAGGCCCAGCAGGACCAGGTCGAAAGAAGACGGAAGCATACCAAAGAAGGATCTTATTTCGGTTTCGTAGAGCATGGCAGCCTGCTGTGGAGATTGACTGCATCGGATGGGATGGATGTTCCCCGCGGGCAGGGGAACATGGTCAAGCAGAACCTTCCGTGCCATGCGGGCGTTGTTGCGCGGATCGTCGTCCGGGACACAGCGCTCATCGCCCCAGAAGATATGCACGGCCTTCCAGTTGACCTCCTGCCGAAATGGCGGCGCTGCCAGCAGAGCGTACAGGCGGCGCGGGGTCTGTCCACCGGCAAGTGCCACAGCAAAACGCCCCTGAACAGAAACAGCCTGCACAGCCTTGTTCACAAACATCTCTGCGGCGGCCCGGCTCAGGCTCTCGAGGTCGTCAAATGTACGGATCATCCTCCTGGTCCTCCGTGTGTTAATCCATAAATACCGGATTCACCCAGCTGCGTCCATCCCGGGCGATGAGCGTCTCGGCGCCTTCGGGTCCCCAACTTCCGGCCGCGTAATCAGGAAAGTTCACCTGGTCAATTCCATTCCACACTTTCAGGATGTCGTCCACCACCGTCCACGCGTATTCCACTTGATCGGCGCGCATGAACAGCGTGGCATCTCCTTTCATCGTATCCAGCAGCAGCGTCTCGTAGGCCTCGGGCAGGGTTGTCTTGAAGGCGTCCGTATAGCGAAAGACCATGTTATGGGCGCTCAGTTTCGTCTCGGGGCCGGGATGCTTGACCTGCAGGCACTGGGTGATCGCTTCGTGAGGCTGTATATCGATCATGATCCGGTTGGGCTGCCAGTCCAGGCTGGCGGAAGGAGGAAAGGATTGGTGCGGGATGGGCCGCAACTGGATGACCACCTGCGAGACTTTTTGCGCCAGGCGTTTACCGGTACGCAGGTAGAAGGGCACATCCTGCCACCGCCAGTTATCCACAAAGAGTTTGAGTGCGGCAAAGGTCTCGGCGGCTGAATCTGGATCCACTGCCGGTTCGCTCCGGTAATCGGGAACGTGTTCCCCTTCGATCCACCCATGGCCGTACTGGCCGCGGACTGCATAGCGGCCCATCTGGTCTCGTGGGATGGGGCGGAGTGCCCGCAGGACCTCGA
>CAZWEV010000009.1:19191-21073 GCA_964633015.1 uncultured Desulfobacteraceae bacterium | reverse complement strand
GCATAGCGGCCCATCTGGTCTCGTGGGATGGGGCGGAGTGCCCGCAGGACCTCGACTTTGCGATCCCGGATCTCTTCAGCACTGAAGGCCACAGGGGGTTCCATGGCAACCAGACACAGGACCTGCAGCAGGTGATTCTGGATCATATCGCGCAATGCGCCGGCATGGTCGTAGTACTCGCCCCGATGCTCCACCCCGATCTTTTCGGCGACGGTGATCTGCACATGGTCGATGTAGTTCCGGTTCCATATGGGCTCGAAGAAGAGGTTGGCAAAACGAAAGGCCAGTATGTTCTGGACCGTCTCTTTGCCCAGGTAATGGTCAATACGATAGATCTGGGACTCGTCCAGAAATTTTCTCAGGGAGCGGTTGAGGGCCTGGGCAGAGTCAAGGTCCCGCCCGAACGGCTTCTCCACTACGACCCGGCTGTGCCGGTGGTTCCTGGTGAGACGGGCCTGGTCCAGGTGGCGGACGATGGTCTCCACGAGCGCAGGCGGTGTGGCAAGATAATAGATATGTTCGCTGTGCCCACCCCATGCTTTCTCTTCCTCGGTAAGGGCTTTGCTCAGAGCGGTGAAGGTCTCCGTGTCGTTGAAGTCACCGATTCGAAAGGCCTGAAGGTGCTGGGCAAAAGCCTTCCATTTCGCGGCATCGGTCTTGCCGCGCCGCGAGAACCGGTCTGTCCCCTCGTGCAGGTGTTTGCGCCATTCCTCCTGTCCGAGAGGTTTCCGATATACACCATAAATGGAAAACTGCCCGGGCAGGAGGTCATCGAGGAAGAGGTTGTACAGCGCGGGGATCAGTTTCCGCCACGCCAGGTCACCCGTCGCGCCAAAGATGACCAGGGAGATGGAAGAACGCTTCGGTTCGATTTTCATGGTTCAGGCCTCCACTTCACTTTTATTGACTGCAAATCCCAAAGCAACCAGGGCTTCACAGACATCAGAACTGCCGCTCTTTTCATCTCGGTATGACGTCAATCGTGCCCGTCGCGGTAGTAGCGGATGAGGGCGTTCGTCGAGCTGTCGTGGTCCAGGGTGCCGCCGGTCAACTGGGAAGCGACGCGTTTGGCGAGCACTTTGCCCAGTTCCACGCCCCACTGATCAAAAGAATCGATGTTCCATATGACTCCCTGCGTAAAGACGCTGTGTTCATACAGAGCCACCAGTTTGCCCAGGGTTTCCGGTGTGAGTCTCTCGGCGAAGATCGTCGTGGAGGGACGGTTGCCCTCAAAGATGCGGTGCGGCACGAGCCAGCCCGGCGTGCCTTCTGCCTTCGCCTCTTCGGCCGTCTTGCCGAAGGCCAGGGCTTCTCCCTGGGCGATCACATTGGCAACCAGCAGGTCGTGGTGATTCTCAAGCTGATTCAGTGACCGGCGGAAGGCGATAAAATCGCAGGGAACGATTTTCGTTCCTTGATGAATGAGCTGATAGAAAGAATGCTGGCCGTTTGTGCCCGGTTCGCCCCAGTAGACGGGACCGGTCTGGTAGTCCACGCGGACACCGTCCAGCGTGACGTGCTTCCCGTTGCTCTCCATGGTCAATTGTTGCAGGTACGCAGGGAAACGGTGCAGATACTGATCATAGGGCAGCACGGCAATGGTCTGGGCGCCGAAGAAATTGGTATACCACACTGCCAGCAGACCCATCAGCACCGGCAGGTTCCTCTCCAATGGGGCAGTGCGAAAATGCTCGTCCATCTGGCGGAAACCGGACAGCATGGCCGCGAAGTTTTCCGGGCCGACGGCGATCATGGTGGACAGGCCGATGGCCGAATCCATGGAGTAGCGCCCGCCGACCCAGTCCCAGAACTCAAACATATTGGCGGTGTCAATGCCGAACTTGATCACTTCCTCTGCATTGGTGGAAACCGCTGCGAAGTG
>CAZWEV010000009.1:0-19091 GCA_964633015.1 uncultured Desulfobacteraceae bacterium | reverse complement strand
TGTCAATGCCGAACTTGATCACTTCCTCTGCATTGGTGGAAACCGCTGCGAAGTGTTTGGCAACGGCCTCTTCATCGCCAAGCTGCCCCCGCGCCCAGGCACGGGCGGTACGGGCGTTGGTCATGGTTTCCAGGGTGGTGAACGTCTTGGAGGAAACGATGAACAGCGTCTCGGCGGCCGCAAGGTCCCGGGTGGCTTCAACAAAATCAGTGCCGTCCACATTGGAGACAAAACGAAAGGTCATATCTCGGGGTGCGTAGTATTTCAGCGCTTCGTAGGCCATGACCGGTCCCAGGTCTGAGCCGCCGATCCCGATGTTGATGACATTCTTGATGCGCTTGCCGGTGAATCCCCGCCACGCGCCTTCACGGACGCGGCGGGCAAAATCGGCCATTTTGTCCAGGACGGCGTGCACTTCCGGCACCACGTCGCGTTCATCTACATACACATGTGCGTCTCGGGGGGCACGCAGAGCGGTGTGCAGCACGGCCCGCTGCTCGGTACGGTTGATCTTTTCGCCGTTGAACATCGCCGCGCGACGCTCCGGAAGGCCGCACTCGACGGCAAGGTCAAGGAGACGCGCGACAGTCTCTTCCGTGATGCGGTGTTTGGAATAATCCATATACAGGCCGACTGCCTGTACCTTGAACCGGCGGCCGCGCTCGGGATCCTCTCTGAAGAGATCGCGCAGGTGTCGGTCTTTGATCAGCTGATACTGTTTTTCCAGCGCCTGCCAGGCAGGACGCCGGGTGAGGGAAGTCGTTGTTGGATGCATGAAATTGTCCTCCGTCCTGCTTTTCAATTTTTCCTTCGGGTACATCCAGCACCAGGAGCTGAGACACCTGCATGATGCCGTCAATGACACGGTGCAGGCGCTCAATCCGGTTCAGATACGGCGTATCCGCTCGTCAGGAACAGATTTTTTCCCGGGTACATCACGTGCTATGTTGCCGCCTGAAGAAAAGTGTCTACTTCGTAATGCAGGAGTTCTCCGATCTGTTCAAGGGAGATGTCTGCCGGCGGGTAGTCGGCGATTGTATTCGGATCGGTCGCGTAGTGCCCCTGCCGGACGAAAATGGTGGTAACACGTTTTTTCCAATGCTGTTTGATTGCCGTCAGGAGACGCAGCTTATCATCCACGGTCACGTAATGTTGTGCCGGAAAGCGTCGCTCTACTTGCCGGAGTTCCTGTTCTTTGTGGATGCAGATCAAGACTCTGCCTTCAACTGCATCCCAGAGACCGGCGCGTAAAACCTTGCGCGGCTGGAACACCACATCGCCATCGGTGAGAATGACGGTCGTCCCGCGAGCGCTCAAATACTCGATCACCTCCAGGGACCGGGAGTACAGGCGTGCCGCAAAATCATAGTCCAGGAGATAGGTCGAAAGGTGCAGCAGTTTTGGATCGTGCATATCTTCCAGCCGGTAGCGTTGCAGTGCCCCGAGGTAATCGGTGTATCCCGTTTCTTTGACGATATTCTGAAAAATTTCCCAGTAGCGTTTTGCGGCTTTGGGGCTGACCATGCGCCGTATTTGAGAAAGATAATCCCGCTGGCACCTATCGTTGTCGAGCAGCGTATTGTCCACATCCAGCAGAAAGACAATCGGTTCAGTCATTATACATCTCCCGGAATTTGCATTGCTCCCCCCCAATTTGTTTTTTCCGGTGCATCGCTAGGAAATGATGAGGGTGTGCAGGAGAAAATCCCGCAATCGAAACAGCACGGTGCTGAATATATTCCATAAACCGGGAATATTTATGGCGATAATCAGAATGATGAAGCCTACGCCGGTCCGGCCGAGCTTCTCATAACTGTAGCGCAGTTCCTGGGGCAACAGGTATTTGAAAAGATGGCTGCCGTCGAGGGGCGGGATGGGAATCAGGTTGAACATGGCGAGCACGATGTTGAGGAGTGCTGCGTTCAACAACACGTATACGATCAGTGTTTCTGTGGAGCTCCCGGAAATGAATTGAACAAGATTGAGCAGCAGGATCAGTATGACGGCTATGAAGAAGTTTACCGCAACTCCTGCGACCGATACGCAGATGTCTCCCAGGACCGGCCGCCGGTATTGAAGCGGATTGACAGGGACAGGCTTTGCCCCGCCGATGATAAACGTTCCTCTGGAAAGAATATACGCAGCGATTGGTATGATAATGGTCCACACCAGGTCAATATGGGGAATCGGATTGAATGTGATGCGCCCCTGGCGTTTGGCTGTCTGGTCTCCGAACAGCAAGGCCACATAGCCGTGCGCCATCTCGTGGAGCACGATGCTCTCCACCAACAACGCGATTATGAAAATCTTTGCCGTCATTTCGTTCATTAGCAACACCTTTCACCCACCAGTCATCAAAATCGTCTTTATCGCCCCGAGGAACGGGGAGGGATAAACGCCTATCCAGAGCAGCAGAATCGTGAGAGAGGCCAGTGCAATCCACCCGCTCCACGGCATTGTACTGGAAACAGGATGCTCAGTCTCATCCCCGGGAAGCGGTGCAAACATGGTAACAATGACCCGCAGGTAGTAGTACAGGCCGATGACGCTACTCAAAATCAATGAAAAGATCAATACCCAGAAGGCCTTGCTGATGCCTCCAGCCACGAGAATGAATTTTCCCATAAAACCGGCAGTCAACGGAATCCCGGCCAGCGACAACATGGAGAGCGTCAGTACCGCTGCCAGCCACGGGTGCCGCCAATACAGCCCCCGATAATCCTCCAGTTTTTCGGCTTCTCGTTCGGGTGTGGACAGGGCGATGACTGCGCCGAAGGCCGCCAGGATGGCGATGAAATAGGCGGCCAGATAAATGATGGCCGCTGTCAGCGCCCAGATCTGAAAGGCCAGTACCGTGATAAGCAGATACCCCATGTGCGCGATGGAAGAGTAGGCCAGCAGGCGCTTGAGATTCTGCTGCTGCAGCGCCAGCAGGTTTCCGGCGAACATGGAAATCATGGCAAGCACGGCAATGCCCGCGAAGAAATACGGCGCAGCGGGGAGCGCCAGCATCCCGGCGGCACGGAGAAAAAAGGCGAACACGCCTCCCTTGGAGGCCGTGGCGATGAACGCAGCGGTGGGTGCCGGTGCGCCCTGGTACACATCCGGGCTCCAGAGATGGAAGGGAACGATGGCCAGCTTGAAAAAGATTCCTACCAGGACGAGGAGGATTCCCGCCAGCGAGATGATACCTGCATGAGATGTAAACCCGGTCATGGCGCTCAGGTTCAGCACCCCGGTTTCGGCATACAGCAAGGCGATGCCGAAACCCACAAAAGCGGTGGACATGGCTGCAAGGATGAAATATTTGAGGCCGGCTTCGATACTGCGTGATTCGGTACCCTGGTAAGCGATGAGGCCATACAGCGATACGCCGAGCACCTCCAGCCCCAGGAAGAACGCACCCAGGTGATTGCTGACGGCCAACACCATGGCACCCAGAATGGCCATCATAAGCAGGAGGTAGTGTTCATCCCGCTGCTCCGTGCCTCGCTCGAAATAGATGAAGGAAAACAAGGCGACCACAAGGCCTGCTGCAATGACCATCCCCATGACGGACAGGCCGAAACCATCTACAATAAAAAGCGGCGTCACCGGGCGCCCTGAGAAACGCCCGGCCATAAACAGCGAGACAAACGCGAGGACCAGGCCGCTCATCGTCAGGCCCGCCGTCAGGAGATGGATACGGCGGACAGCGACGGTCAGCATAACCAGAATAATGGTTCCGGCCACAAGAATCAATGGCAGAACAGCAAGCAGGTCGTCAGTGGTCACGATTATTTCCCCTCTTCCGGTACATACACCGTGTTGTCCTCGTCGACCTTCAATGGGTGTCCGTGGGTGCACGTACTATCCTGTCTTTCCCCGTCCTCGGGTCCGACAGAAGCAATGGTCGCCTGAAGATGCTTCAGCGTGGCTCGGCCTGCATTCAACAGCGGCTGGGGATAGACTCCCAGGCCAACAAGGAGCCCGACGATAACGGTCATGATCGTCAATTCCCTGCGGCCATAGTCTGCGATACGCCAGCCGGCAGTGTTCTCGCCGGTGAAGATACGTTGGATCATCCACAAAGAATAGACCGTGGCAATGATCAGCCCGATGGCCGCTACTACCGCCATCCATGGATAGGTTCGATAGACGCCCACCAGAATCAGATATTCTCCCACAAAATTAACCAGGCCGGGCAGTCCCAGCGAGGCCAAAGCCAGGATCAGTCCCACACGGCTCATGCGGGGGGCCAGAGACCACAGACCTCCCATCCGGGTTATGTCGCGGGTGCCGAGCCGTTGGTAGAGATCTCCCACCAAGATGAACAATCCGCCCGTGCTGAGACCGTGTGCAACCATGATAACGATGGTACCCTGCAACGCGAGGTCATTCCAGGCAAAAACACCCAGCAGGATAAAGCCCATGTGGCTGACGCTCGTATACGCTACCATGCGTTTCAGGTCTGTCTGGGCAAAAGCCAGTACTGCGCCGTACAGAATGCCGATGACGCCCAATCCCATGCCTATCAACGCAAACCGTGCCGCGCTTTCGTGAAAAAGGGGATACAGAAAACGGAGGAGCCCGTATGCTCCTGTCTTGAGCACGAGTCCGGCCAGCAGAACGCTGCCTGCCGTCGGCGCTTCGGTATGGGCGTCCGGCAGCCAGGTGTGCAGGGGAAAGGCAGGCAGCTTGATCGCGAAGGCGATGAAGAATCCCATCATCAGCCAGAAGGCCCATCCGGGGATGAGAGAACTTGTTCCCAGCAGGAGCTGGTATTCGAAGGTGTACGCGCCGGTTGCACTGCCATGCACAAAGAACAGACCCAGGATGGCGATCAGCATGAATAAACCGCCGAGCTGTGTGAAAAGGAAAAACTTCAAGGTTGCATAGACGCGGCGTTCATGACCCCAGATGCCGATCAGGTAATAGAGCGGTATCAGCATCATTTCCCAGAAAAAATAGAACAGCAATAAGTCCACTGCCAGAAATACGCCGGTCAGCGCCGCGATGGCCCACAACAGGTTGAAGTGGAAGAACCCCACGTGTTCCTGAATTTCCTGCCAGGATGTGCCCACAGCAAGCATGCCCAGCAAGCCGCTCAGCGCCAGGAGGATCCAGCTGAGTCCGTCCACGGCCAGATGGTAGCGGGCGCCGATCTGGGGTATCCAGGCTCGGTTGAATTGCAGCCACCATATCTGGTCTGGATCAGGCGTCAGGCGGCCGTTGCCGACGGACCAAAGCCAAAGCACAAGAACGGAATAAGTTCCCAGTGCAATCAGCGAGAGCCAGCGTGACCATACGGGACGCCACAAGCCGGCCAGCCAGGCGGCAAAGCCGCCGAGCAACGGGATCAGAAGCAGCCAGTTCAGCATCATAGGATAATCACCCCCGTGAGAATCAGCACAGCCCCCGCGACAATTGAGAGGGCGTACCAGCGGAGCTGACCAGTCTGGGTGGCTCCCAGTACGGTCGATGCGGCAACATTGACGCGCTCCACCAGTGCGGGTGCCAGGTCGACCAGATCGTTTTTCTGGATGCGGGCCAGCCACAGGAATGGTTTGATGAACAGTTGGTTATCAAGCCAGTCAAATCCCCACCCCACGAACAAGAACCGGTGCAACGCGGCAACGGCAGGCATGGCGGTCAGCCGGCGCAGGAAGGACGGGAGCCGCATGACCAGGACATATGCCAGACCCAGACCGATCAGGGCGGCAAGAGCGGAGAGGATTTCCATGGCGCCTTCGCTGATGTTCGTGGAAACCCGTGCCACCGGCGGCAAAACGTGGGCCAGAAAGTCCGAGAGCGGATGAAACCCTCCCATCCATTTTGGAAGACCCAGGAGACCTCCTATCACCGACAGCACGGCAAGGATGACCAGCGGCAGGTGTACGCGTATTCCCGGTTTCGTCATGGGAGAGTGTTCCCGGACAAACGGCCGGGGATCGCCGAAGAAGGTGAGGAACACCATTCGGAAGGTGTAAACGCCGGTCAGCAACGCGCCCAGCAGGGCGGCGGCCCACAGCCAGGGTCCGCCATGGGCTGAAGACCAGGCATCCCATATGATCGCGTCTTTACTGTAAAAACCCGCACTGATCAGGGGGAGGGCCGCCAAGGCGTTCGCCCCCAGAAGAAAGGTCCAGAACGTGAGGGGGAGTTCCTTGCGCAGGCCGCCCATTTTGAACATGTCGTGATCATGATCCAGGCGCGCGATGACGACGCCCGCTCCGAGGAAGAGCAATGCCTTGAAGAACGCGTGAACCATGAAATGGAAAACGGCGGCACTCCAGGCGCCTACTCCCATGGCCAGAAACATGTATCCGATCTGGCTGATGGTGGAATACGCCAGCACGCGCTTGATATCCCATTGGGTGACAGCACTGAAAGCGGCCAGCACCAGCGTCACGGCGCCGACAACTGCGACAACCGCCATGACCGACGGCGCCAGCATATAGAGGACATGGGTTCGCACGATCAGGTATACGCCGGCCGTCACCATGGTGGCGGCATGAATCAGGGCGCTGACCGGTGTGGGGCCGGCCATGGCATCCGGCAGCCAGATCTGCAGCGGCAGTTGTGCAGATTTGCCTACCGCGCCGCCCAGCAGCAGAATGGCCACTGTCACGGCGAGGGATGAACCGGTGGGCCATTGATCGACGGCACGCGCCATCAGGGTCTGAATATGCAGAGTTCCCAGGTTGTCGAACAGGAGAAAAAGGCCCAGGAGCAGTGCCGTGTCGCCGATACGGGTAACAATGAACGCCTTGCGTGCGGCGCGGTCGTTCTTCGGATCCTGGTACCAGAATCCGATCAACAGGTAACTGCACAAACCGACACCCTCCCAGCCCAGGTACAGGAGCAACAGGTTGTCCGCCAGCACAAGGATCAGCATCATTCCGACGAAGAGATTCATGTAGGAGAAAAAGCGTGCATAGTTCCAGTCGTCTTCATCCTGCATGAACTCAGACGAATAGAGATGGATGAGTGCCCCGACGAAGGTGATGATCAGCATCCAGGCCAGTGACAGTGCATCCAGCTGCATGGTAATGCTCACGGAAAAATCAGCCGCGTGTATCCAGGTCCAGAGAGTTTGGAGATAGACGTGTCCGGGCGGCGGCGACAGGATAAACGCCACAGCGATCAGCAGGGTTACGACCGCCGATATGGCGACCGATCCGACCCCGATGGCGGCCACAACCCTCCGCGAGGGGTGATGGCTGCTCATCAACGCCAGGATCAGAAAGCCCACCAAGGGCGCCACAGGAACAATTATGAGAAGGCCAAACATCTTTTTACCCTCGCAAGGTCCCGGCGGTGCGGGGATCCAGGGATTTGAAATGCCGGCGGAACCGGAGGGCAAGTGCCAAGCCCACGGACAGTTCCGCCGCTGCGGTCGTCAGGATGAAGATATACATCACCTGCCCATCTGCCTGTCCCCAACGGGCGCCGGCAACGATGAATGCCAGGCCGGCAGCATTGAGCATGATTTCCAGGGAGACCAGCATAAACAGGATATTTCGGCGCACCAGCAACCCAAGCACGCCCAGGATGAACAGGACTCCGGCAAACAGCAGACCATGCGTCATGGGGATTGTTGCCATTTCAGTCTCCTTTCAACCTCACTCGCGGGGATCGCGGCGTCCCACATGGTACGCACCCACCAACCCGGCCAGCAACAACATGGAAGCCAGTTCCACTCCCAGTGCATACGGGCCGAACAAGATCAGTCCAACCTGGCGGGGAGATACCTCTATTCCGGAGACAGGGAACGGTGTCCCGGACGTGAGAATGTAGACGAAGTCGCCTGCCAGGAGCAGGGTGAACAAGGCCGGGCCAAGCCATGACCATGGGGTGACGGGGCTCATATTTTCGCTCCTCTTCAGCGTTTTCGGAGTCAAGGTCATAATCGCGAACAGGAGCATAACCATCATCGCCCCGGCGTAGGTGATTACCTCCAGTGCGGCGGCAAACGGTGCACCCAGCACCAGGAAAGCTACCGCAACCGCCAGCAGTGATACGACGAAATACAGCAGACCATGGATCGCTTCCCGACGGGTAATGGCCATGAGGGTCGCCAGGACGGCGATCACCGCGCTGATATAGAATGCCGCGCTCATTGATTTTTTCCCCTCCGCAAAAGTAATGTTCAGCACCGCGAAACCGCATGCGGGAATCAGTTCGGTTACGGCATCAGCCCGCGAACATCCACCGGCGGCGATTCATTTTCAGCCTGACCTTTGTCTTTCCCTCTGATGCCCACTCCAGCCACATGATAGAAGTTGTAGTCCGGATGTTTGCCCGGACCGCTGATCAACAGGTCCTCCTTTTCGTAGACCAGGTTGTGGCGTCTGTATTCACCCATTTCGGCGTCCGGAGTCAGTTGAATCGCCAGAGTAGGGCAGGCCTCCTCACAAAAACCGCAATAAATGCAGCGGGCGAAGTTGATACGAAAGGAGGCAGGATAGTGCCTGCCATTTTCAGCCACCGCTTCCTGTATGGCAATGCAGTCGGTTGGACAGACCGCTGAACATAGATAACAGGCAACGCAACGTTCCTCGCCGTCGGGATCACGCGTCAGGACGATGCGTCCGCGAAACCGTGGAGGCATATAAGGCCTTTGCTCCGGATATTGCACCGTCTCCCGCCGCCGGACAGCATGGGTGAAAATCAACCAGATAGAACGCAGAATCGAAAACACGGATGCCTCCCGTCAATTACCCCCAGGCTGCCAGCGCGATACCACCGGTAATCACCAGGTTGATCAGCGACAGTGGCAGCAGGACTTTCCAGCCCAGGGCCATTAACTGATCGTAGCGCGGCCGTGGCAGGCTGGCCCTGATCAGGATGAAGAGAAAGATGAACACGAGCGTTTTGAGCAGGAACCAGACCACCGGCGGCAGGAAAGGACCGTACCATCCTCCGAAGAAAAGAGTGACGATCAGCGCAGAGATAAGCGTGATTCCCAGATATTCACCCAGAAAAAACATGCCGAACTTCATGCCTGAATACTCGGTGTGATAGCCTGCGACCAGTTCGCTGTCGGCTTCGGTCAGGTCGAAGGGAGTGCGATGTGTCTCCGCCAAGCCTGCGATGAAAAAGACAATAAAACCGAGTATCTGGGGAACGACGAACCACATGTTGCGCTGGGCTTCAACAATGTCGCCCAAGTTGAACGAACCTGTCAGAAGCACCACCCCCGTCAATGAAAGACCCATGAAGACTTCGTAACTCAATGTCTGTGCTGCGGCACGCATGCCGCCCAGGAGTGAATACTTGTCGTTGGAAGACCAGCCGGCCAACACCATGCTGTATGCGCCCAGAGACGACATGCCCAGGAAAAAAAGCAGTCCGATGTTGAGGTTGGCCACGATGATCCCCGGTGCGACGGCAATCACTGCGAAAGAGAGCAGTACCGGCCCCACCGCCAGGGCGGGAGCGAGGATGAAGAGCGGCTTGTCTGCGAATGGGGGGATCCAGTCTTCTTTGGTTATGATCTTGATCATATCCGCTACGACCTGGAGCAGACCGAAGGGGCCGGCACGGTTCGGCCCATAGCGATCCTGCCACAGGGCCAGCAGGCGCCGTTCGAAATAAATGTCGGCGGCGGCGATGAGCATGGGCACAACCAGCATCCCGAGAATGATCAGGATCATCACGAATGCTTCACGCATCTTCGCTCCTCCTGTGGTGATCGATGCCGGAGTGCTCTCCTTTTTCGGAACGAAGGATTGTGCACCATCCCGGCGTCTGAACATCGACCAGCCCGGCCGGAAGCCCGGCCGCACCTTGCGGCAGGGAGTGGAGGACCTTGACGGGCAGGGAGATCTTGCCGTTGAGCAGGGCTGTTTTTCCTTCCGCAAGTCCCAGTCTTTGCACGTCAGCGGCATTCAGGGCCAGGTAGGGCTGCGGGGCCAGCCCGGCCACACCGGGCGTCAACATGCTCAGCGGTTCAGAGCCGAAGATGTGGTGGATGGGCACAAGCAGCCAGCTTTCTTTCTCCGGGCAAAAGCCCAGCGGCACGTTTTGGAAGTACGCCCTGTCCTGCCGGGCGGACCGTTCGATGAGCCGTTGTCCGGGGTCTCCACCCCGCAGCGGGCCCCCCGTCTCCTGCTGGAACTTGTTGAGCGCCTGGACCGAGTTCCAGCCCGGGGCCCAATACCGTGGGATCAGGGCGGCAGGCGGTGGTCCATCGAACCCTTCCATGGAGAATGACAGGGGTGCATCGAGGTCCTGGTGCGGTTTCTCCACATTGACGTCCCGGTCGGCGTGAATAGCGGTCCGCCCGCTGTAGCGTGGGGATTGCCGGGGGATCTTCATACCGGCCACACGATAGTCCGTCAACGGGACGCCGGTCGGGATCGAGGCGAACTGGGGCATCTTTTCCGCCATGGATTTGGTGATGGCATCCAGGTTTTCTCCGCCCATGGTTGCGATTTCAGTCAGCCACCGGTGAGCGGGAAGCACGTCACCGCCAGGCTCGAAGACCTGGAAAAAGCGCTGGGCGCGGCCCTCATAGTTGACGTGCGTGCCGCTGCACTCAGCAAACGCGGCGGTGGGCAGCAGCAGGTCGGCTCTCCGGCTGGTGGTGGTGTCCAGATAGTCCAGCACGATGACCTGGTGGACGGCCAGCAGGGAATCAGCGTCCTCTTTTTGCATGCGCCGGTACAGGTCATTCTCCAGAATAATGATGCGGTCCGCCTCCCCTGCCGCGACACGTCCGCGGGCGGCATCAAGGTCCATCCCGCCCATCATGGCCACTCCCATGGTATTGACCTCCGGGGTCAGGAAGGCAAGGCCTGCTGTCCGTTCTTCATTACACAGCGCGAAGGCCACGTTGGCGGCCGCCTGCACTAAAGCACTGCTGCCCTGTGACACCCCGGCGACAACCAGAGGATGTTTCGCCTCCGCCAGGTCGCCGGCGATGGCTTCAGCCAGCAGACGCTGATCATCCGTCAGGGCATCCACGGCGGGCGCCTGCGGGTCCAGCAGGTGGGCAACGGCGAAACCCAGCCGCGCCAGATCGTCCGGCACAGCTCGGCAGGTCAACGTCGCCACGTCATCGATACGTGTAGCGGAAGGGGTCGCGATGAAAAGAGGACCTTTCTCATCCTGAACAGCCTCCCGAACCCCCATGTCCTGCCAGAGGGGAATGTGCAGCCTGTCGAGTTCCCGGATGGGTTCCTGGCGGATCGATTGACGCAATGCCAGGGCCGCGCGCGGCATCACGTTGATCACGTCTTCACCCAATACGAATACCGCATCGGATTGCTCCATGTCCCGTATGGAGGGAGAGCGGGCCGGGCCGTTTTGCAGGATATCAAGGATCAGGGCCAGGAGCTCGGCTTCGGAAGCCGGGAGGCCTGTGGAAAAATGTTCCGCTCCCACCAGGGTCCGCAAGGCGTAATTGGCTTCCAGCGAGGCGCGCGGAGAACCGATGCCGAGGACCCTGTCAGGTTTTGACAAGATAGAAGTCAGGTGTTTCAGTGCCTCTGTTTGCGGGATCGCTTCCATTGCCCCGCCTTTTTCTGAACGATGCCATGGCTTTCGTACCCTGTTTTCATCATTGACGAATTCATAGCCGTATCTCCCGCGGTCACACAGGAAATAACCGTTGAGATCGTGATGGTACCGGTTCCGGATACGGCGCAGGGTTCCATATCGCTCGCCGGGGATGGTGTTGCAGCCCGCTCCGCAAAGGACGCAGACGGAGGGCGCTGTCTGCAAATCCCACTTGCGCGTGTAATGGTGGTGCAGGGGCTTGTCGGTGAAAACTCCGGTGGGGCATACCTCCACCAGGTTGCCGCTGAATTCGCTCTCGAAAGCACCGTCCTCAAACCGGCCGAAGTACACGTTGTCATGGGCGCCGAAAACGTCAAAATCACGCCCGCCCGCATAATCACGGTAGAAGCGGACGCACCGGTAGCAGGCGATACAGCGATTCATCTCGTGCTCGATAAAGGGGCCAAGGTTCTGATTACGGTGGGTGCGTTTCGGAAAACGATGGTCGCGGAACACGTGCCCGCTCATCACGGTCATGTCCTGCAGGTGACATTCCCCGCCCTCGTCGCAGACCGGACAATCGTGGGGATGGTTCGCCATGAGCCATTCGATATTCGCCGCGCGGAACTCCTTCGCTTCAGGATCATGAATGGAGATCCGCATCCCCTCCTTTGCGGAGGTCATGCAAGCCATGACGATACGGCCTTCCGTGTCGTTCTCATCTTTGAACTGCTTGACCGCACACTGGCGGCAGGCGCCTGCCGAACCCAGGGCAGGATGCCAGCAGAAATACGGTACATCGAATCCGAGGCTCAGACAGGCTTCAAGAAGATTCCTGCCCTCGGGGACCTGGTATGGTTTTCCTTCCACGTAGATTGTTACCATCAGGGTGGTCCTCTCAATGCCATGGGCAGCGTTTCAGCCGGATATGTTCCCGGAAATCGTCTTCGAAATACTTGAGCGCGCTCTGCAGGGGTTCCATGGCTCCGGGTGCCAGCGGGCAGAACGTATTGCCGGGATTTATGAGTCTGGCATGTTTGCGCAGACGTTCCATGTCTCCAGGGCGGCCCTCCCCGGCTTCGATGGCACCCAGTATGCTGGCGGTCCAGGGCAGTCCCTCCCGACAGGGTGTGCACCAGCCGCAGGATTCCCGGGCGAAAAAGCGCATCAGGTTGTGCAGCATGCCCACCGGACAGGTCTTGTCATCCAGGATGATCATAGTGCCGGTGCCCAGACGGCTCCCGAGGGCGGCGACCGATTTGAGATCCATACGCACGTCCAGGTGCTCTGCCAGCAGAAAGTCGGTAGACCCGCCGCCGGGCAGAAAACCGCGCAGTTCGTGGCCATCCAGCATACCGCCCGCGTGTTCTTCTATGATTTCCCGGGCGGTGGTCCCCATGGGCAGTTCCCACCAGCCCGGCCGCTTGACTCTGCCGCTGACGCCGTACAGCTTGGTCCCGCCCTCATCGGTGTAGCTCAGGCTTCTGTACCAATCCGGACCGTTCCGCAGGATGTGCGGCACATTGGACAAGGTTTCAACGTTATTGACATCGGTCGGTCGTCCCCACAAGCCGACCGCGGCGGTATGGGGCGGTTTGGCGCGCGGTACGGGCCGGCGGCCTTCCAGGGCGCTGAGCAAAGCTGTCGCTTCCCCGCAGACGTACCGGCCGGCGCTGATATGCAGCTGGATTTCGAGATTGAAATCCGTCCCCAGGATATGCTCGCCCAGATAATTGGCCTGTCTCGCCTCGGCGATGGCCGCTTGCACGCGCCGTGCGGCTTCCTTGTATGCCCAGCGCAGAAAGATGTAGGCGGTGTTCGCGCCGATGGCATGGGCCGCGATGATCATTCCCTCGATCAACTGATGGGGGTTTCCTTCCAGGAGCACCCGGTCTTTGAAGACGCCGGCCTCCATCTCGTCGGCGTTGGCCACCACGTAGGTGGGCGAGGTGGCGTATTCGCCTTTGGGCATGAAACTCCATTTAACGCCGGTCGTGAATCCGGCTAACGCATGCCCCCACAGATCGGGTTCCTCGATCATTGCGACCATCTCGTGCGGAAAAACATGCCGTTGGTGAAGGTCCTCATCAGGGATAAAGGTCCACTTTCTCCCGGTGGAAAAACCGGCGCCGCCGCGTCCCCATAATGTTGAATCCATAATCATCTTGACGATCTGGTTCGGTTCCATCTGCAAGGCTGCCCGCAGGCCCTGGTATCCTCCCAGCGCCTCGTATTCCCGAAGGCTCAGTGCCGGTCCGTCAGGCCGTATATGCTGCGTCAGGGGACGTTCTTTCTTCATTCTTCAGGCCTTTCTTGAGCGTACTGTTCTATAATGGCGTCCAAATCCTCGGGTTTAACCCTGGTGTAGAGGTCGTCGTCGATCATCATGACCGGGGCCTGCTCGCAGACGCCCAGGCAGCTGACCGGAAGCCAGGTAAAACCTCCGTCAGGTGTTGTCTCGCCCGGACGAATGCCGAGCAGCTGGCCCAGGCGGTCTTCCAGAGCGGTCGAGCCCACGATCCAGCAGCTGACGCTGTCGCACGTACGAATAACATGCCTCCCTACCGGCCGGCGAAATACCTGACTGTAAAAGGTTGCAATACTGTCCAATTCGGCGGGTGTCATCTGCAGGAGCACGGCCAGATCCCGAACATCTTGGTCCCCTACCCATTGCTTCCGGCGCTGCACGATTTTGAGGGCCTCCAGCGCCACCGCCTGCTGGGAGGGACAGGTACAGAAGAGCGATTCAATTTCCTGCCGTTCTTCCGGTGTTATGGTCATCCGGTCCTCCTTCAGCGGTCAATATCCGCCAAAACATAGTCCACGGCGCCCAAAATCGCCAGAAAATCGGCGATCATGGCCCCGCGCGTGCTGATCAGCGGCACCATTTGAATATGGGGAAAGGACGGCGTCCGAATCCGGCAGCGATAGGCATGGACGCCTCCATCGCTGATCAGGTAGTAGCCGTTGTTGCCTTTGGTGGCCTCGATGGCCTGGTGTGCCTCGCCGGCCGGGATGACCGGCCCCCAGGTCACGTTCACAAAATGATTGATGAGCGTTTCAATGTCGTGGAGTGTCCGCTCCTTCACGGGCGGCACCGCCAGCGGGTGCTCCGCTTTGTACGGGCCGTCCGGCATCTGTGTCACGCATTGCTCTATGATCCGCAGACTCTGCCGCATTTCCTCCATGCGCACAAGGGACCTGTCGTAGCAATCGCCATGAACCCCGGTGGGGACGTCGAACTCAAACTGTTCATAGCCGGAATAAGGCCGCTTTTTCCGGAAATCCCATTCCAGGCCGGTGGCGCGTAACCCGGCCCCGGTGAGGCCCCATTCGATAGCCTCATCGGTTGTAAAAGAGCCTACTCCTTTGGTGCGTGCCCGGAAAATCCGATTGCGGATAACGACGCGGTCGTATTCCAGGAGCCGTTTCGGCAGATAGGTAAGAAAATCTTTGACCATGGGCTCCCAGCCCTGCGGCAGGTCCAGGGCGAGACCGCCGATGCGGAAGAAGGCGGGGTGCATGCGCCCGCCGGTGATGGCTTCCACGATGTCGAAAATGCGTTCACGGTCGTTAAACGTGAAAAAGACGGGTGACATGGCCCCGATATCCGCGGCAAAGGTTCCCAGCCAGACCAGATGGCTGGCCAGACGGAAGAGCTCAGCCAGCATGACGCGAATGATCTGGGTCCGGGGAGGCACCTGGATGCCTGCCAGCTTTTCCACCGCCAGCACATAGCCGAAATTGTTCATCGCACCGCCCAGATAATCAATGCGGTCGGTGTAGGGGATGTAGGTGTGCCAGGTCTGGCGTTCAGCCATCTTTTCGGCGCCACGGTGGTGGAACCCGATGTCGGGTACGACACGGCGGATCTCCTCGCCGTCGAGTTGCAGCACAAAACGTATGACGCCGTGCGTGCCGGTATGGTGGGGTCCCAGGTTGAGAAGCAGGTACTTGCTGTCTTCGTCCGGGTTCTCCTCCGGCAGGCCCCATGCCGCCGGATCGAACTGGCTGGCCTTTTCGTCCGCCATGATGTCCGCTTCCGAAATATGCACCGGCCCGACTTCCGTTGCCCGGGCCGGGTATTCCTTCCGTAGCGGGTGTCCTTCCCAGGTCGGCGGCAGCAGGATGCGCCGCAAATTGGGATGGCCGTCGAACGTGATACCGAAGAGGTCCCATACTTCGCGTTCATACCAGTCGGCCGCCGGCCACAGGCTGGTAATGCTTGGCAGGGATGGATAGGTATCGAGAAGCGGAACCTTAATGCGAATGTCGCTGTTGCGCTCGTAGGAGAGAAGGTGGTAAACGGCGGTAAAGGCGCTTTCCGGCTGGTCCGATCGGTGCTGCCGGACCCGCTCGTCAATGGCGGTCAAATCGTACAGCATGCGGTACGGATTTGCTGTCTCCGTTTTCAAGTAGCGCAAAACGGATGCTGCCTTGTCCCGCTCCACCCACACGGTAGGGATCCCATCGGCTGTGGGTTGGCTGGCCAGGATATCCGGCCCGAAACGCTCTCGAAGTTCTTCGACGATTCCTGCATTCATTCAATCAAACCTCATCAGGCGAACGCAGTGTTGTGGCTTGCTTACGTTCGGCCCGTTTGAGATCACGGCGAGCGGGCATTTCGTTTCGAACGACGCCCTGCGGGCCGATGACCCAACTGAGCGGTCTTTTCTCGGTGCCGATCAGGTCCTGAAGCAGGGTAAGCCCTTCCATAAAAGCAACGGGACTCGGGGGACAGCCGGGAACATATACGTCCACCGGCAGAAACTGGTCCACCCCCTGGACAACGCTGTAAATATCGTACATGCCGCCGGAATTGGCGCAGGAGCCCATTGAGATGACCCAGCGCGGCGCCATCATCTGCTCGTAGAGACGTTTGACCATGGGAACCATCTTGACGAACATCGTTCCGGCGATCACGATCATGTCGGCCTCCCTGGGCGACGGGCGCACCACCTCGGCGCCGAAGCGGGCGATGTCATAGCGGCTGGTAATGGACGTCATCATCTCCACGAAACAGCAGGAAAGGCCGAAACCGAACGGCCAGATGGAGTACTTGCGTCCCCAGGCCACCATGTCTTGCAGCCGCGTCAGTACCACAGAGGACGATACCGCCTGTTCCAGCGTGCCGTCGCCAGGCTCACGTATTTCGACCGGTTGCTTTGAGCTGGGACTCATTGACCTTGCTCCTCGCTCTCCGTTTTGTCCGGACGGGTCCGTGCTGGCGTCTGTCGGCTCCCGTTCCAGACCCGGGGTGCCCAATCCAGCGCACCGATTCGCCAGAAGTAGATCAGCGCTGCCAGCAGGATGCCGATGAAGATGACTGCCCGGAAATATCCTGCCCACCCCGTTTCACGAAACGCCGCTACCCACGCGAAGATATAGACGGCTTCCAGGTCAAACAGCACAAAGGCGACCGCCACCAGATAGTATTTGATGGGTATCCCTTGTTGCGCCGAACCGGTGGGGATGATTCCCGACTCATAGACATCTCCGGTCGTCCTTTCCCGGTGACGCTCACCTGCCAGGAACGAAAAAACCAGGATCGCACCCACCAGGACCACCACCAGGATAAAAAAGGCTGCCAAAGGCCATAGCGGCGTTGTCATGATTGTTCCCCGGTATCTTTCTCGTGATGGCCGCCGAACTCATACCGCATGGCAGACATCACCTTATCGGCGAACTCGTCCCGGCCGCGGGAAGCGAAGCGGGAGAAGAGGGCGGAACTGATGACGGGGGCAGGCACTGCTTCATCGACGGCCGCCAAAACGGTCCAGCGCCCTTCGCCGGAATCGGAGACCCGCCCCTGGAATTGCGTCAACTGCGGGTCCTCCAGCAGGGCTGCGGCGGTCAGGTCAAGCAGCCAGGAACCGATTACGCTGCCACGCCGCCAGACCTCGGCGATGTCGCGCAGGTCGAAACGGTACCGGTAGAATTCGGGATGCCGCAGCGGTGTGGTCTCGGCGTCCAGATCGTGACGTTCCTTGCCGGCGTCGGCGGCATGGAGGATATTCAACCCTTCGGCGATGCTGGCCATCATGCCGTACTCGATGCCGTTATGCACCATCTTGACGAAGTGACCGGCCCCGTGTGGGCCGCAGTGCAGGTACCCCTTCTCCGCAGACACAGCGGGACCCTTTCGCTCCGGGGTCCGCGGCGCAGCTTCAACACCGGGAGCCAGGGCGGAAAAGATGGGATCGAGACGCGCAACGACCTCCCGTTCGCCGCCGATCATCAGGCAGTAGCCGCGTTCCATTCCCCACACGCCGCCGCTGACGCCTGCATCCACATAGTGGATACCCGTCGGTTTCAGCTCGCGGGCGCGGCGGATATCATCGTGATAGTAGGAGTTACCCCCCTCGACCACCACATCTCCGGCCTGGAGCAGTGGGGTGAGTTCGGCCAGGAGGGGATCCACCGCCGCGGCGGGCAGCATCAGCCAGATGACCCTGGGGGCGGACAACATCCGGACGAACTCTTCCAGATGAGTAGAGCCCTTGGCGCCCTTGTCCACCACTTTCTGGACGGATTGAGCGTGACGGGCATGCACTACACACTCGTGTCCGGCCTTCATCCATCGGATTGCCATGTTGGCGCCCATGCGTCCCAAACCGATCAATCCAATCTCCATAGTTTGGTGCTCCTTTCCCGGTGTTTTTGCCGAACCAAGCAGGGTCCGCGAGGTGGATATTGTTGTTTTTTTGGGGATTACATTTGGAAAATTTTCTGAGGTTCTTCCAAATGTACCAAGTTTCCTTTCAAAGTCAAGGCAGAAAATGGATAAAATTCGCACCATCACCCGCTGGTGTGCACGGTGATTCCGGTGATGACAAAGACCCGTGATTTGCATTTGGAAAAAACGATCCCGAGTTATTGAGGGTGGGTGGCCCCATGCAAGGCCAGGGTTTCCCTGTGCGGGGCCGATTTCTCTTTGGAGGATGAGAATCTGCTGCAGTGTCGATTTCTTCCGTGAGCGGCGGACCTTTCAGCACATGCGCTGTTCAAGACAGTCCCGGCACAGTTTTCTCCCATCCACGGTCTTGAGCTTTGTGCGCATGGTCGGTTCCCCGCATCGGGAGCACGGTTCGGATGGTTCAATCTTGGCCGTGGAAGGCAAGGTCATTTGCACGGATTTTACATCGAAGAGTTTCTCTGCGGGCATGTTCAATACGTCACGGCTTCGCTGGAGGTGAAGCTCACGGAACCGCGCGGCCTCTTCATCATCGGCCTTGCCGCTCATGACCTTGCTCAGAAGCTGAAAGTGTGTCTCATCCGGGGGAAAGGCGTCGGGCCGCATGGCCACCCGGAACCCCCGGCCGGTTTTGCGGCTGAGCAGGGTCAGAACCATCTTGCCGTAATCCCTGCAAATCAGGTTGCCCTTGCCGAAGGTGCAGCCGGTGAGGACCTGCACGGCATCGGCAGAGCACGCATCGGTCTCCACAACGGCCACAACCTCTTCATCATCGGCCCTCTTTTCTCCAAGTCTTTCCAAGGCGACCTTGGCGGCCTTGTAGCCGATGGAAAGTCCGGGACAGATATGCCCGTGAAAGGTCGCGCACCTTTTGAATTCTTCACTGTCCATGATCTGTTGTGCGTCCATTTTT
>CAZWEV010000008.1:0-84932 GCA_964633015.1 uncultured Desulfobacteraceae bacterium | reverse complement strand
TAGCTATCCCACGCTGATAAGTCACTGAAAAGACCAGCCCGGGAGACTCGGAACGCACGAAAGACTTCCTCCCCGAGCTTGCATCGTGGGGCCTCACCCCTCACCCCCTATGCCTTGCGTCTATGGCTACGTTCCCATTTCCCAGGAAGAGAGATACTTCTCCTGTTCGGGCGTGAGGGTGTCAATGGCGATTCCCATGGAGGCAAGTTTCAGCCGGGCGATGTCTTGATCAATGTCGCGCGGGACCGGGTGCACCTTGATTCCCATATCCGTATGGTGCTTTGCCATGTATTCGGCCGAAAGAGCCTGATTCGCGAAGCTCATATCCATGACGCTCGAAGGATGGCCTTCCGCGGCTGCCAGGTTGATAAGGCGGCCTTCCCCCAGGAGATAGACACGCCGGCCGCTTTCCAGGGTGAATTCCTGGACAAATTCCCTGATGGCCCGAGACTCTCTGGATGCTCCTTGCAGGCCGGGGATATCCAGCTCCACGTCAAAGTGCCCGGAATTGGCTATCATGGCACCGTCTTTCATGGCGAGGAAGTGTTCCTTGCGGATAACGTTGATGTCCCCGGTAAGGGTACAGAAAAAATCCCCGAGTTGCGCCGCCTGTGAAATGGGCATGACCTGAAAGCCGTCCATGACCGCCTCGAGGGCCCGCAGGGGATTCACCTCGCAGATGATGACATGGGCGCCGTGGCCCTTGGCGCGGTTTGCCACGCCACGGCCGCACCAGCCGTACCCGCTCACCACGAATGTGCTCCCGGCAAGCAGGCGATTGGTGGCCCGGATAATCCCGTCCACGGTACTCTGGCCTGTGCCGTAACGGTTGTCGAAGAGGTGTTTTGTATCGGCATCGTTTACGGAAATGATCGGGAACTGCAGGACGCCGTCTTTTTCCATGCTCCTGAGACGGATGACCCCCGTGGTCGTTTCTTCAGTGCCTCCGAGGATACCCTTGAGCAGGGCCCGCCTTTCTTCCGGAGGAAGACTTCTTGCCCACTGGGCGACGCCGGCTTCCAGTTCATCCCATTTTTCGAGAGCGATGAAGTGGAGGGAGCTGACCAGGTCCGCACCGTCATCCATGGTCAGGTTTGGTGCATGCTTCAGCGCTGACAGGATATGGCTGTAGTAAGTGGCATGATCCTCTCCTTTGACGGCAAAAACAGGGATTTCATCATCCGCCACCAGTGAGGCTGCCACGTCATCCTGGGTCGAGAGGGGATTGGAGGCGCAAACGACCATCTGCGCTCCTCCCGCTTGCAGGGTTTTCATGAGATTCGCCGTCTCGGTGGTAACGTGGAGGCACGCAGACATCCTGAGCCCCTCCAGGGGCTTTTCTTTTGCAAAACGCTCCCTGATCATGGTCAGGACCGGCATACTCATGCCGGCCCATTCAATTCTTAGACGGCCGGTTTGGGCAAGATTAATATCCTTAATATCGTAATCCATTTCATTTCCCTTTCTGTTTCTGCCTGACTAGGCGACTACTTGACCGCCTTTTTCAATTCATTCACCATATCGGTCTTTTCCCAAGTGAATTCAGGGAGTTCACGTCCGAAGTGACCGTAATTGCAGGTTTTCCTGTAAATGGGGCGGAGAAGATCGAGCCGTTCAATGATTGCGGCGGGTCTGAGATCGAATTTTTTCTTCACGACCTCCGTCAGCACACTGCTTGGAACGACCCCGGTGCTGTAAGCGCCCACCATGACCGAGACCGGTTCTGCCCTTCCGATGGTATAGGCTACCTGAATTTCACATTTCTCGGCCAGTCCCGCTGCCACTATGTTCTTTGCGATGTACCGGCACATGTAGGAGGCGCTGCGGTCCACCTTGGAAGGGTCCTTCCCCGAAAATGCCCCGCCCCCGTGATAGCCGAATCCGCCGTAGGTATCCATGATAATTTTCCTGCCGGTGAGGCCGCAGTCTCCCAGGGGGCCTCCGACTACGAAGCGCCCGGTCGTATTGATAAAATACTGAGTATCCTGATCGATCAGGTGCGCTGGAATGACTTCCTGGATCACCTGTTCCATGATGGACTCCCGGATGGTGTCATAATCCACGGAAGGACTGTGCTGAGCCGCTATAACCACCGTATGGACCCTGTGTGGCTTGCCATCCAGGTATTCCACGGTGACCTGTGATTTCCCATCCGGTCGGAGCCACGGAAGCTGTCCGGACTTTCGGACATGCGCCAGTCTCCTGGTGAGCCGGTGGGCCAGATAGATGGGCATGGGCATGAGAACTTCCGTGTCTTTGCAGGCATACCCGAACATGAGCCCCTGATCTCCTGCACCCTGTTCCTTGAATAGACCCGTTCCGTCCACTCCTATGGCGATGTCAGGGGACTGCTTGTCAATGGTGGAGAGCACCGCGCAGGTCTCCCAGTCAAATCCCATTGAAGAATTCTGATACCCTATATCTTTGATTGTTTCCCGGACGACTTCCGGCAGATGTACATAGGCTGAAGTGGTGATCTCCCCTGCTATGATCGCCATCCCCGTGGTAACAAGGGTTTCGCAAGCCACCCTGGCACGGGAGTCCTGCTCAAGAATCCTGTCCAGTATATGATCGGATATCTGATCAGCAACCTTGTCCGGATGTCCTTCCGTCACGGACTCGGAGGTGAAGAGAAAATTGGAAGATTTCATTTCGTTGCTCCTTTCAATAGCCGGAAAACCGGCGTCTTTTATCCTTTTTTAACCCGTATCAGGCGGTTATCAATGAGCCTGGTTTTGCCGACCCACACGGCAAGGGCCAGGAGATTTTCGTCTCCGAAGGTTTCCACCTCTTCGAGCGTAACCGGATCACAGATGCTCACATAGTCAATCCTGGTATGGGGTTGGCCTTCTATAAATGCCCGCACCGCTTCTTTGACGGCACGGGGGTCTTTCCCTTCCGCCGCGAACATCCCATCGGCCAGATCCAGAGATTTCTTGAGACTGAGAGCCGATTCCCTCTCTTCGAGGCTCAGGTAGGCATTCCGTGAACTCAGGGCAAGGCCGTCAGTATCCCTGACGGTGGGTACGCCGATGATCCGGATGTCCATGTCCAGATCCATGACCATACGGCTGACCACGGTGAGCTGCTGATAGTCTTTCTGTCCGAAGACGGCAATGTGCGGCTTCATAATGTGAAAGAGCTTGCAGACAACTGTCGCGACCCCTTCAAAAAAGGTGGGTCTTGACAGGCCGCAGAGGTGTTGGGTCACGTGGCGGACCAGCACGGAGGTCTGGAAACCGGAGGAGTACATTTCGTCGGCGGACGGCATGAAAACGATATCCACCCCTGCCTGTCGGGCCTTTTCAATGTCACCTTCCGGATCCCTCGGGTATTGGCCAAAGTCCTCAGCCGGCCCGAACTGCCCGGGGTTCACAAAAATGCTGATCATCAGTTGATCTGAATGGGACTTTCCCACCCGCATGAGTTCAAGATGTCCTTCATGGAGGAATCCCATGGTGGGAACCAGCGCGAGAATCTTCCTGTCAAGCCGCAGGGCCTCGGCTGTTTTCTGCATCTGATCAATGGACCTGATGACCTGCATCGTTTTTCGACTGCCTCTATCTCCACGCTCCAGCGGCGAGAGAACCGGTTATTTTTTTGATCCCAGAGGAACGTAGTACTGGGTGCCGCCTTCCATCTTCCGGATTTGTTCCACCAGATTGTCCAGGTCTTCGGGGACGTGTACAAAATCAATTTCAGATGCGTCGATCACCAGCAACGGAGATGCCTGGTAATGGAAGAAGAAGGTGTTGAAAGCCTGGTTTATTGATTCAACATAATCCGGATTGACACCCTTCTCAAATTTCCTTCCCCGTTTTCTGATCCTTTCCAGCAATACGGGCGTCCTGGCCTGAAGAAAAATCGCCAGGTCGGGAACTACTGTTTTTCGATTCAGGAGTTGGAATACCTGTTCATACAACCAGAATTCCTGGTCGTCAAGGTTTATCCTCGCGAAAATACGGTCTTTTTCAAACAAGTAGTCGCTGATGATGACCTTTTTAAAAAGGTCCATCTGGTGGATCTCTGCGACTTGCTGGTACCGTCTGAGCAGAAAGTAGACCTGCGTTTGGAAGGCGTATTTCCTGGGATTCCGGTAAAATTTTGTCAGAAACGGATGGCCTTCAACGTCTTCGAGCAGGGTCTCGCCCTGCAGCTTTTCAGCCAACAATCCGGCGAGACTTGTTTTCCCGACACCAAGAGGACCTTCAACAACAATATAGTGGGGATCTTTCATCGCTCTCTATGGAAACCAATGGTCTTTAACACTCTCCGCCTCATTTGTCAACGCCAGTTTATCCGCGATGCACAGGAAGTCATTCATTTCCAGGGTTTCGGCTCTTCTCCGGGGATCAACATGACACCCGGCCAGGCACTCCAGGAGCCTGCTCTGATCCAGGGAAGGAAAAAACCGCTTGAGAGAGTTGAGGAGAGTCTTCCTGCGATGGAAAAATGCCCCTTTCACGATTTTCCTGAACAATGCCTCGTCATGCGCCCGTCTCGGGTACGGATGATCGAAATCGATCATAAGAACGGCCGAGTCCACCCCGGGCCGGGGATAGAAGGCGCTTCTCGGAACCTGGAGCAGGGAGGTTGCCCTTGCGTCGTAGTTCACGAGCACCGTCAATGCGCCATAGGCTTTCTGTCCCGGAGAAGCACACAGTCGAAGGGCGAATTCTCGCTGAAACATGAGAACCGCACGGCCGATGGCGGAGCGGTGGCCAACCAGTTTTTCGAGGCACGGTGAAGAGATGTTATAGGGCAGGTTCCCCATGACCTGTATTTTCCGGGGGGGTGAGCCTATGATCCCGGCAATATCAAATCGAAGAATGTCATCATTGATAAGGGTAATATTGGAAAGCCCGGCATGAGAGATCTTCGTATCGAGGAGTTCAACCAGATACGGGTCTTTCTCTATGGCAAAAAGGTGTGCCACCTTTCGGGCCAGGGGGAGCGTCAAGGCGCCTTTCCCGGGACCGATTTCCAGGACAATGTCGGAATCTTCAAACCTCGAGAGCTGTATCATGTCCCGGACAATATCAGAGCGGGTCAGGTAGTGTTGGCCCAAACTCTTTTTGGGACGTTCATGCGGTGTGGTCATGCCGTGTTGAAAGGAGGCCTTCTTGCGGCCTCTTTTCTCCGTCTCCTACCCTTCCTCCACAGCCGCACATACTTGAAGAAATGGAGGAAGAAAAAGTAGGCAGCAGGGGCAAAAATCAGTCCCAGGATCAGTCCCCCCAGGAGAAAGGCCGCGGCAAAGGTCCCGCCGGCTTCAAGAATCTTGCTTACGACGGCAAGTGATCCCTGTCCGCTCTCCATGGTCTGAATAATGTTTGAAAACAGGGCCTTTCTCTCGGGGAGACCAAGGAGCCTTGCCCCGAGTTTGTAATCATAGAAATAGATCAGGTACCAGTTGAAAGGATTGCTGATCCAGGTGCCGATGGCTGCTGTTATCTTGCTGCCCTTGAGGAGAAGCGCCAAGGTAACCGCCAGCGCGATCTGAAAGGGCATGATGGGCATCATTCCGGTAAATACGCCCAGGGCCATACCGAGGGCGAGTTCCCGGGGTTCTCCCTTGAGCCTGATGAACTTGAGATAGTAATATCTGATCTGTCTGCTGAATTTCAAAGTTGTGTATCCCTGTCCTGTTGCATTGTCACAGCATGTGCCGGTGAAATAGGGAGCAGATCCTGGATGGAATATTTTGAGATGACATCCTGGGACCATTGCATCCGTTCACCGTTCCGGACCCTGTGATATCCGGCAACAGCGATCATGGCCCCGTTATCCGTGCAATACCCGGCGGAAGGATAAAACACCCGCAGGCCTTCTTGCTGCACCTCGTTTGAGAACCTCTCTCTCAGGCGCGCGTTGCATGCCACGCCCCCGGCCACCATGATATTCTTGACCCCTGTCTTTTGAGCGGCTTTGCGGCTCTTTTGCACCAAAACATCCACCACCGCTTCCTGAAAAGATGCCGCGATATCTGCGGGTGTTGCATTTCTTGTATGCTCTTTTCCCTCGTTCCAGTCCTTAATATAGAGTGCCACAGCAGTCTTGACGCCGCTGAAGCTGAAATCAAGGGATTCAGCTCCGAGAACGGCCCGTGGAAATTTGATGAGGTCGCTTTTCCCTTTTTTCGCTGTGTTTTCGATGACCGCGCCTCCCGGATACCCGAGTCCGAGTATCTTGGCAACCTTGTCGAATGCCTCTCCGGCGGCGTCATCAAGGGTTTGACCCATCTGGCGGTATTGGCCATACCCCTGAACGTGATAAATGCTCGTATGCCCTCCCGAGACGGTGAGGGCGACAAACGGAAAGGAAGGGACCTCCTTTTCCAGAAAGATGGAGAGGATATGTCCCTCCAGATGATTTATCCCCACCAGGGGCAACCGGTATGACAGCGCCAGACCTTTGGCGTAGTAAAGACCCACCAGGAGTGCCCCCACAAGACCGGGGCCCATCGTCACTGCTATCGCGTCGAGATCTGTAAAAGAGACCGATGCCCGGTGCATCGCTTCCTCCACCACCGGGACGATATTTCGCAGATGTTCCCGGGACGCGAGTTCAGGGACAACCCCTCCATAGGGATGATGAAGATCAACCTGCGAGTTGACAATGCTGGAAAGCGTGCGGCATCCGTCTTCCACAACCGCCGCGGATGTGTCATCGCAGGAAGTATCGATACCTAAAATAAGCATTTTTTCTGTTCAGGGGTAAGGAATTTTCTTCCTTTCAAGTTAATGTCCAATGCCGGTGTTTTTGCCGGGTTTGTCCGACCTATGGTTTCAGGTATGGCCGTATTTTTCTGTACAGCCGTTGCGTAACGCCCGGTACGGAGAGAAGTTCTTCCACAATGCTGAAGCCGTTTCTTGCGGTTCTTTCTGCGACAATGGCATTGGCAAGCCGCAGACCGATCCCGGGCAGAGCTGAAAGCCCCTGGGCGCTTTCATGATTCAGGGAGAGGGGGATTTTCAGGGTCATTTTATAAAAGGCCGTCATTTGGCCCACCCGGATGTGCGTCCGGACGCCGTCATACTGGATCCGGACTTGTGATCCGGAAGAAAAACGGGCGTCCGGGGGAAGAGTATCAAGGTGAAACCGGGTATCGTATTTTGTTTCCGTTGTCAGCTGGTCGAGGTTGGGGTTTCGAGAAAATTCGTACACACCGGGATTCGAGACAATACCGGTACATTCCACGAAGATCTTTTCCGTTTCGGGAAACGGAGGACGACTGGATGGGCCGGACATGGTCCCGATACCATGAAGTCCCACCATGGCGAGAAGCAGCAGGAGAGCAGCTCCGCTAGGCTGAGGAGTTTTGTCCCTGCTCATGATCAAGGCCAAAGGCAGTATGGAGGACACGGACCGCGAGTTCGGTGTATTTCTGATCGATCACGCAGGAAACCTTAATTTCAGAGGTACTTATCATCATGATGTTGATATTTTCCTTGGCCAGAGTCTCGAACATCTTCTGGGCAACACCGGCATGACTTCGCATGCCGACCCCGATAATGGAGATTTTGGCGATATTTGCATCTCCCAGAACCTCCTTCGCTTCGATCTCTTTTCCCACCTGGCCGACAATAGAGAGGGTTTTCTTGAATTCCGATTTGGGCACGGTAAAAGTCAGGTCCGTCTGGCCGTCTTCGCTGGTGTTCTGAACGATCATGTCCACGATAATACCTGATTTGAACAGGGGGTGAAAAATTTTGCCAGCGATTCCGGGCCGATCCGGGACTTTTCGAATGGTAATCCTGGCTTCGTTCTTGTCGAATGCCACCCCTGAGACCAGCACTTTTTCCATATCTTCAGTTTCTGCAACCACCATTGTCCCCCTTTCTTTGGTAAATGTTGACCGCACATGGATGGGCACACCGAATTTTTTTGCGAATTCCACGGATCGAATTTCGAGGACCTTGGCCCCCAGACTGGCCATTTCAAGCATTTCATCGTAAGAGATGCGCTCCATTCTTTTTGCCTTGGGACAGATGTTGGGATCCGTCGTGTAGACCCCGTTCACATCGGTAAATATCTCACAGATATCAGCCTTCAGCGCCGCTGCGAGGGCGACAGCCGTGGTATCTGATCCACCACGGCCGAGGGTGGTAATATTTCCTTTCCGGTCAAGGCCCTGAAAGCCCGCAACGGTTACAATTCTCTTTTTCTCCAGTTCCCTTTTTATTCGTTCCGTTTCAATATCGTGGATCCTGGCCTTCCCGAAAAGCCTGTCGGTGTGTATGGCAACCTGGAAACCCAGCAGGGAGCGGGCTGGATACCCCATTGACTTGATTGCCATGGCAAAGAGGGCGACTGATGCCTGTTCACCGGTGGCCAGGAGCACATCAAGTTCTCTCGGATCCGGCTCATCAGTCATTTCTCTCGCAAGCCGAAGCAGACTGTCCGTCTGGCCGGCCATGGCGGAGAGAACCACCACCATGTCATTTCCCTCTTTGTAATATTCGAGAACCCGGTTCGCCACATCTCTGATTTTCTTGATGCTGCCGACAGAGGTTCCCCCATATTTCTGTACGATCAACGCCATGCTTTATCCTCGCCTCAATTTCTGTTCCAGCTCCTGCAAAATCTCGATGGCCCGGGGGTGTGATCCTGAAAGAACGATACGCCGGGAAGATTCGACAAATATCTCTATACTGACAGTCACCCGTGACAACGGCAGGATTTCAGGCCATCGATCCGCCCATTCCATTGCCACCACGCCTTCTTCGTAGAAGTATTCCTCCAGGCCCGTTGAGAGAAAAGCAGAGAGCTTCTCCAGGCGATAAACATCCATGTGGAAAAGGGGTATCCGGCCCTGGTATTCATTCATGAGGGCAAAGGAAGGGCTGGTAATTACGGTTCCGGGAGAAACTCCCAGGCCCTTGGCCAGGCCCTTTACAAACCAGGTCTTTCCGCTGCCCAGCTCGCCGACCAGGGCGACGAAGTCTCCGCTCTTGAGACACTGTCCCAGTAATCCCGCCAGTCGAACGGTTTCCTGTTCCGAATCCGCGACATATGTACCACATTTTTCATTCAAGGTACAAGGGTCCTTATGAGATCATCTTTTCCGATGATTCCGACAATCCGGTCCCCATCCATCACCGGAATGGTGTAGACCTTTTTCTGTGTCATAATCGTTGCTATCTCGTCGGCCGGTGTTTTCTCGTTCACCGTGATGACTTCCTTGATATAGAGGTCTTCCACCGTGGTGGCATTGATCCTCTTGATTTCTTTTTCCATCTTTTTCGGGCTCTCAAGATAAAAGACCGCATCAAAAAGCGTCACCACCGTGGGGATGTGCAGCTTTTTGTCTTTCCTGATGAGGTCGCTTTCACAGATAATGCCGATGAGTTTTCCCTCATCGTCCACAACAGGTGCCCCGTTAATATGATGTTCGTAAATGAGTTTCGCCAGTTCTTTCAGTGTTGTCTCTTTCTTGACCGTAATCACGTTGGTGGTCATAATATCGCTTGCGTTGAGCATTGGATCGTCTCCTGTATAAGTATCTCAATATGTTTTGGTAATAGTCGCGGGATTCCCGTTTCCTGCTACATAGCAGGAGCGGGACGGCTTTCATGGAATATGATAGAACTCGCTGTGAAGAGCAGGATTCCTGAGTGGCCACGTCCCCCGGGTGATATGCGTGATGATAGGGGGAATAGTTTCCAAAAGTTCCCCCGCGAGGACACCCGATGACCCTCTCTGTTGAGCGAGCAGATCTGCCGCGAGCCCATGGACGTATGGGCCCCCGATTGCTGCCTTTTCGATGGAGAATCCTCTTGCCAGGAATCCCCCGATGATCCCGGTCAGCACGTCACCTGAGCCCCCGCTGGAAAGAACGGGATTGCCCGTGGGATTCACGTACAGCATTTGGTCGGGCATGGCAATGAGAGTTCTGGCCCCCTTGAGCACGAGAAAACAGCCATGGGTCCGCACGAATTCAGCAGCGGCAGCGACTCTGTCTGCCTGGATTTCTGCGGTCTGTCGGCCGGAAATCCTTCCCATCTCACCCGGGTGAGGAGTCAGGATGGTTCGAGAAGCAGTGTTCTTTGTATTGTTCATGTGCCCTGATAATGCATTCAGCCCGTCCGCATCGATGACCATGGGCAGGGGGCACTCCGCCACAATTTTCCTCACCAGTCGCATGGTTTCCGGATCTCTCGAGAGTCCGGGACCCAGTGCGAGTGCAGTTTTGCCCTGGAAGAGCGCCTGGATGTCCTCCCATGCTTCTTGGGAGAGATTCCCGCCGCCGGTGTCCGGCAACGGAACAGTCATTGCTTCGGTCAACTTCTGTTCGAGGATGGGGTTGAGTGTTTCCGGGATACCAAGGGTCACCAGGCCGGCCCCTGCCCGCAATGCGCCCATGGCCGTGAGAGACGCCGCACCTGTCTTCCCGGTGGAACCCGCCAGGACCAGGAGATGTCCACGGTTTCCCTTATGGATATCAGGTCCTTCGACGCTGAGAGGTTCCTTGAAATCCGGAGGCTCGGTCAGGGAGAAACACCGGGGCACCTGGTCGGAAACACATTGAGGAATGCCGATATCAATTCGTACAAGGCGGCCGGTGAGCCCCGCGCCGGGAAATACAACCAGCCCCAGTTTTGGGAATCCGAAAGTCACCGTGAGACCGGCGCGCACAGCCACGCCCATCACCTGTCCAGAGTCCGCATTAAGTCCGGAAGGGATGTCAATGGACGTGACCGGCGTTTGGAGCCGGTTCAGATCCTCGATCACCGTCCGGTAAAATCCGCGAACAGGGGCATTCAGCCCGGTTCCGAGAATCGCATCTACGATAAAATGACAGTGGTTGAGGTGATGAGTGAAAGTCCCCCATTTTTCAGCATCCGGGATTTCATGGATCTCCAGGTCCATCTTACGGATTATTTCCAGATTGGTACGGGCATCACCGATGATGCGGTCCAGTGGCGACAGGACCGCCACGGAAACCTTCATGCCTGCCTGGTGGAGGTACCTGCCGACAACGTATCCATCGCCGCCGTTATTCCCGCGGCCGCACAGGATAACGATATTGTCTCTGGACGAGGGTGAAAAGTGTTCCAGGAAAAAGCGGGTCGCACCCCTCCCGGCATTTTCCATGAGTACAATCCCCGGGATCCCCAGATCTTCAATAGCCATCCTGTCCATCTGTTGCATTTCGGCTGCTTTAACCAGTCTCATGGCCCTTCTCCAATACAACCATTGCTATGGCGTACTCTTTCTCGTCCGTGAGGCTGAGGTGAATGTTCGTGATACCCCGTTCATCACAGACACGGGCGGATCTTCCGTGCACCTTCAACCCGGGCTTTCCTTTCGGATCGTTGAAGACCTCGATCTCCCGCCATACCATGCCCCGGGTCATCCCGAGGCCCATGGCCTTGGAGAACGCTTCTTTCGCGGCAAAGCGGAGGGCGAATGCCGATGGAGGAAAGGCCCGTTTAAAGCAGATGTTGATTTCATCGGGAGTGAACACCCGCTTTATAAAACGGTCTCCCCATTTTTCCAGAACCTGACCCATCCGGCGTATCCGGACCAGGTCCACTCCGATACCATATATCATGGAAGGTCCGTCTCTCTTGTTTAAAGCCTGTATGTCGCTTGAGTCTTTCGTGAAGAGTGACTAAAGTGACCTAGATCCTAGATTGCCTAAAGTGCCCAGAATTGAGGAGTTACTTTCATCCTATTGAATAGAAAAGCGAATCTTTCGATTAACTCTAGATCACTTTAGTCACTCCGAACTCTAGATCACTTGATCGCCTTGTTTCCGGTACGGCATAGCCTCTTGTGTCTGACCTGACTCTCAGGACCAGGTTTCCCATGCGCAATGAACAGAAGGTCGATTGGTGGTTTGAGTGTGCTTGTTTGAAAGCTAAATTTTGCCCCTGGTTTGTCATTGGGGCTTTGACATTTGACATTAACCCGCGTTGAATCAAGCACTCAACCATGCACGCTGAGGGACGAAACAAGGCCCTTAAATGGTGATGCTCCAGTTAAAAGTCCTTCACCAGTTCCAGCATTTCCCGCACGGCCCGCTCGAATCCAACCAGAATGGCCCTGGCCACGATACTGTGTCCGATACTGTATTCTTCAATCTGCGGCAGTACCTTGAAAGGTTTCACATTTACATAATTGAGGCCGTGGCCGGCGCTGATGCGGAGGCCGTTTTCCTGCGCCGATTCTACTCCCAGCCTGATACGGTCAAAGAGTCTGTTTGCCTCCGACTCATTCTTCGCGTCTGAATAGTGGCCCGTGTGGATTTCCACAATATCGCCGCCGCATTCATGGGAGGCCCGGATCTGATTCGGATCCGCGTCCACAAAAAAACTCACCAGGATGTCTTTCGCCTTCAACCGATCAACCGTCCTTTTATAGTGATCCCGGTTGGCAAGCACATCGAGTCCACCCTCCGTGGTGAGTTCTTCTCTTTTCTCAGGTACCAGGGTCACCAGGTCAGGACCCGTCTTGCAGGCAATTTCTATCATTTCGTCCACGGCGGCCAGTTCCAGGTTCAATCTGGTCTTGACGGTTTGACGGAGAAGTGCAAGGTCCCTGTCCTGGATATGTCTCCTGTCTTCCCGCAGGTGACAGATGATCCCTTCTGCGCCTGCCAGTTCAGCCAGACCCGCGGCGAGAACCGGATCGGGTTCATGGATTCCTCTTGCCTGACGTACCGTTGCCACATGGTCCACATTTACCGCTAACCGAGCCATTCACCCTTCCTCCTCAATCAGTTTTCTCAAACGCAGTTCTTCCTTTTCCATTCGCCGGGCGTCTTCTGTTCGTTCATGATCAAAGCCGAGAAGATGGAGTATCCCGTGGATAAGCAGGCGGCATACGGTTTTCTCAAATGATTCACCCGATTCCCGGGATTCTTTGGCGGCGGTATCCAGGGAGATGACCACGTCCCCGAGCATGGGCGAGACAGGGACCTCCTCGCGGGGATCCACCATGGGAAAGGCCAAAACATTGGTTGGCCCTTTCCTTCCCAGGTATTGATCGTTCAATTCGGCTATGCGGTCGTCACTGGTAAGAAGAATGCTCAGTTCCCGGTCATGACAGCCCAAGTCTTCTAAGATTCTCTCCAGTGCTTTCTCGATCCTCCGCCGTTGTATCTCTGGCGTCTCCGTTTGAAAGGCGATTTGAATTTCCATTGCCATGCTTTTTCGCTTGTGCATCCTTGCCCACCGGTTCAGGATAATCCACCCGGTGGTGAAACATGCCGCTCAGTGTCTTATTGAAGCTTTTTGCGATTTCATTAAGGTCTTTCAATGTGAGTTCACACTCATCCATCTGCCCATCCGAGAAAACCCTGTTTACCATTTTCTGAACCAGCCCCTGGACGCGGGCAACAGTGGGATCAACCAGGGTTTTCGATGCCGCTTCCACCACATCGGCGAGCATAATGAGCCCTGCCTCTTTTGTCTGAGGTTTCGGGCCTGGATACCGGAAATCCTCCTCCTTCACCTGGATGATTTTCGTACCCTTTTTCTCCGCCTGTTCTCTCGCCTTCTGGTAAAAATACTGGATAAGGCTCGTCCCGTGATGTTGCTGTATGATGTCGATGATCTCCCTGCCTAGGCGGTGTTCCCGGGCCAGTTCAATGCCGTCTTTCACGTGAGAGATGAGGATAAGGCTGCTCATGGACGGGGCGAGCTTTTCATGTTTATTCTCTCGATGCCCCTGGTTTTCAATGAAATAGAGCGGTTTTTTCATCTTCCCGATATCGTGATAATACGCGGCTACCTTTGTAAGGAGGGGGTTCGCATTGATAGCCTCTGCGGAGGCTTCCGCGAGGTTGCTGACGATAACGCTGTGATGATAGGTCCCCGGGGCCCGGACCATGAGTTCCTTCAAGAGCGGTTGATCAAGGCTGGCCAACTCGAGGAGCTTGATGTCTGTCGTAAAACCGAAGGCCATCTCCACAAGGGGAAGAATCCCTGTGGCGATGACTCCCACCAGAATTCCGCCGAGGAACGCGGACAGGCAGGCAATGCCCAGTTCCACACCGTACAGAGCACCGTGCAGGGCTTCAACGGCAATAGCAAGGGCCACATTCGCAAGAGCGACGTTGAGACCGGCCTTGATGAGGGTTCCTCTGTCGCGGCAGTTCCTCACTCCATGGGCGGCAATAAGGCTGCCCACGAAATAATAGAGGAAGAAATCGACGCCCCCGTGGACCACCAGGGATGTCAATACGCCCAGTATGAGCGAAAAGGTCACGGCCACCCTGAACCCCTGGAAGATGGAGATCAGCATGGCCCCAGTGGCCACGGGCACGACAAAAAACAGCGCCCTGGGAGCCAGAAAACTGAATCCCCTGGCGATCTCTTCAGATACCAGCTGCGATGCGATTGCTACCAGAAAAATGACCAGGACCGTCAGAGCGCAGAACAGGGTGTCCTTCACGTCTCCCCTGGAAGTGCCGTCGGACATGAGACCCATGATATAGGTGGTTGAAAGGAGGAAGGCCACCAGCAGGGCCATAGCCGGCGTCCTGCCTATCGTTGCCTTCCAGCCGGAACTCTTGTACTCTTCATTCAGCTTCAGGAGGTGTTCGGGCTTGATTATCTCTCCTTCCCTGACAAGCATTTCTCCCTTCTTGACCTTGAAGTAAACCGGCTTGACCAATTTCCTGGCAGCGTCTTTCCTGAGCTCGGTTTCCCTTTTATTGAATGTGACATTGGGTTTGATCAGGGCCAGGGAAAGGTCTACTGCCGTACGGATCAATGCAGAAGAAGCAAGGATTTGGTCAAGGGAGGGCCCCTGCCCTCTGAGGAAAGCCCTGGCCTTTTCCAGGTCGTAGAATCGGTTCAGATCCGTCACCTTGGTTTCCTTTTCCCGGTGAACGTGGCGGAGAATGATGCCTTTGCCGCTTTCGGCCAGGAGCATTTTCTCGTTTCCCACCACCCCTCGCTGGAGGACTTTATTTAATAGGTATATAACGGCTTTTTCGACCCGGGGAGGGAATCCGCTTTTTGACAGGGATTGAAACAGGGCGTTATCGGGCTCGATCTCCAGGATTTCAAAAAAGCGTTCTTCAAAGGCTTCGGGATGGGACAGGGTCTCCTCGGAGGTTTTTGCTCCGGATAGCGGCACTTTTTCTTCCCGGTATTCTCTGCCCTGTTGAAAGGCCTCTCTGATCCGCGTTATGGCGTTATTTCCCGTCGGATCAAAGTCATATACCGAGAGGGCGCCACGGACAGCCTGTTCGCGCTTTTCTTGGGTCAGGACCTCATTTTCCACGAGAAAATCTCGGGTGGCCTTGATATCACGGTCGGCCACATCTCCCAGGGCGTAGTCACGAGGTTTCACGAGGATATCGGGGAACAGGAGGAGAGAAACCACAATACTCAGACCGATGAGAATGAACCACTTTCTGGTTTCCGGTTTGAGGCCGCGCTTCCAGGATGAAGGAATTATTGCTCCCTTTTGCGCCTTTCCCTTTCTGGCGGAAATATTTTTCCTTTTCCTTATCATTCCGTACAGTACAAAAAGTTCATCAATCGCTTTTTCTGTCATTCCCGCGAGAGATGCTCCTTTTTCTCCATTTTTTCATACGCCTCAATTATTTCCTGCACAAGAGGGTGGCGTATAACATCCTCTTTTGAAAAAAAGACAAATTGAATTCCCTTGATGTCGTCAAGGATATGCATGGCCTCAATCAGTCCTGAAACTTTTCCATTAGGGAGATCGGTCTGGGTGATGTCCCCGGTGATCACCGATTTTGAACTGAAACCAAGTCTGGTCAAGAACATCTTCATCTGCTCGGACGTGGCATTCTGCGCTTCGTCCAGGATCACGAAAGAATCATTCAACGTCCTTCCCCGCATGAACGCAATAGGGGCTACCTCGATAACACCCTGTTGAATGAGTCTCGTGGCGCTCTTGAAGTCCATCATGTCATGCAGTGCGTCATACAGAGGTCTGAGATAGGGGTTGACTTTCTCATAGAGATCCCCCGGCAGGAAACCCAGATGTTCGCCTGCTTCAACCGCGGGCCGGGCGAGCACAACGCGGTTTACCTCTTTCTGGATAAGAGACGAAATAGCCATGGCCATGGCAAGGTACGTTTTTCCCGTACCGGCCGGTCCGATCCCAAATACAATATCAAAGTTTCGTATGCTGTCAATATACATCTTCTGGTTGATTGTTTTGGGAGTAATGACCTTTTTGGTGGAGGAAATGTACACTTCATCCCTGAATATCTTTTTCAGGTCGGCTGATGGATCTCCGCTGAGGATCCTGACTGCGTAATCGATATCGTTTGGATAAATAGGACTCTGGCCCTTGAGAAGCTCGTAAAGCTGCATCAAGACCTTTTTCGCGAGATCGACTTCCCAGTTATCCCCTTGCAGCGTCAAGTCATTGCCGCGAACGTGCACTGAAATGCCGAGTTTCTTTTCAAGGACATGGAGGTGTGCGTTTTGTTCTCCGCAGAGACTGCGAACCAGTTCATGGTCTGCAAAGCGTATCTTTTTCAGCTCTTCCGTGTCTGCGGGCGTTGATTTTTTGGTCAACCGATTACCTCGTTTGCTGAAATCGGACAAGCCCGTACCGGGGAAAACCGGACGGGATTCTATTCCTTTTCACCCAGTGCCTGGAATATGATCCGCCGTTTTCTCGGCCGGTTGTCAAAATCCAGCAGCACGATCTGTTGCCAGGTTCCGAGGGCCATAGTACCCCCAACGACCGGAATATGCAATGACGGTCCAAGGAGCGCGGCACGAACATGGGAATAGCCGTTGCCGTCTCCCCATCTCTCGTTGTGTTCGTAATACATATCCCGGGGTGCGATCCTTTCTATTGCCTTTTTAAGGTCATTGATCACCCCGCTCTCGAATTCGATAGTGCTCAGGGCTGCCGTGGAGCCGGGAATAAAAAGCGTTACCGAACCATTTCGGAGGCGCGATTTCCAGACCGCCTCGCTCACCAGCGAAGTAATGTCAATGACGTCCGTTTCAGCGGTTGATTGTACCGTGAGAGAACGATGTTCAAACTCCATGACCGGCGCCTCGGGTCCTTCAAAGTGCCGTCAGGCGGAAATCCAGCTTTCCGGCTGACGGCAGAGCGAATCCTGCATGGTTGATTTGTACCACATGCCTTTCTTTCATGCAAGGAAAACGGAGGAATGCGATCCTTTCGGGCCGGGCGGGGGTGCTGTCGCAGAACACCGGAAGGCTGGTGGTACCGTCAGGATGGAAGGATGTTCCACTGAGCGTGAATACCCTATCATAATTCGACATGCACAGCGCTCAGTTTGGGCGTCTTCACTCTCTTGCGATGAAGAAAGGTTGCTTCTTTTCCCGATCCCGTCGCCCCTATCAGAGATACCAGTCTATTCACGATATTATTCAGCCGGCTTGCCTGGGCATTCAGCTCTTCGGAGGCTGAGGCTGATTCCTCCGCATTGGCTGCATTTTGCTGGGTGACTTTGTCCATCTCATGTACCGCAGTGCTCACCTGGGCAATTCCCTGGGCCTGTTCATCGCTGGCACTTGATATCTGGCTGTTCAGCTCGGCAATTTTCCTGACACAGAGGGCGACTTGACGATATCGATCATCGGTTTCCGTAACAAGGCTTGATCCGCCTTCGATTTTTTGAATAATCTCCGTCACCAGACTCTGGGTGGTTTTGGAGGCCTCAGCGGAGCGGAGCGCGAGATTGCGTACCTCGTCCGCTACCACCGCAAAGCCCGCTCCTGCTTCTCCTGCCCGTGCCGCCTCAACAGCTGCATTCAAGGCAAGCAGGTTCGTCTGGAAGGCAATTTCATCGATGGTTTTTATGATCTTCGAAACATTGCCGCTCGCTTCGGAAATATCCTCCATGGAGCCGATCAGGGCCTTCATGGACTGGTTTGCATGCTTCAATGTGTCGGATCCTTCAATGGATAGACGACTTGCCTCCTGAGCATGTTCGGCATTCTGTTTTGTCATTGAGGACACCTGTTCAAGGGAGGCGGATGTTTCTTCAAGGGAGGCTGCCTGTTCTGATGAACCATTCGCAAGTTGCTGGCTTGAAGACGAGACCTGGTTGGATGCTCCGGAGACCTTTTCGGCTGACTCGGTCAGGGTCTTTATGATTGCATGGATAGGCTTTGTCAGGGAATTGGAAAAAAGGAGTACAATGGGGAAAATGACCAGGATACAGCCGATAAACACAAATCCCAGGAGTTTGATCATCTGAAAAGTGTTGGCTTTTATGATATCCTGGGAGAGTATGGAAACGACGGTCCCCATGAGGCGGGATCCTTCAAAGAACGGTAATGCCCCCTGGAAGAAACCGCTCTTGTTGACGCTGAAATCACTCAGATAGATCTCCTGGTTCTTGATGCGCCACGCCCCTTTTTGCTTCTTGAGATGTCCCTGAAAATTCTTGTAATTTTTCATGTCGCCGACACTGAGACCGTCAGCAGTGAATATGTTTGTTCTCATGCCTGTAAGGGAGGAGACTTTTGCCAGGAACAGGGTATCGAGTCTTTGGACCGCAAGGGCACAACCAAACTGTGTGTCTGTAAGCTTCTGGGTCTTTGGGTCATACACCTGGGCCATCACGGGTACAGAGGCCACCAGGCACACGTAGTTCCCGATTTGCTTGAACAGCAGTTTCCGCGTTTTCGGCATGGGTTGATCGAATGTGGCTGCGATGCTGGTAAGAGGAACGGCATCCGCCTGCTTCAATTGGCTATTCAGGTCAACTTCCCCTTTTTTCGTGACAGAGGCATAGTGCACGGTGCGTTTGGGTGCATAGCTGCAATAACCGAGGGACGCATCTTTATCATCCGGGTGCCCTGCAAATACAAGCAGGTCCCCATCCTTATCATAAATTCCGGCACCCCAGAGGTTGCCGGTAACTGATATATTATAAACAGCGGTCGCTATGCGGTCAAATGTTGTCCTCGTCATGGAAAGGTCACCCTGTGTTTTGTAATCACAGAGGAACTTGATTTTAGATCCCATTTTGTCAATCGTTGCTATCTGCCTCGTATTTTCGAGCAAGGCCTCCTGCCTTGATACTATTTCGTTGCGGATGATATCGCTCGATTTTTTCAGCTGATCATAACAGTTTTTCTTGTTCTGTTTGCTGACGAGAAATGAGACCGCGGTGGTGGAAACAATCATGACCAGGATCACCATGGAAAACGACATCAGGATGAGTTTGGTTTTCAGTTTCATCTCTTTCATGCATATGATCTCCTCAGTTAGGGGAAGATGTATCGGGTTTCCGGGAATATCCCGGATGGTGGAACCGCTGTGACATCCCGTCCGGGAAGAGAAAATATCCCTTTTCCTGGAAACCAGGGGAAAAATGGGCGCATACGTGCTCAAGGTTAGCAATAAGTGTGCCGGGATAGACGCAGCGTTCCAACCGCCCCTCTCTCGAGGAACTGCAAGTCGAGGATAGCAGGCTCCCGTTGCCGGAGCCGCGTTGGGCCATGTATTACATAACGAATTGCCCGGGATGCTTCCCTTTTTCCCCGTCCTTCCGACCGGAAATACCGACACAACTTTGACATTTGCTGTCGGCCATTTTGACGAATGCCCCCGGTCGGAGCCCCTTCGGACGGGTGCTGTGTTGCAGGCAGGGTATGAATCGGATGCAGGAGTGAAAATGATCAGGGTTGATCGGGTCGATCTTCGATAAAGGAACGTACCAGGTTCTTGCCGCTGAAATGTCCGAGGGTCAGATAGCGCAATGCCATCTCTTTGCCGAAAAGGGTCTTTGTGATCTGATGGTAAGACAGGCCCTGCGCGTGTAGATTCCCTACGCGCGCTGCCGTTTCTTCCAGATATGCAATCTTTCTGAGCATTTCCTGCCGGGGCTTCTTCTTGATGGTGCCGCTTCCGGTGAAGGCAACGGAGGCATCGAGACCGGCTATCTTCCGGAGCGACGCCATGATGTTCCAGACGTCATAGTCGGCCCGCAAGGCCCGATCTTTTCCTCCGATAAAGGCATCTCCCGTAAAGAGCCACCCATGGTTTGACTCGAAAAGACAGATATGATCGACGCTGTGTCCGGGAGTGTGAATCACCTGGAAGTGCAGGTAATTAATATCGACAGCTTGACCGATCGGTTCTCCCCGGCTGGGCTCCGGATACCCCCACATGACCCTCTGATACAGCCGCAACGGCTGTTTTTTCCGGGGTTCCGCAAGGACCGGGAGGGCCAGGAGATGCGCCTGAACCGGTGCGGCGTCGCGGCTCTGCAGGGCGGCGTTCCCGGCGATGTGGTCCTCGTGGGAATGGGTGTTGATGATCAGGTCCACCCTGAGTCCATCCGTGGCCCGCAGAAGCTCTCCCACCGTATGGGCGCATCCGGTGTCCACCATAACCCCGTCAACCCAGTAGCAGGCGGTAAAATAGCGGCCCTGGCCCCAGAGGGTGCGGGCAAGATGAAATTTTTTCACGGGACCTGTCTGTTCAACGCGGATCATGATAAAGATCGACCGTGTATCTGATATATCCGCCTGGGGCGGACAGAGCGGGAGGAAACAAATGCCGAATCCCGGGAGATATTGGACCGGGTGTCTCCTGAATCCAGGGAGCCCTGCAGGACGCACAACAGTCCGTATTTTGTCCGATTGGCCGTCTGGTATCGAGTATTGATTTGACATTCAAATCCTGGCACTTATACCCCCTTCCGGCGGAAAGCTCAAGGGCCTTCTGGGTGATGGGGTATTCTATGGTTGTGTTCTGATCAGGAGCGGGGTATAAGAAAGACGGTCTGACTTTGTTCAATGGAGGTATGAGATGGAAGCACAAGGCAAGAAAGTACTGCTGCTGGTGGAGGAGATGTACAATGAATTTGAATTCTGGTACCCGTATTACCGTCTGAAAGAGGCGGGTGCTGATGTTCTCGTGGTGGGCTCGGGGTCTTCCATGGTATACAAGAGCAAGGGAGGAGTGCCGTGCACGGTGGAAGCAAATGCGGATGAAGTTGCGCCGGCGGAATTTGACGGTATTATCGTCCCCGGCGGCTATGCCCCTGATCATATGCGTCGCTACCCGGCCATGGTAAGTCTTGTGAAGGAGCTTTTTGCAGCCGGGAAAGTGGTGGCTGCCATATGCCATGCAGGGTGGCTGCTCGCCTCGGCCGACATCCTGAAGGGCCGGACGGTGACCTCTTTTTTCGCGATCAAGGATGACCTGATTCACGCGGGGGCGACATGGGTCGACGAAGAGGTGGTCATGGACGGCAAACTCATTACCAGCCGGAAACCGGACGATCTCCCTGCCTTCATGCGGGCTGTCCTTTCGGCCCTGTAAGAACCGGATACTATTCCATGTCGAATTCCTTGATATTGAACCAGTAGCCCGTGTTGCTGATGAAGTCCAGTTCGAACTGCACGGCCTCTATATGGTTCTCTTCAATTTCGAGAAAATGGGCGAACAGATCTCTTCCTTCAGCGGAGAGTTCGGCCACCATTTGCCTGTAGAAACGGGAGGTTTCTATTTCCACCTGAAGGGCCTTGCTCAGTTGCTGTTCTTTCATACCTCGGGCGTCTTTGTTCATCTGAACGCCGATTTTGTTCACTGCCCTCCGGATAACACTTCTGGAAGGGACGGCCGAATCCAGTTCGTCCACGGTAATCCTCCCGTTCTTGCGCCACTGTTCCAGTTTATGCTCCAGATAGTCAACGTGCCGTTGTTCATCGTCCGCCATTGCCCGAAAAAAATTCCGGCCGTATTCGTCATTGACGGTCCGGCCGCCCTCATCATAAATATCACGGACCTCTTTCTCGTATGCAATTGCAGTCCGTATGGCCTGTTCAAGATTCATTGTTTCCTCCTCTCATGGCTTTTGCGTGCTTAGGCCCCAGACGATATTCCGGTACATTTCGGGGTCGGTGTCCCCTTCCGTGGAAAAGAGTAAAATCGATGAGTGTCGGTTGAGCGCCAATGCATTCCCGGCAGGGAGATATTTCCGGTCCCTGAGGAGATGGTACAGCAGTCCCAGGGTCACCGCCCCGGATTCGCCGGAGATCACCCGGTCGTCGCCCTGCAGCGGGTTGCCGAGCATCCGCATGCCGGTCAGGGTCACCTCATCGGGGCAGGAGATGAACATGTCGGCATAATCGTGCAGGATGCCCCAGGCGAGGGGGTTTGGCTCGCCGCAGGCAAGACCTGCCATGATGGTAGCAAGATTGCCTTCGACGATATGAGGTTTTCCATTTCCTTTGATCATGGATTCATAATAACAGGCGGCATTTTCAGGTTCCACTACCGTGAAAACGGGCCGTTGCTCTCCAAATCTCTGGACGAGATAGGCCTGGCATGCACCTGAGAAGGATCCAACGCCGCATTGGGCGAACACGTGGGTGGGCATGACGCCCCCCATCTGTTCAAAGGCCTCGACGAACATGGTCATATACCCCTGCATGACGCACCGGGGAATATGCTCGTATTCCGGCCTGGCCGTGTCCTGAATCAGCAGCCAGCCGTTTTTAAGAGCATGATTTTCCGCGAGCCGCACGGCATCATCGTAGTTGCCGTCAATGATGGAAACCCGGGCTCCGAATTCCCGGATGCCCTGGACGCGGGCGGCGGATGATCCTCTTGGCATGTATACGACGGCCGTGCACCCAAGCTGCATGGCAAGCCATGCAACGGCCCGGCCGTGATTTCCGTCGGTCGCAGTGATGCAGGTGATCCCGGCCACCTGTTCTTTGACCTCGGTGTTCATGAGGGCCTGGAAAGACCTTTGATCAGCGCGCAGGTTCAACCTCTCGGCCACGGCCCGGAAAAGCGCATGGGAAGCACCAAGGGCCTTGAAAGCACCCAGATTGAAACGAAAAGATTCATCTTTCACCAGGATATCCCTGACACCCAGATACCCGGCAAGCTTCCGGAGGCGCACGAGCGGGGTAGGCCGGTACTGGGGAAGGCTCTCGTGAAAACGGCGGACCTTCGCGGCCGTCCGGGCGGAAAAGGCCGCGGTGGAAGCCCTCTCCGCGCTTTTGTCCCGCGCTTCACGGTTATGAAACCACGCCGGATCCGTCATCTCCACCTCACCATCAACGCAGGTCAAATCAGCCATGCCGGCTTTTGATCCGTCTTTTTCCCGAACATGCAATGATGGAAATCAATTCTATGGTGCACAGGTCATGGGGTCAATGAAAAAGCATAGAATTTCCTCGAGAAGATGATTCGCGAAAAAGGAGTCCTCAAGACATCTCTTGATCTGAGGCCGCATGCGAGCATGAAGCCGGGAAAATGAGAAATAGTTTGACACCATATGGGTGGAATGCTAGTAATTTCCAGCAATAGAAGAAAAAAAGGAGGGGAAAAATGAAAAAAGCTTTGTTCGTTACTCTGATGTTTGCGGTCATGTTCTTGTTTGCAGCCGGTGCCTCCGCCAAGACGGTGATAAAACTGGCAAATGCCGGACCTGACAACCCTGACAACCGCTCGGTAAAGGCCATAGCCATATTCAAACACAACGTGGAAAAGAGGACCAACGGCGCCATCGAGGTCAGGCCGTACCATGCCAGGAGCCTGGGCGATGAGCGGGAGATGATGGAAGGCGTCCGTATGGGAAGTATCGAGATGATTTTTGTCTCGTCCGGTCCGATTCCGGGCTTTTTCTCTCCTGTTATGGTGTTTGATATCCCGTATATGTTCAGCAGCGCCCCAGCCGCATGGGAATTTTTTGAAAGTGACTTCGGAAAGAAATTTCAAAAGAGCTTTCTGGAAAAAACCGGAGTTCGCTGCCTCGGGATTACCGAAAACGGATATCGGCACTTTACCAACAATAAACGGCCCATACACGTCCCCGCCGATATGAAGGGACTGAAGATACGAACCATGCAGAACCCCGCACATATGGCCATGGTAAAGGCTCTGGGAGCGGATCCCACACCTATTCCCTTTGGGGAGCTGTATATGGCACTGCAGCAGGGCGTGGTTGACGGCATGGAATGCCCTATTGTCCTGATCCATGACATGAAGTTTTACGAAGTGCAGAATCAAATGATCCTGGACGGGCATCTCTACAATCCCCTTTTCATCATGGCGAATGATAAGTGGTTTAAGACAAAGTTGACCAAGGAACAGCAGAAGATCATTGCAGAGGAATCACTTCTGCTGGCCCATGTGCATGATGGTTTCAGTCAGCAGGCAAACAGGGAATGTGAAGTCAAGCTGCGAAATCATGGCATGAACATTTACAAGCCCACACCGGACCAGTTGGCTCAGTTCAGAAAAATTGCCCAGCCAGCGGGACTGACATTTATCAAAAAGAAGGTAGGGGATGAATGGGTCAACGAGGCCATGACCGCGGCTCAGCAGGCCGAAGCCAAAGTGGGTGACCAGGCGGAAGTGATTATTCTGCAGCATATCAAAATGGCCAACGACCTGTACAAAGAAATAAAGTAACGCATAGAAAGCTCGTTTTCAGACGTTCCGGCCAAACGGATCAGGTCCCCGGCCACGATCCGTTTGGCCAATTTGTGTTCTCATGAAATCTGTTTCCTATTTTTTCAATACTGTTGCGGCAATACAGATCCGGCTTTGCTCCTGGGGCATGGTGATCACCGGAATTGCCATGACGGTCATCATCCTAATCCAGATTTTTTTCCGGTTTGTGATCTACAGACCGGTTCCCTGGAGCGAAGAAGCTGCCCGTTATCTGATGATCTGGCTTGGAATGCTGGGGAGTGTGGTGGCTTTGAGAAAAGGAAGGCATATCGGAGTCACGGCACTGGTAGACGTCCTCCCTGTGAGGATTGCAAGGGTTATGGCTTTCGTGGTGCGTGTGACCATGATCGGTTTTATGGGTATCATCGGATGGGAAGGCATCCAACTGGCCATTTTCAATTATCCCCAGCTGTCGGCCGCCATGGAAATCACCATGATGGTCCCGTACCTGGCTATCCCGGTGGGAGCCATCATGATGATAGTGGACCTCATAGCGGAACTGCTGCACGAACTGGTTCCAACTCCCGTGGTTGAAAGAACAAGGCTGGCATCGACGGCCCATGATTCTGAAAAAACCGAAGCACTGACATAGATGTACAGAAGGAACCCTGGACGGTGACCTCTCTCCTGGCATTGATATTTCTGATAACGCTCGCGTTCGGATTTCCCGTGGCTATTTGCCTGGGCCTGACATCCCTTGCAGCCCTCTGGGTAAAAGGGGTGATGCTCAGCGTCATGGCACAGAGGATTTTTACGGGTATTGATTCTTTTCCACTGATGGCCGTTCCCTTCTTTGTGCTGGCAGGGGAACTCATGAACCGTGGCGGGACGACCCGGCGGATCATCGATTTTGCAAACGTCCTTGTGGGACGGATACCGGGCGGTCTGGCGCATACGAACATTGTCGCATCCATGTTTTTCGGGGGGATCAGCGGGTCGGCTGTCGCCGATGCCGCGGCCATGGGCACAATACTGGTGCCGGGGATGGTGAGCAAAGGATTCCAGCCCGGTTTCAGCGCGGCAGTAACAGCCGCTTCATCAACAGTCGGGCCTATTATTCCTCCTTCCATTTTCATGGTGATCATGGGGGTCACCACAGGTCTCTCCATAGGGGGTCTTTTTGCGGCCGGGATCATTCCGGGACTGCTCTTGGGTTTTTCCATGATGGCCCTCAGCTTTTTCATGGCCATCCGGTACCACTTCCCCCGTGAAACCATTCCTTTCAAATTTAGGACCATAGGAAAGGCATTCCTCTCCGCCGGACCGGCGCTCCTGGCACCGGTGATCATTCTTGGGGGAATCCTGGGAGGAATTTTCACGGCGACTGAAGCCGCGGCTGTTGCGGTGCTCTACGCGTTCGTCCTCGGGGCCTTTGTCTATCAAGAACTTTCTCTGCGAGACATGATCGATGTATTTGTGCAGAGCGGGACAACGACGGCGGTCTTGTTGCTCATTATCGGCATGGCGAACATATTTGCGTGGGTCCTTACCGCGGAACAGATTCCAAGCCGGATAGCCCAGGCCATGCTCTCGGTCACGGAAAATCGCTATCTTATCCTGCTGCTCATGAACATCTTCCTTCTCTTTATCGGCATGTTTCTGGAGGGCGGAGCGGCGATTATTATTCTTGCGCCGACACTTCTGGCGGTGGCCAACGCAGTCGGCATTACTCCCCTCCACTTCGGTTTCGTTATGGTTCTGAACATCGTGGTGGGATTGCTCACACCACCCCTGGGCGTCTGTCTTTTTGTGGTAGCAGGGGTGACCGGGCTCAACTTCTCCACCATTATTCGCTCTGTTCTGCCGTTCCTGGCGCTGGAGATAGGAGTCCTGCTGCTGGTGACGTATGTTCCCGGCTTGATTCTGTATATTCCAAGAATATTAGGGTATATATGAGAAGATGGTATGAAAGAAAAGGTATCCGGAAGTGTTCGTGAAATAGTCCCTGCCGTTATCAGAGAAATGTCTCTGCGGGCGGCGGCGTATGATAATGTCATCTCGCTGGGGATCGGTGAGCCTGATTTCGATACCCCGCCTGAAATATGTCGATCAGCCCTGAAAGACGCCATTGACGGGTACACCCATTATACGCCTTCACGGGGAGATGATGACCTTATTGAAGCGTTGAGGCGGTATATCAGGAATTCCAGGAATATTGCATTGGATCCTGCGCAGCTGGCCGTAACACACGGAGGAATGGGAGCCCTTATTGCCGGATTGCGGGCCATTCTGGACCCGGGTGAAGAGGTAATCGTCATTGAGCCTCACTTTCCTTCCTACAGGGCACAGGTCATCTTTGCCGGGGGAACGCCCGTTTATGTTCCGACGGATTTCGGGGACCGCTTTGTTGTCCGGCCGGAACGGGTAGCCCGGGCCATTACGCCGAAAACGAAGGCCATAATTATCAATTCACCGAATAATCCCACCGGTGCTGTTGTGCCGGGACCCGTTCTTGACGAGGTGGCGCATATGGCAATGGACCATGATCTCCTGGTGATTTCGGACGAGGTCTATGACCGCCTCGCTTTCGAGGGCCCTTATGAATCTATATATGTCCGACCGGGAATGGCGGAACGGACGTTGGTTGTTCATTCATTCTCCAAGTCCTTTGCCATGACGGGCTGGCGCATAGGATACTGCTACGGGCCGCCGTGGCTTATGAATGAAGTGGTGAAAGTGGCGACCTATTTCACCAGTTGTCCCAGCAACGTGGGACAGCGTGCGGCTCTCGCGGCCCTGAGAGCGGAGAGCGGGCAATTTGAAAGGATGGCGCGTGCATTCAAAGACCGCTGTTCTCTTGCCTACCACCGTCTCAAGGAGATGCCGGGCGTGCGCGTGCATCCGCCTGCCGGTTCTTTCTATATTTTTCCCGATCTTGGGGAGATTACACAGGACAGCACGCAGTTTGCCCTGGAACTCCTGGACCGGGAACAGGTGGTGGTGATACCCGGCAGTGCGTTCGGGCCTTCCGGAAAGACCTGTATCCGCATTTCATGTACGGTTGAGACAGGTCTTCTTGCGGAAGCCATGGATCGGATTGAACGCTTTGTCAGCAGGTGTGGAGGGAGGAATTCCTGAATGGACACAGCAACACGGCAGGCACTGATCGATATTGTCGGGAAAGAGAATGTCACCGAGAAAGTCATAGATCTGGTGTCCTATACCTATGACGCGTCCAGCTATGATCACCGGCCTGACTGCGCCATGTGGGCCGTTTCCACGGAACAGGTCTCCCGCATCCTTTCCTTGGCCAATGAAAAAAGAATCCCCGTGACGGTGCGGGGCGCGGGAACAGGTCTCGGAGGCCTTGCTGTGCCGGCCCGGGGAGGTATTGTCCTTGATTTGACCCGGATGAACAAAGTTCTGGAACTCAGCATTCCGGACCGCCTGGCCGTGGTCCAGCCGGGAGTGGTGTATGCCGATTTCCAGGCCCTTCTTGCCCGCTCCGGGTTTTTTTTCCCCCCTGATCCGGCGAGCGGGGTCGTCTGCACCCTGGGGGGGAACGTTGCGACCAACGCGGGAGGCCTGCACGCGGTGAAATACGGTTCGACGCGCGATTATGTGCTGCGTCTTGAAGCCGTGCTCGCGAGCGGTGAAGTCATGCGGGTGGGGGCGCGGACCATGAAGACTTCCTCGGGCTATGATCTCTGCAGGCTCCTGGTAGGATCAGAGGGTACCCTGGCGGTGGTAACAGAGATCACCCTGAAGATAGCTCCCAAGGCAGCCCACACGGCCACCGCCCTGGCCACCTTCCATGCACTCGAAGATGCCGGGGAGGCCGTTACCAGAGTCATGCATTCGGAAGTGACGCCGAGCGTCATGGAGTTGCTGGACGGGGCCGTCATTTCGCTCCTCAGGGAGCATGCCCATATAGATCTCCCGGACGTTGAGGCCCTGCTTCTGATGGAAACCGACGGCATGACCGAAGCATACGTGCGCCTTCAGCTGGAAAAAGTTGCGGAGATGTTTCGCGCATGCAACGCGGCTGAAGTGGAAATGGCAGCGTCTGAGGAAGACGCGGAACGTTTGTGGAAGGCACGGAAATCCATCGGGGGTATGGTTGGAGCACTTCACCTGGACTACATCCCGGAAGATATCACCGTTCCCATGAGTCAGATTGCCGTGTTTCTCCGGCGGTCCGAGGAATTGTCCCGCACTCATGGTCTTGATCTCTTCAATTTCGGCCACGCCGGTGACGGTAATCTTCATACCAACATCCTTTTCGACAGGAATGATCCGGATCAGGTCGCCAGACTGGAATCGCTCCTGTACGATCTTCACAAACTGGCCTGTGACCTGGGAGGGACCTTGTCTGGAGAGCATGGAATCGGTATGACCAAGGCGAAATATATGCCGCTGGAGCACGACCCGACAGCTCTCAAGGTCATGCGCACGCTAAAACGGGCCTTTGACCCCAACAACATCCTCAACCCCGGCAAGATGCACCTGGATCAGGAGACATGATACGGCTCGAGTCGAGGTCAGGCCCACGGGAGGAAGCCCACGAGAAAGGGGAAAAAATGCAAAAGATCGGACAGATGAAGAAAGTGTCTCTGCGTTTCAAGGCGGGAACATCGGAGACTGTGATGGATTTGGTCCCGGATCACCCAGCATTTGCGTTTGTCTTCGGCCTGGCCCCGGAAGGAATGACCCCTTTCGAATACAAGCTGCTGGACAGAACCGAAGGTGAGGATGTCTTCATTCCCCTGAAAAAGCAGGAGTATGAAACATTCTTTGAGCACTTGCAGCCGCCCATTATGGACCTCTTCAACGGCCGGGACACCATCTACCTGCAGGCGGAAATCGTTTCCGTCGCCGATGCCCAGAGCAGAGAGATCATAAAGGCCATGGCTGAAATGACGTCATACAGGGAAGGGGACTGCGGGTGCGGCTGCGGGTGCGGCTGCAGTACCTGAACGGACGTCAGAGAGTCATGGGAGAAGAGAACGATCCGGCATGGAAGTATCGGATTGTCCCTTGGTTTCAGCTGATCCGTGTCGGGGCCAGTCCGGGCCGACTTTTTCCGGGAGGACGGCAATCGCCGGCAACGGCTTGATGAAATTCTGCCGAAGGCTGTAGGTATAGGCTCCCTGGGCAGGGATCAGCAAAAGATCCCCGGGACGGATTTCTGTCCCGTGATAGGAATAGCCCCAGACATCATGCGGGGTACACAGTGACCCGAGTACGGCGCATGCATGTTCCTCAATTCCCGGCCGGGTCAGGTTGATGACGGGAAAGTAATCCTGCTCAAACCGCTCCCATCCAACAGCATTGGTGCCGGCATCGGTGATCACCAGATCGCGGCCTTTGACATCCACCACGGTGATGAGCAGGTGCATGGCTCCGTGACTCAGCCACCGGCCCGGTTCGAGGCAGATACGGCAGTGGAGATGCCCCGGCAGAGCCGACCTGAGAGCGGTCGATATTCTGTGTGCAAACACATCGATGGAGCGGCTCGCAATCAGGAAGCGGGACTGGTTGTCGCGATGCCGTGGGAAAAGGAGATTCATGATCATCCCGAAACGGGTGCCGCCGGTGCGGAGCCACTCTCCCTCTTCAGGCCAGAACCCGCCTCCAATATCCACAAAAGTCACTTGGTCGATCAGTCTTTCCGGGAGATCGCGGAGGACACTCCCAAGCCGTGCGATGAACGTGACTTGCGCGGAAGGGGAAAGATTCCAGCTCGTGTGAAATTGCAGACCGGCCAGGTGGATGAAGGGGGCCTCACGGGCTTTGTGGAGAAAATCCCTCAATGAAGAAAGAGGGATTCCGAATTTACGCCACAAACCCGAATGATCAGTAGCCAATCGTATTCCGGCACGAACTGCGCGCTGATGGTGCCTGGTGAGGTGATCCAGCCGCTCCAATTCTCCGAAACTGTCCATGAGAATGGTGACGCGATCCGCCTGGCCGATGGCAGCGGTCAATTCCTCGTTGGTTTTCCCCGGACCGCTGAAAAAGATTTCTTCTGCCCCGGCGTTCAAGGCCTGCGTCAGTTCCGCACCGCTCGAGACGTCCAGTCCTATGCCCTCTTCAACCATGATCCGAGTAATTTCGGGCAGATTGTTGCTTTTCATGGCGAAGAAGATACCGACCGGACCAAGGCGCTCCTCAAAAGCCCTTCGAAATCTGTGCACCTGCATTCTCAGCCGTTTCTCGTCCAGAGCGTAAAGCGGAGAGCCGTGTTTGAGGGCAAGTCGGATAAAGATTTCCCGATGCAGCAGACAGGAGGATACAAAGCGTCTGAGACGGCTTTCATCCATTTTCGGAGGGATCATCCTCACCAGACCCGCAAGCCTGTTGAGGATGAACGGCAAGGGAGTAATACCGGATTTCAGCAAATATCTGTCTCCACGGCCCGGATGAGTGCCTGCACCTGCGCTGGTATTTCCAGGCCGACCCTCGGGGTAAAGATAACGTGCCCCAGGAGCCACGAATCGTAGTCACTGGGCGGCAGATCGATCTTATCGCCCGGACCCCGGAGCCAAAGCTGGGAAAGGATATTCGTATTCCACTCCTGAAACGCCGGCCTGATCGCCTGGAGGATACCGGCCCGTTCCGCATGAAACCGGACCCCGACCACGTGCTCCCATTGCTCCTCTCCCGGCATGCTCGGCAACACGCCTTCAGCGAATTCCAGCGCAAGTTCGCGCATATCCACACCGCAGCTCTGTTCGATCATGGGTGGCAGACAATCACCTCCCAGACGGGGGGACATTTCCAGGAGATACGGTTTTCCGTCCCGGATGACGAGATCGGTCATGCAAAGACTTCTGGTGAGGTCCAGGGCCATTGCCGCTTCTTCGAGTTCACGGAGAAAGGCCTCTCGGGAGACTCCTTGGGGGAACATTGCGGGTATCTCATATGCAACCGCCGTACCGACGGGCATATCCTCTCGAAAATATTTTCTGGCGAGGCGCAGAACTTGTGCTGTTTTCCCATTAAAATACAGGTCACAACTGTATTCTTCGCCGGCAATAAATTCTTCGCAGATCACCTTCGGGTGCTCCTCCCGTTCCTGACAATGAAAGAGAGGATCGGCACTGCGTTTTTGCAAACCTCTCAGCATTCTTTCATAGCATTTTCGGGCCTCGTCAGTAGCGTCGCACCTGAAGGTCAGTTCACTGCCGCTCCCTGATCGCGGCTTGAGGATCACGGGTCCGCCTGTTTTCCTCATGAAATCCATGACGTCGGCAGGGGAACACACTTCGCACACTTCGGGGCAGGAAACACCATGGCCCGTCCAGAGACGCTTGCACAGGAATTTGTCACGGCAATTGAGAACGGCTTGTGCTGATGGGAATGGAAGACTCCACTGCTCTGCAATTGTCGCTGCACTGTGCAGAGATTCGCAGTCGAAACAGGCGACGCCGGAGAGTGATATATGGTATTTCCTGAGGAAACGGGTAAGGTTGGCCCGGACTGCTTTTCCATCTGACAGGGAACAGATAATTTCCTCATTCCGGGGAACAGGGGGGATTCGTGGGTCCACGGCTCGGGGGTCGGTCAGAAAGACGGCGCGTCCGGGCATTCGGTCCCGGATATGATCGATATAATCCCGGGTTGTTCCAACCACGAGGATCCGTTCATTACGCTTCGCCAAATGCAAATTTCGGCCTCCCGACGGACATAACGACGGATTCGTTCGTTGCCGCCTTGGTCTTCTGGTAGAGGGGATGGCGATGGAGATGAAAGCGCTGTTTCCAGCCGAAATCGCCGCAAAGGAAATCGATTCGTTCGAGATGCTGCCCGCAGCCCCATTTGATATGAAAGAGGTTGATCATTTTGGCAATTCCGAGGAACTCGGGATCCGTCGCTCCCGCCAGGACCGTGTAGCGGTTGCGGAAAACCGCACCCACGTCCACGGCCGCCCGGCGTCCTTTGATGCGGATCGTGGTGACCCGCAGCATGCTTCGGCCCGCCAGGAAGGACAACAGGTGATCAAAACCGTTCAAAAACCTGGAATCACAGAAGTAGGAGCGGTTGCCGTATTTCCTCAGGCTGTTTTCGAACATCCATGGAATATCATCCAGGCAATTCAGATGGTATCCGCTTCCCATGGCTTCGAATTTCTCTACTTCACATCGAATCTGTTTCCGGGACTTGCGCGAGAAGAGGCTCCAGTAATCATCGAAGTTGTAGCAGTGGTGCGGGGGATAGAAATGATATCCGATTTCATCAATGGATGTGCCGGGCAGAGATACCGTTGTTTCCTGATGCAGGTACCGCAACTCGGTGTTGTCCGGGGCAGCTTCCCACAGAGCATGACGAATAGGAAGCCACACGGCAGGAATGCGATTTTGTTCCAACCATGTCCTGCCTTCCCATGTTTCTCCCGGAAAATACCCGAAAGAGCGTTCTTCCTCGATCCAGCTTAACGGCAGAAACCCGACAGGACGCTGCTGTTTTTCGGCAATGATAAAGTGAGGAGCACGGGCGAAAGACTCCTGGAAACACATCCTCACTTCCCAGAGATCGAAGAGGTTCCGCCGGGTCCACAATTTTTCCCAAATCAGCTTCCCTTCTTCCAGATCCGCGCTGATACGCACCTTCATGTGGAGAGTCTCTCGGTCACGTGTAAAATGCTTCGTTTCCCGGCGAAATATTCCTGGGCAAACTTGCGAGCCGCTTCGGGGTCATACGCCTTGCAGCTGAACACGTCAAGGTAAACAGTATTGGTCTGATTGGCGAAATGTGCTGAGATAAGGGAGGTTTCGATTAATTGGAGCATGCTGTAGCCGGCAACACGCTCCTCTTCCCCGAAATGGACCACCTGGGTCTCACCGAAACGCTTCATCTCGATGAGATCACAGAGATCAATGACAAACCCTCGAATGGCACGGGCATCTCGAATTTTTCCCGGGTCACACTCATAAATATCAATGCTTGAAGAAATACCCCAGGTATTTTTTTCAGGGCCCTTTCTTGTAGCGGAAATATCGTGTTCTTTACGGTCCTTTTTCAATTACTCGCTTTCCTCCCTTTCTCGCGGCCTCAATAAAAGTCTTCATCTTGTTCGTACTGGTCATAGCCTTCTTCGTCTTCATCAATCCACTCGAGTTCAATGGGCCGGAGGGAAACCACCTCAAATTGCCGGTCGCATTCTTCACAATCAACGAGATCTCCAATCTCAACGTCATCCGGAATACTGATTTCCTCATCGCACATCGGGCATTCGACAAAAATCATCTTCTTTTCAATCCCCTTCCTCACATAACCTGCGAATCAAAATAGGCAACCGGCGCCCTGTTCCGGGGCGCCGGTTGGCCTAGTGCTTTGACTGCATCAAGGAAAGCGTCTTTTGGACAAGTCCCTTCCCCGCCATATTCTCAGTCGTCATCTGTGTCCCTTTCCCAGTCATCGTCATCCAGCGCTTCGAGTTTGACAGGTTTCAGAGAAACAACTCTGAATTCTCCATCACAATCATAACAACTGATGATATCATCTAATTCCGTGTCTCGTGAGATTTCAATCGTTTCCCTACACATGGGACACCTGACATATTGGGTTTTGCCTTTTTTCCCCATTTCCAAAGCTCCTATTTTTTCCCGGATGCTGCCGGTCTTTCCTTCAGTTTCTGTTGCACAGCCTTTCTCAAAGCCACTCTGGTCTTTTTACCCGGGACGCCGTCTGCCTTCAGGCCGTGGTCTTTCTGGAATGCCTTTACTGCGGCCGTGGTGTCTTTATCCATCAAGCCCGTCATCTTGCCGTGAAAATAGCCAAGACCTTGGAGTTCTGTCTGAATGTGGACAACGCCCTTTTTTGAAGCGGCATGTGCCTGCTGTGAAAAGCCCATGCCCAGGAGCAGACCGAAACAGACAAGCGCTATCAACATGTCCCTTATCTTCATGCGTTTCATATTCTTATCTCCCTTTTGATTCTCTGCTTTTTCCTTTCAAAGTTGCTGGCCTCGAAAAAAAGTATTCTAGCCCGTCACTCCCGCACAGGCGGGAGCCCATAACCATGGAGTAGATTCCCGCTTCCGAGGGAATGACTCAAAATGATGAAATCAGACTTCTTCCGATTTCACCGAAGCTCTTTTTATGGGATTTTTCCGTGTCTCTCTTTTTTGTTTTTCGTCTGTGTCTCTCCACCTCCTCTCCACCGGAGTCCGTTGCTCCGCAGAGGATCTCTTCCACTCCCCGCCTCTGGAATCGGGAAAGGAAGAAACAGCGCCAGAGGAAAAATCCGTTTGGATGATCAACCCCTCAGCAAAAACAGTGCCATACCGGTTGCGATAAATAACTTCTGTTATATTAAAGAGTTGTGTTGATAATGGCAGTACCTTTTCTATCTTATTCAGCACCTTGATACCGAAGCCTCAATTTTTCTGTATTCATGTACAGAAAATGTTTGACCTGATCCCTTTTAGAGGATTATTTTACCAGGGAGATCCCCTGATGACCGATGGGAATGGACCAATATATCTACAATATTTTCAATTGAAATGAAGAAAAAGTGGAAATAATCCGGCGGCAGAAAGCAATAACGAGTATCTGTTTGCCGAATTTCAAAGAGCACAGAACATCCTGGGAAGCAGCATGTCAATACCGAGAGTGCGCTCCTCCGACATGCTGATTCAGAAAGGTGATTTGTCATGCTGTTGCGCCTTGTTCTTGTCATAAAGGATGAAGGCCTTGAGTCCTTTTTCAGGCAACATTTTGACCAGTCGAGCCTCCGGGTGGAAAGTCTCGGACGTCTCAGGAATCCGTTTCAGAAGGCCGTACGGACAAGTGGTGATATTTTTGTGATTGATGTCCGGTTGATGCCGAATCCGATCGAATCTGCTATCGCACTGTTGAATGATTTGCCGGAGAATCCTACGACCATTCTTCTCACCGATAACGATTCGCCGAAAGGGCAGGCCGATCTGCTCACTTCGGGAGCCGATGTGGCCTTGTATTCCGGTCTTCCAAAAAAGACTCTGCTGGAGGCAATCGATGCCACGGTAGACGCGCGATCGCAGTTAGCCAGAAAGCCTTGGCTGAATGGAAGGGGCCCCCGGCAGACGAGGCTCAACAGTTTTATCTCCGAATCCCCTGATATGAGGATTTTCATGGAGACGCTCAGGAAGGTGATCCCCTGCAACACGCCGGTTCTCCTGTTAGGGGAAACGGGCGTGGGAAAGGAACATCTCGCCAAGATCATCCACTATGAGGGGACTCGGGGGCAGGGACCTTTTATCGCAGTCAATTGCGGGGCATTGCCCGAGAATCTCCTTGAAAGCGAGCTGTTCGGACATGAGAAGGGGGCTTTCACCGGCGCCATCAGGTCGCGTCGCGGGGCATTCGAGATGGCACATGGAGGGACAATCTTTCTTGATGAAATCGGTGAATTGCCTCTGCATATGCAGGTCAAGTTATTACGGGTTCTGCAGGAATATGAGGTAAGTCCGATCGGCAGTGAAAAATCGATGTGGGTGGATGTCAGAGTGATTGCAGCGACCAATCGTGACATTGAGCGGTCAATCAGAGAGGGGATGTTCCGGCAGGACCTCTATTACCGTTTAAGCGTGTTTACCCTGTCCGTCCCTCCTCTTCGCGATCGGCAGGAGGACATCCCTCTTCTGGCAAGAAGATATCTGGCTGATCTGGCGGGAAAACTCAACAAGGAGGTGCACGGAATCGCAGACGATGCGCTTCAGGCCCTGACGCAATATAAGTGGCCTGGCAACGTCAGGGAGCTGATTAACGTCATTGAACGGGCAGTGATCCTGTGCCAGGGAGACACGATCGGCGCCAGAGATCTCCCTGAAAATATCTGTGGACCCATGCCCGACCGGGGTTTGCCGGATTCGCTGGCAGATATCATCGCATCCAGGTGGCGAAACAAGACGCTTCCGGAGATACGTGGGCAGCTTTTAGAGATGGTGGAACGATATTATTTTCAACTTGTGCTGAAGGAGACCGGAGGACGTGTCGGTGCCGCAGCGGAGAAAGCCGGTATCCACCCCCGGGGTTTTTACAATAAAATGAAAAAATACGGTTTACACAAAGAAGATTTCAAACTCGAAAAGCGTTGAAAAATAGTTTATACTGCCGCAGTCCAGAAAGACCGGAAGCTCAGGGAGAAAGCCATTTCTTCGGTTCCAAGACTCCGGGCTGGTCTTTTCAGTGACTTATCAGCGTGGGATAACTACCCTCCACATTCTCGACTTCGTGGAGCTGCGGGCTGTCCGCGCTTCGCTTGGACTCCCCACCCTTCGGGCGGGTCCCCAGTTTGCCCCCAGTGGTTAGTCACGGAACTGGGGACCCATCCGCAGGATGGGGTCTGAGTCGAGCGGAGCGAGCGAAGAAAAGACGGTGCCCTCTCAGCAGTCACGCCAGATAAGGCTTCCTCCTTGAGCTTCCCTTTGCGGCCACTACATGGGTTCCGCTGAGTGGTATGAGATTCAGTATACTTTTTCAGGAAAGCCTATGAACGACCAAGTAAACATTGACATGGATAATGAACGGCCAGGAAGACGGCCCGTGAGATCAGCTCTCATGGTTACAAAGGACGTATCATGGAACCTGTTCCTCATATCCCTGGGGAGTGTACTCTGTGCGATAGCCGTAAACGGCATCCTTGTTCACATGCAATTCCTGAGCGGAGGATTCACGGGAGTTGCGCTCATCATTCATTATCTGGCACCCGTCATGCCCCTGGGGACGCTCTACTTTCTGCTCAATGTGCCCATTTTTCTGCTTGGATGGAAATTTGTCGGCCCCCGGTTCTTCTTCTACAGTATCGCGGGCATGGTCATCTATTCAGTTGCGGTCCAGTTCATTCACCTCTCATTGCCCGTGCAGGACAAACTGCTGAGCGCCCTCCTGGCGGGCATTATTTCAGGGACCGGGTCGGGTATCATCCTCCGGTCCAGGGGTTCGGCGGGCGGTACCGATATCCTTTCCGTGATCCTGCTGAAACTCTTTTCGTTCCGACTGGGGAATACGGCCCTGGGATTCAACATTATTATTCTGGGCACGGCGGTCCTGCTGTTTCCGTTGGAAAAAACACTCTATACACTGATCTACATTTATGTCACGACCCACATAATGAACATAGTGGTTACGGGACTCAGCCAGAGAAAAGCGGTGGTGATCATTTCCCCCCGATGGGAGCAGATATCTCATGATGTCATGTACCGGATCAGGAGGGGGGTGACCGTCACTCCGGCGAAGGGGGGATTTTCCGGCAGGGAAATACAGGTTCTCTACACCGTCATCACATTCCGCGAATTGCCCAGTCTCAAACGAATAGTCCGGGAAACGGATCCAAATGCATTTATGGTGGTGACGGATACCCTCGAGGTGATGGGGCAGGGTATTGGAAACCAGCCACACTGGTAGCGTCTCCGGGTTTTGATTAAACCCGCCCCCTCCGGGAAAGAACCCGGACAGGTTCTCCCGGTCCAAGAGCCGGAAAAGCGTGGCCTTTATCTCAGCATCAGCTTCAGTTACCGGTTGCCAAAAGACGCCCCTAAGCAGGGGAACGGCATATTCCCTCTGCTACGTTCGCTTCGCCGTCCCTGGCTCCGCTCACTGCGGATGTCGTCCCTTTCCCGCCTTCGGCGGGACTCCAGGGCCGACATGACGCCGCTTCGGGAACATCCCGTTTCCCTGCTTTCCGAGCACAACGTCCTTTATTTGCTCCCTCAGCATTTCTCGAGAGGCATTCTGATTCTCCCTGGAGGAGTTGCGGGTCAGGGAGTGATGGGGAGATCCAGTTCGCCGCCGGGCATGAGCCCCAGATCCTTTCCCGAATGGAGCAGTGCCTCGGCCATGGCTTGGCCATACCCACGGGAAAAGGAAAACAGGATCGTTGCCTCTTCCTCGTTTCTGGAGAAGAGAACAACCTGACAGGGGACGTGCAGGACGGGCCCCTGGATAAGACAGGGGGGAGTGAGTGCAGGTCCGCCCAGGTCAAGGTTGGTGACACGTTCCATAAGGTCAAGCGTCTTCTTGCCTGTCACGGCCAGAAGGGTGAGACCATCCGTGGTTTCCGTATAGGCGGGTTCCTCGGGAAGCTCGGGCTTTTTCCCTGCTAAGTGCCAGATTGCGCACTGGGTCCGGTTCATCCGGTTGATGAGGATGCCCTTTTCAAAAACACACTGGCCCGGTTTCCCGGGAACCGCCAAGCCCAATGGCCTGAACGCGAGAAGATCCGCATCCTGGAGATCCCATTTTGACCGGTGGCTCAGGTCAATGAGGAATGGGCCATTTCCCTTTCCATAAGAAATGGCTACCTCCCATCCGTCCCAGTGTTCTGTTTGCACCGGTTTCCTGTCAAACCGTATTGGCGATCTGCGCTGAATGTTCTCCATGGTTTCCTCCCTCAACTCCTGAGCAGCTTCCCTTCCGGATCATAGAAAGGTGTAGACGCAACTGACGCGGTATATCGAAGCGGCCTGTTCGAATCGTTTTGATAGATGTGCAGGGTTCCCCCTTCTTTTGCAAGGTCATCTCTGACAAGGGCCATGCCGATTGATTGCGCAAGCGTCCTTGAAACGCGGGAAGTGCACACGAAGCCGAGCACATGCTCATTTTCATAGATCACTGCGCCATCGCCGGGCGTTCGCGAAGGGTCATCCATCCGGAATCCTACAAGCTTGAGCCGGCCTGCCTGGTTTTCGGTAAAAGCGAGGGCCGGCGCCCCGATTTTCTTGCTTGCCGTGTCTTTGCGGTCCCAGAGAAAGCCTAAGCCCAGGTCCAGCAGGTTGACGCGCTGTTCGGTCTCCTGGCCGATAATGATGTGCCCCTTTTCAAGCCTGAGGACAAACTGGGCCTCCAGGCCGAAAGGCCTGATGCCGAATTCCTTTCCGGCTTCCATAAGCAGATCCAGAACCGCCTGTCCGTAGGAAGCCGGGAAATGAAGCTCGTAGGACAGCTCGCCCACAAATCCGACGCGGAGTACCCGTACCGGGATCCGGCCCGCAAGGATGATTTGCCGGTAGCCCATGTACGGGAAAGCCTCGTTGGGTATGTCTGCCTCTGTCAGCTTGGCGAGCACTTCTCTTGATTTGGGACCTGCCAGGTTAACGGCGGCCAGGGCGTCTGTCAGATTGACCAGGTTAAAATTCCATCCCTCATAGCGGGTATGATACCGGAACCACTCAACGGTTCCTCCGGCACGGCCGGTGGAAGCGGTGAAGTAGTAGTCATTTTCGCCCACCTTCGTCACAACGCCGTCATCCACGATCATGCCGTCGTGGTTCAGCATGGCAGAATACTTGAGTTTTCCCTCTCGTACGCGGCTCATATCGGAGATGTAGACGCGCTGGAGAGCGCGGAGGGCATCAGGACCGAACAGCCGGAACTTCCCCAGGGTGGAGACGTCTATGACGCCGACCCTGTTTCTCACGGCATCGATTTCATCAGCACTGGTGAGATCGCTGGAAAAATACCTGGGGCGTTCCCAAACGCCCACCCGCCGAAATATGGCGCCGGCATTTTTATGGATATCATGCATCGGCGTTCGCTTAAATATATTGTAGTTGTGTCCCGCCACCGTTGAGATCAATGTCGGCGCCAGGGGGGACCGTACGGTGGTTGGAAAGAGGCCGTCCATGGCGTCGCCCCGCAATTCGGCAAGGACCAGGGGCAGGTTGTGCCCCGGGATGCCGCCCTGGGAGGGGCCGAGGCCGAAAACGCCGAAACGCTTGGCCAGTTCCGGGACGTCAAAGCCCAGCTCAACCGACTGTTTTGCAACCTTGTAGGTCCCGTCTTCATCAAAGCAGATAAAGGCCTTGCTGCCCGTGCCGATACCGGGACCATGCACCAGGCTGCAGCCTCTTGCCGGACCGGGAAGGGCCCTGAGTGCTTCTTCCGCCTCAGCAACGGGTGCGTTGATATCGTTATCGCGGACCGCATGAAGGCCTGCCAGCGTGCCGGAGGCCTCGATGGCCGCCGGATCAGTAAACCCCAGGAGCCTGCCTCCTGCGTGGACCCGTGGAGGAAGTTCAGCAGGCAGGAAAAAATACGTGTGTTCATCGAACGCGAACTTTGTCTGGGCCGTGGAAAGGAGCCCGGTGACCGGGCTCAGCCCCGCCGACGCTACCAGAAGATCACAGGAAAAGCCTCTGGTTTCAGGCGAATACAGATTGCTCACTTCAGCGCCGACAACCGTTTTCCTGCCCTCGGCCCGTGCAGCGGCCCATCCCGGCAGGAAGGGGATATCCCTGGATTTCAGTGCTGTTACCAGGGCGGGATCATGTCCGCTTTTTCGGGCGTCGGCCACGGCCAGCACGCGGAGCCCGGCGCCGGCAAGATCTGCCGCGGCCTCAAGCCCCAGGTCGTCGCCAACGCTGAACACCGCTTCTGAACCCGGGAGCAGCCCATAACTCCTTGCTAGACGGACGGCACAGCCCGCCTGCATCACCCCGGGCCGCTCATTATGTTCAAAGATGAGCGGTCGCTCGATGCAGCCGGTCGCGACAACAACACTGTGCGGCCTGATTTCAATATACCGCTGGGCAAAGGAATCGCTTTCGTTTCCCACCTGGAAGGCGGTGACCAGGTTGTCACCGGCCAGGTTGTTGACAAGAGTGCGGAGAAAGACGCGGATATTTTTATTAGCCGTCACCTTGTCTGCCAGTTCGACCCCACGTTCGAACAGAGGCTCTCCGGGGGCGTATTCCCTGGTCCGCCAGTCATAAAAACCCCCGAGCCAGGGCCTGGCCTCGAACAGGACTACCCTGAGCCCGTGATCGGCCGCAGCCAGGGCCGCGCTCATGCCGGCCGGGCCGCCGCCCACCACCGCCACCTCGGCATTCAAGTAAAGTTCCTGGAAGTCCGCGCTGTCCCACTCTTTCTTCAGGTCTACCTTGCCGGTGCCGGCCATGCGGCGTAGTGCTTTCACCGCCAGGGGCCATATGAATGGCGGTTTATGAAGCATGCGATAATAGAATCCGGCCGGCATGAAACGGTGAAATCTGTCGAGGATGCCAAAGAGGTCCCGTTCCACAGGCCCGAAAGAGTTTTGGGGGGTGACCTTCATCCCTTCCTTCAGGAGAGTCGTTCCAGCCCTCACATTACATTCGCCGTCAATATGTACCAGGGTGTTGCCCGATTCGCCGTCGAGGCTGTAAAGCCCCCGGGGCCGGTGATACTTGAGACTGCGGGCGAATATTCTTACCCCGTTGGCAAAAAGCGCACTGGCAACGCTGTCCCCTTTCAGGCCTTTCATGGGTCTTCCCTGCCAGGAAAAACGAATCTCCGTATCCTGATGGATCTTCTGAGTCGGTGTCTCCGGCAGTCTGGTCATGATACATCTCCCGATTCATTTGTTTCACGCCCGGTCAAGGTGTTTCTCCAGATGGTGAACCACACGCCGCAGCCGTCCCGGTGATACCACCACTCCTTCTGAGGGCCGCCGACGGCTTTATGCATGTGGACGGCTTCGGAGTAGGTCCTTGGCGTCATTCCTTCCTGATCGGGCGCCGGGCCTTGCTCCTCGCTTCCAAAACGAAATTCGTAGAGGTCCCTCTTTCCGCAGATGGGGCAGGTGATGGTGTATGACATTCTTTCCTCCTTAATTCCAGGGTCCGTAGCTGAACGCGCCGGCCGTTTCTCCGGTAGGCCGGAATTCCTCAAAGCGCCGGAGGGAGAATGGCTTGAGGATCTCCGGACGTTTTGCGTCAGCGATATACTGTGCCATGTACTTGCCGGTTATGGGGCCTGACTTGAATCCGAAATAGCCCCACCCCACATCAAGGTAAAGGCCTTCAACGGGGTCGTTTCCGTGCATGATGGGCGCCATGTCCGGGGTCATGTCAGCGATGCCGGCCCAATGGCGCATGAATTTGACGCCTTTCAGAAAGGGCAGCAGCTCTACCAGTGCCTCCGCCTGGTGTTTGAAATAGTGCGGGGTGGTGTTGGTGGTATAATTGGGCCAGGGATCCATGTGGGCGCCGGTGGCAATTTCCCCTTTCAGGGTCTGGTTGGCGTACACGTGGTAAGCCCCCGAGGATACGACGTGGTGAAGAACGGGTTTCAAGGGTTGTGTCACCATGGCCTGGATGGTGAGGGGATGAAGCGGCAGTGATATTCCCGCCATCTGGGCCAGCAGGGCACCCCAGCCGCCGGCGCAGATCAATACCCGGGGTGATCTAATGGTTCCCCGGTCTGTCCGGATACCGGCAATCTTGCCGTTTTCAATGTCCATACCGATCACCTCGGTATTCTGGTGGATGTGGACACCGTACTTCGAAGCCCCCTTGGCCAGACCCCATGCCACCGCGTCATGGCGGACGATGCCGCCGGGCGGGTGATACATCCCTCCCAGAACAGGATACTTGATATTGTCTTCGACATTGAGGACCGGGATCAACTCCTTGCATTGTTTGCGATCGAGCAATGTACTCCTGACACCGCTCATCTGGGCGGTGGAAATGGCCAGGCGTGCCGCACCGAGTGCCGCTTCCGAATGAAAGGTATTCAGGTTCCCGCAGTTATAGAACATCATGTTGAAGTCCAGGTCCCGGATCAACGTTGCCCAGAGCTTGAGACCTTCATCGTATAGCCGGACGTTCCCCTGGCTCCGCTGGTTTGCCCGGACAATGGCCGTGTTCCGTCCGGAGCCGCCGAAACCCACGTACCTCCTTTCAATGACCGCCACATCGCTCATACCGTGTTCCTTTGCCAGGAAATAGGCAGTAGCCAGACCGTGTATCCCTCCCCCGATCATGACCGCGTCATAGCTGGACTTGAATGGTGATGCCCCCCACAGGCGCTCAAGTCTCATGGTAAAGCCTCCTTGGTTGGATAAACGGCTGGTCGAGTTGTCGACTCACCCGCAATAATTCGGTAGTGCTTCCACACAACTGCCGGACAATAGACGGCCCTTAATTGAATGAATCTCTATCATAATGAAACATAAAATGTCAATTAATTTTTCTTGAAAAGAATTATCCGCACCATATCACAAAAATATTGACTTTTTCTGCTGGATAGGGTTTAATCCCTCACAGTATTGAAACAAAAACAGTCAAACTAATCCCCCCACCTTCTACTGAGATAAAGGAAATGACACTGGAATCCCCCGGGCATCCATTCTTGAAAAACCTGGAAGAAAAGAGGGCTTTCTTGACACCCAAGGGGAAAACTCTTGCTGACTTCGTGGCGGAAAATCCGCGCCAGGCAGTGTTTATGACAACACGACAACTGGCGCAGGCAGCCGGCGTCAGCGAGGCCACCGTGGTGCGATTCGTTGATCGGCTCGGTTACCGGGGATATCCGGATTTGATCCAGGGTTTACGTGAACTGGTGGACACCCAGTTGACGCTCATTGACCGGGTGGCCCTGACCAGAGAGAACGGAGCCGTCGCGGAAAGGGTTTTCCGGGTGGTGGAGGAAGAGATCGCGAACCTGAAGGAATTCTACGAAACTGCTGATTTCGAAATCATCAGCAACGCGGCTGGGCTTCTGGTTGAAAGTCCCCGGGTCTACGTCATTGGTTCGCGGTTGAGCTACACCTTTGCCTATTATCTTGGCTGGTCCCTGACAAAAATCAGGGCGCACGTTCATATCCTGCGGGGGAGTGATTCCACTTCCGTTGATTGGCTGACCATTGCCCCCGGGGACAGTTTTGTGGTCATCTTTGCCACTTCGCGGTATCCCAATGAATTGATCCGGCTTGCCCGGCTGGTCCGCCGGCTGGGTCAGAAGCTCCTGGTGATCTCTGACAGTGCAACCTGCCCGGTGAACCAGTTCGCTGACTTGCATATCGTGGTCCGCTGCCTGCATTTTCCTGTAATAGGAAGTCCGAGCTTGATGGCCTGCCTTATCAACTGCCTCACGGCAGAGATGATTGCACGTGCAGGCGGCACGGTAAACCGCCACCAGGAAAACCTGGAGCAAACGTACCGGGAAAATGATATTCTTTTCAGCCTGGATGGCCTGACAGCCGGGTAACCCTTAGCCTTTTCCCCCGGCGGATACGGAAAGAGGAGCCCCTTGGACCCGGCCGCGAGTTCAGAAGGAGAGATCCCATGCGCAAGATATTTGTTCCTGAAACAAAAGACCGAACCGCCGATGCAGTGGTAATCGGCGGCGGGATTGTCGGAACGGCCACGGCCTTCTGGTTGTCGAAGTCGGGCCTGGACACCATTCTTGTTGAAGCCCGGGACGGGCTTTCCACGTTGACCACTGCGGCCTCGGCAGAATGCTTCCGGGCCCAGTTCACAGAGCCGGCGCTTGCGCCGCTGGCCCGGGAGAGCATCGAATTTTTCGAACATTTTTCCGAACATATGGGGCTGCCCGGCTGGGATATCGGCCTCCATCAGCAGGGGTACCTGTTTATCACCGACGATGAGTCCATGATCCCGGATCTGGAAGCGGCCGTGGTTCAGCACCATACACTGGGGGTTACTGATTCAGAGATCCTGACCGGAGAAGAGGTGCGCGCCCGGTTTCCCTTTATCTCGCCGGAAGTGGTGGGTGCCACCTTCCGGCAGCGGGACGGGTGGCTGTCCTGCCACGAAGTGACCCAGGGATTTGCAAAAGGGAGTTCCGCCCGGTTTTTCGTGAAGACAAGGGCAATGGATGTCTTGGTGGATGATACGGGCGTGTCCGGAGTTGAGACTACCCGGGGGCGCATTTCCACGCGCGTCGTCGTGAACGCGGCCGGCCCCTTCGCAGGGGTGATCGGCCGGATGGTGGGTCTGGAACTCCCTCTGGAACCGGTGCGGCGACAGAAGGTCTTTATTGCTTCTGCTGCAGTTCCGCCGGAAGCCCCGTTCACCGTGGATCTGGTCAATGATTCGTATTGGCGGCCTGAATCCGGCGGTGCTCTGATGGGCTGGGTGGACATGGATGAGCCGGTAACAGAACCCATGGAGAACCCTCTTGGGGACTGGGATTTTCCGGCCATCTGCCTGGACAAGGTCTGCCGTCTGACCCCGTTTTTCGAGAAGGTGGGTGAGAATCTCAAGAAAAAGGATATCAATGTCTCCGCAGGGCAGTATGTGTACACGCCGGACAACCAGCCCCTGATCGGGCCCGTTGATGACGTGCCGGGCTTTTATCTCAACTGCGGCTACTGGATCGGGGTCATGGTCTCGCCCATGGCCGGGAAACGGACCGCCGATCTCATCACGGGAAAGATGGCCAACAAGGACAATCTCCTCCGGCTCAGCCGGTACAATGAAGGACTCGACATGGGCGGAGGGAGTTTTTTGAGCGGACACTAACAGACACGTTAATCCATTATCTGTTAGTTCACATTGTTCGCGATTTTGGGAGGCTCCAAAATAGATGAACGTGAGCAAAGTCCAAATGTCAAATGAAATGCAAATGCCTCAATGCAAAAATATACTTTGAACACCTGCCTGTTGTAGTCGGGAGTGAAGGCTGGACTCACAACAGCCCCTATTTTGTTGGATTTGGTCATTTGAAATTTGACATTCATTTGGCATTTGAACTTTGGCATTTGTCATTTTTCGCAATATGATTTTTGTCCTTGGCAGCCTTTTTTCAAGAACCGAATTCCAAGAGGGAATGGACACGAGGTGAAAGAGATGTTTGACAGAATGCAGACACTTTCGAAGGAAGAGATGACCCGTATTCACGACGCTGCCATGGAAATCCTGAGGGACGTGGGTGTTGCATTCCATGAGCCCGAAGCCCTTGAGATATTCAAAAAGCACGGGGCAACAGTGGAAGGGGACGTGGTGCGCCTGGATGAGGAGATAGTGATGCGTGCCCTTGAGAAGGCGCCGTCGCGCTTCTACCTGACCGCCCGCGATCCGTCGCGGTCCGTCTCGATCGGAGAGAATGATTTCGTGCTGGTTCCCGGGTACGGCGCCCCGTTCATTATCACCCCGGAAGGGGAACAGCGTCTGGGGACCTTGGATGACTATAATAATTTCTGCAAACTCGTGCAGACGTCAAAACACCTCGACATGAACGGGTTTCTTATGGTGGAGCCCTCAGATATGCCCCCGGAGACCGCACATCTGGACATGATGTTTTCGAGCATCACGCTCTGTGACCGCCCGTTCATGGGGAGCCCGTTGTCGCGTCAGGCATCGAGGGATGCTGTCGAGATGGCGGCCATTGCCTTTGGTGGAAAAGAGAAGATCGAGAAAGATCCCGTCATGCTGCCGATCATCAGCGTTATTGCCCCGTTGCGGTATTCGCAAGAGATGGCGAGTTCCCTGATCGAGTTTGCCCGGGCGGGTCAGCCCATCCTGGATGCCAGTCTGGTGATGGCGGGTTCCTCGGGACCGGTGACTCTGGCCGGTGTGGTGGCGCTCCAAAATGCCGAGGTGCTGGCAGGGCTCACCCTTGCCCAGTTGGTGCGTCCCGGTATCCCTTTCATCTACGGCGCTACTTCCTGCCCCATTGACATGAAAACCGGTGCCCTGGCCATCGGGGCTGTGGAAAACGCCATGCTCGTTTCGGCCACCGCCCAGATGGCCAGGTTTTATAATCTCCCTTCCCGGAGCGGCGGAGCACTGACCGACGCCCATTTTCCCGATATCCAGGCAGGCATGGAATCGGCCCTGTCGCTCTTCACCGCCGTCAGGTGCGGAATAAACTTTGTGCTCCATGCCTGCGGCATCCTGGGGTCTTTTGTGGAGATGAGCTTCGAGAAATTTCTGGCAGACGAGGAACTCTGCGGCATGGTGAGGAGGATGCACCAGCCCGCTGACCTGAGCGATGAGGCGATCGATGTGCCTATGATCAAAAAGGTCGGGATCGGCGGGCAGTACCTGACGCAACCCAAGACGTTCCGGCTTTGCCGGACGGAATTTTTTCTTCCCGATCTCAGCAAGCGACAGAGTTACGACTCATGGAAGGGAACGGGAAGAAAGCGGCTTGATCAGGAGGCTTCCGAGGTTCTGGCACGGCGGCTGGATGGGTATGAAAAACCCGACATGGATCCCGCAATTGAGCGTGACCTGGCAAGATTTGTGGCAAAACGCAAGACACAATAGTTTTGTTGCAAGAGCAGGCGAACGGGATGTTTCTGAAGCGGCGTCATTTCGGCCTTGGAACAGGACAGTGGAAGGGCCGAAACCGGGGACCCGCCCGCAGGGTGGGAAGTCCAAGCGCAGCGCGGACACATCCGCAGCGACCGGAGTCATGGACGACGGAGAGAGCGTAGCTGAAGGAATATGCCGTTTGTCTGCTCGGAGAGCCACGATTTGAACAAATACTCATACGGGAGACCTTGAAATTGGAATTGCGAGCTGTTCACGAACGATGTTCCGGGTGCAGGGCCTGTGAACTGGCATGTGCCCTTGCCAACTTCCGGGAAATGAATCCGGCAAAATCGGCCCTGGGCATCGAGGGCAGGTTTCCCGTGCCCGGCGACTACCGGATTCATCTGTGTGACCAGTGCGGGGCCTGTGCCGAGGCCTGCCCGGAGGATGCCATCGCCCTTCATGGTGAAGCATACCTGATCGATCATGATCTTTGCATCGGCTGTCTTCTTTGCGTGGATGCGTGTCCCCACGGAGTTTTGTATGTACATGCAAGCACTGAAACGCCGATTAAGTGCACCCTCTGCGGGGCCTGCGCCGAGATCTGCCCGCGCGGGGCCATCCTCATGGAAGGAGGTGCGTGACATGCTCTTCGGATACGCCGGACATACTGTCGAAATTAACCTGACTACCGGCCAGGTCACCAAGACACCCCTGCCGGAGGATCTGGCCCGGGACTACATCGGGGGCAGGGGGTTCGTTGCCAGGCTCCTCTGGGAAAGAATCAGCCGGGGAACGGATCCTTTTGGCCCGCAAAACCTGCTCATCACTGCGACCGGACCAATGTCCGGACACCTGGTCCCGGCCAGCGGGAAGACCCACTTCGGGACCAAATCGCCTGCCACGGGCGGGTATGCGGACTCGAACATGGGGGGGCATTTCGGTCCCGCCCTGAAATATGCGGGATACGACGTCCTGATCCTTTCGGGTCGTGCATCAAGACCGTGTTACCTGTTCATTGAAGATGAGACCGTGGAACTGCGACCGGCGGAGGGCTTGTGGGGACAGGGGGCAATCACTACCGAAGAAGAACTCCGGAAAGAACTGGGAGACGAATTCAAGATTGTTACCATAGGTCCGGCTGGTGAAAACCGGGTGCGGTTCGCCTGCATTTCCCATGATTTCGGCCGTCAGGCGGGAAGGACCGGAGTCGGTGCGGTCCTGGGCTCCAAGAATCTCAAGGCAATAGCCGTGAAGGGGACCGGTGGACTGCCGGTCTTTGATGTGGATGGTCTTTTTGGGAAGGGCCGGGAGGCCTACGAAAAAGTGAAGGCGAAGCCGGGGTTCGCCGGCTGGACACCGGAAGGAACCGCGGGAATTACCGACTGGGTGAATGAGGTGGGGGCCTTTCCCACCCGGAATTTTCAGACATCCTTCTTCCCCGGATACAAAAACATCAACGGTCGGGCCGTTGTGGATCGTCTCAAGATTACCGACAAGGGGTGTTTCTGCTGTCCCACCCCGTGCGGAAAGTATGGGAAGGCAAAAACGACCCTTGGTGAAGTCTATGTGGAGGGCCCGGAGTACGAGAGCATCGCGATGCTTGGCGGCGATTGTACCCTTGGGTCCATAGAGGAAGTTGCATACGCCAATTATGTCTGCGACGAGTTGGGCCTGGATACCATCTCGGCCGGTGGGGTGGCTGCATGGGCCATGGAGTGTTTTGAACAGGGTATCCTGACCGAGGAACAGGTGGGCAGAAAAATCCGGTTTGGGGATCTGGAATCAGTGGTATATCTCCTCGAAAAGATGGCCGCGCGGGAGGGAATCGGAGATCTCCTGGCCGAAGGGGTCATGCGGGCATCGAAAGAGCTGGGCCAAGGGTCCGAAGATTTTGCCATTCACGTCAAAGGACTGGAATGGACGGGATACGAGTCCCGGAACGCTCCCGGCATGATGCTGGCGTACATGACCGCAGACATAGGGGCTCATCACAACCGGGCCTGGGCACTGGGCCACGACGTGGCCGGATCAGCGGCAAGCGTGCATGACCTCATCTCTGCCGGCGGCAGCAAAGGGAAACTGGCAAAGGCGAGTGTCTCCGGCAAGGCGGACAGGGTCATAGAACTCCAGCATATACGGCCCCTTTTCGACTGCCTCGGCATCTGTCGTCTTCAATACATGGAACTGGGGTTTGAGGTGGAGAACTACGAGGAGCTGTTTTTCCTGGTAACCGGCCGAAAAATGAGCTGGCCGGAACTTCTGCAGGTTTCCGAGCGTGTGTGGCATCTGACCCGCTCTTTTTCCGTGCGGGAGATCGAGGGATTCGGGAGAAGATCCGATTATCCCCCACCGCGGTTCTTCAAGGAGCCGGTTCCGGACGGCCCGAATAAAGGCCACTTTCTCTCAAAAGACGAACTGAACACGCTGCTGGACGAATACTATGCAGCCAGGGGATGGGACGAGAACGGAATTCCCACGGACCTGACGCTGCGTCGAGTGGGTCTTGCGGATGTGGCCGACGCTCTGTCAGCAGGAAAATGAGAATCGTTCTCCACCTTTCAGGAGGACTCAGGGCCATCCTGACCCATTTACCGGAAGAGATAGCGATAGATGTGGAGGAGCCGGTATCACTGCGGGAGATCCTTGTCCAGGCAGGGATCAATCCGTTGCTGGTCGTGCTGATCACCGTGGATGGGAAACGGGGAGAGAAGGATCAGGTGATTGATCACGATGCCCGGATCGGGCTGGTAGGTCCCATGGCAGGTGGATAGGCACGGCGCTGGTATTTTATGGATGAATTTAGGGTCAAAAGTGGTGGAGATATTTTTTTAACACCCTGATTTAATGTCAAATGCCAAAATCCCAATGTCAATTCAATGTCCAAGATCAAATGACTAAATTGACCAAAATATGCAGTTCCGGGAGTGCAGACATAGCGCTCGGCTTCAGCGCAGAGGCGGGCAGGATGTGTCTTGACATTTGAACTTTGACATTTGTCATTTTTTTGAAGAGGTATCCATTGCCCACCGGAACATAGGAGGAACAAGACATGCTGCTGGGATTACACACATACAGTTTTCACCTGCACGGAATGGGGCAGAACTGGGGCGGCTACAAACTGGAATGGGAGCCGGTCTGGGACATATTCCAGTTGATGGATGAGGCGGTCAAGCTGGGCCTTGACGGCCTGCACCTCACCGCAGCCGATCTGGGGGACACCGGAGATCATCACCTCGATAAAGTCAAGAAGGCTGCGGGGGAGCGGGGCCTTTTTCTGGAGTACAATTTTTCCCTGGACGCCTCCGGGTATGATGCGCGGCTGACAAACACCATCGAGCAGGGCATCCATATCGCCAATAGAATCGGTTCCGATATCGGAAAGATAAGCATGGATATCCATCGGCCTCACCCGGTCTGCTCCAGTGCCTTCCATCCCGAGGTGGTCAGGCAAATGGAAGAGGTGGCTGGAAAGGTCCGGGCTGCTGCCCCCCTGGCACAAGAGGCCGGTGTCCGACTCTGCCTGGAGAACCATACCGAGGCATTCGCCGACGAGGTCGTCTGGATCATCAACCGGGTCAACCACCCCTTTGTCGGTACCTGTGTGGACACCAACAACTCACTCATGGTGGGCGAAGACCCTCTCACGGCAATCCAGAAGCTCGCCCCCTACGCCTTCACCAATCACTTTTCAGATCACCGGATCGAATTTGAACCTTATGGCTGCAGGATTACGGGGGTGGCCTGCGGGGAGGGGGATGTCCCGGTGCGGCAGGCCTTTCAGATTATCAGGTCCCAGCCGCAGATGAACCGGCTTAACCTGGAAGTGGAGTTTGATCCGCGGACAGCCGAAAGGGAAGAGGCCCGCCGTCGAGAGTATGAAGCGGTCGTGAAGAGCATCCGCTTTGCGCGGGAGGTGCTGGAGATTTGATTCGTTCAGCCCGGACAGCAGGTTTTTCTTCCGGCACAATGCAGTAGTTGCGGAGCCACCAGCCGGAGACCGTTGAATGGAACGCCCTGATTCCCGGCATGCAGCAGGGGAGAGAACCGAGTTTAGCCAGGAGGGACACTGTCATGAAAATCACTGACGTACGAGCAACACCGGTCACGATTCCGCTGGATGCCCCGTTTTTCTGGTCCGTGGGGCTTTACCCGGGTACATCGAAGACAATCATTGAAGTGGAAACCGACGAGGGGATCGTCGGTCTTGGAGAATCGCCTTCTTGGGACTGTGCCGAGGTCATCAATAGATCTCTCGGCCCCCGCCTTATCGGAAGGAACCCTATAGACATAGTGGGTTGCGAGATGCAATGCGTGCCGGAATGGAGGGTGGTACAGAATACGGATGACGCTTCCATCGTCAAATCCTTCGGCGGTGTTGAAATCGCATTATGGGATATCAGGGGAAAGGCCTGGAACAAGCCGCTGTATGAATTGCTTGGTGGAGCCGTGAGAAGGGAGATTCCCTTTACTGAGTATTTTTCATTCCGGGTTGAAAAGGACGGCCACGGAGGCGAAATGTCTCCGGAGGCCGTGGCAGACTACTGCCTGAAAATGCAAGATGAATTCGGCTCCACAATGTTCGAGGGCAAGCTGAGCCTCGGCGACCCTTTCCTGGAAGTTTCAACGGTCAAGCTCCTGCGGGAAAGGCTCGGGGAGCGGGCGATGATCCGGCTGGATGCCAACATGTCATGGTCCCTGTCAACAGGCCGATCTATCCTGCGTGAAATAGAACCCTTTAATATCCGGAATTATGAAGATCCTGTTGCCACGTTTGAAGAAATGGCCCAGCTCCGTAAGCACTCGGCTATCCCCTTTTCAACGCATATCCCTGACATCAGAAGGGCAGTGGCCTTGGGAACCCCGGATGCGATTGTCACGAACTTTGCGGTGCTGGGCGGGATCAGGCGGGCGGTTCGCTTCATTGGCGCATGTGAGGCAATGGGGGTGGGGTTTTGGTGCTACAGCGGAGATGCCGGTATCTGTACCGCAGCCTATTTGCACATGGTCGCTGCCACTGAGTGGATCCATGAGCCCAGCCAGTCGCTGTTCCGCTGGCAGATAGATGATGTGATTGAAGAAGGACCGTTCAGGCAGTCCAACAATGTTATTTGTGTTCCTGAAGGGCCCGGCCTGGGGGTTACCCTGTCATCCAAGGCACTGCAGCGATGTCACCAGCGATTCGTCGATGACGGGCCGATAGATCATTATTGCGATCCCTTTTGCCCGGATCACTTTCGACGGCTCCCGCGTGACTGAAAGAAAGAGCGTTTCCTGTCATCGGAATCGCTCCTGAAGAGGTTTGCTAGGGCTTAGAATGGAGGGAGCCTGAAAAAAGAAAATGAAGAGCCCTCATTTTTTTCTTGACAGGGCACGAGAAGGTGAACTAGAAATTGTATACATATACACATACATTTTTAAACATCCCGTGTTTCGAGCGGGATGCCTATATAGTTTTTTTTCTCACCTGCAATTTCCAACTGATGTTCATCCGGGGCAGTTTGACTCCGGGAAGAAATAGAGATGACAGAGTCATCACACCAATCCGGATCCTAATAGCATTCCCTGCTCGCCTGCGTTCCACGGGCTCATCGTTACGGAGAACAGATGCGAAAACGGCCTCACGTTCTCAAGAGAATACGCACCGTTCGAGATCTCAGGAGCGAAGTTTACAAAATAATCAGGAACGGCATTACGAGCGGTCAGCTCGAGCCGGGAATGCGTCTGAAAGAAACCGAATTAGCGCAGGAACTGGCCGTGAGCAGGACCCCCATTCGGGAGGCTCTCAGCCAGCTTTCCAAGGAAGGGCTGGTGGAAATCATTCCGCGAAGAGGCGCGTTTGTCAAGCGCTGGACCAAGCAGGAAGCCCTGGAAGTGCTGGTTCTCCGGGAGGCCCTGGAGGGCCTGGCCGGGAAGCTTGCCTCCGCAAGGATAACCAATGAAGAGATTGACGTCCTGGAAACCCTCACGGCCGAGTATGAAATCGGATCCCTGGAATACGCGGAGGCAGACAAGCGATTCCACGAAGGCATTGTCAATGCCTGCGGCATGGAACGGCTCAAGGAACTCATCTGGAATCTCTACGACAGTCTCCAGATGAGAAAGATACTTGCTTTCAGCTTTCACGACAAAGAGAGGATCAGGGAATCAGTGGAGGAACACCGCAGGATCATCCAGGCTCTCCGGGAGCGGGATGAGGACGCCGTGGAGAGGGCGATCAAGGACAATTTCCGGAAAACACGTTCTGTTGTGGAACGTATTTGAAGATCGATGGTTCACCATAGCCCTCTGTCATGGAGGGATATTTCAATGAATGAAGGAGAGAAGGAAATGACAGACAGGAAGTATGATGCGATTATTGTTGGGGCCGGGATTATCGGTGCGGCCACCGGGTTTGAGCTTGCCAAGAAGGGGTATAAAACCCTCAATATAGACAAACTCCCAACGTCCGGGTACGGCTCCACGAGCAATTCGTGCGCCATCGTTCGGGCACATTATTCGACGCATGACGGTGTTGCGTTTGCCTATGAGGGTTTTTATTACTGGAAGAACTGGGCGGAGTACCTGGAAGCGGAAGACGAGATGGGCTTGGCGGAATACCGGAACACGGGCTCAATCCTCCTCAAGAGCAAGGGGCACGACTGGCAGAAGGTCAGGAAGCACTATGACGCAGTCGGTGTGGAGTATGAAGAATGGACGATGCAGGATGTGAAGGACCATATCGCCATTTACAGCGATGATTCCTTCTGGCCGGTTACCCGCCCCGAGGATGACGACCATTTCAATGAACCGAACGGCAAGCTGGAGGGCGCGCTTTTTACCCCGGGCGGCGGTTACGTCAACGATCCCCAGCTCTCCGTGCACAATCTCCAGCGGGCCGCGGAGGCAAAGGGCGGGGAGTTCCTTTTCAATACGGAAGTCACCGGTATTCGTTCCAGGGACGGCCGGGTCCTGGGCGTCACCGTCAAGGGTGGAAAAGAAATCGATGCGTCCGTGGTTATCAATGCCGCCGGTCCCCATTCATTTCTGATCAATGCCATGGCTGAAGGAGTCCCGGAAGGAATGAACATTAAAACGAGGGCCCTTCGCCATGAGGTGCATCACGTTCCTTCGCCGGAAGGGTTTAACTTCCTGAACGACGGGTATCATACATCGGATGGAGATAATTCCATTTATTTCCGTCCCGAGGTGGGCAACATGATCCTCGTTGGAAGCGAGGACCCGGAGTGTGATGCCCAGGAATGGATCGATGATCCGGACAACTTCAACCGAAACATCACTGATGCCCAGTATAAGGCCCAGGTCTACCGCCTGGCTCGCCGGATTCCCTCTCTGGGCATTCCGAATAAACAGTTGGGCATCGCCGATCTGTATGACTGCTCTACCGACTGGATCCCCATCTACGACAAGTCCGATTTGAAGGGGTATTATATGGCCATCGGCACCAGCGGGAATCAGTACAAGACCGCTCCGGTGGTGGGCATTCTGATGGCCGAGTTGATCGAGTACTGCGAGAAAGGGAAAGATCACGATACGGATCCGCTCCAGCTCTTCCTGAAAAATACGGGCATTACTATTGATGTCGGCTTCTTTTCCAGGAAGCGGGAGATCAACGAGGACAGCAGTTTTTCCGTAAATGGGTAAAACTATCGGCCGGCGGGTCTGCCCGGGGCCCGGCGGCCGGAGGGGTAATTCGTTTACCTCAGGGGTGCAAGGGTATTTCAAGGAAGAGGCCGGGCAGGTATGATTGGGAAACACTCGATCTTAGGAAACAGAACAAAGGAGGAAGACATGATAGGAAAAACGCGTTTGTTGGTGATCATTACAATTGTGGCTTCGTTGTTCCTCTTCACTTCTTTTGCAGGGGCGGCAGACCAGGTCTTGAAGATAGGGGTAATGGGCCCCTTTACGGGACCGTCAGCAAAGGCAGGCAAGGAATTCAGGGACTCGGTCAAAATGGGGCTGGACAAGATCGGCGGCAAGATCGGCCCGTACAAACTTGAAGTGGTATGGGTGGATTCCCAGTCCGACCCGGCCAAAGCAACCAGCGCCTTTGCCGAGGCCTGCGAGCGGAAGGGGATCGTGGCCGGCTGCATCAACTGGCACAGCTCCGTGGCCGTTGCATGCATGGATCTGGCGGCGCAGTACAAGGTGCAATGGCTGGCCGCCATGGGAGCGGCCGAGCTGGTCAATAAGAAGTGGCAATCAGATCCCGAGAAATACAGCTGGTGGAGCGCCAAGATGTGGCCGGTTCCTGGTAAACTCGAGGCCAAGGGATCGGTCGGGCTCATGGAGAATGCCATCAAGAACGGGTTGTGGAAACCCAAGGCGAAGAAGGCAGCCATCTTCGGCGAAGATACCGACTGGGGAAGGAATGCGGGCGAAAATCTCAAGAAAGCCCTGAAGGATGCCGGCTGGGAGATCACATCTGAGAATTACTTCTCTTTGACCCAGACCGACTTCTATCCGCTCTTGGCCAAATACAAGAAGGCCGGCGTGGCTTTCGTGGGTGGAACAACGACCTCGGCACCGTCCATGACCGCGTTTGTCAAGCAGTTCAGCGAAGTGGGCGTCAAGGCCCTGTTGTTCGCCAATGGTCTTTCCTGGGTCGGCGATTGGTACAAGATGACCGGAAACGCCTCCAACGGGGTTATCGACGTCCAGGCCCAGTTCGCCACCAAGGCCGCCAAGGCATTCGCCAAGGCAAAACAGGCAGAATTCGGGTACGCCCCGTCCGCACCGGCATCCGGACTCTCGTATGACGGCATCAATTACTTCCTCAAGGTCCTCAAGCGGACCTTCGAGAAGTACGGCAAGATTACCTCCGAGGATATCCACAAGGTCGTGGTGGATGAGGTCAACACCGGGAAACTGACCTATACGGCGGCAGAGGGAGCCATCCTGATGAAGGAATACAAATGGACTCCGGAAACCAATCCGGACCCCGTAGTAGGCCCGGATTACTACTTTTTCCCGGTCATCCAGTATGAGAACGGGAAGAGTTACGTTATCTATCCCGAGTCCATGAAGGCAAAAAACTTCATCCCGCCCAAGTGAGCCATCCGAAGCCGGCAGATCCAATCATTGGGCCGGCTGTCGGCAGCGGCATGTGACGATGATCGGAGAGCATGGCGGCCGATTCGGCCGCCATCTCCCGGATCATCAACCCTATCAAACCCTAATCATCGGTGGTTTCAATGAGCATACTGGAAACAAAGGAAGTAACAAAACAATTCGGAGGATTGACGGCTGTCAACAGGGTCTCCATGCACGTGGATGAAGGAGAGATCGTGGGCCTGATCGGACCCAATGGGGCCGGTAAGACGACGCTGTTGAACGCCATAGCGGGGTTGAATCCGCCCACGTCGGGAAAAGTAAAGGTCTTCGGTGAAGACACGACCGGCCTGACGCCGGAGAAAATGTGTCATCGGGGACTTTCCCGGACGTTCCAGATTCCCAGACCTTTCCCGAAGATGACGGCCCTGGAAAACGTGCTGACGGCGGCCATTTTCGGAAACAGGACTGAAAAGGTAGCCGATCCGATCGCTCATGGACGCGAGATGCTGGAATTCGTGGAATTTCCTGTTGCCGAAGATATTGTATCGGAAAACCTGAACACGGTGCAACTGAAACGGCTTGACCTGGCCAGGGCCCTGGCATCCAAGCCGAAGCTCCTCTTCCTTGATGAACTCGCCGCCGGTCTGACCGAGGGAGAACTGAAGGACATCATCAAGATTATCCGAAAGATCCAGGATACCGGGGTGACTATTCTGATGGTGGAGCACATTATGCAGCTGATCATGAACGTGTGCGAACGATTGGTGGTCATTCAGTTCGGATCAAAGATTGCGGAAGGGCCCACTGAGGAAGTGGCACAGGACCCGAGGGTTGCCGAAGCCTATCTGGGGAAGGCTCACTAGGAACTCCTGCGCGAACCGTTGCCGGACGTTATTTTCAGTTCCGGCCTGTGAATATTTGATCTTACCGCACAACCGAATGGAGGCAAAAAGTGTTGTTAGAAATAAACAACCTTAATGCGGGATATGGTTTTCTCCAGATCTTGAGAGATGTATCTCTCAAGGTCGATGAAGCCGAGTATGTTTCTCTCATTGGACCCAACGGCGCCGGAAAGAGCACGACCTTGAAGACGGTAGCCGGCATTGTCAAGCCCATGAGCGGACAGGTCCTTTTTAACGGTGACGACATCGGGGGGCAGCCGGGAAACAGGGTCACCCGTCTCGGTGTCAGCTATATTTCGGAAGAGATGAACCTGTTCACCAATATGACCGTGCATGAAAATATGATGATGGGGGCCTACACGGTGAGAGACAAGAATGCCAAGAATCGGCTGCTTGACTTTGCGTATGGGCTGTTTCCCCGTCTTGAAGAGCGCAGGAACCAACTGGCCGGTACCATGAGCGGCGGCGAGCGGAAAATGCTGGGCATCGGGCGGAGTCTGATGGCGGACCCCAAGCTTCTCCTGGTGGATGAACCCTCCTTTGGGCTGGCCCCCCAGTTGACGGATCAGGTCTTCGAGTCGCTCGACACACTGAGAAATGAGGGCAAGACCATCCTGGTGGTGGAGCAGAATGTGGCCAAGACACTGTCGGTAACGGACCGGGGGTACGTCATGGAAAACGGCCGGATCGAACTGGAAGGGCCGAGTTCCGAGTTGGCTGGCAATCCCCATGTGCGCAAGGTTTTCCTGGGTATTTAGATTCAGGCTCGAGGGAGGAAAGATGAAATGCTGAAGTCCATGTTTCAGAAAATCTTTGAGTGGTTGAAAAGCGCCGGGGGAATCACCGTTGCCGTATCTGTCATCCTGTTGGCATTGGCTACCTGGGACCAGGGACCGTACATCCTGGTGAATACCGTCGTTACCGGCGGCATGTTGGGTTTGGTCGCCATGGGTCTGGCCGTCATCCTGGGCGTCCTGAATATCGCCCAGTTCGCCCACGGTGAATACTTCATGATCGGCGGGTTGACGGCCTATTACGTGATTACGCCCATTCAGAATTATCTGACGGCCCATCCGAATGCTTTTTTAGCCGCAGTGGCCCCATTCGTTGCCATGATTTTTGCGACCCTGGCCGGGGCCATAGCCGGGGCATTGACCGAGTTGCTTTGTTTTCGTCCTCTGCGGGCGCGAAGCAGGGCCAATTGGGTAATGAACTCTTTCCTGTTGACGGTGGGTCTGAGCGTGATTCTCGTGAACGGCGATCTGTTGATTTTCGGCGCCGACTTCAAAGGCATTGTCGGCTACTGGCAAGGCGCGCCTCTGTCCGTGGCGGGTGTATATGTCTCCATCGACCGGGTGATGGCTTTTATCCTGGCTTTGGCAATCGTCATCGGGTTCTGGGTATTCATGAAGTACAGCCGTACCGGACAGGCCATTCGGGCCGTGGCCCAGGATGAGTTGGGGGCCCTGATGGTGGGGATCGGTCTCGAATGGATCATGGTTCTGACCATGGCTTTGGGCTGCGCCATGGCGGCGGTGGCAGGCGCAAGCCTGCTGTTCATGTACCCCTCGTATCCAACCGTCGGTCTGGAGCCCCTTTATATGGCCTGGTTTGTGGTTATCCTGGTGGGGCTGGGAAATGTAATGGGAGCGCTGATCGGTGGATTCATGGTGTCACTCCTGAAAGTGTTGACTGTCGCCTACGTGGGAGAGGGCTGGCAGTTCGTGATTCCTTCAGTGCTGATCATTCTGGTACTCATTTTTAAACCGAGCGGGGTTTTTGGTTCGGAAGTCCGGGGCGTCCTGGATCAGTAGGAGCAAGCACATGAAAAGTGGAGTTTCAAAACATGAAATGGGCCTTCTGAGTCGAATTCTTGACCGGCTGTGTCTGACGCCACTGGGAGCCTTGCTCCTGATCATCTTAGCGCTGTTGCCGTTTATTCCCCCATTCGGTGAGGAGTACATGCTGCGGTGGTTGACCCTCATCGCCCTGACCGCTGCCTCGGCCATTGCTTTTGACCTGACCGCCGGGTTCATCAATATCGTAAACTTCGGGTTTGCGGCAATTCTCGGCCTGGGGAGCTATACTTCGGCCCTCCTGGCTGTGCGACTTGGTCTGACGCCGTGGGTCGGCATGTTTATCGGGGCCCTGGCCGCAGGGGTTTTGGGTTTTCTGACGGGTGTTTTGACGCTGCGGCTGAGGGGCATTTTTGCGGCGGTCATGGCGTGGTTCGTGGGGCTGGCCTTGATGGGCCTTGCCATCAAAATGGTATGGTTGACGAGGGGACCGCTGGGACTTCGGGTACCCAGACTGGTGCAGAATGAGGCCAATCAACCCTATTACTACATTATGCTCATCATGCTGTTTGTGACCTATGTGGTCTGCCGCTGGACTACGCGCAGCAAGATGGGACTGGCGTTCAAGGCGATCGGCCAGAACATGGAGGCGGCCCGTACCTCGGGGGTGAATCCCACGTACTACCGGGTCGTCAATTTCACCTTGTCCTGCACCATAGCAGGCTGGCTTGGGGGGTTCTACGCCCACTACATGGGCATCCTGACACCCGATCTGATGCACACGTCCAAGACGGTGGAGGTGCTGGCGGTGGCGTACATCGGAGGCCGCGGAACCCTTTGGGGTGGGGCGTTCATTGCGTTCCCTTTTCTGGTGGCAATGGAGCTGATACGGTCGGGAGCGTCCAACATGCCGGGCATCAACCTGGTCATTTATGGCCTTATCCTGATCGTGGTTATGATTTACTTACCGGGCGGCGTTGCATCGCTCTATTACCGGTTCCTCTATAAGCCCTGGGGAAAGTTCTGGAAGTTTATGATCAGCTACAAGGAGAATGAGTGAATTCCTATGAACTGGAAGGAGGAGACTCCATGTTCTCCAAAATTGTGGTTCCATTGGATGGTTCTTCCCGTGCCGAAAAAATACTTGAGCGGGTAGAGCAACTGGGCCGTATCCAGGGAGGGGAGATACAGCTCCTCAGAGTGGCGTTCTTCTCTTCACTCCCCGGATTGGATGCGGAGGAATATGAATTGAAGGTGGTACGAGCGGCAGAGGAGTACCTCGATACCATCTCTGCGGATCTGGAGGGAAAAGGACTCAAGGTCTCGACCCATGTGCGATACGGGGATGCCGCAGAAGAGATACTGGCCCACGCCGATAAGTATGGGAGCATCATCGTGATGACCACCCACGGCGGAGGAGGCCTGACGCGATGGGCCATGGGAAGCGTGGCCGACAAAGTCATCCGAAGATCGGTCAAACCCGTACTGTTGATCCGGGGGACCAAGCCATCTCGGGATGAGGATTGATCTAGCCGGTTTATGAATCCGCAAGGGCAGCTTCAGCGGACAGACAATGATTATCGCCGAATACGGCGTTACCATAGTGAAGGAGGTCTGATTTATGAAAACGCATGCACGGGTAGTGGTGATTGGCGGGGGAGCCATCGGATGTGGAATTCTTTATCACCTGGCCAGGTTTGGCTGGTCCGATGTAGTCCTTGTGGAGAAGAATGAGTTGACTTCCGGCTCAACCTGGATGGCGGCCGGGAACCTTTCTTATTACCATCCCAACTACTATGCCGCCAAGGTGCAGATATGGTCCGTGGAGCTTTATCAGAACCTGGAGGAAGAAACCGAGCAAGCCACCGGATGGCATACCACCGGCGCTCTGAGGCTGGGCTCCACGCCGGAGAGAATGAACGAGCTGCAATACAACTGCACCAAAGACAGGTGTCTGGGACTCAACGTTGAGATGCTCGGCCCAAAGGAGATAAGGGAGCTCCATCCGCTGATTAATACTGACGGTGTGCTGGGTGCCCTGTGGCACCCGGATGACGGCGATGTGGACCCCAACAGCGTTACCCAGGCCATGGCTATAGGAGCCAGAAAATACGGGGCCGAGATCTACCGCTTCACCATGGTGACCGGTATCAGTCAGAACAGGAGCGGGGAGTGGGTAGTCCACACAGACAAGGGTGATATCACCTGCGAGCATGTGGTAAACGCAGGCGGGCTGTGGGCCCCGGAAGTAGGCGCAATGGTGGGCCTGGAACTCCCGTCACTGCCCTGTGAACACCACCACATCCTTTTCGAAACGATACCGGACGCTGAAGAGCGGAAGAAACAGGGGAAACACTTTCCCCTTGTCCGTGATCCTGACCTGTCCATTTATTTTCGCCAGGAAATGGATTCTTTTATCCTGGGGATGTATGAGTCGGCAGCCCACCCGTGGCATCCCGAAGGGGTTCCGTGGGACTATGCCCAGTCCATGCTGCCGACTGACCTCGATCGAATTACCCCGTATGTGGAACGGTGCATCGAACGCTTCCCCATTATGGAGAACGCGGGTCTGCGGCATATCACCTGCGGACCTATCACCTACACGCCCAATGGAGATCCCCTGGTGGGTCCGGCCTTTCCGCTGAAAAACTTCTGGTTGTGCTGCGGCTATTCCTTCGGAATTACCCAGGCAGGCGGGATCGGACGGTACTTGGCGGAGTGGATCATGAATGGCCAGCCCGGGATTGATCTCTGGCCGTTGGATTCCCGCCGCTACGGTTCCTACGTGAACAAACAGTATAACTTTGAAAAAGTTGCAGACACCTACCCCAGGCTGTATGAAATTCCCTTTCCCTTCCAGGAACGGGACGCAGGCCGGCCTATGAAGGTCTCCCCCATCTATGACCGGCAAAAGGCCGCCGGCGCTGTTTTCGGGGAAACGTACGGGTGGGAGCGGCCCCAGTGGTTTTCCGACAAGGTCGACGACCGGGATGTTGATTCCTGGCGGCGCTCCAACTGGCACGAGCCGGTCGGGCGTGAATGCCGGATTGTCATGGAAGGCGCCGGCCTCCTGGACCTGACGGGATTTTCCAAATGGCATGTCTCCGGCCCGGGGGCTGAAAGGTATCTGGACAGGCTGAGCTGCAACAAAGCGCCGACACAGGTGGGGAAAATAGCGGTTTTCCCGGCACTTACGGAAACGGGGACCTTTCTCTGCGACATGACGTGTACCAAGATCGGGGAGAACAAATGGATGGTGGTATCCGCAGCGGTGTCCAAGCGCCATGATCACCATCATCTTCTCCTGAATCTGCCTGATGACGGATCGGTCACCCTCGATGACGTGACCACCCGTATCGGATGCCTCATTATCGCGGGTCCCAGGTCGCGAGACATACTCCGGAAACTGACGGACGCAGATCTTTCCAACGAGGCCTTTCCCTTTGCCACCTCTCAGGATATCCGGGTGGACAAGGTGCCGGTACAGGCGAACAGGCTCAATTTTGTCGGGGAACTGGGCTGGGAATTATTCCACCCTATTGAGCGGCAGATCAACTTGTATGAAAAGCTGATGGAAGCCGGTGAGGAATTCGGCCTCGGCATGTTCGGGATCAGGGCCATGGATTCCATGCGGCTCGAAAAAGGCTACTGCACGTGGAAGGGGGAGTTGAACATCCACCATACTCCGTGGGAGGCCGGACTCGGCTGGCAGGTAAAACTGGATAAGGGCGACTTTATCGGCAAGGAGGCACTGATCAAACAGAAAGCGGAGGGAGTGCCTGCAAAACTGGTGCTCATGAGCGTCGAGGCAAAGGATGCCGATGCCTACGGGTACAACGGGATATACAAGAATGGCGAGTATGTGGGCATGACTTCCTCCGGCGGATACGGGCACCGAGTGGGCGAGAGCCTGGCCATGGGGTATATAAAACCGGAATTTGCCGCGCCGGGGACCGAGTTGGAAGTGGAAATTCTTGATGAACGGTTTCCGTCAAAAGTGGTTCCCATGCCGTACTATGACCCGAAGAACGAGAGGATGAAGTCCTGAACCGCACCCGGAAAAGAGCTGGAATCTCGGAGGATTGAATGAAAGAAGATGCTGCGCTGTACCACCGAGAGGGGCGGGTGGGAATCATCACCCTGAATCGCCCTCATCGCTTGAACGCTATTAACGTCCATTTGCTCCGGGCGTTTATGTCGCACCTGGAAACGGCCCGGGAAGACCGGGATGCCTCCGTCATTATCCTGACCGGGGCGGGTCGGGCCTTCTGCGCCGGCGAGGATCTCAAGGAGACGGCCACGGGAAAAGATACGGCCACCTGGCTGGAGGAAACGGACCGGCTCCAGGAAGTGCAGCGGCTCATCATGAAACTGGGGAAGCCGCTTATCGCCGCGGTCAAAGGGTATGCCCTGGGGGGCGGATGCGAGTTTACCATGAGCTGCGATATCAGGATCGCAGGAGAAACTGCCGTTTTCGGCTTCCCGGAAACCGGAGTGGGCCTGACGGTGACCACTGCGGGGACCAAGCTTTTGACCCAGCTTGTGGGGTTGGGAAAAGCGAAAGAGCTGATTTTCACCGGGGAATTTATTGACGCAATAGAGGCGGAGCGGATAGGCCTCGCCAATAAGGTTGTGCCTGATGATAGCCTGTTGGAAGAGGCTGTTGCCATGGGAGAAAGGATCGCGGAGCGGTCTCCCCTGGCCCTCCGGCTGTCGCGCATCGCAATCGATCAGGGCCTTGATGCCGGTTTCGAACAGATCCTGGAGATTGAGGCAAATCATCTCCTCATCTGCACCCACGCACAGAACCAGACTGAGTACGTAGCGCGGCGTCTTGCCCGGATGAAAAAGAAGTAGAGGTCGGCATGGAGCGCAAATACTGGAACCCGGAAATGGAGACCCTGCGTGCGGAGGAGCAGCAGCGATTGGAGCACGAAAAGCTCCTGCGGCAGCTGGAGTACGTGGCTGCGACCAGCGAGATGTACCGAAGGAAGTGGGCCGGCGCAGGCAGTGACGCGAGGGATGTGAAAGGACCTGAAGACCTGGCAAAGCTTCCCTTTACCACCAAGGCGGAACTGCGGGAATCCCAGGAACGGCGGCCGCCTTTCGGGGACTTTCTGGCCTGTGTGCCGGAGGCGGTATCCAGAGTGCACAGGACATCCGGTGCCACTGGGCGCTTTGTGTATACGGCCCTCACAAAAGCCGATCTGGAGGTGACGCATGACTGCGGGGCCAGATCCTTCTGGTCCGCAGGGCTGCGGCCGCGTCACCGTGTTGTTCATTGCCTCAATTACCAGCTCTGGATGGGCGGTCTGACCGATCATGTGAACCTGGAAACGACCGGGGCCACGGTTTTTCCTTTCGGTGTAGGAAACTCGCGTCAACTGGTCCGTGTGATTCAGGAGGCAGGTATCAACGCCATCTCCTCCACCCCTTCCTATCCCAAGTATCTGGAACAGGTTGTCCGCGACGAACTGGGTATGGAACCCCGGGACTTGGGGGTGACCCTTGGACTGTTCGGCGGGGAGCCGGGACTCGACAATCCCACGTACCGGAAAAGGATCGAGGACGCCTGGGGCATGAAGGCGCAGAATGCCAACTACGGCGTTTCGGACGTGCTGTGCAATTTCGCCGCGGTGTGCGAAGACAACTACCAGCTCCATTTTCTGGGAACAGGCGCCCTGCTGTTTCAACTTGTTGATCCGAAAAGCGGCAAGGATATCCCGGTGGAAGAGGGTGCCATCGGGGAGATGGTCCTGACACACCTGGCAAAGGAAGCACAGCCCCTGGTCCGGTACCGGACCTCCGATCTCCTGGAGATCCTGGGTGTCGGGCCCTGCGCCTGCGGCCGGACAGGACCCCGGTTCAGGGTCATCGGCCGGGCGGACGACATGCTTCATGTGAAAGGGATCAATGTTTTCCCAAATGGTGTGGCACGGGTCCTGGAATCCATGGTCCCTGACGTGACGGGCGAGTTCCAGATTGTCCTCAGCCATCCTTCCCCGTACACTCATCTTGATATCACTGTCGAACAGGGAGAAAGGATCGGGCTGGAGGAAAGGGAAGGACTGCAACGAGAGGTCACCGCCCGGCTCAAGGAGGAACTGAATTTCAAGGCGTTTGTGACCCTGGTCCCTCCGGGATCCATTGAGCGGACCGAGATGGGAAAGGCCATCCGCGTGGTACGTACCTACCGGTGAGCGTTGTTCACCGCCGTCCTGCCGGTCGCCTGCACCGTGAGTATGGTGCAGAGATGGAGTTCTCCTCCCGGGACAGGGACTGATCGCCTTTCCATGGAAAAGCTCAGCAGAGGGTGTAGCACCTCATTTGCCCGCATCCGTGCTGTTGCCATGGCCTCCAGCGTTTCACGCCCCACTTTGACGGCGTTCTCAAAATTTTCGAATTCCGTGTTCCCGTCTGGAGCGAAGAGAATATGCATGCCTTTCGGGGTAGGTCGGATTTCAGCTGTTACCATAAAGCCGACGGTCCCCACGGCTGCTCCCACGGCGGTCCCTACCATGAAATGTTCCGGCAGGATTGCGGACGTATGGAGATGTTCAAAAGACCGGGGAAGCCATGCTCCGGCAGGGGCCCCGATGCCCACTACCGGAGCGCTCAATCTCGCCACCACGTCCATGATTTCTTTTTCGCCGCCCCGGGAGGATTCACGCGGGAACCAGCGATGCATAAGAGAGAGGAGTGACGGGGCATCCTTGTCAAGAGAGAGGTGGACCGCTTCCACGCACAATCGCCGTGCTATTTCCTTTTCAAGGGTCGCGTAGAGAACCGATTCACTGGTCCCAAGGCCTTTTGCCAGAAGAGAAACCCCGGCACGGGCCGCTTCCCTGGAACCCAGATCATAGGTGCCCCTTGCCACGCAGAAATCAGTGGGAGTAAGGGAAATACGGCTGATGATTCCCTGGTTTGTCAGGTTCTTGAGCTCCCATGCATCCCCGGTACCGGAGGAATTGGACAGCAGCTCGTATTCATTTGCGGGGCCGTTGGCAAGGGCCGCTGGAATCGCCCCGGAGCCGGGAAATGCGCTTCCTTCCGCAAGATAAAAAGTACACGGATTGTAGAGCAGGAAGGGGATCCTCGTGTTCAAATGCTGCAGCTTCTTCAATACGACCGGGATTTCAGGAAAACGTTCAGCCATGGTACACAGGGGTTCAACCCTCTGTGGACCAACGCGGAGGCCGTTCAGAGTTCCATCCTCGGTCCGGACAATGCTGTCGCCGCCCAGTCCCGTAGTCCTGATCCGCGCCGCCTCCACCTGTGTCTTCCATCCGCCGACCTGGGCTCCCTCGGGATCGATCTCCACCCTCGCATTCTTCAGGATGGCCATATCTGTCGTGGTGCCGCCCATATCCACCACCAGGCCATCCTTCCTGCCCGTCAGATATTGTGCCCCCATGATGCCGGCGGCCGGACCAGAAAGAATGGTTTCAATGGGACGCCGCTGGGCTTCCCTGACTGACATCAGGGTCCCGTCTCCCCGAACCACCAGGAGAGGCGCGTCTATCTTGAACTCTTCGAGGACCTTCCTGGTGTCTTCTATAAGCTGGTTGATGAGCGGGATCAGCCGTGCATTCCACCAGGCAGTAGTGGCTCGCTTCGGCGCGTCCAGACGGGCGGAAAGCTGATGGCCGGATATCACCGGAAGCCTGGAATGCCCGGCAATGAAGCGGGCCACACGGATTTCATGGTCGGGGTTCCGAACCGAAAAATATCCGGACACCGCAATAGCATCCACCGCATGGACCAGGGAATGGAGCTCCTTTTCGAGAGGGCCCAGTTCCAGGAGTGCGGCCTCTTCTCCCCAGTAGTTATGGCCGCCTTCCAGAAAAAGCACCGGGGACATCCTGGAGAGGACGGGATGATCCCGGTCATATCCAATCAGAATCAGGCCTGCACGGGCGCCTTTCCCCTGGACAATGGCGTTGGTGGCAAAGGTCGTGGCAAGGGAAACAAAGTCGGTCTTTCGCAATGACTTTTCGGGAATGGCCCGGAGGGCGCCCCGTATCCCCTCTATGGGATTCCCGGCAGTGGTTGGTGCCTTTGTCTGGGCCAGAATAGCCGCCCCGTTGATATCAACAACAGCGGCATCGGTAAATGTGCCGCCTGCGTCTATCCCCAGCCCGAAAAACCGGCCTGGATTCCCGTTGTCGGAAGGCCTGTGATCATTCATGTCATGTTCCTTGCAGGTATTATACGCCTATGGTTTATTTCCGGAATTGGATTGCGTTGGCCCTGTGGTTATGTTAGAAAAATTCGACCCCATTAGTCCTTTTATTTCTAAGCCATATGACTGAGATTGACAAGGATGAAAGTGGAGCGCATGACGCGAAGTGCAGGCAGCGGATCTGCGTGGACGGCAGCAGAAAAACCGGGAAACTCGGGGCAGAAAAAATGGCCATATCCTGTATCCCTCTGCCTCATACTTGCTGGCAATGCGTTTTAGACGGATGAACCAAAAAAGTTGAAAAATGGCACCGAAAACGTTCCGAATTACATTTGAACCAACGGGTACCCGGGCTGAGGGAACCGCAGGGATGAGTATCATCGATGCCGCCGCCAACGTGAATGTGCCGATTCGGGCGGATTGCGGAGGCAAAGGCCTGTGCGGTAAGTGTCGGGTTATCGTGGATCCATCACACAATCTGTCGGCATTGAGTGAATCAGAGCTGGATATCTTTTCACCCGAAGAAATCAAGAGAGGGTACCGACTGGCTTGCCGGTCGGAAATTCACGGAGATCTGACGGTAACAGTCCCCGAGCAGATGGCGGACAGCCGGGAGGCCCGGGGAAAGACCGGACTCAAAGGACAGTACCCGGTGGATCCGATGATCGAAAGAATTGTGCTTCGGAAAGAGGACCCGCCTGAGCCGAAGCATGGTATTCTGACGGACCTGGCGAGTTGGGTGGCCCTGCGTGCCGGAAAGGCGGCAGGGCATGAGGTAGGTATCCAGGATCTGGGTGCGCTGCGCCAACTAAGTCAACCCGCGGCATCTGATGGAGAGATCACGCTGGTGAACCATTTCAAGAAGGGCATCACCGCCGTGATTCCCGGAAACAGATCCAGAAGCCTCGGCCTGGCCGTGGATATGGGTACCACAACCCTGGCAGCATATCTCTGTGACCTTCAAGGCGGGGAAATCCTGGCTTCCGCAGCGTCCGTCAATCCCCAGCGGCGATATGGAGAAGACGTCATCAGCAGGATCGCGATGACGGATCAGCGAAAAGACGGGCTTGCCGTGCTCAACCAGTTGATTATTGACGGGATCAATTTTCTCCTGACCAGGTGTGTGGAACAGGTGGAGGCCTCGCCGGACGATATTGATGAAGTGACTCTGGTGGGCAATACCACCATGGAAAGGATTTTTATCGGTTTTCACCCGCACGGACTGGGCGTATCTCCGTATCTCCCGGTCTTGAGTTCCCCCCGAGACCTGCGGGCAGAGGAAGTGGGACTGGACATGAATCCAGGCACGAACGTGTATCTTTTCCCCGTTATTTCCGGATTTGTGGGGGGCGATACCATAGGGGCGATCATTGCAGATGCGCCCTTTCTTCGGAAGGAAACATGCCTGATCGTGGACATCGGAACCAACGGTGAGCTGGTCCTTGGCAATCAAGAAGGGCTGTGGGCCACCAGCTGTGCCACCGGACCGGCCCTTGAGGGGGCCCAGATTTCCTGCGGTATGCGGGCAGTTTCCGGCGCCATACACAAGATTGACCTGGATTACTCAAACGGACGCCCGGTGTGGTCCGTGCTGGGCGATGGAGACAATATTCTCCCATTGGGTATTTGCGGCTCCGGGCTTATTGATGCCATTGCGGTCATGCGGAAGATGGGGGTGCTCCTCGAAAACGGCAGACTGAAAGAGGGAATGCCGGGAGTCGTATGTGATGAAAAAGGGATCGGCAGGGAATATGTCCTGGTCCCGGCGGAAAAGAGCGGTACCGGCAGGAATATCAGCATCATGCTCAAGGATGTGCGGCAGTTCCAGCTGGCAAAATCCGCCTTGTTCGTCGGCATCGAGCTCCTGATGAAACACGCGGGGATACGGAAGACGACCCGCACTGTCCTGACCGGCGCATTCGGCACCAGATTCAACTGGCAGCATGCGGTGGAGATAGGGATGCTCCCCCGTGACGCGGTGCAGGGGGAGGTATTTTCTCTGGATAATCTTGCGGGCGTGGGGGCCATCATGGCTCTCCTGGACAGGAAGCAGCGGGACCGGGCCGCCCGACTCGCCTCCACTACCAGATTTATTGAATTGGCAATGGACCCGGAATTCAATACCCGTTTTCCGGAGGCTACCGTGTTTCCATCACTTGATATTTGAAACCGTTCGACTGGAGTCTCATGAGTGTATTTGCGGAGGCACGGGCTATGATATCCCTTTTTCGATTACGAGTCTCCGGGGCTGGTATTTTTTGTGACTTATCCACGTCCCGCCTATATTTCTATAGGCGGGACTGCGCATTTACTCCGTCAAGGACGGAGTTCTGCGGTTTCCCCCATAGATAAGTCACAAAAATACGAAGTCCTCCCGCCGGTAACGAAAAAAGGACATCATGGCCCGGCTAACCCGAGCCAGGGCAGAACTCATTTTCTTGCGGGATTATTTGGAGCGGTCATTTAGCATATGACGCGCGATTGTAAGCCATATGGGTGGTTGAAGGAGGAGTCGACTTTCAGAATGCCGGTTTTGACTGATATAGAGATAAAACTTGATGCAAAGGAAGTGGTCCTTGCCCTCCATCGAGGGAAAAAGGCCCCAGATGCTCTGGTCCAACAAACCGGAGATGCCATAACACGGTCGCAGAGCCTGATCCATCCCCGGGCCCTCTACGAATGGGTATTGGTCCGGGCAGTGAAAGGGGAGCAGGTCCTGTTGGCATCGGGGAATGGGGATAGAGAAGCCACTCTCAAACTGGGCCCCCATGCGGACCTGATGGCGGCGGCTGAACTGGCCCTCGTGAGCATTGTGACGATCGGCGGTCAACTGGACGAGAAAATCGATGAAATCAACAGGTCGGGTAGACTCCTGGAAGCGTACCTCCTGAACAGCATCGGCGTGGTTGCGTTGGCGGAGGTGGGAAAAGCGATTCGGAAGTATGCGGAAAAGGAAGCAGCGTCACGGGATTGGGGAGTGGGCGCTTCCCTTGCGCCGGGATCTTTGCAGGGCTGGCCCATTGAAGGTCAGTTTTCGCTCTGTGCCCTGCTCCCCCTTGATGAAATTAAGGTCCACTTGAATGGAAGCGGGGTGCTTGTTCCCTTCAAGTCAGCTTCAAGCCTCATCGGCATGGGCAGGGAATACCGTTCAAAAAGGGTCGGTTCCGTGTGCCGCTTCTGTACGCGTGCGGAAACGTGCTGGCGGCGGAGAGAATAGGAACGAGACACGGATCATGGAAAAAGACCGGGGAGGAAAGACGGCATTGCATCTTGATCTTGAGGGAATAGACCTTGTCAAGGTGCTTACTGATTTTGATGAAGGGGTCATCATCGCGGACCGGCTGGGGCGGATTGTTTTTTATAACCGGACACAGGGAAAGATCGATGACTTGGACCCCCGGGATGTGCTGGGGAAAAAGGTCACGGATATCTATGAATTAAATACGGAGACCAGTATTATTTTCCGTTGTTTGAACAGTGGCCGGCCAATTATCAACGACCCGTTGATATACAGGACACGCCTCGGTAAAACAGCCTATACCCTCAACAGTGCCCTCCCTCTTTTTCAGCGGGAGGAACTGGTGGGCGCTATCGGTTTTGTGAAAGATTACAATCTTCTTCAGAACGCCTTTGATGCGGCTGCTCAGGCCATGCCGAAGGCGGTCGACCGGTTTGACAACGGGACCCGATTTGTTTTTCGGGATATTGTGGGCGAAAATCCCGGGTTTCTCCGAGCCGTTCAGATGGTCAGAATGGGGGCCAATTCCCCCTCTTCCGTCATGCTCATGGGCAGGACCGGCACAGGGAAAGAACTATTCGCACAGGCGCTTCACAACGAGAGTCCCCGGAAAAAGTATCCGTACATTGCCATCAATTGCGCAGCCATACCTGAAACCCTTCTGGAAGGGATCCTGTTCGGCACTGCAAAGGGTGCCTTTACCGGGGCAATGGATAAACCGGGTCTGCTCGAGCGCGCGAATGGGGGGACGGTTTTTCTGGATGAAATAAATTCGATGCCCACCGGGCTTCAGGCCAAACTCTTACGGGTGCTCCAGGAAAAAAAGGTGCGAAGGGTGGGGTCCCTCAAAGAAAGTGCTTTGAATCTGAAAATCATCAGTTCAGTCAACAGGGAACCCCGTCGCGCCATCCAGGAAGAGGCCCTGCGGATTGACCTGTTTTACCGGTTAGCTGTCATTTACATTCGGATCCCTCCCCTCAAAGAGAGAAGTGAGGATATTGCGGTGTTAACGGACCATTTTTTGACTTCACTGAACCGGACTTTGGGAAAGAGGGTGAAACGTGTTTCCACGGCGGTAATGGATTGTTTCATAGCCTATGACTGGCCCGGCAACGTACGGGAACTGCAGAATACCGTGGAAGCGGCCATGAACATGGTGGCAGATAGGGATGAAGTGATCGACACAATGCATTTACCCGGCTATTTCAGAAATGAAGCCGATTCCTTTACAAAGACGCGGATTGTGGATTCCCAGCCCGTTCCAGAGAGAAGTGCGCCACCCTTCAAACCGAAACCTTCTCCCGCCGTGTCCGGGAGTTCGCTCGCGGAGAGCCAGTCAGCCAGGGAAGAACAACTGATCTGTCAGGCACTCGGAAAATGCAACGGCAATGTGGCCAGGGCGTCCCGGGCGCTCGGTATTTCCCGCCAGCTGCTCCACTACAAAATGAAGAAATATGGGCTTGATCGGAAGGCCTTCTGCCGGTAATTTCCTTTTCCTACCCATAATCCCGCAGTTATTGATAAGGACACGTGAAAAATTTTTTGACGAGACGTGAAAAATAATTTTCTCTTCTTCCGAAAAAGTAAAAAAGATTTTCACCGTGGCGCGAATACGAAGAAGATAAAAATGCAGTGAAATAATATTTAGCAGTATCATCCGTATCTTACAGCCAATATGACTGTTTCGGAAAATTTTTTGTACTCTGGCACAGAAGTTGCGTTTGCACCACTACAACACGCCGGTGCCGGGAAAAGAGAGAAGGCCGGATAGAGAGGAGGAGGGTATGGTGCAAAGCGATCGAGACAAGAGATCATATGATCCCATGGTATTCTGGATTTCGGCCGCAGTTGTGGTGGTCTTTCTTCTATGGGGGATCATATTCCCCAAGAACATGGCTGCAGGGATTAATGCTGTATTCGGCTGGACAACCAATTACTGGGGCTGGCTTTACCTCTTGACGACATTTCTCCTGGTTGGCGCATGTGTTGTGCTCATGGGAGGGACGTATGGGAAGATGAAACTGGGGCTCCCCGAAGACACCCCGGAATTTTCAAACTTTTCCTGGTTCGGGATGCTGTTCGGTTCCGCTATTGCCGCGGGGATCGTTTTCTGGGGGCCGGCCGAGCCGGCCTATCATTACATGAGTCCGCCTCCGTATTTCGGCGGGGAGGCCAAGACCGCAGCGGCCGCAACTCACGCCATGACCTATTCCTTTTTCCACTGGGGTTTGAGTGCATGGGCTATTTACGTGCTCCTCACCATTCCCCTGGCACACGCCTGTTACACGAAGAAACTCCCGTTCCGATTTTCAAGCGCGTTTTATTATGTGCTGGGGAACAAAATTCATGGAGCATGGGGAAAAGTCTTAGATATTTTTGCCGTTTTCGCAACACTCGGGGGGCTGGCCACCACCACCGGCCTGGTTGCGCTCCAGCTTGCCAGCGGGTTGAAATATCAGTACGGGATCCAGATGGGAAGCGGGAGCATGTACATCATTATCGGCATCCTGACAGCCGTCTTTACCATTGCCGTATATACCGGGATAGAGAAGGGCGTTAAGTTGCTGGGGGATGTGAACATGTATGTGTTCATAGGGGTGTGGTTTTTCGTCCTTATTTTCGGCCCCACCCTCTTTCTGCTGAAACTTACAGAAAATTCCATCGGACAGTATCTGCTCAATTTCGTCCCTCTCAGTCTTTACACCGCCCCCGGCGTCAAGGGGAACTGGCTGGGAAGCTGGACGGTTTTCTACTGGGCATGGTGGATGAGCTGGGCCCCTTTTGTCTCGGTGTTTATCGCCCGCATCTCCAAAGGGCGAAGCATCCGGGAAACCGTCGCAGCGGTCCTGCTTTTCCCGACCATCGCGGATTTTCTGTGGTACGGGGTGATCGGGGGCGCAGGGATCAGTTACGATGTCACCGGGACCATAAAAGCCCATGGTGTGGAGAGCGCGATTTTCGCAATCGCCCAACACCTTCCCCTGACCGGCATTCTGGCCGTATTCCTCATCTTCCTGATCTGCACGTTTTTTCTCACCAGTGCTGATTCCGCGGCCATGTCACTTGCCATGTTTACCTCGGGACACGAAAATCCGAGCAGGAACCTGCGGGCGTTCTGGGGCATTGCTCTGGGGGCGGTGGCCGCCCTGCTTGCGGGGACGGGCAGCCTGAAGGCCATTCAGACGGCGTCAATTGCTACGGCCTTTCCCCTCATGTTCCTGCTGTTATGGGTGATATACGGAACATTTAAAGGACTGAACGCATACAGAAGGGATATGGAACAATAATCCGCGGACAAGGTCATGAAGGAGGAATAAAAATGTACGACCGCATGCAGACGTATAGCGAGGAAGAGTTGACAAGGCTCCATGATGCCTCCATGGATCTTCTCCAGAATACGGGGATTGCCTTCAACGAGGAAGAGGCGCTGGAGATATTCAGGAAGAACGGTTTCAAGGTGGATGGAAAAACGGTTTTCCTGACGGAAAAGGACGTGCGGAAGGCACTTGAGACCACGCCGGCACGGTTTAGGGTAACCGCACGGAATCCTGAAAAGTCAGTTGAAATCGGCGAGGAAAGTTTTGTCCTGGCACCGGCCTATGGCCCCCCGTTTATGGCCATGCAGAACGGCGAAGAACGAAGGGCGACCATGGAGGACTATGACAATTTCTGTAAACTGGTGCAGACGTCATCACCTATTAATATGAATGGATTTATGATGGTGGAACCTTCGGATGTACCGGCGGAAACCGCACATCTGGACATGATTTTTTCGAGCATCGTACTCTGTGACAAGCCGTTTATGGGAAGTCCGGTCTCAAAAGAGGGCGCCCGGGATTGCATTGAAATGGCGGGAATGGTCTGGGGAACCAAGGAGACACTGAAGGATACACCCGTGACCGTATCCCTGATCAATTCACTTTCCCCGCTCAAGTTTTCTCAGGAAATGGCAGGATCGCTGATAGAACTGGCACGCTATGGACAGGCCTGTGTCATTGCTTCCCTGATCATGGCCGGATCTTCGGGACCGGTAACCCTCGCGGGAGTGCTCGCCTTGCAGAATGCGGAAATCCTGGCAGGGGTGGTCCTGAGTCAACTGGTTCGGCCGGGTGCACCGGTTATTTACGGGTCCACGTCATCGGCCATGGACATGAAGACGGGCGGTCTTTCCATCGGCGCACCTGAGCTTTCCCTGGTGATATCGGCAACCGCACAGATGGCAAGGTTTTACCATCTGCCCAGCAGGAGCGGCGGCGGCCTGACGGATGCCCATGTTGCTGATGCACAGGCGGCACTGGAATCCACCTTGGCCCTCGTGACGGCAGTCAGAAACGGCGTCAATTTCATACTCCATGCTGCAGGCATCCTGGGGTCCTATATATCAGCCAGTTTCGAGAAGTTTATCATTGATGAAGAGGTCTGCGCCATGGTAAAGAAACTTATACAGCCGGTTCAGGTGACAACTGACAGCATCGATGTGGAGATGATCAAACAGGTGGGTATCGGTGGACAGTACCTGACCCAGCCGAAAACGTTTCGGCTTTGCCGAACGGAGTTTTTCCTGCCCGGCTTGGTAAACCGGAAAAACTACGCAGGGTGGCGGGACGACGGGAGCAAAAGGCTGGATGATGTGGCCTCAGAGATGGTGAATGAACGGCTGGCTTCCTATGAAAAACCCGACATTGATCCCCAGGTGGAGGCTGCCCTTTCAGAGTTTGTGCGGAAGAGAAAAAACGGGAAATAGCTTCCCGCACCTAGTGTGGGGCGGCGGGCACGCGTAGGCTTCGTGGGGCGGCCGGATTTTGCGTGTGACGACGGTATCAGGACCGCATGAGACAGGGCTGAAAATCAGTAATCACCAACCAAAAGGAGGAGAGAGAATAATGGCAATCCAGGAGATTTATCAGGCGATTCTGGGATTTGACGAGGAAAAGGTGAAGGCATTGACCCACGCGGAAATTGACGCAGGAACAAACATCGATGCCATCCTGAACGATGGGATGATTTCCGCCATGGACGAGGTGGGAAAACAGTTCAGCGAAGGGATCCTCTTCGTGCCGGAAATGCTCATGGCCGCCCAGGCCATGAAAGGCGGTCTCGAAATCCTGAAACCGCTCTTGACCGGCGATGCTGCGGTCTCCCGGGGGACGGTTGTCATCGGGACAGTGAAAGGAGACCTCCATGATATCGGCAAGAACCTGGTGTCAATGATGATGGAAGGGGCCGGATTCAAGGTGGTGGATCTTGGTCCCGATGTGGACACGGAGAAGTTCGTTCAGGCAGCCAAGGAGAACAATGCCGATGTGGTGGCGCTTTCCGCACTTCTGACCACGACCATGCCTTCAATGGAGGCCACCATTGCCGCCATCAAAGAGGCAGCCCTCCCGGTCAAGACCATTATCGGCGGCGCTCCGGTTACGCAGGCGTTTGCCGACCAGATAGGTGCTGACGGGTACAGCGACGATGCTCCCGGCGGCGTGGAACTGGTGCGGAAGCTGGTGGGGTAATGATTTTTCGCCATCTGCTCCTGATGCACTGCATCCTTTGGGGGTAAATCCGCCCGCGCCGGACATGTGCCGGGATCGGACAGGGTGAAAAGGAGAAAAGATCATGTTTATTGTAGGAGAGCTTATTAATGCCAGCCGCAAGGCCATAGGCGCGGCCATTGAAAACCAGGATGGTGCCTCGATCAAGAAGATCGCAAAGGATCAACTGGAAGCCGGCGCTGACTATATCGACGTGAATGCGGGCATCTTTGTGGGGAAGGAACCCGAGTACCTCACCTGGCTGGTTCAACAGGTCCAGGAATCTGTTGATGCCCCGTGCGCCATAGACAGCCCGGATCCGAAAGCCATTCAGGCGGCGCTGGCGGTTCACAAGGGCGTCCCCATGATCAATTCCATTTCCCTTGAGAAGGAACGGTATGACAAATTGATGCCGGTTATCGCCGGGTCCGACTTCAGGGTGGTTGCCCTCTGCATGAGCGATGAAGGCATGCCCGAGACCACGGACCAGCGCATGGCCATTGCCGACAAACTGGTCAACAGCCTGGTGCAGAATGGCATTCCCCTGGACCATATTTTCGTGGATCCTCTTGTTCAGCCCGTTGCCACCAACAGCAGGTTCGGGGTGGAATTCCTGGATGCGGTCGAAAAGATCATGATAACCTTTGCAGGTATTCACACCATGTGCGGTTTGTCCAATATCTCATACGGCCTGCCAGCGCGCAAGTTCATGAACCAGGCGTTTATGGTCATGGCCATCTCGAGAGGATTGGACGGCGCTATCATTAACCCGATGGATACCAGGATGATGGCAAATATCATAGCCGCGGAAGCGCTGGCGGGGAGGGACAATTTCTGCATGAATTACCTGAAGGCGTTCCGGGCGGGGAAATTCGGGTTTTAATTGTGTGCCCATTTCCCCACCCAGCCTCGAGGGGCGGGGAGACTCTATTCGTAAGGGGTGTCTTTTAAATTGAACAAGACATCATTTTCCCAGTAGCACTGCTCCAATTTTTCCTGGTGCTGTTTCAAGGCATTCCCTTGCCGGCTGGCAAGTTCGTGGACCAGGTAATTAATTAGACAGCACAATGTTGTTGGGCTGCCCAAGTAGGGAATGTTCTTGGAAGGGGCAACAAGTTGATAGTCGGCAAATTGAAGTATGGGGCAGGAAGCACCATCAGCGATCACTACCAGGGTTTGCCCTAAACGCTTAACCAGTTTACCCAATCGAATCAGCTCGTTTGGGTAACGGGACATGGCGATGGTCACTGCGACACTCTTTGCAGGGGCAATGACCAGCCAGTCGATGGTGGTGCGATCGCTTCCCTTCATTATCCGAATGTTTCCCCTGACTTTAGTCATGGCCCAACCCATATAATAGGCCAGCGTATAGGAAAGCCTTGAACCGATGACGTGAATCGGTACACGACGATCCAAAACCTCGACTACCTTCCCCATTGTCTCCTGATCAAGAGAGCTGTACAACTGCTGGAGATTATCGATCTCGTCAGAGATGGTTCGCCTGAAACGAAGGGCGCTGGGTGCCTTCATATCGGAGATATCCAGCCGGTCCAACAGTGTAAGATCCGTATCGACAAAGTCCCGCAACGCCTGCTGGAAATCGCTGTAGCGATCGTAACCGACGCCGGCCACAAAACGCACCACCGTCGCTTCACTGACTTGACAAGCCTCAGCCAATTCCTTGATGGTCATGAACACCGCTTTTCGGGGTTGAGAGAGTATGTATTTTCCCAAGAGTCGTGCTTTTGGCGTTAATGCTTCGAGGTTATTCGTTATTGTATCCATGAGGGGATGAAGTTTAGTATTTGACATCATAACCGCCTTTTTTAAAAAATTTTTACACTCAAAAGAAGCATATATTTTAAATAGAATTCAGGAGAATCCACTTCCCCTGGTACCCCTTGTTACTATAGTTTCGGGATATTTTCAAGTATCACAATATGCGATATAATCTATTTAGATATATTATTAAGTAATAATTTGTATAAAATTATAATAGTGTCAATTATGTTTAAAAATGAAAATATTTATCTGGTTCATATGAAAGAATTGTCGGGGGCCAATTTTTTCTTGACATAAAGCATTTCATATATAATGAAAGTTATCAACAGAGAAAAATATTTTAGGGCCGGTGTCTGATATTTATGATGCCATCGAAAGGAAACGATTATGAAACTGAGTGGATTATGCGGCGGGCAATATAAGCCCCTTTCCGAAAACGACATCGAAACCATTCACGACGCATCACTGATGATCCTCGAAAGAAGCGGTGTTGGTTATGAGCCCGGGCTGGAAGAGACTGTTGCGATGCTTGATAAAGCCGGGGCAGCGGTAGACCGAGACGGATCACGCATTCGCTTTCCCCGTACACTGATTGTGGAACAGACGGCCAAAGCCCCCGAGCAGGTGGTGCTCTATGGCCGAGCCGAGGGGGATGACCTAGACCTCATTGATAACAGGGTCCACATGGGAACCGGAGGGGCCGCCATCAGGATCCTGGACTTAGAAACGGGTGCCCGACGTGCATCCACGCTTCATGACATCTATGAAATTGGGCGCCTCGTGGACCGGTTAGACCATATTCACTTTTATGTGCGACCCTGTATCCCTACAGATATTCCTCCGTCATCCTATGACGTGAACGTGTTTTACGCCTGTATGAAAGCTACTCATAAACATATTATGGCGGGGGTAAATGATATAAAGGGTCTTCATGACGTCATTGAATTGGCTTCCATGGTGGGCTCCGGTATAGAAAGACTTCAAGAAAAACCATTTATTTCCGTCATTACCTCCTTTGCTATCAGCCCATTGAAACTTGACACCTCGATGACTATCATCATGCAGGAAGCAATCCGAAATCGGGTGCCGGTAGCGCTTTCCGCTGCACCCATGTCCGGCTCCACCTCTCCGATGACCATGGCAGGTACCCTCGCCCAGCTCCACGCAGAACAGCTGGCTGGTATATGCATATCTCAGCTCACAACCCCGGGCGCCCCTGTGCTCTATGGGGGCATTCCAGGCATGGCAAACCTGAGATCCATGGGCTACCTGGGTGGTGCCGTGGAGTGCGGAATGATGAATGCGGCCATCCACCAGTTAGCCCGCCACATCAAGGTGCCCAACTATAACTCATCAGGGCTTTCCGATTCAAAACTGCCCGATGCCCAGGCCGGATGGGAAAAGGCACTTACGTCCCTCCTGGCGGCTATTGGTGGTTCCAACTATGTCCACCATTCCGCCGGCATGCTCGAATCAATGCTGACCGTGGCTTATGAACAGTTTGTCATCGACGACGAAATCATCGGCATGTGCTGTAAGGTCCTCAAGGGCATTGCTGTTGATGCCGAACATCTGGCGGTGGAAGTGATCGAGACGGTGGGCCCGGGAGGTAACTTCATGATGTCGCCCCACACCATGGCCAACATGCGGAAAGAGTACTTCCAGGGAAACGGGGTAAGCGACCAGAAGAGTAGAGAAAAATGGGAAGAAGACGGGAGCAGGGATGCCCGCGAACGCGCGCGGGCCATAGCCCGTAAAATGCTTTCGGAAGAAAAGGTATCTTATATTTCCGAAGAAGTCGATCAAGCCATTCGAGAACAATTCGAGATACTACTCTGAGCATACCGGAATTTCTGCTTCTCGGATCACTGGAGATTTCCTGGTAACAGGTTTTTCAACCGGCCTTTTTTGTGATGATAGGCTCCAAGGAGGTACGCGATGATAAGCTATGAGCATTTGACCAAGATCTATGGGGAAGGCGAAGATGCTGTTACCGCCTTGGAGGATGTCACTTTCACCATTGAAAAAGGTGAAACCGTTATTTTTCTGGGACCATCGGGATGCGGAAAAACTACAACCCTTCGATGCACCAACCGGCTCGAGTCAATTACCCGTGGTAAGATCCTTGTCAGTGGCCAGAACGTAATGGATATGGATGTCATCACATTGCGGCGTCAAATGGGCTATGTCATCCAGGATATAGGACTATTTCCCAATAAAACCATCGCGGAAAATATTGCTGTGGTTCCGAAACTCATGGGCTGGGATGCAAAAAAAATCGCCGCCCGGGTGGATGAATTGTTGAGCATGGTTCGGCTTGAACCTGAACTTTATCGGTCACGCTATCCGGCCGAACTGTCAGGTGGACAGCAGCAGCGTGTGGGCGTGGCCCGGGGGCTTGCCGCCGATCCCGAAATCCTCCTCATGGACGAGCCGTTCGGGGCAATCGATCCTATCAACCGGGAACAGATTCAGGATGAATTTCTGAGACTGCAGGAGCGTCTGAAAAAAACCATCGCCTTTGTTTCACACGACATTCACGAAGCTATAAAGATGGGAGACAAGATCGCCCTTTTTACCAACGGCAGGCTGTTGCAATATGATACGCCGGCAATGTTACTCACGCATCCGAAAAACAAATATGTAGCCGATTTTGTTGGGGCTGACAGAGCGTTGAAAGTCCTTGGGATTGTCTTGGCAAAGGACATCATCAACCCCAGACCGCGTAATCTTGTCAAAGGCGAAGATTCGGCCGAAGATGTTTTGAAATTGATTGAAGAGAAGGAATTGCGTCATGCCATTGTGATTGAGAGGGGAAAACCCCTCGGGTATGTGAGACCTCAAAACCTTTCATATGAACAGGGCCCTGTGAAAGACCTTGTTGAGAAGTATCCCATGTATATTTCCAACAGGACACCGGCTAGAGATATCTTATCTTATATGCTCATGCTGGATCTTTTAACCTTGTGTGTTGTTGATGACAATGGTGACTTCATAGGAACCGTGACCTACAACGACATCCAAAAAAAGGTTAAAGAAAGCTATACGAGTGATGTGGAAACGGATTAAGGAGACCTGATCATGGGTGTGTGGCACTTTGTTGAAAAGAATTTACAGCAGGTCCTTTTTTTGACGTGGGAGCATATTTTTATGGTTGCTCTATCACTGATTATCGCGACGGCTATCGGCGTTCCCTTGGGCATTCTGATTACCAAAAAGGTGAACCTCGCCAAACGGGTGATCAATAGCGCCAATATCATCATGACCGTCCCTTCAATTGCACTGTTTGGATTAATGATGCCGATATTGGCGCTCGTCGGCCAGGGGCTGGGCAAGGTGCCGGCGATTGTCGCCCTTGTGCTGTATAGCCAGCTGCCAATTATTCGGAATACGTATGTGGCCATCAAGAATGTTCCACCTTCTTTGAGAGATGCCGGCAAAGGCATGGGGATGAATAAATGGGAGCTGCTCAAGGAAGTAGAGATTCCCATCGCAGTGCCGGTGATTATTGCGGGACTGCGCACGGCCGCAGTTATGAACATCGGCATTGCCGCCATTGCTGCCTATATCGGCGCCGGAGGTCTGGGCGTCTATATCCAGCAGGGTATTGACCGAGTCTATCCAGAGATGATTATCAGCGGAGCCGTGCTGGTCTCTCTTTTTGCCATTCTGGTCGACGGTTTGATGGCAGGAGTAGAGCATCTGCTAACCCCGAAAGGCATTCAATTGCAAAAGAGGTCAGCGCAATGAAAAAGCTGTCTGCAAAAATGTACAACATGTTGCTTTTATTGCTAGTTTTTGCTTGCGGTGTGGCGCTTGAAAAAACCGGCACAATCGCATTTTTGACTGATCCTTACAATTATCCAGAGTTAATGCGACTGCTTTTCCAGCACTTTTATCTTGTTGCCATCAGTATGGCGATTGCAACCACAACGGGGCTCGTCATCGGCATTTCTCTGACCCGTTCAGGGCTTAGAAAATACAGCGGCATTGTGATGTATATAGTTGGATTGGGACAGACAATCCCATCTTTAGCCGTTCTGGCACTGGCCATGAGTTTTTTGGGGATAGGGACCAAACCGGCCATTTTCGCTTTGACAATTTACTCCATTTTACCCATTGCCAGAAACACATTGGCAGGGATTCGAGCAGTGCCCGTGTCCACGATAGATGCTGCCAAGGGGATGGGCATGACATCCGTGGGGATACTGTTTAACGTGGAATTACCCATGGCCATGAAAGTTATTTTGACCGGATTCAGGGTGGCACTGGTGATCAATATTGGGACGGCGGCATTAGCGTATCTTATTGGTGCAGGGGGAATGGGCGACTGGATCTTTTCAGGTATAGATATGATGATGACCGATAAACTCCTGGCCGGTGCAATTCCGGTGACCCTGATGGCCTTGCTGGCTGATTTTTTGGTCGAACTTTTAAGCGCCCTTCTTGTATCCAGAGGGCTGCGGTTGTCAGAGGAATGAGCATGTGCGCGCTAAAGACACGTCGGACATGCACTTATCAAACAACAATCAATTTTAAGGAGGGAAATTATGAAAAAGAGATTCAGGCTATTATTCATTTGCGCTGTGCTAACTTTTGCGGCCAGTATATGCCTGCCGGGAAACAGCATGTCCGCGGAGAAAAAAATCGTTATAGGGGGGAAGAATTTCACGGAACAGTACCTGTTGCCTGAGCTTGCAAAGGATCTCCTGGAGAAGGCTGGTTATAAGGTGGAACTTAAAACCGGTCTGGCCACGAATCTGGCTCGAAAGGCACTGGAGCAAGGGGAGATTGATTTCTATTATGAGTACACGGGCACAGCTTATACCGTCTTTTTCAAACAAAAAGATCCGGAAATAATGAAGGATTCTGTCAAGGTATACAATTGGGTTCGCGACAAAGATAAGAAAAATGGTTTGATATGGCTGGATCCGGTCGAGTTCAATAATACCTATACCCTGATGATGCAGAAGAACGAAGCGCAGAAAAAGGGCATACAATCAATTTCGGACCTGGCCGGTTATGTCAATCAGCATCCTGAAGACCTCATTTTTGGTGTTGGAACGGAATTTTGGGCGAGACCTGATGGTTTCAGGAAACTGATGAAGGTCTATGGTTTCAGAGTTCCAGCCGGAAAAGTGAAGAAAATGTCCATCGGTCTGGCGTACAGTGCCTTGAAAAATGGACAAATCGACGTGGGTATGGGCTTTGCCACAGATGGCCGCATTGCCGCTTTTGGATTTGTCAACCTGGTCGACAACAAGAAGTTCTTTCCTGTATATAATCCGGCTCCGGTCATACGCGCGAAAGTGCTGGAGAAATATCCTGAGATACCTAATATATTGAAACCGTTAGCGAATAATTTGAGCACCGCAGAAATGCAGGAAATGAACAAACTGGTAGACGTGGATCATGAGTCTGTAGCGAAAGTGGCAAAGGACTGGCTGAGAAAAAAAGGATTATTGTAGTTTAGTCCAAACATGCGGGGATCTGACATAGTGTCCTCTATCGAAGCGGTGAGCAATGCCGGAGCGGCAGTTGCTGCCCCGGCATTACTCACCGATTGTGTCATACGATTCATCCAAGAGCTGGCCTGGGAAAATATCCCTCCCGACGTCCAGCATCAGTCCAAGCGTTGTTTGCTCGACACCATCGCCGCGGCCATCGCAGGCGCAAAGACTCCTGTCGGGAGTATCATGGCGAAGATCGCGCGAACGCAGTTCGGTGGAAATGAAGCTACTGTGCTGGTTCACGGATTTCGTTCTTCTGCTGTCGGGGCCGTGCTGGCAAATGGGTTCGCCGGCAACGCCTTGGATATCGATGATGGCTATCGGTTGGTCAAAGGACATCCGGGTGCCTGTGTCCTGCCTGTAATACTGGCGGCGTCTGAACAGATGTCGTCATGCACTGGGTCAGAATTCTTGAGCGCCCTTGTTGTCGGCTACGAGGTTGGCATTCGGGCTGGGCGGATTCGCCACGCCTGCTACAGGACCTATCATTCCTCGGGAAGCTGGGGTGCGATCGCCGGAGCTGCTGCCGCCGGCCGTCTTTTGGGCTTGGATGAACAACAGCTACGCCACGCTATTGGCACGGCAGAATACCATGCCCCCATCGCGCCCATGATGAAGGGCATCGCGACACCATCCATGGGAAAGGATAGCATCGGGTGGGGGACCATGGTCGCCATGCTTTCCGTCTTGATGGCCAAAGAGGGTTTTACTGGTATTGAGCCTCTATTTTCTGATACTCCCGAACCCGAGTGGATCAAGTCCTTGGGGCATGAGTGGCAGGTACTCAATCTCTACTTCAAACCTTACGCGGCATGTCGCTGGGCGCAGCCCGCGATAGACGGGGTTTTGAAAGTGAAACGGGAACACAACCTTTCATCTTCGGCTGTACGCAGTATTCGTATCCGGACCTTCAAGGCGGCCTGCGCATTGAGCACTGCCCCGCCCGCAAATACCGAAGAGGCCCAGTATAATATCGCTTTTCCGGTGGCGGCGGCATTTCTGGACGACAAGGTGGGTCCAAGTCAAGTACAGCCTCCCCGGATTTTCGATAAGGTCCTCCTCGAGTTGCTTTCCAAGGTGACCGCCGAGGTGGATGCGCGTTTTGAAGCGGCCTTTCCCTCTAAGACGTACGCTGAAGTGATCGTTGAATCCCAGGAAGGAGACTTTTTTCCGTCCGGTCGAATGGAGCCCCGGTGGGAGCCGCCAGATACCCTGCCCACAGATGGTGAGCTGGGAGAAAAATTTCTCTGGTTGGCCAGCCCTGTTATCGGTGAGAAGAAAGCCCAGGATCTCATAGAGCGTATTTGGTCGGCGGAGCAATGGAGAAGCATCCATCCCATATTTGACAGCTGTTTAGCGCAGGGCCAGTGATATTTCCAACTTTTCTCACATTTTATTAGAGAGGGTTTCAACAATGAAAGTGGGCGTCTATCAGATCGATCCGGTGCTGCTTGACGTTAAAGCCAATATCGAAAATACAATCCTGTTACTTGAGGAAGCCAAGGCACAGGATGTCAACTTGGTTATTTTGCCAGAGCTTTCCCTGACAGGTTACTTTGTGAGGGAACGATACCATGAAGTGGCGTTGCGTTTGGACTCTCCGCAAATCAATCAACTGGTTCA
>CAZWEV010000007.1:0-87444 GCA_964633015.1 uncultured Desulfobacteraceae bacterium | reverse complement strand
AAGACGATTTTGCAATAAAGACCAAATGCGTCGATAAGGTTAGTCGGGTTATTTTCTACATAGATGAATAGATTGATTCCTCCTGCTAGGCCGATGGGGTCGGGGGTGAGGTAGCGGCCGGTGTTGGGATCGTAGTAGCGGTGGTAATTGTAGTGGAGGCCGGTTTCCTGGTCGTGGTACTGGCCGGGAAATCTGAAGTTGTTGGCGACTGTTTCGATTGAGAGCGCAGCTTGCCCGAAGGGTTGGTAATCTGTACTCCAGGCCACTACGCCGTTTTCATTCACCATTTTCCGCGGTGTCCCCAAGTGATCGTTAATGAAGTAGTAAACCTTTTCCCCCGTTACCTGTCCCACAAATCCTTGAAGCAAGATCCCTGCCAAAGAGCCGATACTGGCCACCTGAATCCTGGCCGGTCGGAACACGGGCGGCTTCCCGCCAAACCGAACAGGGCTGGGATCGTTGGTCAAATCAAGGGCAAGCTGTTCCAGAGCTAATGGGACTCCAGTTTCATCACCGGGGATGACATTGATGACATCACTCCAGTATTGGGTGGCGTTATAATCCACCCGGAATTTATATGACCTGGCAGGAACGGTGAATATGGCTTCTCCCCAGGCATCGGTCCGCTCTGATTTGCCAAGGTAGGCGCCTTGCTCGCTGAAGAGGTAGACCGGCACGTCTTCCAGATCGGCGCCGTCATAGGTTACGTGGAGCCTGAACTTCCCATGCTCGATATCGATTTCTCTGTCCTCCCACGCGAAGACGTCACTCCAGTACTGATCGCCGAGATAATCGGCACGGACCTTGTAATTCTTCTGCGGCACATTGAAGATAACCTGCCCTTGGGCGTCAGTATCGGCATGGATGCCCTGGTAGGCCCCGTTTTCCGTGAAGAGATAGACCCTTGTCTGCTCGATGGGCGTGGAATCGTATCCATATACCTCATTGACGGTGACAGCCACATCCTGATGAAGAATGGTGAGGACCTGGGAGAGGGATTGGGGCACCTGGAAGGAGTCGGTCCAGAACTGGTATCCCATATAATCCACGCGGAACCTGTATGAGCCATCAGACAGGTCAAAGGAGACGATTCCCTGGCTGTCCGTTCGAGCGGTCATTCCGAGGTAAATCCCGTTCATGGTGAAGACATAGACGGGGATGTCGGTTAACGGGAGACCGGGGGCCTTTTCCACGGTCAGTGATACGCTCCCGCCGCCTGTATCAAGATTGATTTCGTTGACGAGGTCTGCCTGGACCGAGGCGGCGGCCCAGTACTGACTCGCCTGATAATCTGCACGAAAATTGTATGTGCCGGCAGGCAGGCGCAAAGAGATATTTCCCTGGGCATCGGTTTTTCCATGGATCCCCAGGTATGCATTGGATGCACTGAAAACATACACGTTGACACCGGGCAGGGGATTCGAGCCCTGGCTGACATGCACTTCGGCTATGCCTTCAAGTATGTGGATGGAGGTGTCCTCTCCATTGAATATGTCTGTCCAATAATGGACGCTGAGGAAATCTGCCCGGACTTTGTATTCCCGTTCAGGCAGGGTGAAGGTGACACTTCCGTCGGCGTCGGTGATGCCGGACCTGTTCAGGTAGGAGCCGGAGGGAGTGAACAAGTAGGTCTTGAGCTCGGATAAGGGGAGGACATCGCCGGCATAATCCCCATGCACCGTGACGGTTATATCCCTGTGGAAAATGGTTTTCGTCAGTGTTGCGGTTTCCGGCACCGTAAAGGGTTCGGTCCAGAATTGGTATCCGAGGTAGTCAATCCGCACTTTATAGGTACCGTCGGCAAGGTTGAAGCTCGTTTCTCCCTGGCTGCTGGTCACCTGCTTTTTGCCGAGGTATGCGCCTGAATCAGCGAAGAGATAGCACGGCACATTCTCAAGAGGAAAGTCCTGGCCGCCGAGGACGGTCAGGGTAAAAAGCCCGCCGCCCGTTGAAATGGTCACGGGATTGGAGACCCCGGGGACAATGGTGCTGTTTCCGCTCCAGTACTGGTTCCCGAGGTAATCGGCCCGGAAGGTATATTGGCCCTCCGGCAACGTGAAAGCAGCAATACCTTCCGGATTGGTCTCGCTCTGAAGGCCGAGGTAATTTCCCTCCGGGTTAAAGACGTAGACTCGAATATTTTCCAGGGGAAGGCCCATGCTGGTGACGGTTGCCTCGGCCCGGCCCTCGGGGATGGTGAGGGAATAGGCAGTATCTTCATCAACGGGAATGACGTCGGTCCAGAAGTGGTATCCGAGATAGTCCGCGCGTACTTGAAAAGATCCGCTTGGCACGGTGAAGGAAACCCGGCCGTTTTCGTCACTGGTACCTGAACTGCCGAGATAGGCCCCTGATGGAGAAAAAAGGTAGAGCTTCAGGCCCACGAGAGGCGTCCCGGTATTGTTTTCCGCGGTGATGGTGAGAATGCCCCCGCCCGCCGACACGGTCAGGCTTGTTGGCTGGCCCGGGGTGATCGGAATGGGGTCGCTCCAGTACTGGTTCGAGAGACAATCGGCCCGAAATTTGAACACCTGTCCCGCGGGGAGGTCGAAACAGACCCTGCCGTCTGCATCTGTAACGCGGGAGAGTCCGAGGTACGAGCCGCTTTCATTGAACAGGTAGACCCTGACCCCGGCTTTCGGTGATCCCGCCACGGTGACCGTGGCTTCGGTTGTTTCCTGCTCGATCAAGACCTGAGTGCTGACAGTTCCCGGGACCAGGATGTCCGGCGACCAGAAATGACAGCCGAGATAATCGGCCCGAAATATATATGACCCGTCGGGGAAATGCTCGAGGGGGAACACCGCAGTCCCCTGGTCGTCGGTTTCGGCATAGTGCCCGGTGTAGCTGCCGGATTCGGTGAAGGCATAGACCCTGATGCCGGAGAGCGGGCCGCCATTGCTGGAAGCGACGGTGATCCTGATCTCCGTATCCGTCGCAGTTTCAGTCTGAATCATGGCAAGACGGCTGCCTTCGGCATAGATGTATTCCCGAAAGATTGATCCCTGGTAGTTCGCCTCGGCTGTGAGGTTGCCGTCCTTATCATAAAGAAAATAAACCGTCTCTCCATCACTGGTCTTTTTTCTCCGTTGCCCCTTGCCGTCGTAGAGATATGCGCCAAGGGGCGTTCCGTTTTCAGCGACCTGGATCAGCCGGTTGTTCTGATTGTAGACCAGGGCTCTGGCACCGATGGCCGTGGTGTTGCCGTTGGCGTCGTGACCGAAAACGGCAGGGGTTGGGCCGGTGATCTCCATGAGCCTGTTCGTACCGGCCGCATACGTATATACGCCTGTGCCGACGCCGTCTGCCTTGGTGAGCCGATTGCCGACCTTGTCGTATGTGTAGGCGAATGTGCCCTGAATTCCTGAGGCATTGGTGAGCCGATAGAGGCCATCGTACGTGAAATGCTGGTTCCTCGCGGGGTCCAGATGGTCCGTGATGGTTGTGATATTTCCGACCGGGTCGCGGGAATAGGAGAGATCGTCAATGCCGTCTGCCTGGAGGGTCGTCGGCCGATACAGCTGATCGAACGTCTTGGCGATTGTCAAACCGTTGCCCAAGGTCATGCCTGCCGAAGGTCCGAACGGCAGGTGGCTGATGTTTTCGGCCAGTGTCCGTGTATCACCGTCAATGGTGGTTGCAACCCTGGCAAGGTTTCCCGCGGCGTCTCTTTCATAGGCCACTGTGCGGCCCGACGGGTAGGTGATACCCGTCAGGAGACCTGCAGGATCATAGGCATAAGAAGTGGTGTAGGTGAAGCCGTCCAGGGCGACTTCCTCCTTTTCAAGGCGGCCGAGATTGTCGTAAGAATAGGTGGTGGTCCCGCTTGGGTCCGCCATGCCGGTCATTCTTCCTTTGCTGTTTGCCCCCTGATCATACGTGTATGTGATGTCCTGGGAGGGGTCGGGAAAATGGATCGCGGTGAGGCGGTTCAGTGCATCGTAGGTATAGGAAATCGCGGTACCGTTAGCATCGAGCCGTGCAGTAAGATTGCCGGCGGTGTCATAGGTATACATAGTGGTTCCGGTGTCGGGGGAGGTGGAAAGCACCAGCCTGCCGAGATCGTCATGGACGTAGGAGGTGGTGTGGTTTTCCGCATCCGTGACGGTGGCCGGGTTGTTGTGGCTGTCATACGTATACGCGCTCACCACGTTTCCCGGTTGGATTACGGCGGTCATGCGGTTCAGCGAGTCATAGCCGTAGGTTGTTATTTTCCCGGAAGCATCAGTAATTGTGGCTACGTTGCCGGCAGGATCGTACGCGTATTCGGTGAAGGTATCGTCGGGATTGATCTCCTTCCACAGCTTTCCGGGACTGCCCGGGGTCTGATAGTCGAATCGCTTCCGGAACACAAGCTGATTTGCCGCATCGTACCGGGACAGTTCGATCCGGTTCCCCTGCTCGTCGTAACTGAGCACGGTATAATTTCCAAGCGCATCCACCAGCCGGGTCAGGCGCCCGTACGCCGGATCGTAGACAAGGTTGACGGTCACACCGTTCGGCTGGGCGACGCTGACGAGTTCACCTGCCGTGTCGTAGGCATAGGTAGCAGCGGGGCTGCCCTCGCGGGTTATGGTGAGGAGCCTTGCCCTGGCATCATACGTGTAGCGTGCCACATTTCCATTCGGATCGGTGATTTTGCCCACTTTGCCGTCTGCACTGTACTCGGAATAGGTTGTCGTGCCTATTATGGGCCTGGTGACGGTGAGCAGGTTCCCTGTTGCAGCATCATAGGTGAATGTGGTGGTGTCGGCGGTTCCCGGTTGAGGACCGTCGATGGAAAGGATCTGGCCCCTGCTGTTATAGGTGTAGGCGGTAACCAGTTCATAAGGGATCACGGTTCCGGAGATGTCCCGGGTAAATCCCTGTTCGATCTTTCGGTGCGGGAGGAGGGTAGGACTTTCATTGGGAATCGTATTTCCGTCATCGTCATAATCCCATGTGGTGACCTTGTCGCCGCCACCGAGCACGCTCGGTTCGGTCTGACTGAGCTGTGCCCTGATCTGCGGGTGAAAGGTCCGGAGAACGGCTTTTTCTTCAGACGTTCCCGGCTGTATGGTCAAGGTCCCGGCATTCCCGTTTGCGTCAAAGTCGTCGAACAGGTACGTAAGGCCGTTGGCGTACCGGACCTCAGTCGTCCTCATGTAGCCGTCGTATGTTTTCGCGACGACGGTCCCGCCGCAGTTCAGACACGGAGCGCCTCCGTTTTTCTCGGTAAATACCTTGTGGCCGTTGAGGACGGTGAAGGAATAGTCATATGTCGAGCCGTACGCATCAGTAACGGTGCGGGTATTGTACCCGGTGTAGGCGATGTGGATTCCACGGCCGTCTCTTGACCAGTTTTCAACGACTCTGTCCAGATCATCATAGCCCCAGGCAGCCAGGAGGTGATTCATTCTATCCTGTTTTCCGGTGAGATTATGAACGTCATTGGGATCCGTGTACTCGTAGTGAAGACCTGAGCCGTCGGCGTAGGTCACACTTTTCAGGTTCTGGTTTTCATCGTAGACATAGGTTGCAAGGATGCCGGTGGGGGTTGCGGACGTGATCGGCCCGGAAACACTGGCGATTAACCCTTGGGCGTTATACTGGAAGTGCAGGCTGCGGCCCGTTGCGAGGTCGTCGATCCTTTCGAGACGGGCGGAAGTGTCATAGGTGAATGTTCTATCATTTCCCAACCTGGAAATTCTTAGAAGCCTTCCTGCCGCATCAAACTCAAAAGTGCTTCCATCCAGCCTGTGCCATCGCCATCCCTGCAGGGTATCGTCAACGGTCAATGCCTCGATGGAGGTGGGCCTCCCCTCAATTTCCTGGTAGATATCATCGGGGTTCTTTATAAAGAGGCTTGTACCGCCGTCGGCCCTTTTCACTTCAACATGGAGTTCATCAATCTCGTTCAATCTCAGATCATAATTATGCGTCCATCCAAACCCGAACGGGCCCATTGTATCTGACCGACTGTTGTAACTGCGCACAACGGAGAGGCCGGTTCCTGGGCCGGGGATTTCGATATCGGTCTCCTGTTGAAAACTGTTTCCCGTGCCGATATAAACCGGTTCCCCTCCCATACCTCCGCACTGCATATGACCGTTCCCCAGATTCAGCGGTTTGCTATGCCTGAGGAACTGCTGCCCCGTTTCATCAACATAGACGTTGACTTGGTATTCTGTTATGAGATTTCCTATTTCTCTTTTGTAGCCTCCTGTTATGTATCCTATCCCGCTGTGTACGTCCCGCATGCGGTAACTGACCGTATGCTCGCCCGGTTCCAGGTTCGACGGCCACCAGGAAATGCCTCTTTCGGTATGATCCCGGACGTCATCTATATAATTTGGAGATCTGGTAAATATGAAAGTGAGTATTTTTCTTGCCCATGTCCCGTCGATATAGGCATCCACTTGCGCGTAGTCGCCAACCCATTGAGTGATGCTCCACCAGGAAGTATCGTCCGAAAATAAGGTAGCCGATCCCTCGACAGAGGTTATTTTTCCATCCGCCTCTGTCTCGATATTCATTTCTATTATTCCGGAGGCAGATCCGAAAGCGACGCTCGAAAAGTCCGAACAGAGGATGAATGTGGTCAGGGCCAACATGAGCATGAAAAACCGGGAAGTCTTCATTCCAGTATCTCCTTTCCAGTGCTGCCTATTATGATTTGGTTTCGTCTTTTCCGGTGCTGTTTTTACGAATGCATTCTTAAGATGAAGTAAGTTTCCCTTCCATGGTGAGAGCATTGGCAAGCGGAATACGCTCCCTTATTGTGCATTATGTGAGAGACGGTAGCAGACACTCGTGCCGTATGACATCCTCGGCCAAGATCCAGCTTGAACAAAAGGATGGTTTTTCATCCATGGGGTTGTCTGAGTTGGGACTCGGGAATAGTTACAAAAAACGGAACAAAATGTAAACCCTTTTTTAAAAGGGGGACGTTCTTTACAAATTACACTTCGTATGCTATCGGAAGAAAACACTGCGTGAGGAGGGAGAAAGCCATGCCGAGAGGAGCAAGACTGGATTCGCCGGGAACATTGCATCATGTCATGATACGGGGTATCGAGCGGAAAGAAATCGTACGCGACGATAAGGACCGAAAAGATTTACTGTCCAGGATGGGAGAAATTGCTCTTGAAACCAATACCGGTATTTATGCCTGGGTCATTATGAATAATCATGCACACATTTTTTTACGAAGTGGACCGCTGGGGCTACCAATGTACATGCGCCGTCTCCTTTCAGGATATGGTATCTCCTTTAACAGGAGGCATGACAGACACGGCCATCTTTTTCAGAACCGATACAAGTCCATTGTCTGCGAAGAGGATTCGTATTTCAAGGAACTGGTTCGCTACATTCATCTCAATCCTCTCCGGGGCGGACTGGTCAACAGTCTCCAGGAGTTGGACCAATATGCGTGGAGCGGACATGCCGTTCTTATGGGCCGGCTCAAAAAGAAATGGCAGGACGATGAATACGTTTTGAAGTGGTTTGGTGATAGAGTGAGCGAGGCAAGAAGAGCGTACAGAAACTATGTTTCTGCAGGGATTGATCAAGGTGAGCGTCCTGATCTTGTCGGCGGCGGGCTTATCCGGTCCCAAGGTGGTTGGTCAGCTGTTAAGGCCATGAGACGTCTCGGTGTTTTGATGAAGAGTGATGAGCGGATTTTAGGAAGTGGGAATTTTGTCGAAACCGTACTGACGCAAGCGGATGAGAAAATCAAATATCAGTTTCCATCAGGTGAATCGAGTCATCGTGCAGCTGAGTTGATTGAGACGATGTGTGAGGAGAAGGAAGTGAGTATCGATGCGCTTCGTTCGGGAAGTAGAACGCGGGCAGTATCTCGGCTGAGATCTCAATTGGCGGAGATCCTGGTCAAAGAAATTGGGCTTTCTCTTTCGGAGACGGCACGGCAATTAGGGGTCACCACTTCGGCCATTGCCAATAGTCTGAACCGTGAGGGCATGAAAGTGTAATTTGTGAAGAACGTCCCCCTTTCACAAAGGAGAAGAGATACGATGATCATCTACCGGTGGGACGATATTGCGTCGAAAGTGCAGAGCCGCGAAGGAGAAAGGAAACTCGGCGAGACCCTGCATTTCCTTGGTCCCGAAGAGGAGTTGGACGATTTGCCTGCCTGCGTCGCAAGAGGCGCAAAATACGCTCTGATTGGCATCCCCGAATCCATCGGTGCTGCGGCGAACCTCGGCAGATGCTGCACCGATCATGCGTGGAGCGCCTTTCTTCACGCTTTCCTCAACATGCAGGACAATCGCTTCCTACGAGGGAAAGACATTCTGTGTCTGGGACATGTCAAGGTGGATTCCCTGAATGAAGAAGCCGGCCGGACAAACGGGGCAGATGCGCTGAGAGCTCTGTGCGCGACCTTGGATGACCGGGTCTATCCTGTTGTTCAAGCGGTGGCGGAGGGCGGACTCATTCCGATTGTGATCGGCGGGGGCCACAACAATGCCTTTCCGATTCTCAAAGGCGTTGCCGCAGTCCGATCCCCGGCAGCAGGGATTCAGTGTGTTAACTGCGACCCTCATACGGACTTCAGGCCCCTTGAAGGGCGGCATAGTGGGAACGCGTTTTCCTATGCATACCGGGAAGGATTTCTGAGGCGGTATTTCGTCCTGGGACTTCACGAAAGCTATAATTCGGATCATATCATCGAACAGATCAATGCGAATCCCGACATCGCCTACAGCAGGTTCGACGAAATCCCGGACATGGCCGAGCATATTCAAAAAGCGGTCTCGTTTCTCAGACAGTCGGATCTGCCGGTCGGCATCGAACTGGATATGGACAGCATGATCGATATGCCGTCGAGTGCTATGACTCCCAGCGGGTTTCGCGTGGAGGAGGCCAGGCAGTATGTTCGTGCCGTCGCGGCCGCGGCTTCGGATCCCGTCTATCTCCACCTTCCGGAAGGTGCCCCCACTCCGGGCACCTCGGAAATGATCAAGGTAGGAAAAACGCTGGCCTATCTGGCAACGGACTTTATGAAGGCGTGCAAACGAAAAGAGGGAATCTAGAGTGTATTCTCACCTCCTTTTCTTCGCCGTAATCCTAATGAAATTCCCAACTCTCAGGTGAGCCTTTATTGAATTTCTGAAAGTCGCGGTATTGTTCTGACGTTCCTTGAAATCCGTAAGGAGCACCGTAATAGTACCCGGCGGGAGCACAGCCGAACGCCGTCAGAACGACGAGCAGGATGATCGACAAGACCATATCTCTCCCTGTCATCCCTCATCACCTCCTTTCCTGCTGATTTATCGGCCTCTCTTTCCTATTAAAATTAAGGACGAAAAGAATATATTCCATAGTGATTCAGTTTTGACCGAACCCTCCGCCTCTGGCGGAGGTCCCGGATACATTCCACCAATCCGAGATCCGGATAGACGGTACAGACTGAAGAGAATCGCTTCACCCAGTATGCCGATCTGCGGAGTCTGGCCTTTCACTTCGGGATGACCGGATTTTTGAAATACTTCAAGAACGCTGAAAAGAATGAAAGTGTAATTTGTGAAGAACGTCCCCTAAATGCGGCGGGTGGCGAGGCGAAGGAGCCGCTGCTTTGCTTTGAAGAGATGGGAGCTGAGGCTCACGTGGTAGGAATGGGGATTCTCGAAACGCTTGTAGGCCGCATCCAGTTGCGAGAGATTTTTCAAGGTGTTTTTCCGGATCTCATGCACCGACGGGCTGGTATACACGAGTTTCCCCTTTTCCAGAACGGGGACAAGCAGCTCTTTCATCCGGAAGGTCTTGGGGTAGCTCTTGGAAACGTGGGAATACATGGGGTGATAGGCCCGAAACCGGCTGCCGGACGGGATCTGCTCGTCTGCGAAAAACAGGATATCGCCCCGCATTTTCCCCCGCTGATCGAATATGCGAAACACCCTCTTGAGTCCGGGGTTGGTGATCTTTTCCGGGTTGTCCGAGCGCTTGATTTTAGGCACCATTTTTTCTCCGTTTTCGTCCAGGGCGGTCAATTTATAGACCCCTCCGAGGGCCGGTGAGGAAAAGGATGTGACCAGCCGCGTGCCGACACCCCAGATATCCACCTTGGCTCCCTGTCTCCTCAGGCTCTCAAGGAGCCATTCATCCAGGTCGCTTGACGCCACAATAGCTGCGTCGGGAAAGCCAGCTTCATCCAGCATGCGGCGGGCCTCTTTACTGAGATAGGCGAGGTCACCGCTGTCCAGCCGTATCCCCAGCAATTCGTATCCTTTTTCCCTGAGCTCGCGACCCACCTGGATGGCGTTGGGCACTCCGCTTTTCAGGGTATCGTACGTGTCTGCAAGGAGGAGACAGGCATGGGGATAAGCTTGAGCATATGCCCGAAAAGCGTCGAGTTCACTGGGGAAGCTTTCCACCCACGAGTGGGCATGGGTGCCGCGGACCGGGATTCCATACAGCTTTCCCACAAGCACATTCGAACTGGCTTCCACACCTCCTATGAAAGAGGCGCGGGAAGCCATCAGTGCCCCGTCAGGCCCGTGTGCTCTTCTCAGACCGAAATCAATCACCGGATCACCGTGTGCAGCCCACCGGACCCTGGCGCCTTTGGTGGCGATGAGGGTTTGAAAGTTCATGATGTTCAGGATGGTGCTCTCAATGAGCTGGGCCTCGGGCAGGGGCGCCGTGACCCTGATAAGTGGTTCATGCGGGAAGACCACCGTCCCCTCAGGAATGGCCCAGAGGTCACCGGTGAACGTGAAGTTTTCGAGGTAGGTGAGCACCTCCTTCGAGAAAATATTCAGAGTGTCCAGATAGGCGAGATCCTCCCGGCTGAATTTCAGGTTCTGGATATAGTCGATGACGTCGGCAAGACCTGCGAGAACGCAGTACCCGCCGTCATCCGGGATCTTGCGGAAAAAATAGTCAAAATTGGCCCACTGATCCTTTTTCCCTTCTTTTACGTATCCCCCCACCATAGTCAGTTGGTAGAGATCGGTCTGCAATGCCCATTGGGACCACATGCGGTGATGCTCCTTTCCTATCTACTGAGAGAGAATAACCCTGGCATCGAGCGCCACGGCACCTTCACCCGATGCCAAAACCTTGACGGGATTCACGTCAATTTCCTGGATGCCCGGGAAGTCCACCAGCAGCTTCGATAAACGAAGCAGCAGGTCTTCGATGGCGGTGAGATCAGAGGGCTTTTCGCCCCTGATACCGCTCAATATCCTGCTTCCCCTGATACCGTTGATCATGGCCCTGGCATCGTACCGCTGTATCGGGGCCACCCGCCAGATCACATCTCCCATGGCCTCCACAAAAATGCCCCCCAGTCCAAACATCAGCACAGGCCCGAAAACAGCGTCCTGTCTCCCTCCGAGAATGACCTCCCGGCCTCCCTCAACCATGGGCTGCACCAGAACCTCCATATGGTCTGCCCGGACTCCGTTCCTCATGGCCTCAAACCCTGCCGCTATTGCTTTTTCATTGTTGAGATCCAGGAGAATGCCTCCCTGGTCGGTTTTGTGGGACACATGAGGACGATTGACCTTCAGGGCAACCGGCTGTCCTACTGCACGCCAGGCGGCAATCGCCTGATCCGGTGACGCGGCAAGATGGTGCTCGGGCACGGCGAATCCACAGGCGTTCATCAGGGTCATGGACTCGGCAAGGGAGAGGTACGATCTTTTCCCCGCGCTGTTCAGAATAGTGCTGACCTGGTCTCCATCGATGGTCTCGGCAGGTTCTTTGGAGGCAGGCTTCCGGATCTTCGATGTCCACCGATGGGACAGGTGAAAGGCCCGCATGGCGTTTTCCGGCGCCGTGAAAATAGGGATCTTTGAGTGGCGCCGCAGGTAATCGATTTCAACGGCCTCGGTAAAGATGACGACGGCAACGGGTTTTTGATACCGCTCAACGAGCTGGTTCACTTTCTGGATCAGGAGACGTGAGTCAGCCTGCTCGAAGCCTTTCCGGTATCCGTGTCCCAGGAGAACCCCGTCCACGTCCTCCCGTTTCAGCATCTCCTCCACGATATTTTCATAGAAGCTCAGGTCAAAAAGATCACCCAGGTCCAGAGGATTCTGGAGGCGGATGACTTTTGCCCGGAAATGACTCTCAATGCGTTCCAGGAAATCCTTTGGAAAGGGAGGCAGTTCAAATCCGTAATGGGCGCAGGCATCCGCCGCAATCACCGCGTGTCCCCCGGAGCGGGATACCACCGCGAGCCGGTTTCCCTTGAAAGGGGGGAGGGTAAGGATCTTCACATAATCTATGGCATCGTCCATGGTGTTTACACGGACACAGTTGGCCTGTTCGAGGGCATGGTCCACGAGCTGGTCGTCCGTGAAAAGGGCGGCCGTATGAGAATGGGCAATATTCGCGCTTGCCCTGAACCGGTTGGATTTGTGCACGAGGATAGGCTTCTTGGAGCGTGACGCGATTTCAACGAATTTCCTTCCGTCTTTAAACCCTTCCAGGTACACAAGGATGATTTTTGTTCCTTCATCTTCCATGAGATAGCTGAGGAGGTCGTTTTCGTCCACATTGAGCTTGTTGCCCATGGAAACGAATTTGTTGATCCCGATGTCTTCCTCCACAAGGAAGCCCACGTAGCTCAGACCGACTCCTCCGCTCTGCGCCAGGATGGATACCGGCCCGAGAGAAATGGCCCTGTTCAGAGGCATGAAGGGCAGGGCCAGGCCGTTTTCAAGGTTTGTGACACCGATGCCGTTGGGACCGATGAAACGGATATGATATTTTTTCGCGGTCTCCACGCAGGCCTTTTCAAGGGGCAGGCCGTCTTCTCCCATTTCAGAGAATCCCCCGGACTCGATAACCACATTCCTGATGCCTTTCTTGCCGCACTCTTCCAGGAGGCCGGGTATGGTCTTGGCAGGGGTCAGGAGCACCGCAAGGTCAATGGGATGGTCAATAGCTCTCAGGGAAGGATAAATCCTCTGCCCGAAAACCACGCCCCCTCGGCGTCCGATGGAGAGGATTTCTCCTTCATACCCGAACGCAAGGAGATTGCTGACGATGTTCTTACCCAGGTTTGTTTTTCCCGGCGACACGCCGATGATAGCCACGTTTCGCGGATAGAAGCATTTTTGAAGATCGTTTTTCGGGTGATTCATTCTGCTTTTCTTCTCCTCATTTTTCTGGTGGATTCTTTCCAGCCTTTCCGTTTTTTTCCTTTTTCCTGTCGATGCGGAGCAGGAGCCCTGGCAAGATCAAGGGGAAAGGTGCCGGCGGAAAACGCATCGGCAAGCCGAGTTTGCTCAGCAGCCTTGGTCTCTTTTTCCGCGACGGTCTTGAGGGTCTCTCTCGCCACCGGGGGACCTGCTATGTATTTTGCCGGAATTTCCTTGCACAGGTACAGGGTATCAAAGGGATAAAGGAGGGTCCCCTCCTTATTCGCTTTTCCCGCCTCCACCTGAAGCAGGACCGGCTTGGGATCCTGCCGCCGCCCGATTCGCAGCGCCGTGTCTTCATCGGATGAAAGCACCAGAAATTTTCCAGGCGCAGGGATGACCCCCTTCTCCATAACAACGGGATGGGCCCTTCTCCTCACAGGGGTAAACAGGATCGCGGGAACGCTATCAAGAAAGCGGCCCTTCAGATCCATCTCCCATCTTCTTTCTCTTGTCCTGATCCGGTCACCTTCTATTTCAAAGAGAAACCGGTCTCTTCCCAGCAGGACCTCATTGATATGCGACTGACGGACATAGCGCCACCCGGGTTCTTCATGCAGGGCCTTGAGAAGCTCCTTGAAGGAAACAAATCCCTCGGGCGAGGGCACAATCCCGAATTCCGCGGGCCTGTGTCCCAGCACGTAGACAAGCATGCTGCTCAATTCATTGACTTTTATCTGGTGCCTGCGCTTGGCCAAAAGCGACTCCGTGGAAAAGACATGATCAAAGGACCGATCCGATGTCCTCCGCAATCCTGTCCGCTGCGGCCGCTGGATCGGGGGCGTCCCGGATAGGGCGCCCGACGACAATATAATCGGCGCCGTCCCTGACCGCTTTTTGCGGGGTGACAATGCGGGCCTGATCATCCTGCGCGACCGCTCCCCACAAAGGACGGATGCCGGGAGCGACAATAAGAAGGTCATCCGCAAATTCATGTTTGATTGCCGCCACCTCGTGACCGGAACAGACGACCCCATGGCAGCCTGCGTTTCTGGCGATTCTTGCCCGCAGGAGGACAAGATCGATCATCTTATTCTCGAAACGCGGGTCGAATCCCAGAAGACGCATATTCTCGCTGCTGAGGCTCGTGAGCACGGTAATTGCCAGAATTTTTGTGTTCCCGGGGTTGTCCCCTGCTGCCGCCTTGAGAATCCCTTCCCCTTCTTCACAGTGAATGGTCACGAACACGGGACGGTACCTGGCGGCGGCGAGAAAGGCCCTGGAGACCGTGGCGGGGATATCATGCAGCTTGAGGTCAAGAAAGATGCCGGGAGCTCCCGCTCGGGAGATGGATTTCAGGATCTCCGGGCCTTCGCTGATGAAGAGCTCGAGCCCTACCTTAAAGAGCCCCACATGGTCCTTCAGGGTATCTACGTACCTCATGGCCTCATCACGAGACGGGACGTCAAGCGGGAAGATGATGTAGTCTTTCGGTGTTTTCATACCACTCCTTGTTTATCGAGTTCAGCTGATGACCGCGCAAAAAGCCTCCTCGTCCGTCACTCCCGTGGAAGGGAGAGTCCATACTATATTGTGATGACGAGATTCCCGCTTTCGCGGGAATGACGCAAGATGGCAGAATCCGACTTCTTGCGATTCCGTGAATACTGAATAGTCCGAAAAAAACGGGTAGACATCAAGGAAAAAAAAATATAAGAGAAAGCCTAACAAGTCGAGTTCACAGTTCCGGCTTCACGGTTCAGGGTTAAACAGCAATGAAAACTGAACCGTGAACCAAACAACCTGAGTAGTCACAGAGCATTATTGAGCCACCGTAGCTCAGCTGGTAGAGCACCTCACTCGTAATGAGGATGTCTGCGGTTCGACTCCGCACGGTGGCTCCATTTTTTTGGATTGACGCATTTTTATGACATTGAGATATCACGACCACTGCTTTCTCCTCCCTTGCGGGACCGAGAGAAAAGGAGGATCATGGGTGGTCTGGAGGGCGGCTGAATGAATTCTATCCGGGATTTTTTTATCTGCGACGAATGCCAGAATAAGGACTTCAAGCTGGTCTATAATTTTTCTCTTCTGTTTCACGGGGTCAATTTCTCCGACGATCTCATCTACGACAAGATCATTGATGAGCTCTACCAATGCACCAAGTGCCATAAGAGGTTCACCAAGAAAGAGATTGAAGAGGGATTGGCTAGACTGAAAAAGAAACACAAAGAGAAGTAGCAGCCTCCAAAACCCTTCCTTTTGTCCGAATTCGGCGTCAGACTCTGATTTCGGTCCTCGAAATACCACAATGTATTCCTTTGGCCAAGATCCTCATCTTCCTTGACTTCGAACAAAATTGAAGGCCTTGAAGGCTGCTCAAAAAGTGAAGTGAGCGAAATTTAAAACGGGTACCGTTGAATGCCAAGTTTCAAAATCCAAATGTCAAATCAATGTCAAATGTCCAATGACCAAATTGGCCTGAAGTTCTTACCGCTCTGATTCCAATTCGCATTCAAGCGCTACCGGCGTTGGCTGCGTCGCGGACTCCTCGACGTACTGTTCATGTACGTCTCCGTCGCCGCTCCTTGCCGCCTAGGTATCATCTCGAATGCAAAATGGAATGAGTTGCTGTAGACTGTTGCTGCAGAAGGCAGGTGACCGGGAGATGTTCTATTATTGGACTACTTGGATTTCACTTGACATTTGAGCTTTGACATTTGTCATTCCCGGTGTATCCGGTTTAAGCGGTATTGGTGCGTTTTTGATAGAACTGGAACTTGTGGGAGCCCAGTTCGACAGTATCGAAGTCTTTCAGCAGCACACTGTCTTTTACGACTTCCCCGTTCACTTTCAGTTTTACCATTCCCCCGGTAAACGTTATTGAGTATCCCGAGGGCCGTTTGCTGATAGTGGCAGCCGTGGCCCCCATGAACATGCCGGAGAGCCTTACTTCGGCATTGGGCGATCTTCCAATCCTGGTCAGTTTCTTGGTCAGGGCCACGTCTTGCATTTTCGAGCCGTCAATAAAACTGAGAATGCCGACAATGCGGGGCCTCGAGGGAATTCCCGCCCTTTTTTCCTCCCTTGCAAGAAGTTCGCGCTGTTTTTCGGTCTGCAGCATCATGGTTCGATCCAGGCCCATGTTTCCCTCGGCATTCTTCGCTTCCCTATCTCCTGCAATGAAGAGGAGCACGTGTTTCCCGACGATTACATTGTCACCATGCTTCAGTCGGTGGGAAGAGACCCTTTTGTCATTGACAAAGGTGCCGTTGGTGCTCTGCAGGTCTGTCAGGATGTAGTCGGCGCCGGTCTTGTCAATACGTGCGTGATAGCCTGAAACAGCGAGGTTGTCGATTGCGACGGCATTTTCGGGCCTTCTTCCGATTGTCAGGCTGTCCTGTACAAAAGGGATTTCCTTGATGACCTGTTTGTTAAATAGAAGCACAAGTCTCGGCATGTTTTAATTCCCGTTCAGAATCAAAATTTCAAATCAATGTTCAATTGACATTTGAGCTTTGACATTTGTTTATTTCCGGTCCGTCCGGGCTAGGGTTTCAGTTTTCTATAGGTCTTGTGTGCTCCGGTGATAGTATCTGCAAAAAAGATGCCTAATTTTTTCAAAGGGCCGTATTTTGGTGCATTAATTCCTGACAAAAACACGGAAACAACCGTGGTATTGTCATGCCCGCCTCTTTTCAGGGCCTCATCCACACAATTGCGGCAGAGCACTTCCGGACTCTCCTCGGCCTGTATCATCTGGAGGATTTCCTCATCGTTCAGCAGATCGGTGAGGCCGTCCGTGCAGAGGAGAAATCGGTCTCCATCTGCGGGCTCGAATTCGAACATTTCGGCCGTCACCGACTCCGCGGAGCCCAGATTCTTGGTCAGGACGTGTTTGAGGGGCGATGTTTCGGCATCCTTGGGATTCATGATTCCCATCTCCACCTGTTCGGAGACAATGGTGTGGTCCCTGGACAGCCGCTCAAGGTGTCCGTTTCTAAGCATATAGATGCGGCTGTCTCCAACATTTGCTGCTATAACCCGTCCCTGAAAGACAGCCAGCACGGCAATGGTTGTGCCCATGCCGTGATACTCCTCGTGGATCTGTGACATCTCATGGATGACCTTATTGGCAAGTCGGATGCTGCTGAGTATGTAGTTTCCTCTGTTCGTAAGGGAGTTGTCCGGGAGCCCGAAAATGTCTTCCTCGGTTGCCTCGGTCTTCATCCAGCGGCTGAAACTTTTGTTGATGAGTTCGACTGCTACTTTGCTGGCGACCTCCCCGGCCAGGTGGCCGCCCATTCCATCGGCCACCACATAGAGCCCCAGTGTATCGTCAGTGGAGAAATAATCCTCGTTTCCTTCTCTCTTAAGGCCGACATCGGTTATGCCTGAAGCTTTGATCAACAAGTTTCTCTTACCTCCGGAATTGGGTTATGTGAGCGTATCGGCAGCCCTTTTCCTCGACAGTTCTTCTATTTTTGAGAGGAGCATGGACAAATACCTGGCCATTTGCCCGGCGGTCCTGAAGCGATCCCTGGGGTTCTTGGCGAGGGCCTTGTCTATGATCTGCTCACAGGCCTTCGGTATGCCCGATTTAATAAGCCTGACTGACGGATGTTTCCCCTGGGTGATGTGGTAGAGCAATCCGCTCAGGTTCTCTCCGTGGAAGGGCAGTTTCCCGGTAAGGAGTTGGAAGAAAAGGACTCCCAAGGAAAAGACATCGGTGCGGGCGTCTATCTTGTGCCCCATAATCTGTTCGGGCGACATGTAATTCGGCGTGCCCAGAATGACTCCTGTCTTGGTCCTGGTCGAAGACATGGCTTTGGCGATGCCGAAGTCCGTCACCTTTATTCCTCCACCCTGGAGGAGCATGATATTGGCGGGTTTGATATCCCGGTGAATCACGCCCTGCCTGTGGGCATACTGAAGGGCCTCGGCCACTTTCGCAACCACATCCAGCACCCTGGTCAACGGAAGTCTTTTCTCGTTTGAGCAATAGCGGCTCAGGCTTGCACCCTCCAGGTATTCCATGGCCATGTACGTCAGGTCATTTTCCTCTCCCACGTCGTGAATAGTGACGATCCCGGGGTGAGATAACCTGCCGGCGATCTCCGCCTCGCGGAGGAAGCGTTCCCTTATTTCCTGGATCATGTCTTCGTCAAAATCGTCGGAAAAACGGATGATCTTTATCGCCACGAGCCGATTCAATTTCGGATCCAGGCCCTTGTACACCAGGCCCATGGTTCCTTTTCCGAGCTTTTCAAGGATCTGGTATCTGCCCACTTTTTGCTTCATAAGAACGAAGGATTCGGAAAGCCTTTCCTGTCTCCCGGAAAGGAACTGCGGATCAAGATCGGGGAACTGGTGGGACTGCAGATCACGGATCCGGTCCCGCACATCTTTGTAATCCGCTGTTTTCATTCGCTCGTAGACGAGGAGGGCCTTCTCAGCCATTCCTCTTTCTTCATAGTCCAGCCCGAGCTGATAAAGAAGTTCGCGGGTCTCCTGGTTCAGCGGACAATACCGATATTTCTCAAATGCTTCGTCGAGGTGTCCCTGCCGCTGGAGGCCGAGCCCCAGGGTTTTGTTGGCCTCGATATTCTCCCGCACAAGAAATCCCATAGCGGAAGCACGATAAAAGGTCACTGCAAGATAGCCGGCGGTAAGTCCCGCAAGAAGCGGGGCTATTCGAAGCCATGAATGGAAAAAGACGAAAAAGCACAGGGCCGTCACAAGGGCGACAAATAGAAGGAGGGTAAAAAAAGAGAATCGATATCCTTCATTCAGCGTGGGAGAAAAGAAGGCGAGGCTGCTGCCGAGAAGAAGCAGGAGGCCGAGTTCACTCATGATGAACGGGAGCGGTTGTGCAAGAAAAGGGCCGTCAAGGATCAACGTGACAGCCCTGTTTGCCTGTGCCGAAAGGGCGTTTTGGGCCCCGAAATGGAGGGCCTGGTCTATCGCTTTGAATATGTCAAAATTGAGCAGATAGAGGAGGGCGGAGAAGACAATCATGACGAACCCCAGGAGCATCTGGTCCCTGATCCGCTTCTCAGTCATATCGTCCTGCCATCTCCTCATGTTGCCCCGTGTCTTTTGGCCCCTGCCCAATATTGGAGGGAATGTCCGTTTCCCAAACGGTGTGAGGACTTTTTCTATATATTACATGGAGACCTTCTGTCAAAGAAAAACAATGAAAACAGCCGCTTGATGTATCAAATCGCTAATTCTGGTCTGTTTTTCCTTTTGAATTAAAGGGTGATCTCGTATTGTTCAATGTGAAAGGCCTTTTTGGCGATGACGATAATCCTCCTGTTGATGCGCTTCTCCAGGTCCATGACGGAATCCTGTTCATCTTCCCGCATGACATTTTCAATTTCAGGATTGACCAGGACATAGACGGGGCCTTCATCCGCCATACCGGCACATTCCCTTTCCAGATCCCGGAAGATTTCATAGCAGATGGTCCGTCTTGACTTCAGGGTCCCCCCGCCTTCACAGTAGAAACAAGGTTCGCTCAGCATCCTGATCAGATTTTCCCGGGTCCTTTTCCGGGTCATCTCGATGAGTCCGAGGTCTGACATCGGGAGTATGTTTGTCTTTGAACGATCGTTGTTCATGGCCTCCTTGAGCGCGGTAAAGATCCTCTCCCGGTTGGCTTTTTTTTCCATATCAATGAAATCGATGACGATGAGGCCGCCGATGTTCCGAAAGCGCAACTGGGAGGCAATTTCTTTCACTGCCTCCAGGTTGGTCTTGAGGATGGTTTCTTCCAGGTTTCTCTTGCCCACGTAACTGCCGGTGTTGACGTCTATGGCAGTGAGGGCCTCTGTCATTTCGATGACAATATACCCCCCCGACTTTAGCCATATCTTGTTTCCCAAGGCCCGGGAGATCTCGATCTCAATCCCGTAGGCATCAAAAATGGGCTCCGTATCTTCATAGAGTTCCACCGAATAGCGGAGGCTCGGCGCGAACGTATCAATAAAGGAGAGAACATTTTTATATTCATCCGGGGAATCTATAATGAGCCTGTCCACCTCTCTGGTGAAAAGGTCACGGACGGCCCTGAGCGAGATGTTCAGGTCCCGGTGCAGGATTCCCGGGCAGGTTGCCTTCTCCATCTTTTCAGTGATGGTGTTCCAGAGCTTCACGAGGAAATCCATTTCCGACTTGAGTTTTTCTTTTGCGTCGCCTTCGCTCACGGTGCGGGCGATGAAGCCGAAGGTTTCCGGGCGTAATTCCTCGATTATCGCCTTGAGCCGTTCCCGCTCCTCCGTGTCTTCTATCCTGCGTGATATGCCGATGTGGTTGACCGTGGGCATGAGCACGAGATGTCTGCCGGGAAGGGAGATATTGGAGGTGATCCGTGCTCCCTTTGTTCCCAGCGGTTCCTTGGCCACCTGCACCATGATGTCCTGGCCCTCATGCAGTAGATCCTCGATCTGGAATTCGATCTTTTCCAGGGGAGCGGATGCTTTTCCTTCTCCATGGAGACCGTTCCCCTGTTCCTGATTCTCGTGGGCCTGCAAGAATGCCTGTTCCACGCCCAGGACGTCTTTGTGCACATCGGCCACGTACAGGAATGCCGTACGATCAAGGCCGATGTCCACAAAGGCCGCCTGCATACCGGGGAGGACCCTCACGACTCTTCCACAGTAGATATTGCCCATGAGCTCCTGCCCTGTTTTTCGTTTAATATGCAGTTCAGCAACCAGCCCGTTTTCGACCAGGGCCACCCGGGTTTCATGGGGTCTTGCATTAATGATAAGATCATTTGACATGACAAATCCCTTTCGAAGAGGAAATGCCGCAAGATTTATTCAAGAACCTGACCGGTTTTCACAACCCGGAGTGCGGCCGTTTCTGAACGATTCAGGGAAAAGACGGCTGCCATGATTTCCCATGGCTTGAGCCCGGGACCGTTGTTGTGATGCATGCGCATCTCCAGGGAGTCCGGCGAGAGTATTTCAATGGCGTCCACCAGGGCCCGCGCGTTTATTTTCTTCTCGCCCTTGGAACTCAACTTCATCACCCTGCACGTATCAGAATGCAGGAACTGTGCAACAGCATGCTCCTCCAGTGTTTGTCCCTTTGAAGTTATTATGTACCGGCTTTGTTTCAAACGGGGTTTTTTCTCGTCTTTCGCCAGTATCACGGCCTTGCTCACGGATATTCCCTCCGGCAGTTCCCTGTTTACCGTCTCAAGCAGTTTTGCAGTATCCAGTGGTTCCATGGTTTCCATGTCCAAGGTTTCAACCAGGCTTTCCATCCCCACGGGCAGTGCCGCCGCGAATGACAGTTTGGGCATGGGATGGTATCCTTTTGAATACAGCAGGTGTACACCTGCTCTTTTGAACGCCCGCAGGAACACGCGCACCAGTTCAAGGTGCCCCAGAAATCGAGCGCTGGATACTTTCCTGAAGGTGAGGCGGTACCTTCCTCCTGCGGAGGAGTCCAGCGGGGAAGCGGGTTTTGGAACGGGACTGATGATTCTCGCGGAAACGAGGAGGGGATCGGTTTTCTTGTGATCACACACGCCGCATTCAAGACATTTTTCCCTGCAGTCCGGTGTTTCCATCTCCCGAAGCGCCTTTTTCCATTCTTTCTGCAGGTAGCCTCTGGTCACACCCGAGCGGATGTGCTCCCAGGGAAAGACTTCTCCGGCGGGCCTTTCCCGGTAAAGGTAAAAGCCGGGATCAATCCCGCTTTCCAGAAAGGCCTTTTCCCAGATTTCTTTGCTGAAGTGCTCGTCCCACGCGTCAAACCGCGCCCCCAGCTTCCATGCCGTAACAAGCGGGGCGGCCAGACGCCGGTCACCCCTCGAAAAGATACCCTCCAGCCAGCTCAGTTTCGGACTGTTCCATTTGAGGCGTACGCGGCTGCCTTTCAAAGACTGTCTGAGCGCATTGATGCGTTCCCAGCCTTCTTCAGCGGAGAGCTGGGAAGCCCACATGAACGGAGTATGTGATTTGGGCACAAAGACGGCCACACTGGCGTTGACCTTCGCCTTTCTCCCTGTCTTCCCGGCAAGTGACGCCACCTCCTTTACCAGCGAGACCAGGTCCTGCAGGTCCGCCTGTTTTTCTCCGGGGAGCCCGATCATGAAATAGAGCTTTATGAGGTTCCAGCCGGCATCGAAGACCTGCCGTGCCGTACGCAGGATGTCTTCATGAGTCAGTCCCTTGTTGATGATCTTCCTCAGACGGTCGTTTCCCGCCTCCGGCGCCAGGGTGAAGCCCGTCTTTCTCACTCGCTTGATCTGCTCCATCCAGGCCGGTTCCAGGCTGTCGATCCGCAGGGAAGGGAGGCTCAGGGAAACCTTCTCATCTTCGAACCGGTCCATGAGCAGCCGGAGAAGGGGAAGGAGGCATTGGTAGTCCCCGCAACTGAGAGAAAGGAGCGAGAGATCTTCATAGCCTGTATTTCTGAGGGCCTCTTCCGCGTATTTGAGAATGGTTTCAGGGTGACGCTCCCTGACGGGACGGTAGATCATTCCGGCCTGACAGAACCTGCAGCCCCGGGTGCAGCCCCGCGAAATCTCAACGCTCAACCGGTCGTGTACAAGACCGGTAAAAGGGACCACCGGAGCTGGGGGAGGGGGGTAGTCTTCAATGTCCGGGACAATGGCCTTCGTGACTTCACGGTAGTCCTGAAGAACCGGTTCTATGGCTTTCACCGGCCCCTCGGAGCGATAGTGGACTGTAAAGAGGGAAGGGATGTAGACGCCGGGGATGTGCCGCAGTTCCCTGAGCAGTGCGTGCCTGCCCCTGCTGCTCCCTTCCTGTTTGGCTTCACGAACGGCCCGGCATATGGAGAGTGCGGCCTCTTCACCGTCCCCAATGACAAATGCGTCAAAAAAGGCGGCAACCGGCTCGGGATTAAAGCATGCCGGACCTCCTGCAATGACGAGGGGATCACCGGGCTTTCTCAGTCGCGAGTAAAGGGGAATCCGACCCAGGTCCAGCATGGTGAGGACATTGGTATAACAGAGTTCATGCTGGAGGCTGAATCCAACCACATCAAAGTCTGACAATGCTCTGCCGGATTCGAGGGACTGAAGCGGCAAAGCGGATGCCCGGAGGGCATTCTCAAGGTCGCTCCAGGGAGCAAATACCCGTTCCGCGGCGAGCCACGGCCTGCTGTTGAGGATATGGTATAGGATTTTCAGCCCCAGGTGGGACATGCCGACGTCATAAACATCCGGAAAACAGAGGGCCATGGACACTTCCACGTGAGAAGGGTCTTTCCTGACTGCGTTGACCTCTCCGCCCAGGTACCGGCTGGGTTTCTTGATAGCTGCAAACCATTCCTGATCAATAAGTCTCGTCATTGTACAACATTCCAGGGGCCTTTAATCGACCGGTGAAGCTGAAACGGCGCCTAACGATTACAAAAGATAGAAAAATCCCAAAACCCAAATGCCAAATGACCAAGAGGGATCAACAGATCACGGTTCCCTCCAGAAGGGGAAAATGCAAAATGGAATTAATTTGTCATTGGGATTTGGACATTTGACATTCGATCTTACTATATTGTCAGATTCCTTGGGATTTGCCAAGCCCTAATACAGGTCGTGATTCTTCGCCGGACTGCTGGTCGGACAGGGAGGGCAGGAGAATGGTGATCTGGGCGCCGCCGTCAGGGTGATTCTCTCCGTACGCTTCTCCATGGAGGGTGTCCACGACACGTTTGACAATGGCCAGACCGAGGCCGGACCCCTCCTCCTTGGTCGTAAAGAACGGCGTGAAAAGATGGATCATGGCCGAATCATTGAATCCTTCTCCCGTGTCCCGGACAACAACGCGAACCCATTCCGGGCCGTCAGATGATCTTCCCTGCTCGTTTTCTGTTGATGCCTGGATGTACAGCGACCCTCCTTTCGGCATGGCTTCAAAGGCGTTGACGAAAAGGTTCCACAATATCTGTTTGACGAGTTCCGGGTCTGAAATCAACGGGAGATGTTTGGGAATTTCCGGGGACAACCGGATTTTTTCATTCCAGTGTGTGCTGTTCTGGAAAAGCTCGAGGGATTCAAGAATGAGGGCCGCAAGATCGAATGGTTTCAATTTGGCCTTCTTGGGTCTGGCAAAGAGGAGAAAATCATTCACCAGTTCGTTGAGCCGTTTGATTTCCCTGAGCACGATTTCCATCAGGCGGCTGTTTATGTCATCACTGTCCAGACGGCCCTTTATCATCTGGATTGAGCCGCTGATGGAGGCCATGGGGTTCCGTATTTCGTGGGCGATGCCCGCGGCCAGTTCACCGATGAGTGCCAGGCCTTCCACTTTCTTCATTTTCTGCTCAATCTTCTTTATGGAGGTCATGTCCTGAAAAACCAGGATATGCCCCTGTTCAAGATCGGGGCCGAAACGGAGAGGAGACAGTGATAACCGGAGATGTATCGGTTTTTGTCCGGGCCGTTTGTGGAGAATGTCGGCGAACGGAACTCCTTCCCGGAGGACCAGCTCGGATGGTCTTTCCTGCTGGGAAAGGTGCGATGCTATGTCGGGAAGGAGTTCATAAATGGACCGGCCCAGGCAGAGAGACGATTCTTTGGAGAACATCTCCTCGGCTGCGGGGTTAAAGAGGATGACCCTTGCCCCGGCATCCAGGGCAATCAGACCGGAACTGATGCTATTGATAATGGCGTCGTTGAGGATTTCCAGCTGGTCGAAATCGCTTTGCTTGGCTTTGAGTTCGGCCCGACTTTTGCGGACTTGTTCGGAGAGGAAGGAACTCAGGAAGGCGACCAGGTAAAACGCGGCCATGTTCACAAGTGCCAGGAAAAAGAACTGCATACGCTGGGCGTTGGAAAAAGTGTCCGCGCGGGCACCTAAAGGGTGGATCCAGGCGTACATCTGGGAATCAAGCAGTAATCCGAAAAAGATGGTGCTGGAAGAGGCGACAAGTATGGCGCCTCTCCTATAGAGAATGATGCTTGCACCGATGATTGCGAGAATGTAAAGGAAGGAAAAAATACTCTCCACTCCCCCCGTGGAATAAATCATGGCGGTGATGATGAGGGTATCAATGAAGAGTTGTACGTACGCGAACCATAAGAGGTTACGGGCACTCTTGAGGATGAGCACGTAGATAAAGGTCAGGGCAAAGACAGCGGCAAGCAGGAAGAAATGAAAATTTTGAATGTAGCCGAAATAGGTACGTGTCTCCCGGACCTGGATAAAAACGGACGCCCCGAGAAGGAGAGAGACAACGACCACCCGCAGGAACATAAGGGTCTGGAGACGCCCGAAGAGTTCCTTCCTGGGGATGTGTCCCTGTTTTTCGGCCATGATGCCGGTAGAAATTATCCGAATGCGGCTGCCATCTTGAAAATCGGCAGGTACATGGCAATCACGAGGCCGCCGATGGAGCCGCCAAGAAAAACCATGAGCAGGGGTTCAAGCATGGAGGTCAAGGCGTCAACCGCAGTATCAACTTCATCTTCATAGAAGTCGGCTATTTTTTCGAGCATGGAGTCCAGAGCGCCGGTTGCCTCACCAACAGCGATCATCTGGGTTACCATGCTGGGAAATATATCCGTTTCCGAGAGCGGTTCCGCAATGGGCTGGCCTTCAGCGATGCTGGAGCGGACTTCAAATATGACTTCCTCAAGGATGACATTTCCCGATGTCTTTGCCACGACTTCCAGGGCGTCCAGGATAGGGACCCCGCTCGTGATCATCGTCCCCAGGGTACGGGTGAACCTGGCTACCGCCACCTTCTTGAGGAGAGAACCAAAGATGGGCAGCTTCAGGGCGAGGGCATCAGTCTGCTTGCGTCCCTTTCCAGTTCCCCTGTATTTCTTGAACGCGATAAACAGCACAATAACCGCACCGATAATGTAATGGATATTGCCTTTAAAGAACCGGCTCATGGTTACCACAAATTGCGTCGGTGCAGGAAGAGCAGATCCGGCACTCTTGAACAGATCTTCAAACACGGGAATCACGAAGACGAGTATGACGGAAATAACAATGATGGCGATGCAGACCACCACGATCGGGTAGGTCATGGCCCCCTTAATGCGGGCTTTGAGTTTTTGCGCCTTTTCAATATAGGCTGCAAGGCGCTGGAGGATGGTATCCAGGATACCGCCGACTTCGCCTGCCGCCACCAGATTCACGAAAAGGTCATCAAAGACTTTCGGGTGCTTCCTGAGGGCCTCGGCGAGCGTAGAGCCCCCTTCCACGTCCTTTGTGACCTGTTTCAGAATATGTCGGAATGTTCGGTTGTCAGTCTGTTCTGCAAGAATCGTGAGCCCCTGCACCAGTGGGAGGCCCGCATCTATCATGGTTGAAAACTGTCTGGTAAAGATGACAATATCCTTTGACGTCACCTTTGGCTGCAAAAATGAGATATTTTCAAAGAGATCTTTGGGCTTTTCCTTGATCTTCTTGACAGTCAGGTTGCGTCGTTTCAGTTGTAACCGGGCAATTTTTTCATCAGCCGCTTCGAGATCTCCCTTGAGGGTTCTCCCTTTTCTGGTTTCGGCAACCCACTTGTATACCGGCATACTGGTCCTCCCGAGGGCATCACATCGTTTCGTGTCGTTCCTATAAACTACCCAAAAATGGAGCCATGTGCGCAAGGGTAGAAAATTTGATCTGCCCTGTCAAGATATGAGTCGCAAATGACTATTCATTTCAAATTGTTTTTTATATGCAAAATCAGTTCCAAAAGACGCGCTGGTGTCAGGTTTTCCGACAGAATGTTGTCGACCGCCGACTGCAGGGGATTTCAGTGCATGCAATTGCCGTTCCTGGCCGGTGAAAAAGGGCCGCTACATTATTCTTGACAAATGGTCATGGTTCAGTGTTATAAGCAAACCTTATCAAAAATGCCCCGAAACAATGGGCGCCATGAAGGATCCAGAGACCGGAACGTTTTTCAGCCATGCCGGGAAAGGCAGGGTCGATTTCGTCCGAAAAAATAACATGTGGAGGAGGATAGGAACGTGAGTGATGTTACTGCCCCGATGGGGGGAAAAGTGATCGATGTGAAAGTGAATGTTGGGGACGCTGTCAGTGAAGGTGATGAGGTGGTGATCCTCGAGGCAATGAAGATGGAACTGCCCGTCGTGGCGCCGGAAGGCGGGACTGTGAAGGAGGTCAAGTGTAAAAAGGGAGATGCCGTGGAAGCCGACGCTGTTCTCATCGCCATGGAATAGTTCTTGCCGTTCATTGCCGGGTACACGGGAACACCATGTTCAGAAGGCGTGGCCCGGCATGCGCGTACGTATGACACGGTGGAGTTCCCCGGATGAATATTGAAGACAAAATTAAGGAACTTGAGCGCAGGAACCAGGAAGCTGAGCTGGGAGGCGGTCCCAAACGCATTGAACAGCAGCATGCCAAGGGCAAGATGACTGCCCGTGAAAGAATTCAGTATCTTCTGGACAAGAACAGCTTCGAAGAGATCGACAAGTTTGTGGTCCATCGGTGCCATGATTTCGGCATGGACAAGAAGAAGATCCCGGGTGACGGGGTGGTGACCGGGTATGGGACTGTTGAAGGCCGCCGGGTTTTTATCTTTTCCCAGGACTTCACTGTCTTCGGCGGGTCCCTGAGCGGGCCGTTCGGCGAAAAGGTCTGTAAGATCATGGACCTGGCATTGAAAAATGGCGCACCGATTATCGGACTCAATGACTCGGGGGGAGCCAGGATTCAGGAAGGAGTTGTGAGCCTGGGCAGTTACGGGGAGATTTTCAGACGAAATGTCCTGGCGTCAGGGGTCATACCGCAGATTTCCGTGATCATGGGGCCGTGTGCGGGAGGGGCAGTGTACTCACCGGCATTGACCGATTTTACCGTTATGGTCAAAAAGACCAGCAACATGTTCATCACCGGTCCACAGGTTATTAAGGCGGTGACCCATGAACAGGTTACCCCGGAAGAACTGGGCGGCGCTATGACCCACAACACAAAGAGCGGTGTGGCGCATTTTGCCGAGGATTCCGATCAGGCGGCGCTGGACCGAGTAAAGGGACTGCTTCAGTACCTGCCCCAGAATTACCGGGAAACCCCACCTCATGTGGCCTGCACCGATCCTCCTGATCGGGTTGACAAGTCCCTGAACAAGGTGGTTCCCACCAACCCGAAACTCCCCTATGACATACGGGATATTATCCGGGTTGTTCTGGACAACCAGGCGTTTTTTGAAATCCAGAAATTCTACGCTACCAATATGGTGGTCGGCTTCGGTCGGCTGAACGGTGCGGTCGTGGGTATCGTGGCCAATCAGCCCAGGTCACTGGCAGGATGCCTGGACATTAATGCCTCCATGAAGTGTGCCCGGTTCGTCCGGACCTGTGACGCTTTCAATATTCCGCTGGTGACATTCGTGGATGTGCCCGGTTTTCTGCCGGGGGTCCATCAGGAATACGGCGGGATCATTAAACATGGTGCCAAGATCATCTATGCCTATTGCGAAGCCACGGTGCCGAAGATTACCGTGATCACCCGGAAGGCGTACGGCGGTGCATATGACGTCATGTCCAGCAAGCACCATGGTGGAGACATCAACTATGCCTATCCCACTGCTGAGATCGCAGTGATGGGACCGGAGGGCGCCGTCAATATCATTTTCAGGAAACAGATAGCGGAATCCGATGATCCTGAGGCGACACGGCAGAAGCTCGTGAAAGAGTACCGGAACAATTTCGCAAGCCCGTTCAAGGCCGCTGAGCTCGGATATATCGACCAGATTATTTTTCCGGAGAATACGAGGCCGCGTTTGATCAAGGCGCTCGAGATGCTCAAGCATAAAGAAGATACCATTCCCGCGCGCCGTCACGGGAACATCCCCCTGTAGCCATACATTTTCAGTCTCTAAAAAAACCCCTTCCCCTCACTGCGGGAGAGGAAGGGGTTTTTTGTGGAATCCCGGGAGGTCAGCTCCCAGCGGATACCTTTTTCCCTTCGGCTCTTGCGACTGATTTTGAAATGATGGAGCCGGATACACTCATCGAAATAAAAAGGATCAGCAGGACAATAAAGACCCCGAAGAACCTGAGGACCAGGGTCCCCAGGATCCAGGTCCAGTTGTCCCTCACGATGATTACTGTTGATTCGCTGCCGCCGTCCTTGGAGATGGTTATCGAGTGCCAGGGAAGCCTTCCGTCATCCTCAATATACGTGGCTTTTTCCCAGTCGCGAATCCGGATGTCCTTGAATTTTTTGAGCGCATTCTTGTAGTACCCGAGAACCGCATCGTGTCCCTCCGGCACGGAAAGTTCCAGTCGCGCATTCGTTTTCACAAGGACTTTTCCTCCGGGTATAACCGGAGCTCCAAGAAAATCTTCGGCCATGACGAGTGCGGGGAAGAAAAACGTCAATCCTATCAGGAGCATTACATATTTTTTCATCTTTCCATCCTTCTTTTTTCTTTCATTTTTCAACAGGCTGTCGGTACATTTTCGAAATTTCCTGCAGAAAACGGATGTTAATGGAACATGGCAATAAACATCCCTGCTGCTGCCGCGGAGCCGATGACTCCCGCGAGGTTCGGTCCCATGGCATGCATGAGCAGGTGATTTTTCTTATCCGCCTTCAGCCCTTCCATCTGGGAGACGCGGGCAGCCATGGGCACGGCAGAGACGCCGGCCGAGCCGATGAGGGGGTTGATCTTTTCCTTCAAAAAGAGGTTCATGATTTTGACCGTCAAGATCCCGCCGATGGTACAGACGGCAAAATCAACCAGTCCCAGCCCGAAAATAAACAGAGGTTTCCAGCTCAGGAACTTGTCCGCGTACATGGTTGCTCCCACGGAGACTCCCAGGAAAATGGTGACAATATTCATAAGCGAGCCCTGGGCGCTCTCGGTGAGCCTTCCCACAACGCCGCTCTCTTTCATGAGGTTTCCCAGCATAAACATGCCCATCAGGGGAATGACCGAAGGCACGAGGAGGGCGATGATTCCGGCTGTTACCATGGGAAACAGCATTTTCTCCCTTTTGGACACCGGCCTCAGTTGCCGCATGCGGATCTGTCGTTCTTTCTTGGAGGTCATCATTCGCATGATGGGAGGCTGTATCAGAGGGACCATGGCCATATAGGAGTAGGCGGCAAGCGCATTTGCACCGAGGAGCTGCGGGGCCAGGAGCGTTGTCAGGTACACGGTAGTCGGGCCGTCGGCTCCCCCGATGATCCCCACCGAAGCCGCCTCTTTCAAGGTAAAGCCTGCCAGGACCGTCCCGGTGAAGGTAATAAAAACCCCGAGCTGTGCACCGGCGCCGATCAGCAGTGTCTTGGGATTTGCAATCAGAGGACCGAAATCCGTCATGGCGCCAAGCCCAAGGAAAATCACACAGGGGATAATCTCCCATTCCAGTCCGTAATGATAAAAGAACTCCAGGAGCTGTGGTCGCCCGTGTTCATACCCCATCATGGGAACGAGCGGGAAGTTCACGATGAAAATCCCAAACCCGATGGGGAGCAGTAGAAGCGGTTCATATTTCTTGGCGATGGCCAAGTAGATGAACAGGGATGCGATTGCCCACATGACTATGACTTTCGGGTCAAAATTGAAGACCCCAGTGGTACTGATGATACCATTCAGCAAATCCAGGATTTCATTGAACGTCATTATTTCACTCTCCCTTGATCCAAATTGAATGTTACCTCTGCGGGCTGGGATTCCGGTCAGCGGCAGAAATGATGGATATCTAAATGAAGTGTAGCTGTAATACAGCTATAAATCCTTGTCAAGATGAAAACGAATCAAGAATACCACATTGCTGCAGGAAAAACTCAAGGACTGTTCAGGGGGATATTATACTTTTTCATCTTCTTGTACAGGACGGAGCGATGGATTCCCAGGAGTTGGGCAGCCTTTGCCTTATTGTATCCTGAAGATTCCAGGGCATAGCGAATAGCCTCTCTCTCAGCACTCCTCTGGACCGTCTTCAGACCGGCACGGCCTTCCCGTTCCAGGCCTTTTGAGTTTCGGTAAAGATAGAAAGGCAAGTCGCAGAGATATATGGTGTTCCCTTCCAGGTAGGAAAGCACTCGTTCAAGGGTATTGGACAGTTCCCTCACATTGCCGGGCCAGGCGTATGCGGTCAGGGCCTTTTCTGCCTGGGAGTCTATGTTGAGCATTGGAAGGTCCCAGTGCTGGGAAGCACGCTTCAGGAGGTGGTGGGTCAGGTGAACAATATCCTCTTTTCTTTTCCGGAGAGGGAGAATCTCAATGGGTATTACATTCAAACGGTAGAAAAGATCCTCCCGGAAACGACCCTCGGTCAACATCTCCTCAAGGTTTTGATTCGTCGCCGCGATAAGTCTGAAATCCGACTTGATCAGGCGGGTCCCGCCAATTCTTTCAAATTCCTTTTCCTCCAGGACGCGCAGGAGTTTCGGCTGCATGTCAAGTGGGAGGTCTCCGATCTCATCGAGAAAAAGAGTGCCGTGGTGGGCCAGTTCAAACTTGCCCGGCTTGCCCATGGTCTTTGCCCCGGTGAATGCACCTTTTTCATATCCGAAGAGTTCCGATTCCAGTAAGTCTTTTGGTATGGCCGAACAGTTAATGCGAATGAAAGGGAAGGGTCTTCGAGCAGACGCGTGGTGAATGGCCTGGGCGAAGAGTTCTTTCCCGGTCCCTGACTCTCCGGTGATCACAACGGGGAGATCTGTGGCGGCGGCCTTCCGGGCATGCCTTTTGAGCTCCTTCATGGCGTTGCTTTCACCGACAATGCTGTCAAAGGTATATTTTGTGGACCGCAATGAAATCAATTCATTTTCATAGAGGTCCACCTTTGATTCCAGAAAGGATACTTTTTCTGCGAGCTTGCTTGCCGTGCTGGCACTGTCAAAAAGAACCAGACCAAGGACGGCGATGACTTTCTCCTCTTCTCTTATGGGGATCCGGTGAACCAGGAACGCCCTATCCTTGAACTGGTGAGGGTAATTGACTTCAGCCCGTCCGGTCTTTGCCACGATATGGAGTCTGGAATTTACTCCGAGTTCGGTCGCATGCTTCCCGATCTGGTCTGCGGGATCCATTTCAAGGAAGCGGGCGTAGGTGTCGTTTATGTAAACAATGCGGCCCCCGGAATCGGACACGATCACGCCCACCTGCATATTGTCGAGAAGCGTCTTAAAGAAGTCCGGTTTTTCAAGAAGCAGGGCTTTCCTGACAGGTTTTTCTGCATGTTCAGTCATTTTTTCATTCCGTCTCAACTGAGAGACATGTCTTCAAATTGAGACATTTCCGTTCCTATACATCGTTCTCATTCAGAAGACAAGAAAATACTGCTTTATCCCGCAGTGGAACATGGAACCTTTTGTTATAACGGATTATTTTGAATTGCTGCCTCTCCGGAAAACAAACAGGAGAAACAGGTGGTTTTGGTGGCACAGGATTTGCTCATAGTGTAGCCACAGCAATTCATTTCCTTCGATTCTTACTTGCGGCCACGGAAAACAGCACCATTGTAAGGCGTTCTATTCTAAAAAGACAGAAAAAGGGCAGCCATGTCCCCGTTTCTCAGGAGGAGCAAATGAATCTCGGATCTCTCTTTAGGAGGCATGCACTGTATCGACCCGATCGCCCCGCGGTGGTTTTTGGTGAGCAAAGGTTCACCTATTTTGAGTTCAACCGAGAGATTAACCGGCTGGCCAACGCACTCTTGGCGCTGGGGATCAAAAAAGGAGACAAGGTCGCAACAATCCTCCCCAACTGCGTGGAGCAGTTGGAAGTGTATTGGGCCGCCGCAAAAATCGGCGCGGTTGTGGTTCCCCTGAGTGTTCTGCTCAGAGGACAGGCTCTGGCAACGTTGCTCCATGATTCCGACGCGGCAGCGGTTATCACGGATTCGGCGTTCGTGGAAACCATTGACAGGATCAGGGGAGAGCTCTCTTCAATCTCCCATGACCGCTACATTCTCACCGGTGGCGCGGAAATAGGTGGCTACCGGAATTATACCACTCTAAAGCAGGCGGCGGGCGGGGAAGAACCAGCAGGGATCGAGGTGAAACCTGAGGATCCTTTTAATATCATGTACAGCAGCGGCACCACCGGGATGCCGAAAGGGATTATCCATACCCACGCTATCCGCATGGCCTATTGCACCTCGTTCGCTGCTTCCTACCGCATGACCCCTGAAAATATCACCATGCATGCGGGGGCGATCGTCTTCAACGGGGCATTCGTGGACATGATGCCGACTTTTTTTGTGGGAGCGACCTATATCCTCCTTCCGGCATTTGATCCGGTCACCTATATAGACACAATTCAAAATGAAAAAGTGACCCATGTCATGATGGTTCCCGCCCAGATTATTGCCATGCTCGAAGCGCCCAATTTTTCTCACAAGGCTCTTGCATCATTGGAAATGATTCTCTCATTGGGTGCGCCATTGCACCTGAAGCACAAGGAGGAGCTGAATAAATATCTACCGGGAAGATTCTACGAACTCTACGGTTTGACGGAAGGGTTTGTTACCATTCTTGACAAATATGATTATCCCCTGAAGCCTGAATCCGTTGGAACACCTCCACCTTTTTTTGAAATGAAGATACTGGATGAGCAGGGAGGAGAAGTCCCGCCGGGAGAGGTTGGAGAGATCTGCGGAAGGGGACCGATTCTGAGCCCGGGGTACTACAAGCGGTCCGACCTGACCGAACAGGCAATTATCGATGGATGGCTTCACTCAGGGGATATGGGATATGTTGATGAAGACGGGTTTCTCTATCTGGTGGATCGAAAGAAAGACATGATTATTTCCGGGGGGGTGAACGTCTATCCCAGGGATATCGAGGAAGTCATCGTGCAACACCCTGCCGTCCGTGAGACGGCAGTATTTGCAGTACCCCACGAAAAATGGGGTGAGACGCCGATGGCCGCCGTTATTTTGCATAAAGCAGGAACCGTGACCGAACAAGAACTCAAGGAATGGATCAACGACCACGTGGGCGCCAAGTTCCAGCGGGTTCATGAGGCGATCATATTAAATGAGTTTCCCAGGAACGTGGCAGGAAAAACGCTCAAAAGGGAATTGCGCAAACCTTACTGGGAGAGTCATAAGGGGGGGTGAGAGCACGAGGAAATGTCTGGTGAAAAGATCACGCGGCAGGGGGTTCTATTGGATGGAAGGGGTTTTGTTGAAAGGAGGAAAGAGAAATGAAGGGAATTCGATTTAAGATTTTTGTCGTGACGCTGGCCACATGTATTGCCGCAGGAATCGCGTATGCAAAGAACGCGGTTGCGTCCGATACGATCCGGATCGGCTGGACTGCCGATATGCCGGGGGTTGGGGCGACCTTCTATGACTCACAGAAAAAGGCTCTGGATCTTTTCTTCGAGGAAACCAACGCGGCAGGAGGCGTCCTTGGAAAGAAACTCAAACTCATCATCCGTGATTCCAAGCTCAAGCCTGATGTGGGCGCCACGGTGGCAAGGGAGTTGATCCTCAGTGAAAAATGTGAATTTCTTATCGGTCCCACCAGCAGCGGCGTGGCTTTGGCGGTTACCCAAGTTGCCAAGGAATTCAAAAAAATCGTGTACTTTCACACTTCCAACACTGAAAAGCTGACTACCACGGACTATCAGCCCTACATGTTCCAGGTGGTGCCGAATACCGGGATTGAGGGGCGGGGCATCGCCATGTTCATCGCAAAGTCGCCCTACACGCGCATTTCCTTTATTGGTCCTGATTATGCCTATGGACACACCCAGTGGAACTCATTCAAGGAATACCTCAAGAAGCTCAAGCCTGATGTGCAGATCCTCAAGGCAGTGTGGCCCAAACAGGGCGAGACCAATTTCGCGCCCTATATCCCGGCCCTGATAGCCCAGAACCCAGAGGTAATCTATACCAACCTGTGGGGAGGCAATCTCAGCAGTTTTATTAAGCAGGCAAAACCTTATGGCCTGTTCAAAAAGGCCTCTATCACCTCTCTTTACGACTTGGATTTACTGCGGGCCACCGGCATGGATATGCCCGAGGGGCTGTTAGGCTACGCCCGCTGTCCCTTTTATGCGGTTGATGTTATGGACATGAAAACCTTCGTCAAAAAGTATCACGACAAGTACGGTCAATGGCCATCCGACTGGGCCTGTATGGCCTACGACGGCATGCTCGCCCTCACCACAGCCATAAAGAAGGCAAACAGCGCCAAGTCCGAGGATGTTGTAAAGGTCCTTCCGGGACTCAGGTGGCGTTCCCTGCGGGGACCGCGGTATATCCGCGACATCGACCATCAGGCTGATGTGGGGATCTATGTGGGCTACACCAAGAAGGATCCCAGGTTCAAGAAGTTCCTGATATTGAAAAACGTGGTAGAGGTGCCCGCACCCGATGTATGGATGCCTGCAGAAAAGGTCAAGGAACTCCAGCCCAAAAACTAAGAGCCAGCGGGATTCGTTCCCCAAGGGCGCGGGAACGGATCCTCACGTTCAATTTCAAAATCTGATTTGGCGACTTCAGGACTCTTCCATGACCATAGGATTCTTCCTCTTTATACTTATTAACGGCCTCAGTGAAGGCATGGTGCTGTTTATTGTTGCATCCGGGCTTTCCCTGGTATTCGGGGTCCTCCGGGTGATCAATTTCGCGCACGGCTCCCTCTACATGATCGGGGCCTTTCTGGCTTTTTCACTGAGCACGCTGTTAAACATGAGCTCCGTCTTCTCTTTTCTCCTCTTGATGATCCTTGTGCCTCCGGCCATCGCCTTTTTGGGCCTTGGCCTGGAAATTCCCCTCTTCCGTCGCATTTACGGAAAAGAACACCTTCTCCAGTTGCTCCTGACCTATGCCCTGCTTCTCATCCTCGATGATGTGTGTCGTGTCATCTGGGGAGGGGCCATCCGGAACGTGGCCCGACCCGAACTCCTGGCAGGTTCCATTAATTTTTTTGGTCAGTATCTGCCGACATATAACGTTTTTATCCTGGTGATGGGGCCGCTGATTGCTCTTGGGTTGTGGTATTTGCTTCATCGGACAAGGGCCGGAAACCTTATCCGCGCAGCCGTGTCCCATCCGGATATGTTGGGGGCTCTGGGCGTGAACGTGGCAAGGGTTATGACCGGAACCTTCATGTTGGGGTGCTGGTTAGCAGGGGTCGGTGGGGTCTTTATGTCCGCTTTAGCCAATATCGATCTGGGAATCGGAATACACAAGATCATCGAATGCTTCGCCGTTGTTGTTATCGGGGGCCTTGGAAGTATCGGCGGCGCCCTTCTGGGGTCTCTGATCATCGGCGTGGGAATCGCCTTCCTACAGCTTCCCCTGAGCCGCCTTGCCGTTGTTTTCCCCTATATTGTCATGGCGCTTATTCTTATCATACGGCCGTGGGGACTGTTTGGGAAACCGGAACGATGATGACGAAAGAGAGACCTACCCAGATGCGAAGAGCAACATCGGAGAGGAAACATTGGGTGGTGAGCACCGGATTTCTGATCTCGCTTTTCGTCCTCCCCTTCGTCCTGAATAAATTCGGGAGGACCGGAGAATTCTGGATCTGGGTTACCACAGAAATGGTGATCATGGCGCTTTTCGCCACGAGCCTGAATCTCATTTTAGGGTTTGGCGGCATGGTCAGCTTCGGCCACGCCGCCTTTTTCGGCGTGGGGGCCTACACAGTGGCTCTCCTCATGAAAAAGACAGGAGCGCCTTTGGGCCTTGCGCTGTTGGCGGCGCCTTGCGTTGCGGCCGTAGCGGCTGCCATAATCGGCTGGTTCTGCGTTCGCCTGATCGGCCTCTATTTTGCCATTCTGACCCTGACTTTCGGACAGCTTCTGTACATGCTGGCATTCCAGTGGTACACCTTCACCGGCGGTGATGACGGGATTCAAGGCATCCCCAAACCCGCTTTCCTGGGTCCCACCAATTATTATCTTTTGTGCTTCCTTCTCTTCCTGATCTGTCTTCTGGTCATGAGAATGATCGTAAATTCTTCTTTTGGCCTTTCCATTAAAATTACAAGGGAAAATCCGGAACGGGCCAAGTTCATCGGGATCAACGTACGGCGCTATCAATTGATGAACTTTGTCATCGCCGGGTTCTTTGCAGGGCTTGCCGGCGGGCTGTTTACCGAGTTGAACCGGTTTGCTCAAACGGAATTTCTTCACTGGAGCAGGTCGGGCGATGCCATCTTTGCCTGCCTTGTGGGAGGCATGTATTCCTTCATCGGCCCGGCGATCGGTTCCTCTGTCTTGATTTTTCTCCACATATTCATTCAGCAGATCCACCAGAGCCTGGTGGAAATATGGGCCATCTTTCTGGGCCTCATTCTATTGGCCGTCGTTCTTTTCGCGCCTGAAGGATTGGTGGGTCTTTATGGCAGGATATTTACGAAATCAGAGGCGTCAGAGCCTGGTGACGCAACAAGGAAAAAATGACAGATATTGTTCTGAAAATCGAAGCCTTGTCCAAGTCTTTCAACGGCAACATGGTGATCAGCAACGTCAGTTTTTCCATCCCCCGGGGAGAGTTGAGCGCTATTATCGGGCCGAACGGGGCCGGCAAAACCACTCTTTTCAATTTGATCACCGGGAATCTTGTGCCCAACAGCGGCGGCATCTTTTTCCAAGAAAAAGAAATATCAGGAATGGAGCCTTTTAACATTGTGAAGATGGGCATTGCCAGGGCCTTCCAGGTGACCAATATTTTTCCCAGGCTTTCTGTCCTGGAGAACATTGTCGCCACCCTCGTCACGCACCGGAGAGGCAACTTCAACCTGGTGACGCCTATCCGCAAGCTCAAGTCCGTCTATGAAAAGGCCCATGAGGTTCTTGAAAAAGTCGGACTGACCGAGATGGCTCAAAGGCAGAGCGGCACGCTGGCCCACGGGAACCAGAAAAGGCTGGATATCGCGGTGGCCCTGGCCCTGGAACCGAAGCTTCTGCTCCTGGACGAGCCTACGGCAGGCATGAGCCCGGAAGAGCGTTGGCAGACCGTGGATCTTGTCCAGGAACTCTGGGAGCGACTGGGCATTACCATGATTTTTATTGAGCATGACATGGATATTGTTTTCCGGATCTCGCAAAAGGTGCGCGTGCTGTGTTACGGCACGCTCCTCGCGGAGGGGACCCCTGATGAGATATCTAAGAATGAGCAAGTTATTGAGGCCTACTTAGGCGAAGAAGTATAGTCATGGAATTAGAGGTTGAAAAGATCAATTCCTTTTATGGGTTGAGCCATATTCTCTTTGATGTGTCTCTTGCCGTGGAAAAAGGAGAGGTGGTGGTCCTGTTAGGAAGAAACGGGGCCGGGAAAACCACAACCATGCTCAGCATCATGGGGATGAACCCGGCAAAGACGGGGACCGTAAAATACCGAGGCGAAAAAATCACCAGGCTTCCACCGCACAAAATCGCCCGGTTAGGGATCGGCTTTGTACCGGAAGATCGCAGGATATTCCCTGACCTCTCCGTATACGCCAACCTGGACGTAGGCCGAAAGTCCACTCCAGAAAGCGGTGGAAATTGGACCACTGACCGAATTTATCAGCTCTTTCCTGTGTTGAAGAGGTTTGCCCATAGACCCGGGGGCACCCTGAGCGGGGGGGAGCAGCAAATGCTCACTATCTCGCGGACGTTGATGGGGAACCCCGACTTTCTCCTCCTTGATGAACCCTCAGAAGGCCTGGCGCCCATCGTTGTGAAATCATTGGGTCAATTCATTGATGTCATCAAGAAGGAAGGGATGACGGTTCTTCTCTCCGAACAGAATTCCAAGTTCGCCGTGAGACATGCAACCCGTGCCTACATCGTGGATAACGGTGAAATCAAGTACCATGGAAGCATTAGCGAGCTGGAGGGGGACGAGGAGATAAGAAAGAGATATCTGGCCGTATAAAGGCAATCGGTTCCGTTGCCTTGATCCGTGCACGCATCATGATCCGGGAAAATGGGTTTTGGGAAGGGGTTCGGGAAAAAGGCGAACTCAGGCAATAATTGAAAGAATATGTGACAGGGACAAGAAAAATGTCAAAGAAGAGAAAGCTGGCGAGGGGTGTTGCCATAGTGGGTGCGGGGATGTCGAAATTCGGCATGTTTCGCGACAAAAACTCAAAGGACTTGTTTGCCGATGCCTTTCAAGAGATGGTTGCTTCGGTTGGAAAGGGACTGGACATTGATGAAATAGATGCCATGTACCTGGGTAATTTTTCAAATGACTTCTTTGTGAATCAGTCCCATTGGGGACCGATTATCTCCGATCTGGTGGGGATAGCGCCGAAGCCTGCCACACGCACCGAAGGGGCGTGCGCTTCAAGCGCGCTCGCTTTTCGGGAAGGCGTTTTCGCCATTGCATCCGGCTTTTACGATGTGGTTCTGGTGGGTGGAGTGGAGGAAATGTCGAAAAGGACGACCGAGGAAGTTGCCCAGGGCCTGGCCCTGGCCACGGTACCCTATGAAGGGAGAGCCGGCTTTACTTTTCCGGGCGTTTTCGGGGCCCTGGCCACCGCCTATTTCTCAAAATACGGCGCCACTCGTGAAGACTTGATGAACATCACCATAAAAAGCCACAACAACGCACCGCTCAATCCCAAAGCGCAGTTTCCGCTGACCATCCGGGATATTATGAAGAAGAAGATTGAAAGCCTGAAAAAGAGAGGGGAGGAGGTGCCGGGCTGGGGGAATGAGAAGGACTTCCTGCGGGATTCTAGGGTAAACCCTGCAGTAGCCTGGCCAATGCACCTGTTTGATTGTTGTCCGATCAGTGACGGGGCCAGTTGCATGCTGCTGGTTTCTGAAGGTATCGCGGAAAATTTTACCGATGATCCCATATATGTAGCCGGAATCGGGCAGGGAAGCGGAAGAGGTCTCCATGCGTGTGACGATCTCACCTACTTTGAGGCGACAAGATACGCGGCTCAGGAGGCCTACGGTATGTCCGGGCTTGCGCCCAAAGACATCCAATTCGCTGAGGTTCATGATTGCTTTTCCATTGCTGAACTTATCCATATCGAGGACCTTGGTTTTTTTAAGCCGGGGGAAGGGTACAGGGCCGTGGCGGAAGGCCGGACAAGGCTTGACGGGTCCATTCCGATCAATACCTCAGGAGGTCTCAAGTGTAAGGGACATCCTGTGGGGGCCACGGGGATATCCCAACTGTATGAGGTATGGACTCAACTGAAGGGCAGAGCCGGCAAACGCCAGGTGCCCAAGAAGGATTTGCATATCGGTGCCGCCCATAATCTTGGGGGAACGGGCGGTACCTGCACGATGACAATCCTCGAGAGGAGATGAACCGATGGGGCAACGACCTTTCAGCGATATATCTTATGAGCGGTTTCTTGCTGAAGAAAAGATTATGGGTTCAAGGTGTAGGAAGTGTGACGCCGTTTTTGTACCCCCCAGGCCCATCTGTATTCACTGCCATGGCTCTGAGATGGAGTGGGTGGAGGTCAAGGGAGAGGGAAGACTCAGTGCCTTTACCTGCATTGCCGTAGGTCCCCCTTTCATGATCGCACAGGGCTATAACAGGAAAAACCCCTACGTTTCAGGTGTGGTGGAGTTGGAAGAGGGGGTACGAGTGGATGCCCGCATAGAAGGTGTGGATCCAAACAGACCCGATGAGATCAAGGTGGGCATGCCCATGAAAGCAATGTTTCTGCGTAGAGAAGATGGGGAAGAATCGATAACCTATCTGGCCTTCAAGCCACGATAAGCGAGTTTCCTCCAGCGGTGCGGGAGATATCAGGTGGCCCCCGAGGGGGATCAGGGAGGAAGCCACTTCTTCCGCTCCGAGGTTCACGGGCAGGTAACACCGGAAAAGGCTTCCACCCTCTCAGCGGTCACTTGAAAAGAGGCTTTCCCCCTCGGCCCTTTCGGGGGGACTTCATTATGCCTTCCGCTCTCCGGGAGGAGATTCACTCAAAACAATGAAACAGAAATACCGGCCGGAAAGACGTGGGAAAAGGAGCAACTCATGCGATTGAAGGACAAGGTCGCCTTGATAACGGGTGGGGCCGCAGGGATCGGCAGGGCAACGGCCGAACGGTTTGTTGAAGAAGGAGCAAAGGTTCTTATCACTGATGTGAATGAGGAGGAAGGGCAGGGCGTTGCAGGATATCTCGGACCCAATGCGACGTTTTACCCCATGGATGTCTCAGACAAGAGGGTTGTGCAAAAGGTCATAGCTGAAATCGTCAAGGGATTTGAGAAGATCGACGTGCTGGTGAACAATGCAGGCATCCTGCGCGATGGTCTGCTGGTAAAGGTGGTGAACGGAAACCTCGTGAAAGAAATGCCGGAAAAGGATTTCGATCTGGTGATTGCCGTCAATTTGAAAGGGGTATTCAACTGTACCCAGGCAGTGGCGCCGGTCATGATCCGCCAGGGAGGGGGTGTCATACTGAATACCACTTCTATTGTGGGGCTGGACGGGAATATGGGACAGACCAACTATGTGGCGACAAAAGCAGGAGTCATCGGCATGACCAAGGTCTGGGCGCGAGAGCTGGGTCGATTCCAAATCAGGGTCAACGCGGTTGCGCCGGGCTTCACCGCCACCGAAATACTGGCAAGCATGCCCGAAAAAATCATTGACGCAATGAGGTCGAAAACACCGCTGGGAAGACTGGGGAACCCGAGAGATATCGCAAATGCATACCTCTTTCTTGCCTCTGATGAAGCGAGCTATATTACGGGTGCGGTCCTGCGGGTGGATGGCGGAATTGTGGTGGGGACATAATATATTTCCTTGCATTCCCATCCCTTTTTGTTCTCTCCTCTCATCAGCACCAAAAGTCCTCACTCCATTCATTCACAAAAAAGAACATATCCTGTTCGCGCACTTTCGAATCCTTCAATGGCAAAGCATGCCAAGTCCTGGTGAGCCAAGAATTTCCCCGGTTTTAAACGCTCCCACCCTGGATTTGGCAAGGGATGTTGACAGAAGTGCCTCCGGTTGAGGTATTTCGGCAGACGCAAAGAAGGGGTTTAAAAAACGAGAAAAACGTGATAACTAAACTGTGCATTTGACGGCAATGTCCACAGTGATGGAGGAAAATGGAGGAAAATGAATGGCACGGGAAAAGAGTGACGAGCACATGGAAAAGCTCTTTGCACTATGGAATGGCGAAGTGGAACAGAATCTCCGCAAGAGGCCTGAAAGGAAACCCGAGTTTATCAATACTTCGGGAATTCCCCTGAGGAGGCTCTACACGCCGCTGGATACGCAGGATGTGGACTATGAGGAAGAAATCGGGTTCCCGGGCGAATACCCTTACACCCGTGGGGTGCAGCCCACCATGTATCGGGGGCGTTTCTGGACCATGCGCCAGTATGCGGGTTTTGCAACCGCGGAAGAATCCAACAAGCGGTATAAATTTCTCCTGGAACAGGGGCAGACCGGCCTTTCAGTGGCCTTCGATCTTCCCACTCAGATCGGCTACGACTCTGATCACGAGATGGCCATTGGAGAGGTGGGGAAGGTGGGGGTGGCGATCGATTCCCTCAAGGATATGGAGACGCTCTTTGACGGGATTCCTCTCGATAAGGTGAGCACCTCCATGACCATCAACGCCCCGGCTGCCATACTGCTTGCCATGTACCTGGCCGTGGCCGAAAAGCAGGGGGTGGCTTTTGACAAGCTGCGGGGGACGATCCAGAATGACATTCTGAAGGAATACTCGTCCCGGGGAACCTACATCTATCCGCCGGAGCCTTCCATGAGGATTATCACCGATATCTTTTCGTACTGCGCGGAAAATATTCCCCTGTGGAACACTATCAGCATCAGCGGATATCACATACGGGAAGCCGGATCCACGGCTGTCCAGGAAGTGGCATTCACCCTGGCAAACGGGATTGCCTACGTGGACGCCGCGATGAAGGCCGGCCTGGAGGTGGATGCCTTTGGGCCCAGGCTTTCCTTTTTCTTCAATGCGCACCTGGATTTTCTGGAAGAGATCGCGAAATACCGGGCTGCGAGGCGCCTCTGGGCAAAAATCATGAAAGAGCGGTTCGGGGCAAAGAATCCCCGGTCCATGATGATCCGGTTCCATACGCAGACAGCCGGATGTACGCTCACGGCCCAGCAACCGAAAAACAATATCGTCCGGGTGGCGTATCAGGCCCTTGCTGCTGTCCTGGGCGGGACCCAGTCTCTCCATACCAATTCCATGGACGAGGCCCTGTGCCTCCCCTCGGAGGAGGCCGTGCAGATCGCCTTGCGGACCCAGCAGTTGATCGCCTATGAGAGCGGCGTGACGGACACGGTGGATCCCCTGGCCGGATCCTACTATATTGAGCATCTGACAAAAGAGATTTGTGAAAGGGCGGACGCGTATATCAGGAAAATCGATGAAATGGGCGGTGCGGTTCGCGCCATTGAAAAGGGCTTTGTGCAGCGGGAGATCCAGGACAGCGCATACCGGTACCAGCGTGAGATTGAAAAGGAAGAGAGAGTTGTGGTGGGACTCAACCGTTTTCAGGTGGAGGAGGAAAAGCCCACCAACCTCCTGCGCGTGGACCCGGCTGTCCGGGTGGCGCAGATAGAGAACCTGGGAAACCTGCGGTCAGACCGGGACGGTTCCGCCGTGAAAAAGGCCCTCTCGAGGCTCAGGAACGCCGCGGAAGGCAACGAAAATCTCATGCCTCTCATGCTGGAAGCAGTACGGGAATATGCCACCCTGGGTGAGATCTGCGGGGTCCTGCGTGATGTCTTTGGCGAGTACCGGGCCGCGTCAACACTGGGATAAATGAGAAACAAAACTCAAATGATAAAATCCAAATGCCAAATGAAATCCAAACGGCTCTACGACAAAACTTGTCTCGCTTACACGCCGGTTCCAGCAACGGTCGACAGAGCAAATCAAAGCACGGTGAACTTCGCGTTGATTTTGTCATTTGAAATTTGACATCGAGTAGGATCACAAAAGAGATTGTGTGTGCGTTTTGAACGCAAGTTTCCTTGTTAGGTGATAAAAATCTTAATTGTGTAGCAGGGGTAGGTATGGACAAAGAGAAAAAAATAAGGGTACTGGCGGCAAAACCCGGACTCGACGGGCATGACCGGGGCATCAAGGTCCTTGCAAGCGCCTTGATGGACGCGGGGATGGAAGTGATTTACACGGGACTGAGACAGACCCCGGCCCAGATCGTGGAAACCGCCCTCCAGGAGGATGTTGATGTGATTGCCATGAGCATCCTTTCAGGTGCTCATGATTACCATTTCCCGAAGGTCATGGAACTCCTGAAAGAGAAGGGAATCGCAGATATCCTCGTGATCGGGGGAGGGATTATTCCCGATGAGGACATTCCCGCGCTCAAGGAGTGCGGGATTGCCGCCGTATTCGGTCCCGGGACCAATACGGAAGACGTGGCCCGGTATATCCGGGAAAACATAGCCCGGATAAACCGGAAATGACAAATCTCAAAGCTCAAATGTCTAGTGAAATCCCAATGCCTCAATGACAAAACATATTCTGCTCACCTGTCTGCTGCAGTAACAAGCGACGGAGTAACTCAGAGCGGTCCAAATTCCCCGTCAATTTGGCCATTTGCTTTTGACATTCATTTGACATTTGGATTTTGGAACTTGCTATTCAACGCGATCACAACAAAAATTTTGTGCTCGTTTTGAACGCAAAATTTACGTATACAGCATTAAGAAAATAGATAAGGAAAAGAAATGGACAAACAAGTTGTGGTACGCTTTGCACCGAGCCCGACCGGGTATCTGCATATAGGAGGGGCGCGGACAGCCATATTCAACTGGCTCTATGCCAGGAAGACCGGCGGAAAGTTTATCCTCAGGATCGAGGATACGGATGCTGAGAGATCCACCGAGGAATCCATCAAAGGGATTCTGGAGGGATTGGAGTGGCTTGGTATTACGTGGGATGAAGGGCCATATTTTCAATCGCAGTTCATTGATGAACACCGGGAAACGGCCATGAATCTCCTGCACACAGGACATGCCTATAAATGTTTCTGTACCAGAGAGGAACTGGAACGGAAAAGAGAGGAGGCCATGGCGAACAAATCGCCCCTTCAATATGATGGAACGTGCAGAGGCCTTTCCCCGGAAGAGATTTCCAGAAAAGAAGCGGCCGGCATGCCGTATACTATTCGCCTCAAGGTGCCGCGGGAACCGGGCGCAGTCCGCTTCAAAGACCTGGTCTACGGAGCCATAGAAAAGAAATACGAGGATATCGAAGATTTTGTCATAGTCCGCTCCAATGGGCAGCCCCTCTACGTGCTTTCAAATGCGGTGGATGATGCCAGGGACGGCATTACCCATGTGATCAGAGGCCAGGACGGGATTGCGAATACACCCAAACAGATCCTCATATACCGGGCACTCGACGTCCCCGTTCCCCGGTTCGCACATATGCCGCTCACTCTGGACCCCAAAAAGGCCAAGATCTCCAAACGGAGGCACGGTGAAGTGGTGGCTATCCATTTTTACCGGGAACAGGGCTTCCTGCCGTGGGCGTTTGTCAATTTTCTTGCCCTGCTGGGCTGGTCAACTCCTGATTCCAGGCAGATTTTTTCGAAGGAGGAGCTGATCGAGGCTTTTTCCCTGGAAGGAGTCAAGCGCTCCAACGCGGTGTTTGATATCAGGAAAGATGATCCGAAGTTCTTTACAGACCCCAAGGCCCTCAGCATCAATGCCCACTATATCCGGACACTCCCGTTGGATGAGCTTGAGCCGTATGTACGGGAAGAGCTTCGGAAGAAAGGTATTTGGAACCCGGAGTTCGAGACGTCCAGGAGGGATTGGTTTCTCCGGACAGTGGACCTCATCCGCCAGCGGTTTCATGTACTGACTGATTTTGTCACCCTGGGCCTCGCCTATTTTTCCGACGAGTACCCGGTGGAGGAGCGTGCCCTGAAGAAGAATGTCCTCAAATATCCCGGATTGCGGGAATGGTTTCCACTGCTTGCAGACCGGATCAGAGCACTGGAGAGTTATACCCTCGAGGGGACCGAAGAAATACTCAGAGAAACCGCTGAAGAATTTGACGTAAAAGCGGGAGTCCTGATTAACGGGATCCGGACGGTTGTAACCGGCGAGGCAGTCGGACCGGGTATTTTTGACGTGCTCCTGGTCATCGGACAGGACCGGGTGGCGGACCGTCTCGAACATGCGGTGAAATTTTTCAAATAGTGCCCATACACAAGCGAATTTTGGGCACGAGTGAGTTTCATATCCCGAAATGAAATTTTTCTTGCAGGGCCATTGAAATGACCGGCTCCCGGCGCCATGCTGCTTCAGACCTGCACCGGCATGAGGGCCTGTTTATTGCCTGGAATTTCAGCCTGACTCCGCCTGAAAGACCGTAGTCAGGTGCTCCGTCCGACAGACCGAACAGCATTCCCGCGGTGAACTCTATTTGGGAAGAGAACCGGTAGTTCAGGGTGAAAAAGAGATCTCTGGGATTCGACTCCTCTTCAACCAGGGATCGCCATTCCTCATAGTACCCGCTGATGAGGATATCTTCCGTCAGATAATACCCCAATCCAACATCATAATACCACTGGTCTCTCAGTTCGAGGCCGGAGGGATCCCCGATGAAGGTGTAGCCCACATCTTCAGGGACATGATCAGATCCTTTCTGTTATTTTCCCAATCGTGCAGGTCTGTGGGGGCGCATGGGTTATTTTGATTCGCTCCTCAGTGCATCTTTCATCTGAGGGCGAACCTTCTTAATCCGTCGCTGCCGCCACCATGGCCTGAACGTTTTCAAGCCGGGCATTGGCGGGTATGTCGCAGCCTGACTGAAGAATGAACCCTTCCGGGCCCAGTTCCCGAATAAGGCGGGTGCAATATGCATACACCGTATCCGGGCTTTCCAGGTACAGCATGGAGGCGGGGACATCTCCCATGATGCACAGGTGATCTCCCAGGATCTCTTTGGCGGCGAAGATATCGGTCTCCCCATCAAGGGCCACGATGCACTTTCCCCGGGGAAGCTCCCTCAGGCGTTCGAGCTCCCGGGTCCAATCGGAATCAAGATGGAGCAGCGCTATCAGCCCGGAATCGACCACCTCGTTCACCAATCTCTCAAAATAGGGCCAGGCAAAGCGATTCCACATGGCGGGAGAGAGCATGGAAGGAGCAGTCCGCCAGCCTCCGACCCAGACCACGGGGTATCCTCTTTTTTTCGCGTGTCTGATGGCCCTGCCACCGAGGTGGGCGACAATTTCCTCCATGACGGCAATGACCTTCTCCGGAATCTCGAAAAGATCCGATGAAAATTTCAGAAGAGACCGGGAACCGCAAAGTACTTCAAACGGTGTGGTGATGTCGCCGCCGCTCAATACCGGCAAGCCCTCTTCGCGCCATGCCGCCAGCACATCGGGTGATTTTCTGCGGGGAGGGAGATATTCCTCGGGAACATCGTCAAGAAGCTTCTCTCGCATAAAGCGTTCCATGTAATCGGGCCAACCCGTTTTCAGAAGCCTGTCGTAATCCTCCCGCGTCATGAGTTCTTTTTCATCCACCTGCCACATTTCATTTTCCGGCAAGTCGATTCCCGGCACACGGACTTTTGAAAGGAAGTCGTAGCAGAGCCCGTACGGCCAGAAAGAACCATAGTTGATGGCATCCGCTTCCCCCACCATGCGGGAGGCCTGGATCATGGTTTCAAGATTCCTGGCCGGGGAGCGCAGAAACTCGGCCATGGGGGTCCCTGTCACGTATGCCGCGAAGCCGGAATATTCCAGCACGACCGGGACGCGGTCCTGTTTTTCAAGCGCAATGGCCTTCTTGATCCTGTTCAGCCGCTCATGGTACCTGCTCTCTGATGACAATGGCCATCTCTCCTTATTCCAATTTGCATTCAAGCGCTACCGGCGTTGGCTGCGTCGCGGACTCCTCGACGTACCCTTCATGTACGCCTCCATCGTCCGCTCCTTGCCGCCTAGGTATCATCTTGAATGCAGAATGGAATTATTCCTGCACCGGGTTCCATACTCCGTCGCTTGCGACGCGGTGGTCATTCCCGCGAAGCCTTTCCTTAAGCCCGGTGAGAGAACGGAATTCCGCTGGATTCCGGATAAGACCTGCGGGCTTTCCGGAATGACACCAGAGGAATACTCCGCTGCCTGCGGTGGGCTGGTTCATAAATCATACAGCGTTTCATCCACCTCGGGCGGGCGGTATTTCCGGAGATTCACTCCTTTCTTCGGCAGAAAAGGGTCTTCTTCCTCGAGGATGTCTCCCATCTCGGCCTCGATTTTTTCCGGATCTTCTCCGGCCTCCATCCTGTGGAGCGCCTCCTGCATACCGGGTCCCAGTTCAAGGCCTGTCATATCCGTGAGTTTTCGCATGAGATTTGCGGCCTGGCGGGGATCTTCTTCGTCCAGGTGATCCATTTCCCTGGCCAAAGCCCCCATGGCCTTTTCCATCTGCGCCTCATCCAGATCGGGCATGGGCATGTCTTCCTCTTCGCCCTTGTTTTTGAGCCGTGCAAACACCGACATTTTTCTGTCCAGGCGAACCTTTTGACACCTGGGGCAGAGAGGCCTTTTTTCGGTATTGATGGTTTTAGAAAAGAAATTGAAGATCATATGGCAATCAGGGCAGTAAAATTCGTAAATCGGCATAGCTTCCCTCTTGATTCCTGTTCCTGGATTCTCCTGTTTCATACAGAACCACGGCAAAAGAGTCAACGGCTTTGTCCCTGCTCTGATCACCAGCAAGATATCATCTGCTGCGTTGCTTTCGGTCGCTCCTCTTTGCGACGTATTGGTCATACGTCTCAGCCGTCGCTCCTCAGCGCTCCCGCTCAAAGTCCGGGATCTTCGACTTGCATATGACACCTTGCTGATGATCAGGACTTTTACCAAATTAACTCACAAGATTGCAATTGCGGGATTTAGACGGTGGATCTGGGTCCTGCCGGCTCCCTCTATTTTTCGGAGCGTTGACGTTCAAAATCAGGCAGAATGCCGGCTGGGAAAGAATGCAGATTCACCGGCGAAATATCTTCTTTTTGCATGGTCAACGATCATAATTTCGGGCGTGAGAGAAGGTCTTAAACGATTCCTTGAATGCCAAACATGAATCAGAAAAAACAGTTTCGTCGATAGCGAAGAATGAAATAATACATTGAAATCATTTTATAAACAACGAAGAGGACACAAGAAGACGAAATGGCACTGCTCAGCAGTTTTTTCTTGACAAACATAAATGAAAGAGAATATACAAAAAGAAATATGAGATGTAGGATAAATTTCAGCCAGGTCATGACGCCGAAACGAAGAGGGGGGAAATGGAAAAGAAAGAGATAGCGGAGAGGATGAAGGAGGCCAACGTAGACACCTTGCGTATCGATTTCCCGGATATGTATGGTATCAACCGCGGTAAGATTGTCCCGGCAAACAGACTTGATGAAATTTTGGAAGAGGGTATTAACTGTGCGAAACCCACTTTTTCCCTAGACCTTGCGTACAACATTCCTCCCGGAACAGGCACTGCTGAGGAAGTCAATTATGAAGACATGACTATTATACCTGATCCCGACACGTTCTCTGTTATTCCCTATCAGGAAGGCACGGCCAGGTTTATTGGTGATATTTACGCAAACGGAGAGCCCTTTCCCCATTCCCCGCGATGGCTGCTCAAAAGGGTTATGGACCTGTATAAGGAAAGAGGACTTGAACCTATCGCGGCCGGTGAACTGGAGTTTTTTGCTTTCAGAAAAGATGGGAGCAATTTTGAGTATTACTGTGATAAACCAAGCAATGTGTATACCACCGGCCCAAGGGTGGATCCGGTAGACCTCCTTCGGGACCTGCAGAACACCCTGCTGCAAATGGGGATGGACGTTCTTTACAGCAATCATGAATTTTTTCAAGGGCAATTCGAAATCAACTGGCGGCACTGCAATGTTCTCAAGATGGCAGACCAGACCTTTACCTTTAAGGCCGTTTGTAAAGAAATGGCCTTTCAACGCGACCTCTTTCTCACGTTCATGGGAAGGCCCAAGGATGAAATGGGAGGAAGCGGTTTTCATACCCATTACTCCATCAATGACATGAAGACCGGGAAAAATGTCTTCGACGACCCCGCAGGAAAAGAAGGAATGTCGGATTTGATGCGATATTTTATCGGGGGCCAGATGGCTCATGCAAAAGGGATGACGCTTTTCTTTGCCCCGACGATCAATTCCTACAAGCGCTATGTCCTGAACTCATTTGCTCCTTACTATCTGGCGTGGGGATTGGATAACCGGACCACCTACATCCGCATTCCCGCGGAGCGGGGAATGGCAACGCGGGTGGAGAACAGGGCGGCGTGCGCCTCAGCAAATCCGTACCTGGTGTTTGCCGTGGGATTGATCGCAGGGCTCGAGGGTATTGAAAAACAAACTGACCCGGGAGACTACTACGTGGGGGACATCTACACCGAAGAGCCTGGAAAATTTGATACGGTGCCGTTTTACCTGCGGGATGCTATTGAAGAGCTTGAGAAGGACAAGGTCCTGTGCGAGGCGATTGGTCCTCAGATTGTTGAGAATGTTCTGGCCATAAAGAGAAATGAAGAGGAGCGTTTCAGGACCTGCGTGACCGACTGGGAATTCAATGAATACTTTTATCATCTATGATGGGATGAAGATGGCACGTTCCCGTCATTCCGGAGGGATACCATGTGTGGCGTAGCCGGAATTATTTCCAAAGAATCGGCCGATCTGGGAAATGATCTGATCAACATGCTGAAGGAGCTTCTGCATCGGGGAAAGGATTCCACCGGAGTGGCCCTTTATGAGGAGCGTGAAGACATCCAGGTCAGAGTCGCTGTCTCTGATGTCCGGTATAAGGAAGACCTGGAAGAGATCATCAGGAAACACGCGTCAATTTCGGGCGTTCGGACGTACCAGGGAGAAGGGATATTCAGCTTTTACGAGGCCTCACTTGGTATGGCGCCGGAAAGGATCGCGCAACTGAACTGGGATATTGACAGTCATCCGGAGCTTTGCGTGCACTCGCTGGGGCGGCGCATCAAGGTTTACAAGGATCAAGGTTCTGCAGAGGATTTGCAGTTCAACCATGCAATTCCCTCGGTCAAGGCGACTCATGGAATAGGGCATGTCCGTCTCGCCACGGAAAGTATCGAGAACATCAACTTCGCCCATCCCTTCGTTTCGTATCTCTATCCCGAATTAGCCATTGTCCACAACGGACAGTTCACCAATTATTTCAATATGCGAAGAAAACTGGAAAACCTCGGCATCCGGTTCAAGACCAACAATGACTCTGAAATGGCTGCCCATTTTCTGGCGTACCAGATGAAAGAAAAGGGAAAAGATCTCGAGGAGGCGTTGTATGAGGGGCTGGAAACGTTCGACGGCGTGTTCACCCTCCTGGTCAGCACTGAAAACCAGATTGGTGCCCTGCGGGACAAGCTCGGCATTAAACCCATGTTGTATTTTGAGCAGGACGGACACACCGTCCTTTTTGGATCGGAACAGATTTGTCTAACCCCAATTGTCTCCGACGTGTATGCATCGGAGATGGATCCCGGAGGTGTGATGACATGGTCCGTCTAGACCTGACGGGAATGGCGTCCCGTGAGATTAACAGGAAGCTCAAGGAACTGATAAAGACCGAAGATGAGATTGAAGTGGTACACAGCCACTCTGTTCACAATTTTGCCACTGCTCTTATCGGCAATGGGAAAATCACGGTAGACGGGAGTACCGGCTTCTACACGGGCGGTTTTCTGGAAGGGCCGAGTCTGGTGGTGAAGGGGAACACGGGTTGGTACACCGGAGACAATATGATGGACGGGGAAATCATTGTCGAGATGAATACCGGCAGTAATGTTGCTCCTTCCATGTTGGGCGGCACAATCGTCGTCAAGGGGAACAGCGGGAGTCGCGCTGGATGGGGAATGAAAGGAGGGACCCTGATCGTCTGCGGAAACGTGGGGAGGTGGACAGGCAAAATGACCCTCGGCGGCCGGATCATCATCCTCGGTGAGGTGGGTGAAGGCATTGGTGAATCCATGTACAATGGGATTATCCATGTTCTCGACGAGGCAGTGGAAGAGAAACTCGGCGGAAACACGCGAATTATCCCCATCGATGACAATGAAAAGGCTGAAGTGGAGAAGCTGTTTCAGAAATACGGCATTGATCAAGGGGTTGATGCATTCAAGAGCATTGTCCCCAATGTGCTTGGGCGCCATGAATACGTGCTGTTTAAACCGACCCACAAAAAGGGGAGGCAGGGATAAATGGAAGCAAAAGCGAAGAAACCAAAGGCCAAAGATATACAAAGAGGGGTGTGGAGCTCTGAAACCATTGCCGAGATCAAGTACAAGGCCGAGGCCGGCAAACACCGGATCCGGGGATGCGGCACCCCGAGGAAATTTCCTGATTTTGACGACCTTCTTGTCCTGCCGTCCCAATTGACCCGTATGTCCATTGATACGTACCGGGAGGACTGCAAGACCCAGACGGTTCTCGGGTCACGGTATGCGAAAAACCCATTGGTTATAGAAACACCCATCATGATTTCGGGTATGTCTTACGGCGCATTGAGCAAAGAGGCAAAGATCGCCCTTGCCAAGGCAACGGATATCGTGGGAACGTCCATAAACAATGGAGAAGGCGGCCTGCTTCCCGAGGAACGGGCAAATTCCTACAAGCAGGTGGTGCAGATTCTCCCGAGCAGGATGGCGTTCTCCCTGCGGAATATTGAAGCCGCCGATGCACTGGAGATTATTGTTGGAATAGGCGCAAAGCCCGGTTTATCGGGACACCTCATGGGAAGCAAGATAACAAAGGAGATCGCTCAATTCAGACAGCTTCCCGAGGGCATTGATCTCCACAGCCACCCCCGACACGGGGACATATTCGGAGCGGATGACCTCTGTCTGAAAATGGACGAACTGCGGGACATTACGGACAATGAAATTCCCATTTTTATGAAGATCGCGGCGGGCAGGGTCTGGGAAGACGTGAAGATCGCGGTAAAGGCCGGAGCGGACGGCGTAGTTATCGACGGGGCACAGGGGGGGACCGGAGCAGCTCCTGTGGTTGCATCCAACAACCTGGGTATCCCCACGCTGCCGGCCCTTGTCCAGGCTGTTCGAAGCCTTGAAGACTCAGGGGTAAAAGACGACTTCAGCCTGATTGTCTCCGGCGGCATTAAGGACGGGGCGGACGTGGCAAAGGCCCTGGCACTGGGTGCCGACGCAGTGGCCATTGGGACCGGGGCAATGGTTGCCATGGGATGTGTGGTCTGCCTCAAGTGCCACGAAGGGAAATGCGCGTTCGGTATCGGCACCCAGGATCCTGAACTCAGGAAAAGGCTGGACATAGATGACGCGGCCCGGAAAGTGGCCAATTATATCCAGGGCATGACCTACGAGGCGGTAATCCTCGCCAAGGCGGCGGGGAAAACCCAATTGCACAGCCTGGAAAGGGAAGACCTGAGGTCCTTGACGCTGGAAGCCTGCGCCATGACGGGCATTCCCCTTGTGGGGACGAACTACACGTTTACGGAGCGGTTTGGTTTCTGTTAACCCGGGTTGGATTCAGGACGAAAGATGATACGCATACAAGAACACCCAATACTGGGAAGCTTTGAAAAAGGAAGAAAAGTCCGGTTCACCTTTGACGGGAAAAGCATTGAAGGTTTTGAAGGGGAACCGATTGCCGTTGCGTTGCGGGCAAACGGGGTGCTGGTTCACCGATATACGACGAGAAGGAATGAACCGCGCGGAGTATTTTGTGCCATAGGCCGCTGTACTGACTGCATTATGGTTGTTGACGGGGTTCCGAATGTGCGGACCTGCGTGGAACCATTGAGGGAGGGCATGGTCATTGAGACGCAGATCGGGAAGGGCCCTCAGAAATCATCGGAGTGAGTCGTGCGAAGAATTGAAATGGTGAGCGTTGGAGCGGGACCCGCCGGGCTGGCTGCGGCCATTGAGGCTGCACGGTGCGGTGTGCAGGTTGTTGTCTACGATGAAAATGAAAAGCCGGGGGGACAACTCTTCAAACAGATCCACAAGTTTTTCGGATCACGGGAGCATTATGCGAGTACCAGAGGGTTCAAAATCGGGGTCGGACTCCTGGAGCAAGCGCGTGATCTTGGCGTTGAAGTGTCACTCCATTCGGTCGTCCTCGGCATCTACGAGAACCGGACCATGAATGTGATGGTCCGGGATCAGATTGAGCAGGTGAAAGCGGAAAGGCTTCTGGTGGCGACCGGTGCCTCGGAGAATATGATCCCGTTTCCCGGGTGGACACTGCCGGGCGTCATCGGGGCGGGCGCGGCGCAGACCATGGCGAACGTACACGGCATAAAACCGGGGAAGAAATTGCTCATGGTGGGATCAGGAAACGTGGGTGTTGTGGTGGCCTACCAGATGCTTCAGGCCGGCTGTGAAGTGGCTGCGGTGATTGATGCAGCCCCGAAGATCGGGGGATACGGAGTACATGCCGCGAAGGTAGCGCGTTACGGAGTACCTTTTTTCATGTCTCATACCATTAAGGAAGCCAAGGGGAAGAACGGGGTTGAAGGAGCGACTATCGTCCAGGTGGACGAAAAATGGAAGCCTGTCCCGGGGACTGAGAAGGAATTTGATGTGGATACCATCTGCATTGCCGTGGGACTGAACCCCATGACGAAACTGGCGCAAATGGCGGGCTGCAGGATGACCTATGTCCCGAAACTGGGGGGACTCGTGCCGGGACATGATGAAAACCAGGAGACCACGATTCCCGGCATTTACATAGCCGGGGATGTATCCGGCATTGAAGAGGCAAGCACGGCTATTATCGAGGGCAGAATTGCGGGGCTGGCGATTGCCCGAAGCATGGGCTATCTGGACGAAGAAGGTTTCCTCCAGAAGCGCCGTGAACAGGCCGCGAGTATGAAGTCCCTGCGGAGCGGGAGCCATGGGGATGCCCGGAGAGTGGCAAAAGAATATCTGAACGCAGTGATGAAAGGGTGAACGTATGTCAGGAAGACTGTCCCGAACAGGATACCTTTCGGAAGAAGAACTGAAAGACAGCCCCGGGGTCCCCAGCGAGGCCAGGCGAAGGCAGGGACCGGTAGCAGTCATAGAATGTACCCAGGATATTCCCTGTAATCCCTGCGAGTCGAGCTGCAAGGTGGGGGCCATAACGGTTGGGGAGGACATTACCAACCTGCCGCACATGGACGGCGAAAAGTGCGTTGGTTGTCAGACCTGTGTCTACATCTGCCCCGGGCAGGCTATCTTCCTGGTGGATGAGAGCCTCGAAAATGGAAAGGCGGGAGTAACGGTCCCCTATGAATTTTTGCCGTTGCCACAGAAGGGAGATACGATCATTGCGTTGGATCGGTCGGGTAAGGAACTGGGAGAAGCAGTGGTGACGGGTGTCAGAAAGACTGAAAAAATGGATGAGACCTCTTTGGTTACCATGGAAGTTCCCAAAGAGTGGTCCATGCGGGCAAGGGCGTTGAAACCCAAACACTAAAAATTTTCAGGAGGAAAAGAAGTATGGCTGAACAAGCGTTGGGTATGGTTGAAACAAAAGGATTGGTAAGCGCTATTGAGGCAGCGGACGCAATGGTCAAAGCGGCCAAGGTGAAATTCGTCGGCAGGGAGTTCGTCGGCGGCGGACTGGTTACCGTTTTTGTTCGCGGGGACGTGGGTGCGGTAAAGGCCGCTACGGACGCGGGCGGTGCTGCAGCGGAACGCGTGGGCGAACTGGTTTCCGTCCATGTCATCCCCAGGCCCCATGGTGATATTGAGAACACCATCCCCAAGGGCGAAAAGTAGTTATTGATCCTGTAGTAGGTTGTCTGCAATGTTCATGCGTGTCTCGGCGGGCATCAGGGCTTTTGCCGCGTGGTCTCGACGTTGCAGGAATAGGCAGGCGACCGGCGGGATAGGAGCCGGGTGAAGACAAAAGACGCTCGACAGGAGAGAAGCACCTTGTCGAGAAGAGGGAAACCATGGCACTCAATGTCCAATTCATAACACACCCCGGACCGGGGGTCGTAGACATCCTGATGAGCAGGATGGGGTCGGGCGGCAAGAAGTCCCTTGATCTTATTGATTTCAGCGCAGTAGGGCTGGTGCAGGGGAAGCTGGTGGACATGATGTATGCTGCTGATATAGCAGAAAAAACAGCGAACGTTCATGTCTTCGACCTCAAGGGAACGTGCCCTCAGCACTTAACCATGATCGGGATTTTTGGTGAAATCGCGGCTGTGAAAGCGGCGCTGGACGCCATAGGTACCGAGAATCTGTGATGGTGCCTGTGGGCCGTTCACGAGTTCAAGGGAAAACAATCCAAGTTTGAGGAAGGTGGCTACATGATACTCGGAAGGATTGTGGGCGACGTGTGGTCCACGAAAAAGAATGAGAAGATTTCTGCGCTGCGTCTGCTGTTTGTAGAACCGCTGGGAAAAGATCTCCAGCCGGCTGGCAAACTCCTGATTGCCGCGGATGAAATCGGCGCGGGCAGGGGAGAGTTGGTGATCGTGACGAAAGGCGCTCCCGCCATGCAGGCGTTTGACAGGAAGACACCGATCCCGGTGGATGCGGTGGTTGTGGGAATCGTTGATAACTTTGATCTTGAGGAAAGTTCCCAACTGCAAAGCGAACGTGATGAATCCTGAAATCGTAAGAAAAGTTCGGGAGGCGGGCATCGTGGGAGCAGGCGGTGCGGGCTTTCCCACCCATGTGAAACTCGATTCCAACGTCGAGCGGGTGCTTGGAAACGGGGCATCGTGCGAGCCTTTGCTCATGAGTGATCCCTTTATCATGGAGAAGGAAACAGAGGGGATCCTCCGGGGGCTTTCGCTTGTAATGGAATGCACCGGGTCCGGAAGGGGCACCCTTTGCCTGAAGGGAAAGCACGACAAGGCAATGGATGCGGTCAGACGAGGCATCGATCACGGGCCGTTTAAGAATATTGACGTATTCGAACTGGGGGATTTCTATCCGGCAGGAGATGAACAGATCCTTGTTTTTGATGTGACGGGAAAGGTGGTTCCGGAGGGAGGTATTCCGCTTCAGGTGGGCACAGTGGTAAGCAACGTGGAATCCCTTCTGAATATTGCACGGGCCGTTGACGACGGGAAGCCGGTTACCGACAGATATCTCACTGTTACCGGAGAGGTCCGGCATCCGCTGGTCATGAAGGTGCCCATCGGAATACGTATTGCCGAGGTCATTGATCTGGCGGGCGGTGTAACGGTGGATGATTTCAAGGTGGTAATCGGAGGACCCATGATGGGTCAGGTGACCTCCGATCTTTCGACTCCCGTGACCAAGACCACCAGCGGTGTCATTGTGCTGCCTTCCGATCACAATATCATCACCGGCAAGATCAACGACCCGGATCGAATCATGCGTATTACGAAGATGGTCTGCTGCCAATGCTCCCGTTGTACTGATCTTTGCCCGCGTCATCTTCTCGGCCATTCTCTGGAGCCGCACAAGATTATGCGCCAGCTTGGATCAAGGACTTCTTTTTCAAAGGATATTCTTCATGATGCTTTGATCTGCTGCGAGTGCGGCATTTGTGAGAAATATGCCTGTCCCATGATGATTTCCCCGAGAGAGGTGAATGCACAGATCAAGCGGGATTTGTTGCAGGAAGGGGTGAAACGGGCTTCGAAGAAGAGCGGATATCAGCCTTCCCCTTTCAGGGATGTCCGGAAAATTCCTACCCGGAGGCTGGTAGAACGTTTGCAGATCGGCCAGTATGAGGACCATCCCCCGTTCATGGAAGAGGGAATCCAGGTGAAAGAGGTGCGGATCCCGTTGAAACAACATCTGGGAGCTCCGGCCAGGCCCGTGGTGAAGGCAGGCCAACAGGTGAAGAAAGGCTCCCTCGTGGGTGAAATCCCGGACAATGCCTTAGGAGCACGGGTGCATGCCAGCATAGACGGACGCGTCGTGTCCGTGGACGGCGCTGTGGTGATCAGGCAGTAAAGATCCGGGCCGGAGAGCAAGGCTTCCTGCCATCCTTAGGGCTCGGGTTATAAACCTAAGCAACCTGAATACATGCAGGGAAAGATAAAATGGAATTCAAGGCAATAGGTCTCATCGAAACAAACAGTGTTGCAAAGGGAATAGAATGTGCGGATGAGATGATCAAGGCGTCCGACGTGGAAATCCTTATGGCCCGCTCGGCGTGCCCCGGACGCTACCTGGCGATGATTTCAGGTGATGTAGGATCCGTGCAGAATTCCCTGGATATTGGAAAAGAGGTTGCCGGTGAATTCCTGGTGGATTCCTTTGTTCTTGCCAACGTCCATCCAGCCGTCTTTCCCGCCTTGAGCTGCGCCACTCCTGTTACGGAGCTCAGGGCACTGGGAATCATTGAAACCTATTCGTCAGCCTCGTGCATAAGCGGAGCAGATGCGGCCGCAAAGGCGGCAGACGTGGATTTGATCGAGATTCGATGCGCCACAGGCCTTGCGGGAAAATCATTCGTGACGATGACCGGTGATGTGGCGTCCGTGAACGCGGCGGTGGAGGCCGGCATTGCGTTACCGGAGATGGAAGGCTTTATCCAGAGCTATGTGGTCATTCCTTCACCCAGCAAAGAGCTCTATAAGAGTCTTGTATGACAGCTGCCGTTCAAAAAGTGAGAAAAATGATGAACCGTCCTGAGTTGTGGGATTTCTCAGGCGCACAGTCCCTCTTCGCCGGCGTAGACATCGGGACATACAAAACCATCGCGATTGTCGTAGATGAAAAAGGAGTGCCCCGGGCGGCGAATATGCGTCGTGCCGAGGTTGTCCGGAGCGGACTCATCGTGGACTACGTGGGCGCCCTGAACCTTGTCAGGGGGCTCATGGAAGACATCAGGCGGTGTTGTCCCCTGCCCATCGAAAAGGGAGCCACCTCGTATCCCCCACAGACGGAATCGGGAAACATTGAGACCACCAGATATATTCTTGAGGGTGCGGACCTGGATGTTCTCAAGATTCTGGACGAACCAAGCGCGGCAAACCTGGTCCTGGGAATACGGGATGGAGCTATCGTTGACGTGGGCGGAGGAACCACCGGTGTGGCCGTGGTAAAAAATGGGAAGATTGTTCGTACCAGTGACGAGGCAACCGGGGGAGTGCATCTTTCCCTGGTGCTGGCGGGGCATTTCAGGGTGAGCTTTGAGGAAGCGGAGAAGATCAAGACGACCAAAGGCATGAGCGGTTCGGTTCTGCCGGTTGTACGGCCCGTGATTGATAAGATTTCGAGCATCGTGGAAACTTCCCTGGAAGACTCTGAAGGAGCTGAACGGGTTTGCATGGTCGGCGGGACCTGCGAGCTTGACGGCCTCACAGGGATCGTGGGGAACAACCTGAGGCTGGAGGCTTTTCAGCCCGAGGCGCCGCAGGTGATCACGCCTTTGGGCATTGCCTTATCCTGCCTCAACGGAAATGGAAACAGGTCCGTTTCCGGGGTGTAATGCGATGGATATGATTGACGAAGAAAAGATTCGAGAAATAGTGAAACAGGTGCTTGAAGAAATGCGTTCATCCGCCCCGTCAAAGAGCGATAAGGCTGGAAAAAGTTCGGAACATAACGGGCCGAATGTATTGATTTTTTTCCACGCCGGGGTGTCAAGACTGGGTGAAGCCATGAATCAGGTGCGGCTAATCCAGGAATCGGCCGGAAAGTCCAGTGTTTTTACGGATGAATCGGCCCGGGGCTGGGTATGCGGAGAGGATGTGCGAAAACAGGCCGGGACCCGGTGTATTCTTGATACGGTGAAACCGGAAGGCCTGCAAAAGGTGATGGAGCGAGCGGATGTGCTGGTCCTGCCCACCTTTTGCCTGAAAGTCGGCGCAAAGGTGGCGACTCTCATTTGCGACGACCATGCCTCCGGTATCGTCTGCTCGGCCCTGGCACGGGGAAAGAAAGTCCTGGCTTCACGGGACGGGTTTCTGCTCACCCAGACACTTTCCAACATAAGAATACGAAAGGAGGTGAACGGGATCCTGCAGAAGCTGGAAGAATACGGGATTACGTTTGCTCCAACGGATCAGTTGAGTGCCATGTTCCGGAAGCTGGCGCTGCAGCCTCTGGAATCGGGAAATCACCAGGAGGAGAAGGTTCAGGCTTCAGGGGACAAGCATTCACGTAAAATTATTACAGCAAGAGATATCAACAGCGCCGCAAACGAGAAAAAGGGTACGGTGCACGTGACCAAAGGCGGTGTTGTGACCCCCCTGGCACGGGACCTGGCGAAAGAATACGGGATACAGATCGTTGAAGGGGAGTGAAAAACACCGAATGTCGGTAGATACTGCAGCATGAAAGAGGAGATGAATGAATGGCAGAGTTAAGGGCGTATTGCCACCTGGACCGCTTACAACCGCAATTTGCTTCGCTGTTTGCAACCCGCTGTCGCGGATTTCTGTGTGTCGAGGGAATGGCTTCGCTTTTTGTGGAAGTTGTTCCCGGCATTGAAGTAAACCATCTGACTGACATAGCACTCAAGCTGACCAACTCCCGCCCGGGAGAGATGATCGTGGAGAGACGCTACGGGATGCTTGAAATTCATTCCTTTGACCAGGAAGAGATCATTCATGCGGGCAAAATGATCCTGAATGAACTGGGTCTCAAGGAGGAGGAAAGGCTGGCACCAAGCATACTGGCAACCAGCATTATCAACAAGGTGGATTCCTACCAGGCGGTCATCATTAACCGCAACAGTAAAGGAATGCTGGTCCTGGGAGGTGATGACGTCTACCTGCTGGAAGTGACGCCCGCCGCGTATTCGTCCATTGCAGCCAATGAAGCGGAAAAGCACTGCAATGTGCGTCTGGTGGATATACGGTTTTTCGGGGCTGCAGGCCGTGTGTACCTGGCAGGGTCACAGGCGGAAATCCAGGCAGCAGCCAAACTGGTGGTGGACACCCTGGCCAGTCTGAAAGGGAGAAAGGAATAAGAGGGAGAAGCCAATGGCACCTGCTTTTGTTTTTGCTGAAGATATCGCCAAGGCGCTTCGAGACGGGAAAAAGGAACTCGTTGTTCCTGAAGATGCCAGGATATCTGCGGCTGCGCTCGATCTGATTAAGGAGAAGAATATCCGGATCATTTATGGATCGGGACGAGATGAGAAGGCCGGCACGGATACGGATGCCGGCAGGAAAATATCAAAAGAGACTCAGACCGTGAAGGAAACGGTCGCCCAACCTGAGCGCGATGTATCTGCGGCTCAGGAAGGACCCCTTTCCGAGGAAGATGTTGATCGTATTGTTAACAGAGTGATCAATCGTTTCAGGGAATTGAAAGGCGAACAACCTGTCGAGACAGCGAGAAGCGGCGCAGCCCCTGAAGACGATGATGATCTTGTCATATGCAGGTGTGAAGAGATCACCAAAGGGGAAATAAAGGAAGCCATCAGAAACGGGATGAGGACCCTGAACGGGATAAAGCGGATCACCCGCGCGGGCATGGGACTCTGTCAGGGCCAGACGTGTCAGCGCCTGGTGACTCAGATTCTTGCCAGTGAACTGGGAGTCCCTGCCGGTGAGGTAACGCCGACAACGGCAAGGGCCCCGGTGAGACCGCTTAAGCTCTCCGTTTTCGCAACAAGCTGATGACGAATTTTATGGATTCTGTCATTCCTGCGAAAGCAGGAATCCAGAGGTTTCAAACAATGTTGGAGCCCCTCCCCTCTGCCGGGGCAGGCTTTTGGCGGGAGTGAGGCTGTCTTGAGTCTTTCGGAGACTCTGAGGATCGGGAGTAATAATGCCTACTACAGCGGATGTTGTCATTGTCGGTGGCGGTGTGATGGGATGCGCCCTTGCCTATTATCTTGCCAAGGAAGGTGTCAAGTCGGTTGTTATTGAGAGATCGGATATTGGAGGCGAGGCATCGGGCAGTAACGGGGGAGGTGTCCGGCAGTCGGCGAGGAATCTGAAAGAGATGCCCCTGGCGATGGAAAGCATACGGATGTATGGCGAGCTTCATGAAGAACTGGGCATGGATGTGGAATATGTGCGGAAGGGGAACCTGCGGTTGTGCACAAACGCCCAGGAGATGGAGGACATGAGAAAGTCAGTGGAGAAACAGCAGGCTGCCGGGCTCGATGTGCAGATGCTCGACCGGAAAGAGGTCCTGGAGGTCAATCCCTATATCGGCGAGATGGTGGTCGGCGCCAGTTATTGTCCCACGGACGGGCATGCGAATCCGTTTCTGGTAACGTACGCGTATTTCCTCAAGGCAAAAAGTCTTGGGGTCCGATTCTGTACCCAGGAAGAGGTCGTCGGCATCAGGGTCCAAAAGGGAAGGGTCACAGCCGTTGTGACCGATAAACAGGTAGTTGAGACGGACCTGGTGGTTGATGCGGCAGGTGTGGCAGGCCGGAAGGTCGCTAATCTGGCAGGGCTCGATATTCCCCTGCGGCCGGTTTTTTCAGAGGCAATGATCACGGAACCGTATCCCCCGTTGTTCCCTCAGATGTTCGGCCATGCACGGGGCCTGTTTTACGGAAGGCAGACAGTGCACGGTCCATTTTTCTGGGGCGGTTTTGTCGGAACCGAACAGTATATACACCGGGAAGGGAAGCCCCTTTTTCACTTTATCGGACCTGCCATTTCGAGAGCGGTCCTCGATTACTTTCCTGTCCTGAAAGATATCCACGTGATCCGAATGTGGTCGGGCCTTATTGCCGCCATGGCTGACGGGCTCCCGGTGCTGGGATTCACCGAAGAGGTGCCGGGATTTGTCTTCTGCACCGGTTTCAGCGGGCATGGTTTTGGACTTGCTCCGGTTATCGGTCTCCTCATGTCGCAATTGATCCTGGACTGCACCACATCCATCCCGATCGGTGATTTCTGCTACGGTCGGTTCGTGGGGGGCAACAACCAGGATTGCGCGTGCCTCGGGAACGACGTTTGCACCACCCAGGCTGCGGTGTGTCCGAATAAACGGCAGTTGGCCAGGAATGTCGAATAGCCGGCCCTGCCCGGGTACTGAAGCAAGCAGGTAGTCGGACTGCTTTTCATCGCGAGAAAAGAGAAGAAAATGATAGAGCTTAGGGCCTTTGCGATCATCGATCAAATACAGAAACAGTTTGCCGGGTACATCGGCAGTACCGCCCTGGGGTATTATCCCATAGCCGGGCAGTCCGCCTTTTTTGTGGAAATAGCCCCGGGCATCGAGATTAACAGTATTACAAACGTTGTCCTGAAGCGGACCAATGTAAAACCGGGGGCAATGGTGGTTGAAAGGACATTCGGCATGCTGGAGGTCCACGGGGATTCACCGGCCGAAGTTCATGAGGCGGCGGACGCGGTCCTGGAATACCTTGGACTCGACATGAATGACAGGATGAAGCCGAGTATTCTCGCATCCCAGACCGTGGACAGAATCGATGCGCACATGACCCAGATTGTGAATCGCTTTCGGGCTGCCAGCATGATTCTTGAGGATGATACCCTGTATGTCCTGGAGATGACGCCGGCCGGGTATGCCGGGTATGCAGCCAATGAGGCGGAAAAGGCCGCTGATGTCAAGCTCATTCATGTCACCGTATTCGGGGCCTCCGGCAAATTGTATCTGGCCGGGGAGAGATCAGATGTGCTGGCAGCAAAAGCGGCGGCCGAAAACGCTCTTGCATCGTTAGAGGGCAGAGACTCTTCGTAACGGTTTCACCGGAGATATGGCATGAAATCGGCTAAGAAGGACCTTTTTGAACGAATCATAAAAATCTATCCTACGCTGTCTCCGAAAAAGCGGCGGGTGGCAGATCTGATCATGAGAGACTACAAGAAGATCTTCCTCATGACTGCACGCGAGATCGCCGCCGAATGCGAGGTAAGCGAACCGACCATCATTCGATTTGCCGTGGACCTCGGGTTTTCCGGGTATGCCGATTTCCTGCAGTTCATGAAAGGATTACTCCATTCGGAGTTGACCAGCGCCGAGCGTTTTGCCAAAGCGAGCAAAAAAGAAAAGACCGGCACAACGATCCAGAGGTATTGCCTCAATGCAATCAGGAATCTTGAGAATCTTTCCCGGTCGATCTCGGATGTCGAGCTGAAGAGGATTGCAAGAAAGCTCTTTCAGGCAGCCACGGTCTATGTAGTGGGATACAGGGCTTCCGCAACGCTGGCCTCTCATTTTGGATATCTGCTCAAGAAAATACGGAAAAACGTTTTTGTTGACACCAGCTTGTCTTGGGAACTCACGGATATGATGACCGAGGCCGATACGTCCACCCTGCTTTTTGTCATTGGATTTCCCCGTTACCCGAAGAGAACCATTGACATTCTCAAATACGCAAGCAAATGCAAGGTGAAGACCATCGGGCTGAGTGATAATCCCAAGTCACCCATCGTCACTTTCGCAGATGATTACGTGATAGCGGACATCGAGGGGGTTTCATTTATCGACCCTTTTGCGCATATCATTGTCTTGCTGGGCGCGTTGGTGCATGAAATCGCTTTGTTAGATAATCAGGAAGCGATGAACCGTCTTTCAAGATTCGATGAGGCCGTCAAGAGGACCAGCGAGTTTTACTCGGTTGAGTCATCGGAAGAAGACCTGGAATATCGATTCGACGGTCCTCGCGTCACCTCGCTGTGGCCTCAGAAGAAAAGAGGGTGAGGGCTGCGGCGCTGAGAATCAGATTCACGGAAAAGTGAGAAGGCCAGGAAACAGAGAAGAGAGGGAACCATGGGTCTTGATGAAAAAACGATTACGCAGGTTGTCGAGAAAGTCGTACAGAAGTTGATGGAACAGCAGGCTGAGACCACTGGTCCGGCGCACAGCATTCCGGGCAAAGGGCCGGATGTGAAAGATGGCGTGTTCAAGGATATGGAAGATGCCATCAGGGCGGCTGAAGAAGCCCAGAGACACCTGGTGGCCTTGCCTCTTTCTGTGCGGGAGGCCATTATCCAGGCCATACGGGACACAGGAGGGGCCAACGCCGAGCGGTATGCGCGGGAAGAATTCGAAGAAACAGGTCTGGGCTCGGCGGAAGACAACCTGAAGAAAATTCACTCCTCCTGCCAGGTCATGGGCATGGAAGACCTGGCCCCCGACGTCTACACCGGAGACAAGGGACTGACACTCATAGAAAGAATTCCCATTGGCGTGATTGCCTCCGTGAATCCTGTGACGAACGGTGTTCCCACCATTCTTTTTAATGGAATCATGATGCTGGCAGGGGGGAACACGGTGATCAACAATCCCCATCCCAAGACAAAGGGATCTTCCGCAAGGGCTATTCGGGATCTGAATACGGCTATTGTTGATGTTGGTGGACCACCCAATTGCATCTGCTGTCTCGAAGAGCCCTCCGTCCCATCGGCCCAGAAACTCATGACTCATCCGAACGTCGGTCTCATCGCCGTTACCGGGGGACACGGGGTGGTTGCGTTTGCATCCAAGACCGGAAAAAGAGTCATCGCAGGCGGACCTGGAAATCCTCCGGTTGTAGTAGATGAAACCGCAGATCTGGACAGGGCTGCAAGATGCATTATTGAGGGCGCATCTTTTTCAAATTGCATGGCCTGCGCCAGCGAAAAGGAAATATTCGTGGTCGATTCGGTGGCGGATCGGCTGAAAGAGCACCTGAAGCTTTACGGCGCGTACGAGATCACCCGGGAGCAGGGCGCTGAACTTGTCAAACATATTTTCAAGGAGATTAAGGCCCCCGGAACGCCGGGCGCAATCAACATGGACTTCATCGGGAAGACCCCGGGTTTCATCCTTAAGGCCATTGGGTTGGATGTGGATTCTACCGCCAAGATTGTCATTCTGGAAACTGATAAAGACCATCCACTGGTGTGGACCGAGCAGATTATGCCGGTCCTCCCCTTGGTGCGATGCCGTGATGCGGATGAGGCCATTGCCTGGGCCATTGCAGCAGAGCAGGGAAACGGCCACACCATGGCGATCCATTCAAATGATCTGAACAATATCCGCAAAATGGCCTCCAGGGCCAAGTGCGCGGCGTTTGTAAAAAACGGTTCCTGCGGCCTGGCCAGCGTGGGCGTCTCGGGAGAAGGTTTCACTTCTTTTCACATCGCAACCAACGGAGAAGGGCACACACGGCCGAGGATGTTTACCCTCATAAGGCGCTGCGTCATGATGGACGATTTCCGGTACCGGTACGGGCGGAACGCTGATTAGATGATATTGATGATGGTATCCCTGCCGTTCAGAGGAGAAATGAGCAATGGACCTTTTGAAAAGGGATAACTTCTCATCCGGCGCCCCGTTTGAAGAGAAAGTGGGGTACAGCCGGGCAGTGAAGGTAGGCAACATGGTTTTCGTAGGCGGGACCACATCAACCAATCCCGAAGGGGTAGTGGAAGGTCCCGGGGACGCCTATCTCCAGACCAAGATTGTCCTCCAGAAGATAGAAGAGGCTCTCTCCCGCGCCGGGGCCAGAATCTCGGAAGTGGTGCGGGTTCGTTTCTATGTGACAGACATCACCAAAGGACAGGATTACCTGCGCGCATATTCTGAATGGTACAAAGATGTCAAGCCGGTGATCACCATGGCTGAGGTAAAGGCCCTGGCGAGGCCGGAACATCTGGTGGAAATAGAGGCCGAAGCCATCATTGGATCGTATCGGGTCTCCGGGCTCTAGTAGATTCTCTCACCGGATAGCGAGCAGCAATTCATCACGGTAATTGATCAATAGCGTGAACGTGTCTTCAACTCTCGGATGAGAAAATAATGAGGAAGCCCGACAAGATCATTCTATGAGGCCCTCAAAGGAGTGAGTGCACTCTTTTGGGGGCCTCTTGATTTTGGGAAAGAATAGAAAAACGCCATGAGATATATGAGGAAAAGGGGGACATGATGAATGCCAATCTGATTATCAAAAATGCCAAAGTCATTACTGTTGATAAAGACTTTAGCATTCAACAGGCCGTCGCAGTGAATGGCGGGAAAATTATCGCTGTCGGTACAAACGATGAGATTGAAAAATTCATTACTCCCAATAGCCGAGTGTTGGATCTCAAAGGGAAGCCGATCCTGCCGGGGATTAATGAGGCGCATATGCACGCGCCTTTTTTTGGTGCGAGCAGGCCGCCTTTGTCTCTTGACCTGAGTTATCCTACCGTGAAAACAATTCCGGAAATGGTCGACGCCCTTCGCAAAGAAGTGGAAAAAAGCGAACCAGGCGAATGGATACGCGGCTTCGGCTGGGACCAAGGCTCTCTGGCGGAATGTAAAAGCGACCCCTCAAAGCTCCCCCGAAAATGGGATCTCGACCCGGTTTCACCGGATAACCCGGTTGCATTTACTGACTTTTCCTGTCACACGCTGCTGGTTAACAGCAAGGCTCTTCAACTTGCAGAGATTACGAAAGATACGCATGATCCGCCGTCAGGCGAGTTGGAAAGGGACAATACCGGTGAACCGACCGGCATATTTAAGGAACCCGGCGCACAGGCCCTGATTTCAGTGCACGTGCCGCTTTTGACCAGAGAAGAAAAGAAGACGGCGCTGCTCACAGCGCTGAGTCATCTCAACGCTAATGGTGTGACCAGCTTTACGGATGCGGCCATTGGCCCGGGTGGGGAGAGTTTCGTTTATGGTGTTATGAGTGCAGAGTTTGTTGAGCTTTATCAAGAGCTCCTGGCTGAAGGAAAGCTCACGGCCCGGGTAGCCGTCCTGTTGTTATTGGGTGATTACGGGGCGCTCACGTACGAAGACTTGGAGAATGGCCTCAAGACCTTTAAAGTCCCGAAAGGGGTGGATAAGGAATGGCTCCAATTCCCGGGGGTGAAGATTTTTGCAGACGGCATTCCTTTGACGTATACCTCGTGGATGAATGAGGACTATGTGAGCGGGAACGTGGGGCACGGAAGATCCGTTATCCCCGGCACTACCGATGAAGAGCAGCGCAAGAGTCTTGTCGAGATGATTAAACTGATTCACAATCACGGTTTCCAGATCGGCATTCATGCAACGGGTGATCGAGCAATCGACGCCGCGGTAGATGGATTCGAACAGGCCGTCAGAGACTCCTCACTACAGAATCCACGCCACTATATTATTCACGGTGATTTTATCAGCCGTGAAAAGGCTGAGGAATTGGCAAAAATGAATTGCGGGATTGCGATGCAGCCGTTCATAAGCGCAATGATCGCGGATTTCGAGCCTACGGTGGTCGGCGAGGAAAGAGCAGCGTATGAATGGCCCACACGAACGGTTGTCGATGCCGGTGTCAACTTGACAAGCAGTTCTGATGCACCGGTGACCTATCCCAACTGGAGGCTTGGCGTCCAGGCCGCTGTGTTGAGGGAAGGTCTGATTTCAGGAAAGGTGAGCGGGCCGGAAGAATGCATCACCGTAGAAGAAGCAATTCGTACGTACACCATCAGTGGCGCCTGGCAGGACCACATGGAAGATGTCAAGGGCTCCATAGAAGTGGGAAAATATGCTGATTTTTGCGTCATCGGCGATGATATATTAGCCGTTGATCCCCACAAGATCGGCGAAATTCCTGTGCTGATGACTATAGTCGGGGGCAAGATTGTTTTTGATGGAAGCGGAGGTGAACTGCTCTCAACGGAAGCCACCATTGGCGATATGATAAAACTGTAGAAGAGCACTCACTCAGCGTCTTTTTTGAGGAAGATCAAGATAGAGAGAGCAATGAAAAAGAGATTCGTGTTTGCCAAAGAGGTAAAGGAACTGGTTGCTGCAGGCAGCACCAGCATGGAACTGCCCGAAGGAACCAGGTTTTCTCCCGAGGCGGCTGATCTGATCAAAGAGAAAGGTATTGAGATCCTTTTCACAGGCGGTTCTGCGGGAAACAGCGGAAAAGGATCTGCCACGGGACGTGTGGAAGATGGCGCAGCAGTACCGAAGAGTGGTTCAGGCGAAGGTTTGATCGCGGTTGCCTCATCCGGAAAAACAGCCGCTGACCAGGTTGGAAACGTGGCAGCCAGGAGTCCCTTTTTCCTGATCTTCAACACCAATAGGGATTTGATTGAAGCCCTGGAGAACCCATACCGGGACAGCGGCGGAGGGGCAGGCCCCTTCGTGGCTGAGCTTATGGGAAAAAAAGGCGTTACTACCCTGGTGGCGGGAAATTTCGGGATCAATATTAAAGCCAGTCTGGATGAAAAAGGTATTCAGTATTTCGAGTTTCATGGACGGGTTGGAGAAGCTGTCAAGGATATGGAAAAGCAAAGTCGATAATTTTCCGACAGTTTTTCAGCGGGGGTTTCAGCGAAATCAGACGACATGGGCACGCTCATGTTGTCCACAGGCAGGAGGGGGGTGACAGAAGAAGGGCGGAAAAGGGACAGGAAACATTCAGGAATGAACATCTTGCGAAAGGAGCAAAAAAATGAAGAGTGAAAAAGGATTGTTTTTGGGATCGCTTATTATGGTTGCCATGTTTGTTGCCTTTTTGTCTTTTGGAAGCATGACGGCTATGGCCGCTCAAAAGGTCTATCGGATGAAAATACAGTCTGCCTATCCCCGGGGAGACCTTTCCATGGAACTCCTGAAAGAATTTGCAAAATCCGCAGAAAAGAGGAGCAAAGGGCGAATAAAAATAGCCGTATTCGCCGATCCGGAGCTGGTTCCGGCAGAGCAGCTGTTCGAAGCGACCAAGAAAGGGACGCTCACCATGCTTCATGCTGTTGCTGCCATGTGGGGAGGGATCGTGCCCATCGGGGAAGTGGAATTCGGTCTGCCGTATGCATACAACCTGCCGGGGCATCCGGACGTGTATAAGAGCGCGGAGATGATTCGAAACTTCTTCTTCAATACGGGCTTTGTTGAGTTGCTTCGCAAGGAATACGCCAAGCAGGGTCTTTACTGGCTTGATATGCATTCCTACGGACCACTGTTTACTATGTCAACTAAGGCGGTCAGAACCTGTGATGACCTGAAAGGGATGAAGATCAGAGTGGAAGGGTCGTGGGCGGACTATTACAACATGCTGGGAGCGCACGGGACATATATCCCCGGAACAGATGCCTATATGGGTTTGAAACTCGGGACCATTGACGCATCCCAATGGGATGTCAGCGCGGTAACCGGGCTCAAGTGGCAGGAAGTGGCTCCTTATCGCCTCATCGGCGGCCAGAACGACGTGGTTCCCGGTCAGATCCTGATGAATATGAAAACCTGGGAATCTCTGCCTCCGGATCTCAAAGAGGCCATGGCCGGCGCAGCGTTGGACTATTTTCACGCACTCAATAAAGTCTATGCCGGTGAAATGAAAAAAGTGGCCGCACTGGTGAAAGCCGGCAAGGTCATTAACTCACCTATGGACGAGGCATGTGACCGGAAGTGTGAAGAGGTGGCTCTGAAACTTTGGAGCAAGATTGCAGAAAGAGGGCCGGCTGCCGCCGAGGCGATCGAAATCCTCAAGAAGTGGAGGAAGACTCTCAAATAGAGCCTGCACCTCCACGGCCCATGGAAAATAGGGAATTGCATCCGGGGGGCTCTGTCGCCGGCTGACCATGTTTCGTCGGTCGCCTGCGGTGGGGCACCCCATTCATGTATTCTTGTTTCGATCAAGAGGTCCTTCAAATGTCTCACGCAGTGAAGAAATTCCTGGATAGTATTGATGCCATTGCAGATAAGTCCGGCAGGATTTTCTGTTATCTGGTCTTTATCATCATGCTGATAACCGCTCTGGATGTTGTGGCAAGGTATGTTTTTAATCACCCCCTTCTTTGGGGCTGGGTGCTCAACAGACAGTTATTCGGTGTTTTCATATTATTTGCAGGTGTTTACACTTTATATACCGGTGGGCATATCAGCATTGAGATATTCTACGATCGTTTCAGCCCGAAAGGGAAAACCATTGCCCGGTTTTTCGCTCTGGCAGCGTTTCTCGGCTTCATGGGTGTCTTGTTATGGCAGACGATCTGGATGGGCTGGAATTCCTTTCAGATGAACGAAAAGGCGGCCGGCGCCTTTCGGATTCCTCTTTATCCGTTTAAGATTCTCATCCCGGTGGTGGTCCTCTTGTTTCTACTGGTGGGCATTTCTGCTTTTCGTCGGGATAAAGATTAACTTGTGCTATCCACAAATAGATTTTGGGCTCTGGTGAGTTTTCAAACCAGGAATTAGATATTTTTCCATTGACAGCCCTTTGGGAAAGGCCCTCATTCCTTCTCTGTCTTGGCCACAAGCAGGTGCAAGCCGGATGAAGAAGTTTTCAAAAAACGTCTTGGATGACGAAATTTTATCAAAGGACAGATCATTATGAGCATTGAGCTGGTTACGGTTTTATTATTCGGCGGTTTGCTTTTTCTTCTGGCAATAGGGGTCCCGGTGGTTTTTGCCCTCGGCGGTATCAGCGTTCTTATCACTTTCCTCATCGGAGGTTCTAATGATCTGTATATTGTTGCCACCACGACCTATCGCGAGATAACCGATCCCGGCCTCATTACCATCCCCCTCTTCCTCTTGATGGGAAATCTGCTGATTCACTCCGGTATATCCGATCGCCTTTTCACCGCCTTGAATCAATGGTTGTCAGGATTACGGGGCGGATTGGCCATTGTATCAGTCGGTGTGTGTGTGGCGCTTGCCATGTGCGGGGGATTCGGTCCCGGTATCCTCACCATGGGGCTCATTGCTGTCCCGGCCATGCTCAAGCATGGGTACAACAGATCTCTTGCCCTGGGGAGCGTTATGGCCGGCGGGGTCTTGGGTGAGATTATTCCCCCCAGTATAATCATGATTATCTTTGCGTACATATCGCGCATTTCAATTGGAAAAATATTTTTCGGAGGTGCCATACCCGGATTTATCACAGCCATTATTTATATATTGTATATCGTTATTCGTTGCCATCTGCAGCCCGAGCTGGCGCCGAAGGCCGGAGAAAAGGTAACATGGAAAAAACGTTGGCGATCTTTAAAGGATATCATTCTCCCCTCTCTTCTGGTTGTTCTCGTCCTGGGATCTATATTTCTGGGGATCGCGACTCCTACAGAGGCTGCGGGTGTGGGGGCTTTCGGCTCCTTTCTGATCTGTATTATTTATGGGAGGCTGACGTGGAAAGTCATCACGGATTCATGTCTTGAAACCATGAAAATAAGTGGAATGGCCCTTTGGATCCTGGTTGCGGCTACTCTTTTCGGCGTGGTATATACGGTCGCAGGCGCTCAGGACATGGTCATGGAAATCGTCCAGAGTCTCCATGTGAGCCGGTGGTTCATCCTGCTCACCATGCAGTTCATCCTGCTTATCTTTGGTATGTTCATGGATGACTATGCCGTATTGACCATTTGCGCTCCCATTTTCATCCCCATTGCCGTCTTTCTGGGTTTCGACCCCACGTGGTTCGCCATCATATTTATTCTCAACATGCAGGTCGCCTATCTTTCGCCTCCCTTCGGATGGGCACTGATTCTCATGAAAGGGGTTGCCCCTCCGGAGATACACACAAGGGACATCTGGCGGTCGGTGCCACCTTTTGTGGCCATACAGCTGATTGTTTTGTTATTGACGATGCTCTTTCCACAGCTGGCCCTTTGGCTTCCCAGGAAAATGTTGTAGCGATGTTTCGTATAATTTACTATTGAGGAATAAATCTACCTTTGCGTGTTGGGGAGGGATGCTGGTATGACAGAGAGGAATCTATTAGAGGGCAAGAAAATCCTCGTCGTGGACGATGAGGTTGATATCCTGGATACGGTGGGAGAATTACTCTCGATGTGCAGTATCACAAAGGCCCTGGATTTTGAGACGGCCAAGGATTTCCTGGAGGGAGAGTCGTTTGACATCGTTATTTTGGACATCATGGGGGTTCGCGGCTATGACCTCCTTGAGATCGCTACTGCAAGAAAAATGACCGCAGTGATGTTGACCGCAAATGCCATGAGCCCTGAGAATGTCGAGAAGTCTCAAAAAGAAGGCGCTGCCTTTTTTATACCGAAGGAAAAGATTTCTGACATTGTTCTTTTTCTCAATGACATACTTGATGCCCAGGAAAAGGGACAAAGCACCTGGACTCGATGGGTTAACAGGATGGCCGACTATTTTGAAGAGAAGTTTGGTCCTGACTGGCAGAAGAAACATGGTACCGCCGTCAGGTAAAATCCTGTGATGAGACTCCATCTGTTCGAACACGATCCCTATGATTTCTCGTTGACCAATATTACTATTTGGGCGGAAAGGAAGGGCCACGAGCTCAGCCAGACCTACGTCTGCAGGAAGGAAGAGCTTCCTTCCACGGACGACCTGGACTGGTTGCTGGTGATGGGTGGGTCACAGCACGTCTGGGAGGAAGAGGCGAATCCATGGATGCTTGAGGAAAAGGCCGCTATCAGGAGGGCCATGGACCAGGGAAAGCCAATCCTGGGCATCTGTTTCGGGGCACAGCTCATAGCAGAGGCCTTGGGCGCCGGGGTTTTTCCAAACACTCATACGGAAATCGGGTGGCACGATATCGTATTGACCCCGGAAGGAAGAGAATCACTTCTTTTCAGGGGTATTCCTGACAGATTTACCACGTTTCACTGGCACAGTGATCATTTTTCCCTCCCCCGGGGGTGCATTACTCTTGCACACAGTGAAGCCACTCCACATCAGGCGTTCATCCGCAAGGATGATCCGGTGGTCGGATTGCAGTTTCACCCTGAATACACCAGGGAAATGGTACGGTATTTTTCCAATGAGGAAGGAGACGGATGGGTCCCGGATCTGTTCGTGAGCGGAAAGAAACGGGTGCTCAGAGAGACCCGGGAGATCCCCGATACCTATTGGCTGATGGAGACCTTGCTGGACAACATGGAAGAGGCATTTGAAAAGGGATGGGCGGGAATGTTTCCGCCCTGCGTGAGAGAGGTGAAGGAAGAGCGTGGCTGAATTTCAGTACTGCAATGTTGAAAGAGAAATCGAGGCCTATGGGTACGATTCTGTTGTGAAAAGCCACTGCCGCATGTGTCATGGCGGCTGTGGAGTGTTGGTGTATACGAAAAAGGGAAAGGTGGAAAAGATCGCGGGAGACCCCGACTGCCCGATCAATCACGGAACCCTGTGCAGCAAGGGCCTGGCTTCGGCCCAGCTTGCCTATCACCCTGACCGTCTGACCTTTCCCGTAAAGCGTATGGGGCCGAAAGGGAGCGGCAGGTGGGAGCGCATTTCCTGGGACGAAGCGCTTGACACCATCGCGGAAAGGCTGCTCCACTACCGGGATACTTTTGGTGCGGAATCGGTTGTCTTGGGGTATGGCACAGGGCGCGAGAACGAGGCGGTGATATACCGGTTCGCCAACCTCTTCGGCACGCCGAATGTACTCACCGCAGGCCACTTCTGCTACGGTCCCCGTATCGCAACCAGTATCATCACCTGCGGCACGAATCCCATTGTCGACTATGAAAACCATCCCCGGTGCATCATGGTCTGGGGCAATAACCTGGTGATCAGCAATCCGGACTGCTATAAAGGCGAGCCTTTTTCAACAACCCTGGATGCGGGGGCGAAGCTGATTGCCGTTGACCCGAGGCTTACCAGGATCGCTGCCCGGGCCGATATCTGGCTCCCCCTCAGGCCGGGAACGGATGCCGCACTTGCCCTCGGCATGCTCCACGTGATCATTGAAGAAGGACTCTATGACAAGGACTTCGTGGAGAATCATGTGCACGGTTGGGAGCCTTTTGTGAAACGGGTTAAAGAGTATCCTCTGGACAGGGTGGAAGAGATAACCTGGGTCCCGGCACAAAAAATCAGGAATGCGGCCCGGCTCTTTGCAGCCACGAAGCCGGCGGCCATTCAATGGGGCGTGGCCATTGAACAGCAGGTTACCTGCGCGGACAATGATCGTCTCCTCATGATCCTCATGGGGATCACCGGTAACATTGATGTGCCCGGGGGACAGGCCCTCTTCAAACCTCCCGGTATTAGAAATGTGGGACACTTCGGGGCCCACCGGATGCTTCCGGATACGCAACGGGAGAAACGCCTCGGCGGTGACCGTTTCCGCCTTGCAGGCAATTTCGCGATCATTAATCCCAAATGCGTCTGGGATGCGATATTGGATGAAAAGCCGTACCCGGTGAAGGCACTTTTTTTCATCAGCTCCAATCCGCTCATGACCAGGGGCAATGCGGCAGAGGTTTACCGTGCCCTGGAACAAGTGGAATTCATGGCCGTTTCTGACTTCTTTCTGACCCCCACGGCCGAGATGGCTGATATCGTCCTCCCCGCCGCCACCTGGCTCGAAATGGACTACATTGGAGATTTCTGGAAACGGCACGGGTACATTCTGCCCCGGAGAAAGGTCATTCAGGTGGGAGAATGCAGATCGGATCACGAGATGCTGAATGACCTGGCACACCGGGTTGGTCAGGGGGAACACTGGTGGGAAACCTTCGAACAGGCACTGGACTGGATTCTGGAGCCCATCGGGATCACCTGGCAGGATTTCAAGAAAATGGACTACATCCGGGGAGACCTGATCTACCAGAAATATGAGACCATGGGTTTCTCTACACCGACTCGAAAATTCGAAATTTATTCCACTGTGCTTGAGAGCATGGGATACGATCCCCTTCCCCAATACCGGGAACCCCCGGAAAGCCCATACAGGACGCCGGACCTCTACCGGAAATTTCCGTATATCCTGATCACGGGGAGACGGTTACCCGGCTTTTTTCACACGGAAAACCGCCAGGTGCCGTGGTTGCGGGAGCTGCACAGGGATCCGGTTGTCGAAATTCATCCCGATACCGCCGGGAAAGAGGGCATTCAGGAAGGGGACTGGGTTACCATTGAATCTCCCCGCGGGAGGGTCAGGCAGAAGGCCAGATTCTTTGCAGGTATGGATCCGAGAATCGTCTCAGCGGAACATGGCTGGTGGTTTCCCGAGAAAAAAGATCCGGGCCATGGCTGGTATGAATCCAATATTAACATGCTCACAGACAATGCCTACGAAGTCTGCGATCCCGCTATGGGAGCCACCCACGTGAGAACGCTTCTTTGCAGGATCTATCCGGAGAATCATCGGGGGAGGCACGGCCTATGAGCCGGTTTGCACTGATCATAGACTATGAATCCTGCTGGGGATGCAAGGCCTGCGAAGTTGCCTGCAAGCAGGAAAACCGTTCACCTGATGGGATCAAACTGATCCATGTCTCCGAAGACGGTCCTCGGATGGTGGGAGATACACTGGATTTTGTCTATCAGGTGAATACCTGCAGGCACTGCGTCGAACCGGACTGCGTCGAAGCCTGCCCCGAGGAGGCGATCACGAAGAGGGATGACGGCATCGTCATCCTGAATGAGAAGGAATGCGTCGGATGCGGGCTCTGCATTGACGCATGTCCCTATCATGTTATTTCCTTCAACAGCGATCAGGGAGTGGCAACGAAATGCAACCTGTGCCATCACCGGGTCGATCGAGGACTTCTGCCCGCCTGTGCTGATGCTGTCTGTTTGGCCCATTGCATCTATTTCGGGCCCCCTGATGAAATTGAAAAAGTCATGGAAAAAAGGAAAGCTTCCAGACACAGCTAGATACCCGCTTTCTTCTATTCTTCCAATTATGGGTTGTCTTTTTTCCTTGTACTGGTATACTCCTATCTCAAATTCTGCGTCATGCCCTGATGGCCGCAACGCTCCAGTGCTGCAACGGATGTGATTTTTCCGTACTTTTCCCCGGTGGTCAGGAGGGGCAAGTTCTTCGTTTCCGGGGGGTGTATTGACGATTTATGGATTTGAAGATCGGGGTGATATCAGATACCCACCTTCGCCGGGTGTCCAAAGAGTTTAAAGGCATTTTCAAGACATATCTTGCGGACAAGGATCTGATTCTCCACGCGGGTGATATCGTATCCGAGGAGATCATTGATTTTCTGGACAAAGGTGCGTTGCATGCGGTTCACGGGAACATGGATCCATTTGAAGTACAACGGCGTCTGCCGGCAAAAACCATCGTGGAAATCGGCCCGTATCGGATAGGGCTTATTCACGGCTGGGGTCCTTCCGCAGGGCTCGAAGACCGGATCGCGGCCGAATTCAGGGGGGTTGACGCGGTGGTCTATGGTCATTCACATCATGCGGCCAATCACATGAGAAATGGTGTGCTCTACTTTAACCCCGGTACCGCAACGGGATATGCGTCTTCAGGCATTCACAGTGTGGGAATATTGGAATTAGGCGATACGATTACCGGGCAGATCATCCCTTTGTGAGGAACAAACGTGACCGTACTTTGGGCACCATGGAGGATGGAATATATCCTGTCGGATAAGAAAAAAGTGCCGTGCATTTTCTGCCCCGGCGATGACCGAGCTCAGGACGAGGAGCGTTTTATTCTCTTTCCCGGCCCGGTGAGCATGGTTATTATGAATCGTTATCCTTACAATAACGGGCATTTACTTGTTGCACCGGTGCGTCACGTGAGCACCTTGGATCCCCTCTCGGAGGAAGAGATGCTGCATTTGCTGAGGATGGTCCGGAAGTCAATCGGAGTCTTGAAAAAGGCCATGAACCCTGAAGGCTTTAATGTTGGGCTGAACCTGGGAAAGGAAGCGGGCGCCGGTGTGGAGGAACATATGCATTTTCATATTGTTCCCCGCTGGAACGGGGATACAAACTACATGACCGTGGTAGGGGCTGTGAGGGTTATTCCGGAGCATCTTCAGGAGACATACAAAAAACTGTTACCCTATTTTCAGAGAACCGGTAATGGAGGTGATACATGAAGCATGTACGAGTGGTACTTATTATCCTGTTTGTCCTGCTGATCATAGTAGTGGCAGTCCAGAATTACGCGCCTATGGCAACAAAGGTTACATTCAGGCTGAATCTCCTCTTTTTTAACCACGAAACTCCTCCCATGTCCCTGTACCTGGTTGTTGTTATCGCATTCCTCCTAGGTGTCATTCTAATGGGCTTCTACGGGATCACGGAACGCTTTCGCCTGAAAAGGCAAATCAAGGCACTGAAGAAAGAGTCCAGGGGGAAGGACCAGGAACTCCAGTCTCTTCGGAATCTTCCGGTCACCACGGAAGAAGTGGCCCCGGAAGAGGAACAGGGAATGCAGTAGGAATCTGGATATGTGATGAACTGCTTAATCAGGAGCTATTGAAACATGGGGGGACCGTTCTGGCAATGGTTCCAGGAGCCCGATACCCTGCGACTTCTCCTGGGAATAGCTCTTGCGTTTTCACTGGGGTTTGTCCTGGGGATATGGTGGAAAACCATAAGCCGCGGGGGAGGGGAACGGTCTGCCGGAAAAGGGGATAGTGCATTTTTGAAAGGAGTGCAATATATCCTGAGCAACGATCACGACCAGGCCATTGAGCAGTTTACCAAATCCGTGCAGGTGGATTCGGAGAGCGTTGAAACCTATGTGGCCCTGGGCAATCTCTACCGTTCCAAAGGGGATATCGGCCGGGCCATACGCATTCGCCAGAGCATCATACTGCGGCCCAATATTGATCCACAAATCAAACTCAGTGCCCTCTTCGACCTCGGTGTTGATTATCGGAAGGGTGGTTTTTTCAAGCGCGCCCTGGAGACATTCCAGAAAGTCACCGAAAAAGACCCGTCCAATGTGCAGACCCTGGAAGAGATAGAGCGGATTTATGAGGAGATGAAGGATTGGGAAAATGCCTATCGCACGAGACTGAAGATTTCCAGGCTTGCCAAGGGCAATCATGCCCACATTCTTGCCCATCACCTGGTGGAAACCGGGAAAGCACTGGTCGAAGAGGACGATTTTGCCGGAGCACGCCCCTTTTTCACCAGGGCCCTGTCGACGGACCCCGGCTGTATTGACGCATACCTGCATCTGGGCGATCTCCACTTCCAAAAAGGCGAGTTCAAGAAAGCGATTCAACAGTGGAAAAGGATCGGAGAGTATATGCCTCAGTTCACCTTCCTGGCGTATCGCCGGCTGGAAGGCGCCTATGCAAAGATGAAAAACCTCAAGCCGGTGGAAGCATTCCTGAGAGAGTGTGTTCAGGCCCATCCCGATGCATTCACTCATGTGGCCCTGGCCCGCTATCTTCATAATGAAATGGATGTAGATGGAGCGCTTCAGGAACTTGAAAGCGCTCTCAAGCTTGCTCCCACCTTCTGGGAGGCCAGGCGTCTCAAGGGCGAGATTCTGCTCTCCCACGGGAAAAACGAGGAAGCATTGCAGTCCTACCAGGACCTTATCGAACACCTGCATGTTCCTTACCTGCGGTTCCAGTGCTCCCAGTGCGGATATGAACCTGTCGACCTCCAGTGGCAGTGCCCCCAATGCAAGCAATGGGATACGACAGATCTTGTTCATTCCGCTGACGCAGTATCCTCGGAAAGCCCACCCTCTCATACAGCAATCCCCGCACTGGAAGAACAGAACGGGGGCGCATAAAATGGGTCAATTGACACCGATGCTTCGACAGTACCTCGGTATCAAGGGACAATACCCTGACGCCATTCTGCTTTTTCGCATGGGTGATTTTTATGAGATGTTTTTTGAGGATGCCCGGACTGCGTCCAGGATCCTCGGGATAACCCTGACGGCGAGAGGCACCTATAATGGAGAAAAGGTGCCCATGTGCGGCGTTCCCCATCATGCCGCGAAAAGTTATGTTGCAAGGTTGATAGAGAGCGGCTGGAAAGTGGCCGTTTGCGATCAGGTTGAGGACCCAAAGGCGAGTAAAGGGATCGTGAAGCGGGAAGTAGTCCGTGTGGTAACCCCGGGCTCCGTGGTGGATGAGGCGGATGTCGATAGTAAGGATACCCTTTATCTGGCTGCGGTAGCTGCGGACAGGAACGGCGCCTTTGGTCTCGCGCATGCTGAACTTTCCACCGGGGAGTTCAGGGTAACGCAATTGGAGGAATGGAATGATCTTCTGGATGAACTGGGACGAATCGACCCGGCAGAGGTTCTTGTTCCGGAGCAGACAGAACTCCCGAATGAGAAATCCCTCGCTCACTTGAGGCTCGAAAAGCTGTCTCGGGAAACATTTGAACCCTCGCAAGCTGAATTTCTGCTCAGGGAACAACTGGGCGTGCATTCCCTGGCGGGGTTCGGATGTGAAAACATGCCGGCAGGCGTTGTCGCGGCAGGCGCCATTGTCGCCTATCTGCTGGATACCCAGAAGGGCAATCCGGAACATATGAAAGAACTCGTCAGTTACCGGCTCGGTGACTATATGTTTCTGGATGAGGCCACCTGCACACATCTTGAACTCCTGAAAACCATGCGCCGTCACTCTGTCAAAGGGTCCCTGATCTCAATCCTGGACAGGGCGGTTACGCCCATGGGGGGAAGACTTCTCAGGAAATGGCTCTCCTATCCTCTTGTGGATCTGGAAAAGATTCAGCAGCGGCTTGCCGCAGTCGCGACACTGAAGGCTGATCCCATCCTGCGGGAAGAATTGAGAGAAGAGCTTGCAGGGATTTACGATCTTGAACGATTGAACGGACGCGTGGCCCTGGCGCGGGCCAACGCCCGCGATCTTTTGGCCTTGAAGAGCTCTCTCCTGATTCTTCCCGGTATCAAACGCGGGCTGGTGGATTCCCCCAGTATCCTGCTGACAGAATTTGGCAAACGACTCGACCCTCTTGAAGATGTTGCGGAGATTATTGAAGAGACCATTCACGACGATCCACCCGTTTCTCTGAAAGAGGGCGGTATCATCAAGGAGGGGTACAGTGATGAACTGGACGGCCTGATTTCCCTGAGCCGGGACGGTAAGAACTGGATCTCGGCTTTCGCGCAGAAAGAACAGCAGCGTACCGGCATTTCATCTTTGAAGGTCGGATTTAACAGGATCTACGGATACTACATTGAAATCTCCAAGGTGAATCAGCATCTCGTGCCTGAGGACTACATTCGGAAGCAGACCCTGGTGAACGGTGAGCGATACATTACGGAATCCTTGAAGGAGATGGAAGCGAAGGTCCTCGGGGCCGAGGAAAAACGCGTTGTATTGGAATTTGAGATCTTTCAGGATATCCGTGAGAGGATAGGTCTCGAAAATCGCAGAATAAAGGAAACCGCCGGTATTGTCGCAGGGATAGACGCTGTCGCCGGGCTTGCGGAAACAGCGGAACAAAACAATTATTCCTGTCCTGCGGTAGACGACGGGCTTTGCATTGACATTCGGGATGGAAGACATCCTGTCGTGGAACAGACCGTGACAGATGAAGATTTCGTCCCCAATGATATCTACCTGGATGGAAAGGAGCAGCAATTACTCATTATCACGGGACCCAACATGGCCGGTAAGTCAACGGTCCTCCGGCAGGCTGCCCTCATAGTCCTCATGGCGCAGATGGGCAGCTTTGTGCCCGCCACGAAGGCCACCATAGGGCTTGTGGACAGGATTTTTACCCGGGTGGGGGCATCAGATGACTTGACAAGAGGGCAGAGTACCTTCATGGTGGAAATGAATGAAACGGCGAATATCCTGCGCCACGCCACGCCCGGGAGCCTTGTCATCCTGGATGAAATCGGCCGGGGAACCAGCACGTATGATGGCCTGAGCATTGCCTGGGCCGTGGCCGAGGCGCTCCATGACCGGAATGGGCGGGGCGTTCGAACGCTGTTCGCAACCCACTATCATGAACTCACTGAACTGGTCACCTCAAAACCCAGGGTCAAAAATTATAATATTGCCGTGAAGGAGTGGAACAATCGGGTTATTTTTTTGAGGAAACTGGTTCCCGGGGGAACCAGCAGGAGCTACGGAATCCAGGTGGCAAGGATAGCAGGGGTGCCGGAGGAGGTTTTGGAGCGGGCGAAAGAGATCCTGGAGAACCTGGAAGGGGAGGACCTGGATGAGGCGGGAAGGCCCCTTCTGGCCCGGGGGCATGCGAAAAAGAGGGATAAGGAGTTGATCCAGCTCAGTCTTTTCGGAGGACATGACCAAAAGCTCTTTGCATGGCTGCGGCAACTGGATTTACCTTCCATGACGCCCTTGGAGGCCTTGGTGGAACTCAATAGGATGAAGGAGTATGTTGATGGACGGATGCGGGATTCTTAGGATACTTCGGTGTCGGTAAGCACATGAAGAAACGTATTTGCCAGGAAATAATAGTACTGATCATGGCGGTTTTTTCCTTCATGATCGTGGGGTCAGGAAACCTTTTTGCGGACACCGGGAAGGCTGCCGTCCTGTTGAAACAGGCGGATGCCTGCCGGGACCGGCTGTTCGCTTCGGCAAAGATAAGAAAATATCGCCATAACTGGCTGCGATGTATTAGGAAATACGACAGGATTTTCACGAGCTACCCCGAGAGTGAGGCAGCCCCATGGGCACTGTTCAAAGAAGCTGATCTGTACAAGCGTCTCTATCGGTACAGTAGTCTATCAAAAGACCTGGAGGAATCCATTACGCTTTTCAGAAAGGTTACGGAAACCTACAAGACTCACCGTCTTGCCGATGATGCCCAGTACCGGGTGGGTGAGATTTTCTATTACCAGAAAAAAGACATGGCCCAGGCCTACATCGAGTTCCTGAGAGTAGATATAAAATATCCCACGGGAGACATGCGGCCGAAGGCGAGGGAGAAGCTGGAAAAATTAACCGCGCTCCTCGGCAAGAAGGAAGAGGCGAGGCTCGCCGGGAATGGTAATCACGATTCGTCGGAACCGCTACTTGTGAAAGATATCCGTCACTGGTCCACCCAGAACTACACCAGGGTTGTTGTTGACATGGAAGGACGGATAACATACGGACATCATCTCCTGAAAAGAGACCCTGCGCGTGACAAACCTGAAAGGCTCTATCTCGATCTCGTAAATGCCCGGGTGAGCAAAGAAATTGATAATTCCATCCCCATAAAGGGCGATTTGCTCGAGCGAGTCAGGGCCGGCCAGTACAAAAAGGACCGAGTCCGGGTGGTATTGGATATTAACAGCATCGGGAGCTACAAGATCTTTCATCTTTACGATCCTTTCAGGATTGTCGTGGACGTCAGAAAGGGGGACCAGGAAGAGGAGGAAAAAGAGCCGGTACTGGTGCTCAAGAAACGACCGGTCCGCAAAGGGATCTTGAAATCCAAAAAACCTGATACCAATGTCTCGCTGGCCAGGCAACTGGGTCTCAATGTGAAACGGATCGTGATAGATCCGGGTCATGGAGGCAAGGACCCAGGGTGTTATCGTGGCCGCATCAGAGAAAAGGACATTGTCCTCAATCTTGCGAGGAGGCTTGCCGAGAAGATTCGAAAAGAGGTCGGCTGCGAGGTCTACCTGACAAGAAATAAGGATGTGTTCCTGCCTCTCGAGCGAAGAACGGCCATTGCGAACATGAAAAAGGCCGACCTCTTCATTTCGCTCCACGTGAACGCCCACAGGAATCGAGGGGTACATGGGATTGAAACCTATTTTCTCAATATGGCAACCGACAAAAATGCCGTCATGCTGGCCGCTCGGGAAAATGCCACCTCTGAGAAGAGCATCAGCGACCTCCAGAAGATACTGAACGATCTGATGCTGAACACAAAAATCCACGAATCGAGCAGGCTTGCCCATCATGTTGAATCAGGACTTGTGACTGATCTCCATGGCCGATTCAGGAAAGTCAAGAGTCTGGGAGTGAAACAGGCGCCCTTTTACGTCCTTATCGGGGCGCAAATGCCTGCAATTCTGGTGGAGACCGGGTTCCTCACAAATTTGCTGGAGCGGAAACGGCTGGTGAGCAAGAACTACCAGGAAAAGGTTGCTCAGGGGATATGTGACGGCATCAAGCACTATATCAACAGCATTGAGCAGGCGTATCAGGGCGGCTGAACCTGATCACCAGCAAGGCATTATCTGCGGCGTATTAATCCATACGCCTCACTCGTTGCTCCTTGGCGCCCCCGCCGGAAACGGGATCTTCGACTTGCATCTAATGCCTTGCTGATGATCAGAAATTATCTGAAATTGCTTCCTTTGTCTTTATGAATCCACATGACATTAACGCAGCCTGAGGTATGCATCGATAAAGGGATCGATTCCCCCGTCCATGACCTTGTCCACATCGCCTATCTCGGTGTTTGTCCGATGATCTTTAACCAGTCTGTACGGATTGAATACGTATGACCTGATCTGACTTCCCCAGGCGATTTCTTTCTGATTCTGATGCATTTCGTGCTTTTTTTCTTCCCTTTTGTCCTTCTCCAATTCATAGAGCCGGGCCTTCAGCACTTTCATGGCCATGTCCTTGTTCCGATGCTGGGATTTCTCATTCTGACATTGCACCACGATGCCGGTGGGAAAATGAGTAATGCGAACTGCTGAACTGGTTTTGTTCACATGCTGCCCGCCGGGTCCGCTCGCCCGGTAGGTATCAATCCTGAGGTCTTTCTCATCGATCTCGATTTCAATATTTGTATCCACCTCAGGCAGCACGGAGACCGATGCAAATGAGGTGTGACGCCTGCCTGTTGCGTCAAAAGGCGATATCCGGACCATCCGGTGAATTCCATGTTCTGATTTCAGATGCCCATACGCGTAAGGGCCGGTAACAGTGAATGTGATGTTTTTAATACCGGCCTCATCACCCTCCAGATGATCGATAACCTGGACCTTCATCTCCCTGTTTTCACACCAGCGTACGTACATCCGGTAAAGCATTTCCACCCAGTCCTGGGCCTCTGTGCCGCCTGCTCCGGCATTGATTGCGACGATAGCGTTTCGTTTGTCGTCCGGGTCTCCCAAGAGCGACTGGAATTCAAGGCCAAGGACTTCTTTCTGAAGACGGCTGACATCCATTTCCACCTCCCTGAGGGTGGAATCATCCTCTTCTTCAATCGCCATTTCAGCGAGAATTCTCGCGTCTTCGGTTTCCTGATGAAATTTGTCCCAGCGGTCAATCCTTTCTCTAAGAAATGCCCGTTGCTGGCTCAGGCGTGCGACTTCATCCTGGTCTTTTTGCCAGAAATCCGGGCGGCCCATGATCTTTTCGAGTTTCTTGAGCTCTTCCTGTTGTTGATCCAGGTCAAAGATGCCCCCGGAGGGCTTGGAGTTGGTCTAATATGGTATCAATAGTTCCTATGACATTTTCTTGCATCTGCTTTTCTCCTCATGGTCGGGCCGTTTTTCTTCAATAGGTCATGCTCCTATAAATCTTCGGCGGAATGCTTTTTGGATATGGATGGTACTGACCTATTACAATTCTCCGACAGCTATTATTATTAATGATTCGAGAAGTTTTTTCAAGGGCGCCGACAAGGTTTTTTGCTGTTCAAGTACTACAAAAAAAGTTCACCCGGGGTTTTCACCTGTGGCTACATCATTGACGGCGGTTCCTCTTCAGGACGGACCATCCCAGAACGAGTGCTGAAATGACGCAGAGAAACAGAACAAAGATATCTCCCATCCGCGTATACATACTGAGAGGAGAGGACAGGGGCTGCACATCCCTGATCAACGTCTGCTGTATGAAGAGACGGGACCTTGATTTTATTGCTCCGGTGGGGCTGATAAATGCACTGATACCTGTGTTGGCTGCGCGAACCAAAGGCCTGTGGTTTTCCACCGCCCGGAATACGGCCATAGCCAGGTGCTGATAGGGAGCGCTGGTGGTACCGAACCACGCATCATTGGTGAGGTTCACAAGAATTTGCGCCCCGTCTTTCACCTGGGCTCGTGCGAGTTCCGGAAATATGGCTTCAAAACAGATCAATGGTCCGATGGTGACATTCCCGTCTTTGAAAGGGGATACGGCACTTCCCGGCTCAAAATCCCCCGCGCCGGCCACAAGGCGGCTGGCAAAGAAAAAGATGTGCTTCAGAGGGACATATTCGCCGAAAGGAACCAGGTGAACCTTATCGTAATACTGAATCCGGCCATTGGGGGTAAGCAGGTACGCCCGATTATAATAGGCATACCCATTTCCCTTCAGCTGGTACGCCGGACTACCGAACAGAAGATCAGCGTGGGAGGTCCTGGCGAGCGACAGGACTTCATCCGAGAGCCGGGATTGATCCTGGAAATAAAAGGGAACGGCGGTTTCGGGCCACATGATCAACCGGGGATGTGCGCGAGAGACAGAAAGCGTCAGTTTTCGGTAAACATTCATGGTCTGAGTCCGGTAGGCGGGATTCCATTTCACTGACTGGTCTATGTCGGGTTGTATGATCGCGCATTTCAGCATTGCTTGCGGCGGGGATTTTTTTTGGCCGTTCACATGGGAAAAGCCATAAGAAACCGTTGCAAACAGAACGGCCAGCCCACAGAAAATTTCCAGGCGAAAGAGGGATGAATTTCTTCCTGGGGCCCTGAAAAGGAGAGCAAAAAGGAGACCATTTGAAAGAACGACCAGAAATGAAACGCCGTATACTCCCGTAATGTCAGCTATCTGGATAAGTTGAAGATGGGCATACTGGCTATAGCCCAGCAAACACCATGGGAAACCGGACAGGAAGTGCGCTCTGACGTATTCGAGGGAAGCCCAGAGACCGGCAACAAGAAACCACGGAAAAGGGAAGCTGCGCGTGATTCGTACTGCACCCCAGCAGAAGACTCCTACGAAAAGGGATAGATAGAAACAGAGAAGGAGATACGGACCGATACTGAGAAATGTGTTCAGGTTTCCGTAATGATCGAGGACAAATATGATCCAATAGATGAGGGTCATGTAGTGGGCCATGCCGGCAAAAAGACCCAGTTTCATGGCCTGGAGCGGAGATGTCCCTTCGAGGGAAATAAAGAGCGGGAGCAAAGCCGCCCAGGCAAGCCAGGAAAGACTGTACGGAGGAAAGATGCCTGTCAGCAGAAGCCCGGAAAAGACGGCAAGGAGCTGCCGTTCTCGTGTTCGATTTTTTCGTATTTCAGGCATGAGGAGAGACGAATGATCCTTGGCGGCTAGGAAGGGGCTTCTGAAGCGATAGGTTTCCGTTGAATAAGTATCTTGCTGATTTTTCGTTGATCGGCATTTTGGATGGTAATGACAAGGTTTTCAAAAGAGAATGTTTCACCTCCCTCGGGGATTCTCCCCAGCAGATGAATGATAAATCCTCCCACTGATTCAAAATCCGCTTCCGGGAGTTTTACCCCAAGGCTTTCCTCAAGTTTTTCCGCCTCCAGCCGTGCATCAACCAGGAAACGGTCCTGATCCAACCTGGTAATAAGAGGAAGATCGTTATCATGCTCGTCCTGGATATCACCAACGATTTCCTCAAGGATGTCCTCTATGGTGACGATGCCTGCCGTGCCGCCGTATTCATCCGTCACCACGGCCAAATGGTTCTTTTTCTCCTTCAGGTCCCGCAGGAGATCACTAAGGAGTTCATTTCCCGGGACGAAATAAGGCTTTCGGAGAATTTCGGCGGGGATTATGGAATGGGGATCTTCTCCCCACAATTTGAGGAGATCCTTGGCATGGAGGATACCCACAATCTGATCGATATTTTCCTTGTGTATGGGGATCCTCGTATGCCCGCAATCGGCCACGAGTTTGATGATCTCTCCAAGGCTGGCATCGACAGGAGCGGATGAGATCTCAGTCCGGGGAATCATGATGGAATGGGCCTTGGTTTCCTTGAGATCCAGGACCCCGAAGACCATATCGCTTTCTTCATTGCTGA
>CAZWEV010000006.1:0-94430 GCA_964633015.1 uncultured Desulfobacteraceae bacterium | reverse complement strand
TCGATTTCATCTTTTTTACCGGCAGCCCTCCGCTGGGAAAGATCGTCATGGAAAAGGCCTCAAAACACCTGACGCCTGTTACCCTGGAATTGGGAGGCAAGAACCCGTGCATTGTCGCGCCGGACGCCAATATCGACGTGGCGGCCCGGCGCATATGCTTCGGCAAATTCCTGAATGCCGGTCAGACCTGCATCGCTCCGGATTACCTGTTCGTTCACGTAGATGTAAAGAAGCAGTTGCTTGACAAAATCCGGCAATGCATCGAGCGGTTCCACGGAAACGACCCCGAACAGAGTCCCGATTTCGGGAGAATTATCACTGACGCACAGTTCAGTCGACTGAAAAACCTGATGCATTCGGCCGGGACTATCATCCAGGGCGGCAGATTGAATCCGAAAACCCGTTACATTGAGCCCACACTTATCGACGGGATCACCCCAGATGATCCGATCATGCAGGAAGAAATTTTCGGGCCTTTGCTGCCGATTCTCGATTATACGCGCATCGATGATGTCATCTCCCACATCAACGAACGGGAGAAACCCCTGGCACTCTATTTTTTCAGCGCGTCGAAAGAATTGAGGGAACAGATCCTGTCACGTACGTCCTCGGGAGGAGGGTGCGTAAACGATACCATCATGCACATCTCGAACTCCCGCATGCCCTTCGGCGGTGTGGGAAACAGCGGCATGGGGCACTACCACGGCAGATTCAGCTTCGAGACTTTCAGCCATCACCGGTCGATCCTTCGGAAGACCACCCTGTTCAACCCGACCCTTGGCTATCCGCCCTATAAGAACAAGTTACGCTATCTCCGGCGGCTGCTGTCATAGATTGGGCCGCTTCAGTTATACGGTTCCATTTCCCATGTACAATTTCAAAAACTCAGTTTTTTAAAAACACTAAACTCAACGGAGTCATTATGAATTTTAAAATAAGCGTGATGTACTTCAGTGCCACAGATACAACAAAGACCGTTGTATCGGGCATAGCAAGCAGAATTGCCGATCTTGCTGACGGATCAGAACCGATAAATACGATTGATTTCACCCTGCCGGGTGAAAGAACAAAATCTGTACGCTTCACAAAAGATGATCTCGTTATTATCGGAGTTCCAGTCTACGCAGGAAGGGTTCCGAATGTACTGCTGAAATACCTGGATTCGCTGAAAGGAAACGGGGCACTGGCCGTTGCAGTAGTCGTCTATGGCAATAGAAATTATGACGATGCATTGGTTGAATTGCAGGATATTCTCGAATCGCACGACCTTACTGTGATTGCAGGAGGAGCATTTATCGGTGAACATGCCTTTTCGAAGACTTTGGGTAAGAACCGACCAGACGAGAAGGATATGAAGGCAGTACACGACTTTGCCGGCCAGATTTACAATAAACTACGCACAGGGAATACCTTCCGATCCATAAGAATGAATGGACATAGGCCGTACGGAAAATATTATGTCCCGAAAGACGAAAACGGTCAGCCTCTTATAAATTTCAGAAAGATTAAACCAAAAACAACCAAAGTTGATTGCATTGATTGTAAACTCTGTGCAGAGCTATGTCCGATGGGATCGATTGACTATCAGGATACATCCGCAGTGAACGGGATCTGCATTAAATGTTGCGCCTGCATTAAGAAATGCCCGACGGGAGCAAAGTACTTTGATGACCCTGACTATCTGAGACACAAACGTGAATTGGAAGTCGCCTTTGATCGGCGGCGTGAACCGGAAACCTTCGTGTAATCTATTAGGGCTTCTTGCATCTCACGTATGTACGGTCGGTCGGGAATGAATCAGACTCACAAAAAAGGATGGACGCTTTTTTGAAAAGAGCCGCGGAGGGGCCCGATTCTTGAGCCCCATTTCTAGAATAGGTCGTCCAGATCCGATGTTCCACTCCCGGGCATCTCTCCATGCTCCTGGAGGTATTCCTGAATCAATTCGCTTTCCCGCTTGGAATACATCTTGTCTGCTTCGAATTCGAACCAGACAGCCTCCTCATTTTCTTCCAGTGCTTGAAGCAGGTCTTTTCTCAGGGCAGCGGTCCCCTGGATGGCAAGCACGTTGTGCTCTTGGTCCAGGAGCTGAAACACCCCCTCCCCTTCCGGAACCTGGAGAATATCTTCCTTGTCAAACGGGAGCCACTTCGCCGGCGGCGAAGGGTTGCAGCCCATGAAGAGCCGCACGTCGCACTGCAGACACCGCTTTGCCTCCCGCAACGCCTGCTCGTCTTCGAACCCAAGATCCACCTCTGAAAAAATTCGGCTCCGTATCCCCGGAGCGAGTTCAGGAACCTTGTCGCGCCGCCAAGAGACGAATCCTTCGTCTCGGCCGAGATACGGGTTTGGGGTCCCTCTCTGAAAGAGCACCTCCTCTATGTCGCCGGTGCCTCCCAACGCCTTGTCGATGGATGATGCAGCCTTCCGGCCGGCTGCCACCGCATGGATCACACTACCTCCGGCCCCGGCCACATCCCCTCCGGCGTAGACGGCCTTCGCTCCCGTCGCCAGGGTCTGATCATCCACCACAATGAGGCCGTTCTTTGTCGCAATGTCCGTCCGATCGCCCAAAAACGACAGGTCGGACGTTTGGCCGACGGCTATGATCACTTGATCCCCTTCCACAGCTGTCCGCGCGGCGCCGAAAGTCGGACAAAAGATTCCCTGTGCGTCGAAGACAGACGTACACTGCACCAGTTCAACGCCGGTGACCCGTTTCTTTTCGCGCAGGATCCTTTGAAGACCCCAGGAAGGAATAATCCGCACTCCCTCCGCCTCGGCGATCCCCACCTCCCACGTCCGGGCCGGCATCTCGTCTCGGCTCTCCAGACAGACCATGGTCACCTCTCTCGCGCCGCAACGCTTGGCGGCCAGGGCCGCATCAATCGCCGCGTTTCCACCTCCGACTACGATCACCTTTTCCTTGACGTCAACCATCTTTCCTTCGGCCACTTCCCTCAGAAAATCAATCCCCCAAAGAACTCCGGGCAGTTCGGCGCCTTCTAAGGAAATCCGGCGGCTCAAAGAAGCCCCGACGGCCAGAAAAACGGCTTCATAGCCTCGGCTTTTGAGCTCATCAAGACTGAAGTCAGAACCCAGTTTCTCGTTGGGTTTGAACGTGATGCCAAGATCGAATATCTCTCTGATCTCTCTGTCCAGCACCTCTCGTGGCAGCCGATAGGCCGGAATGCCGTAGCGCATCATCCCGCCTGCCTCGCCGGCTGCTTCAAACACCGTGACACCGTGGCCCAGCTTTCGGAGGTAGAAGGCCGCTGTCAGACCGGCCGGTCCCGATCCCACCACTGCAACGCTCCTTCCTGAGTCGGATTTCTTAAAGGAGCGCTTCTTCCACAGCCCTTTATCCCCATCAGCGGCATACCGCTTCAGGGCACAGATGGAAACGGGTTCGTTCACCTGGCCGCGGCGGCAGACCTCTTCACAGGGGTGCATACAAACCCTCCCCAGCACCCCCGGGAACGGGACTCTTTCCCTCACCACCGCATTGGCCTCATCCCGCCTTCCTTCTGCCACGAGCCTCAAATATTCGGGAATGTCCACATGGACGGGGCAGGCTTCCCTGCAAGGAACGAGATCCTCCTGCTCCTTCCCCGGGCGGACGGCCTTGTCCCTGAGTGCGCCGGTGGGGCAGACTTCCACACAGGCAGTGCAGAACCTGCAACCGGACTCCTCCAGGCTCGGGGCCATGGTCCCGACCTGGATTCGGCCTTTCTCGTCGAAAACGAAGCCGAGGGCCTCGACGCCTCTCAGATCGCGGCACGCCCGCACACACCGGGTGCACCCGATACAGAGGTTGTCGTCCCTTACAAAGAGAGGAGAAGAATCAAAAAGGGGCAGATCCGTCGGAATCCACTTGGGGGTCGAGGGGGAAATCCCTATGTAACGCACCACGTCCTGAAGCTCACAGTGGCCGAACTGTACACAGCACCGCTCATTTTCCGGAACGTTAGCAGAGCACTGGCTCCGGCTGCAGCCTTCCTGCTGGGCGCAGGTGAGACAGGCGTGACGATGGCGCGCCAGAATCGGAACCAGGTTTTCCTGTCTTTTGGACGTAATCCGATCATTCTCGGTCACCACCACCATCCCTTCCCTCACCTCGGTGTCGCACGACACTACAAGGTCGGGCTGACCTTCCAATTCCACAACGCAGAGCCCGCAGGCCTTTCCCTGTTCTTTCGGGGCCGCATTCTCTATCTTCCGCCCGCCAAAGTAAACAGACGGCGAGGCCTGGATCCTCTTGGCGGGAGAAAGGTCCGGATGGTAGCAGAGAGTGGGGATGTAGATGCCCGCAACCTTGGCCGCTTCCAGGATGGTCGTTCCATATGGCGTCTCAATCGGCTGCCCGTTTATCGTTAATCGAATCTGGTTCATTGTCATCCTGAAACAGCGAGGTTAACAGGGCTCAACTATGCTGTTTCACTCGCCGTCAGACCACCGCCAAGTTCTTTTTTTAAAACCTTTTACCGTTTAAAAACCTTAGATTCTTACCAGCGCCCGCGCCATCATCCTTTTAGGAACTGTTCCGCTACCCTCTGCGCAATGACAGGCGCATTGCCGCCGGCCCTGTTATTGATGAGAACACTGGTTTCAATGCTCTCTTCGATTGCCTTTCTCATGAGACCGGCTGTCTCCAAAACCATCTCCGGCTGGAGCATCCCTTCCACGAGTTTATCAAACGGATGGGCTTTGGCATAGGCGTGTTCATAGCGGATTCCAATGGGAGTCATGAGGCGGATGATCCGCCGCCTTCCAGCGTTAAAAATCTTCTGATTTGCCTTCGCCAGTTGTTTCCTCAAAGGCGGGAGCCAGGTCCAGTGGGAAAGCACCTGCCCCACCCCGTGCTTTTCAAGCACGTCGAAAACCGGCGAGCTCAGGTACGCTTCGGTCCGCAGCTCCATGTGATACCGGCTATCCTTTGGAACGGCCTCAAAAAACCTGTCCAAGTCATCCGCCATCTGCTTTGCCGGCACCCTTTCCTGTTTTCGCTGGTATTCCTGCTCGAAAATCATCCCGCTGAAAGTGCCTCCCAAAATTCTGATGGCAGGTTCGTAAAAGCGAGCGGTGAACATTTCAGGATTCAGGTAGGTCTCGTTTGGAAGGTATTTTCCGGCCCGGCGTACTTTCTGAGCAGTGATCATCTGCGGTATCTTCAGGACAACGCGGTCTCCCTCTTTCATGTGTTGGCGATACCGTTGGAGCACATGATGAATTCGACTGGGCTGCCCGTCACTATCCATCAGAGGCGAATAGAACGTATAGTCGATTTCAAGCACGGAGAAGTGCCCGAAATATTCCCGGACACTGTCAATCGGCAAAATCTCCTCCACAAACGACTTTCCTCCGACCTTTTTGGTCCGGCGCCTGGCCCTGCCCTGGTATCGGTCGGCGGTGTAAATCTGGCCGATCCATCCGGCGTACCGGTCACTGGCCGTACCCAAAAGAACTTTCGGGTGGAGATTCCGGAAATTGAAGCTCTTTACGTTTTGATCGAGGTCATTTATGCCATCGGAGAATTTCTTCAACGGCGTTCCACTCTCCTTTAAAGGTTATGTGAGATCATTCTGATTCAAGGATACTTTTCAAATTTTGTCCTTCTTCGCGCATATGTTTCCGAACGCTTGATAGGCCATGAACCGGCTTTTGGCTTTTGACATCGTATGAACCCATTTTGCTACAACCCGTCAATAAACTCGGCAAACCATTCCCAGCCGTATCTCGTCATTTTTCCGACAAGTTTCTTCGGTATGTTGCTATCAGGGTCTTTTCGGATATCCACGCCCACAATGGGAATGGAGTTCGACAAAGCACAGTCGATTTCCCAGATGGCATCGGAATCCGATGCTGTACGCTCAGAAACTATAATCATTACTCCGTCCGATTCACGGATTGTCTCTTCTACGATCTGTTTCCATGCATGTAATTCTGATCCGCTCCGATCAGATGTGAAGAAATCGAACGAACTATTAGTATAAAAGCTCCATCGTTGTCTGAAATTGACCATCATATCTCGATATCGGATGTCAGATTCAGCGCACCCGACATAAATTTTCTTGCGCTCCCCTTGCGGGCTTTGATCTTTTGTTTGCTTTCCAATGGTGACATTATGGACAATCATCTGAACATCCCTCTTCAAATGACAAAAAAGAGCCATGAAGGCACTTCTTACCGCAAATTCTTGCACATAACAGCGCGGATAACCTGGGCAAAAAGCGCCGGCTTTTTGGATCAGAGTCAATCCGCATGCTGGTCACGTTCATTGAACAGCAGCTCCGGACATGAGCACAGAACTCAAGGCCGAACTCATGTCCTGATCCAGTGTCTTGACTCCTTTGATCACGAACTTGCCTCCATTTCGCCACAGCGTTCGCGTACTCGCCAGTGCCTCTGAAGTCTGAGGATCCAGAACCCGTACATCAATCAGCACCTCCGTACCTCCTTCAAGAATGGCTGGTATTCCAATAACAAGCCGTGGACCCAACTCGCGAACCACAATAAAAAGTACTCGTTCCGGCGCAGGTGTCGATTTTGACGCCGGATGCAAAAGCTCTTCGTTCGATGGCGGGTGTTCCGCCCAAGACAAACGCTGTATTCCTGTGACTGCAATGCAGCCGGCACGATTCAGAAAGTCCTGGATTCCTCGCAAGGCAGCCGCTTCGCGAAGCTGGGGTTTTTTTTGGTCAGGGCGCCATTGCAGCCCCCAATAAACCAATGTAGATACTGCCGGCTTACCTGCACGGCAGAGCGGCTCCTTAAGCTGCCAGCCAGTCGTTTCAACTTTGGTCGATGCACACCCTAATACGAAAGCCAGGGAAATTAGTGCGGTAGAGACTAAGGTACGCATTTCTTGTGCCTTATTGTGACAAACAGGGCTCTTGAGCGGGCGCGGCTTTTTGTGTCGTCTGATGTGCCTTGCTATACGTTTTCTTTGAATTTCAATTCGCCATTCTCTGTAAACTCAAACATTGGCCCCCAAGCCACTTCCCAGTAGTGACCGTCAAGGTCAGCGAAGTATCCACTAAAACCACCCCAGAATGTTTCCTGCGGTTCTTTCACGACACGGGCCCCAGCCGACTCTGCACGTCTTACTATGGTAATAACATCGTCCTTGCAGCTGGCATTGTGGGCAAGGGTAACTCCGCCAAAGCCACTACGAATAGCCGGAACCTCGGGAGAGATGTCCTCTGCAAGCTTCTCAAACGGATAAAGAGAAATCCAAGTTCCCGGAAGCTCAAAAAAAGTGACACCGTCATGGGAAGTGTTCGGAGGTGTACCAAGTACGGCTTCATAGAACTTCGTTGCCTTCTTTAAATCAGATACGCCAAGTGTTAATACAGTAATTCTTGGAATCTTCATAAATTCTCCATCGCGTTATGACGTGCGTAACGGTCAGCTCAGCGGCGCGGTTTGTCGGCTGCCGTCGCCGGAGCGCCTGGTTCCGTGTCCTTTCGGTAGAAACCGACGAAGAACGCCTTTCCTTTCTTCAATGGTATCGTATCGGTCCTGATCTCTTGAAGTCCGACGCTGCTGCAAATATCAGAGAACTCCATGGGTGACACCAGATTCATAATCGGCGACAGGAGTTCTAGGCTTTTGTAGCGCGTGCCCGTTACGGGTGCAGATTCGGTGCTCGGTTCCTGGAGAACAGCAAGAAAAATCCCCCCGGCAGCCAGACATCGGGCGATCCCGCGTAACGCGCACAACACATCCACGTACTCGAACACAAGGCCGGCAAACACCATGGAAACCGGATCGATCCGGAAACCCGGTTCAGTGATATCGGCTTTGATCAGCTCAAGACCGGGAATCCTGCCGCCAAACCGGGTCTCGAGAATCTTCAAGTAGTCAGGATTGATATCAATTCCGACGATCCGTCGGGTGCGTGCGGTGTTTATGTGCTCGAAACCGTTTCCCGTGGTGCAGCCGATCACCGCCAGGGACATGGGCGTGTATTCTGTCAGTGCCGACTCCATCAGGTTACTGAGCGCCTGGGCCTGAGCGACCTCGGGCAGAGCCATGTGGGCTTCGTAGTCGGACGCCGGTATTCGCAGCCACGGATTTATCATATTATATCACTGAACGAAAAGCTGCGGGGCGTCGCTGTATTTCCAGTCCCCCCAGCGCCGGGTTGGGGCCGCACCTCCAAGGGATTATCTTTATTTCAGGACAGCAATGCACTCAATTTCTACTCGTCCGCCAAAAGCCAGCCCATTGACCCCCAGAGCGCTCCGTGCAGGCAAGTGCTTGGGAAAATACGTCACGTAGATCTTATTCATCTCTTCCCACTCACTCATATCAGCCAGCATTACCGTGGCTTTTATGACATGGTCGAGCGAAGAACCGTAGCTTTCCAGTATGACTTTAATATTGTCCATCGCCTGCCGTGTCTCAGCTTTGATGCCTCCTGGAGCTAACTTCATGGAATTCTCTATTCCCATCATTCCAGACAGGTACAGCATCGTACCTACGCGCACTGCCATAGAAAATGGCAGGCCTTTCATATATTCGGGAGTGAGGTATTCCACGTCGGGTTTTGTCTGAGGATTCATTTTAAGCCTCCTTTGATTATTGGGGTAACAATCTATTTGTTATTTCAACCCCTTTGACGTTGATAGAATCACTACCCTGGTACCGCTGCACCGCTAGGATGCAAGTAAGCACTTCTCTGAACTGTTGTGTCCCTCATAATACCGTGCCTCAATGAGGTTTCTTTCCGGGTCTCGAAAATAAATGGAGGTTCCGCTCCCATGTGCCCCCCAACGGGGAACTGGCCCTTCCTCAATTTCAATATTGTTTTCCTTGAGCCGGTCAAAGAGATCCTCCCACGCCTCCTTGCTGAGAGAAATGCAGAAATGGTTCAGGTGATCACGCCCCTGTCCAGCCATGGCACCCGCCTGCCACATCTTTTTCGGAAACAGATCTATGATCGTGTCCGGATTTAATCGCACAGATGGGAATGGTACTTCTCCTTTTAGGTATTCTTCTAAACGTTCGGTCTCAAGCATCAGTACCCTTGAGTAGAAAGCGATCATTCTTTCGTCGTCTTCCACATTCAAAACTATGTGATCCATCAAACATTGCATATTCAGATCCTTCTCGCTAAACGCCAAGGGTCACTCGCGTTGGAGTCCGCGTGGTTTTTATAGACAGAGGCGCAGCCTATGAACAAATACCATGCCGAACAAGTCGTCTGCTGCTGCGAGATGCTATGCCCTTCAGAATTCATCAACTCATGTACCATCCGCCATTGACATTGATGGTCTGACCGGTAATATAGCCGTTTTCCACAAGCATCAATACAACAGCAGTAACTTCGCCGACTGTGCCCAACCGTCCTACAGGGATCAGGTTTGCACTGACATTTGGATTCTCCCTCACCATATCCGTTGCAATCAACGCAGGAGCGATCGCATTTACAGTAATCCCTTCCTTCGACAAGAGATGCGCATACGAGTGGGTCAGTCCAATCATTCCCGCCTTCGAAGCAGCATAATGTGGACCAACGACTCCGCCTACCTGTGCAGCGACTGAGGATATGTTTATTATTCTTCCAAACTTCCGGCTTCTCATGTCAGGAAGTACTGCTTGAGTAACAAGAAAGGCTGACTTGAGGTTCACGCGCAATGTCTCGTCCCAGTCGTCTTCTGTAATCTCATCCAATTGTTGAGGACGGGCAATTCCAGCGTTGTTGATAAGAATCTGAACGGGACCAAGTGACCTTCGAATGGAGGCAATCAGATCTGCAACAGCATCACTTCTTGAAACATCAGCACGCAGTGTTATGCAGTGTGCACCGGACTGCTGTATCTCCTTCTCGGTATTGTCAGCCTCATGTTCATTCTTGAGGTAGTTGATCACTATATCGGCGCCCTTTCGAGCAAGTGCCACAGCAATGTCACGGCCGATGCCGCGACTCGCACCGGTGACAAGCACCACTTTTCCCTTCCAGTTCATGGTATCCTCCGAAATCCTGGCCGCCTCTCCAGACGTTAGGCGGCATAACGTTGCGGCGTGCGATGCGTTTTTTGCGCCCGCATCAGTGTTGGAAGTTATCTCTTCTTTCCGATTTCTGACAACAGATCGAGTTGAATCTCCTGGATTTGAGCAAGGCGGTCCCACTGGTGCGATAGGAGATGGTCGATCTTTTCATCGAGGTGCCGGATTTCGAGTTCCGCCTTCAGATTCACCTGATAGTCATTTTGGGAGCGAAGCCGGTCTTTTGCCTCCTGCCTGTTCTGGCTCATCATGATGATCGGCGCCTGGATTGCAGCCAAGCAGGAAAGTAGCAGGTTCAACAGGATAAACGGATAGGGATCCGGAGGGCGCACGACCAACACAACCGAGTTAATCACGATCCACAGAGCAAGGAAGGCGCCGAAACATATGAGAAAAGCCCAACTTCCACCAAATGTCGCGATACGGTCCGCCAATCTTTCACCAAATGACCACGAGTGCTCAAACTCTGCATCTACGTTCTTCGTAAGGACTTCATGGTCACGAATACTACGCAGAACCTCCTCCTCAAGGCTGGTAAGCTCTCCTCTTTCAGACTGAAGCAGGGAGTGAACATAATTCATTCGGTATTTCATCAAATCCGCACGACAAATAAAACTTGCAGAAGACCAGTCCGGATGGTCGCGGAGGATTTCCGCTGAAATCATATCGCGCACAACTCCCCCCGGAACAAGATTTCGAACGGCAAAACTCTTACCGCAGATATCACATACGTGCATTTCATTATTCTTGTCCATATCGATCCCAAAAATAACGCCTAACGCGCTGGCTCAGCAAGTCCCTTGTTGAGCCAGTTGTTATGCCATTGTTAATAAATAAGAATACCTCAAAATTCCTGATCAACTCATGAAACTGCGAAGGATTATCGCATACCAGATGACGGCCGCAATCGAGGCCAAAAAACCTAAGAACCTGGGCATTAAAGCAATTGTAAAAGGAAACATTCCTTTTTTCAATATCTCCTGTTTCGAAATCATCACGGTACATGAGTCAATGAAATTCATTACGATTTGAATCAGTTGGAGAGATTTAAGAAAAGGAAAAGCGAATTATAGGAGGGAAAAACAGGAACTTCAAGGAATTTCTGGTGAATCGTAGTGAGCCTGCCCCTGTCACTTCTTCCTAGAGGCGAAAGGCAACACCGGCTGCCAGTACTCCTGGTACGCATGGCACCGGGGGTTCCATTTGCATGAGCGGCAAACGGAAATATGCTTCCTGGGCGAGTTTTTGTATCTCGGGCAGGCAATGAATTTGGTCTCATTTCCCTTCATTTCTCGCTCACCCATATGTGATGCACCCTCTGGCAGGAGGGGCCGCTGTTTCACTCCCCTCGGAAGACCGGCTTGCGCTTTTCCAGGAAAGCAGCAAAGCCTTCCTCCCGATCCCTGGTCTTTCGCACTGCGGCACTGCCCTGGGCTTCTATTTCCAGGCCTCTTTCTATGCCTTCATAGATCCCGGCACCCATTGCCTTGAGTACCCAGTGTACGGCAACGGGAGGCCTCTCTGCAATGCTCCGGGCAAATTCCATCGCTTCTTCCATGAGTTTTCCGGGCGGGGCGAGCCGGTCCACCATACCCAGATCCAAGCCTTCCCGGGGACTGACTGTTTTGCTGAAAAGGATCATGTTGAGTGCCTTGGCCCGTCCTACGATGCGTGAAAGGCGCTGGGTGCCGCCCCATCCCGGGATAATCCCCAGGTTGAGTTCCGTCAGCCCTATCCTGTATTCGGGGACTTCTGTCATGAGCCTGAAATGGCAGCACAGGGCGAGTTCCAGGCCCCCTCCCATTGCATGGCCGTTGACGGCCGCAACAAACGGCTTGGGAAAGCGGTCAATCCGTGTCCACAAGGCCCTTGCCAGGGGGCTTATGGTATGAGCATTTCCGGCATCCCGTACGTCAAACCCCGCTGAAAAAAACGCATCACCGGCCCCGGTGAGGATTACAACCCGTGCCCTTTTATCGTTTTCCACCTCGTCAACAGCCTGATTGAACTGCCTGGTTGTATCCAGGTCCCAGGTATTGGCAGGCGGATGATCAATGGTAATGACCGCAATGTGGTCATTTTTTTCCACAATAATATTTTTCGATTCCATTCGGTAATCTCCTCCGCCTGAACTCCTCTTCCGAAGTCACCACAACAGCGGCCGCGCCGTCATTTTCAAATTTGGCCTTAACCAGGTTTCATTCAGTGTTGACCGGTTTCCGAAGAAAGAGTGAAGAGACCATCCCCGCAAAAGAGATACCACCTGCAACCAGGAAAGGGACGGTGAAAGAATGGCTGATGTCAGCCAGGTACCCGCCGAGTGCAGGGCCGAGTGCCTGACCAATGCCGAAAAAGAGGGTAATAAAACCCAGGCCGGCCGGTGCCAGCCGGGGACCGACAAAATCGCCGGCAGCTGCGGCCATGATGGTCGGTATGCTCCAGGCCGTAAGCCCGAACAGCAAGGCAGACAGGTAAAACCCGAATTTGACTCTGATAAGCGCATACACCACGTAGGAAATTCCAAGAACCAGATAGGCAAGAGCCGCCCCGCGGCTGCGTCCGAGACGATCTGAAATTCCTCCCCAGATCACACCACAGAAAATGCTCAACCCGCCTACGACCGCCCATAATGCCCCGGCCCATGCCTGGGAAAGCCCCATCTCCTTGACCAGGTAAGCTGCAAAGAAAACCATGTAAATGATATAAGAGAAGCCGTAAAAGAAATACACTACGCCCAGATACCAGACGGACGGCATTTTGTAGACTTTGGCCCAATCGAGGGAAGATGTCTTGCCTTTCTCTGATGAAACAGGTGCAGCATCTTTGTTCTGCCGCACACCGACCGGTGAAAGGCCCTTTTCATCCGGGCGGCTGCGGATAAACAGGAAGACAATCCCGGAGACCACCAGTACTGCCCCGCCAAGAATGTACCATGAAAAACGCCATCCATCCAGACCGAATGCCCCCAGGATAGGTGGAACCACCAGACCGGATATGAGGGTGCCCGCTCCGATCCCGGCGGAGACAATCCCGGTTGCAAACCCCCTTTTTTCCATGGCAAACCACGCTGAACCCAGGGCCATGGCCGGGACATAGGCTGCGCCATTCCCAAGACCCGTCAAGAGACGCATGGTAAAGGCAAACTCAAATGACTGTGCCAGGCCGGTCAGCATCATGGTTATGCCCATCAATATCAGGGCAAGGGTAATAACGATTCGGGTTCCGAATCGGGCAGCCAGGAATCCTCCAATGATGGCCATGGTCAGATAGCCGATGAAGTTGCCGGTGCCCAGCAATCCCAGTTGCGTATAATCGAACTTGAGACCGTCCTTCATTGCCGGAAGGATAATGGTGTATGCCATACGCCCGAAGCCGTGAGCCGCAATCGTGGTGAGAAGTCCCATGAAGATAACTATCCAGCCATAATGCAGTTTTCCTCTGCCCATAGTCTCCCTCCTTTTGGTCTCCATGGTGCCTGGGGCGGGAATCGAACCCGCACACCGACAAGCGATAAGGGATTTTAAGTCCCTTGCGTCTACCAATTCCGCCACCCAGGCACATTTTGGGTATTCTTGTCTTTCAGAGGAGATCTGTCAAGTTTGAACTTCTGGAATGGAGACGTGGATTTGGGTGGGCCCTCAAGAGACTACGCTTAGCGGAGATAGATCGGGTTGGAGAAAATCCATGGCTTCCAGCCGACAGGCGGGACATGCTTCCGGGCCTCGACCCGGTACACCCCTTTTGTCCGTATTTCAACCCGGACGTCCCGGCTTTTCCACTCCCCGGCCATTTTTCCGTTTCGTACCAGCTGGACCCGGCACGGTACAGGGCAGCGAACAAGAATGCTCCCTGGTTCAAACCCGTGTTCCTCGCCCATTTGCCATTTCTTTCCGGAGATTGTTTCGTACGAAAAAGCAAAGCCCCTGGCTGATCCGAGGCCGTGATTGGCGATAAAGAGCCTTCCCTGGCCAATGGCCTCCATGACCTGCTCTTTGGCCCCTGCGAAATCATTGGTAAGGGGTTCCCGGGTAAGGACATGCAGGTTGATGGTGTTGAGCAGGGTCCGATACGTGAACGGCCTGAAGCGAAGCGCGCCCCAGGTAAACAACTCGGCGTGCGCGTCCGAGCCTCCTATGGCAACGACCTTTCTCTCCTGGCATTTCCGGTCCCAGAAGGCAAGGGTTTCCCTGCTCGGCCCCCGGAGACTCATTTGTTTGAACAGGAGGCACCAGAGACCATGGACCGGAGAACGTACCCGCTCTTTCCACCGGGACATGAAGTTCCAGATGCTGATCCCCGTGTATCCTTCCACTGTGAGATCCTTCCAGGTGTACGCGATGGAGTGTTCCCGGAACGGCATGCCTTTTTCAAAGGGGTGAGCGAGAAAGCCCAGGCCGCCCTGTTCTCTGACCCGGTCTATGACCTCCTGGGGAGAAAGGCCCTTTCCCCGGATCATTTCCCGGATATTGAAGGCCAGGTAGTGATGGTGTCTTTCTCCTATTTCAAGCCCTATGAGGACGAGTACCTTCTCACGGCGTCCCTCCTCTTCCAGGTGCAGGGAATCGGCCATGTAATCGTGATCGTTGAGACCTACGAAATCAAGTCCGTTTTTCGAGGCCGCCGATGCTATCTCGGCGACACTCCCTCCACCGTCGGAATAGACGGAATGGACATGGGCATTTCCCACGTATTCGAAGAGTTCCCGGCTATTCATAATTCTCCAGGGCCCGGCGCCCCATTTTCAGTGACTTACCGGTGACAAAACCGCTGATCACCAGCGCCAGAAAAAAGGAACAAAACACAAAGAACCATGTAAAAGGGGAAATCTTAACCCCGTTCACCTGCGCTGAAAAAAGGATGTACACGGGGCCTGCTTCCAGGACAATCACGGCCGCCACAAACAACGCGCTGATGATCATGAACACCAGCCCGCCGAACCCCGTGGCGGCTTTGGCGACATTCTCCGACCTGAAATCAGGGTACCGTGCCCCAAGGCCCACCCCCAGGGCCACGATCCCAGGGACCAGCAAAAGCATGGTGGAGACAGAGAGTACCATGATGAAGGGAGAAACCTCAAGGAGCACGTTTGTCAATACCACAAGGGACTCGGCCAGGATAACCATGGGCAGGAGGAAGAAAAGATACTTGGCCCGGAGCAGCCGCTGCAATGGGAGAGGAGAGGACTGGATAATCCAGTAAGCGTACCCTTCCCCGCTGATTGCGGGGAAAACGAACCGCGCGGAAACCGCTGACACAACGAACCCCGCAAGGCCCATGTTGAGGAAGGCCAGTTCATTCTGGAGAAAATCAAGCCGAATGGGGCTCTTGTCAAGGGGCAGCGCCGTGAAATTATAGAGATAGACGACCACGAGGGCGCCGAGCAGGAGGAGCTGGCTCCACTGGGTGTTGTCACGGAAAAAGGCCCGGATGTCCTTCAGCATGATCGCCGCTGTTTCCCGGCCGAAGATCAGGGGCAGGAAGCGATCCACGGCCCGCATCAGGATCCTTTTTTCACCCCTTTTCTTCTTCGCTTCCCGGGACTTGGAAAAGCCGTCAAAATAGAGTGACCCCGCCGACCAGATACTGAACACGGTCAGCGCTCCAGCGGTTGACCAGGCAAGGGCGGAATTGAACAGCAAGGACTTCGGCGCGTGATGCCCCAACGTGCTCCAGAGGGCCTCGCTGATCCACTGGGTAGGCAGGTAGGGGGAATCGGTCCCGCGCAGCGTCGAAAGATATTCGGTCACGGAAAAAAATGCGTCCGGATTCATCAGTCTTTCCGGCCTGAGTACCCGAAAGACAACGTAGAGGACGACCCCCATCAGGAGGCTCAGGAGTACCACGATATCCCTCGTCCGATTGGCAGGAAAAATGGAAACCAGGGCCATGATCACCAGGATACCGATTCCTGCCGCGATGAAAATCATGGCCAGGTTCAGGTGGATAAGGGAAACGTAAAAGGAAATCCCGGGCCGGTAGACGTAGGCGTAGGCCATGAAAACGGGCAGCCCGAATACCAGGAGCATCCAGGAGCTGTCCAGAACCGTGTGAACGGCCCTTGCTGCAAAAAGCTCCTGAACGCTCGCAGGCGTTGCGTAGCAGAATTCAAGGTCGTTTGAGAGATAGAGGTTGCTCAGCCCGCTGATGATATGGCTGAAAACCAGGAGTGAAAAAAGGGTCAAGAGGACCATGTTCAACATTTTGTGTGCAAGAAAATCACCGATCAGCTCGACCGACTGAAAGGAAAGCAGAATTCTGCAGGAAAGAAGAAAGATCACGGCGAGAAAACAGGACCCGAGGATACCGAGGACAAGGGCCCTTTTTCCGTGTTTTCCATCTGCACGAAAAACCTGATTCCGGAAACCGGTTATCTTAGGTTTCAGAAGAATGAAGAACATCATGGGAATTCGGATTTCTTTCCGTGAATCTCAGGAATATGCTTTCCAGATTTCCGTCCACGCCGGCTTCTGCCTTCAGATCATCTGGAGAACCCTGTGCCCTGATCTTCCCTGCCTGGATGATTGCGATTTCATCACACACTTCCTCTGCCACCTCCAGGGAATGGGTTGACATGAACACGGTTGTGCCCCTTGCCGCCTCTTCCTTGAAGATATCCTTCACCAAGCGTGAACCGCTAGGGTCGAGCCCGACCATTGGTTCATCCACAATAAGCACTTCCGGCCGATGCAAAAGGGCGGCGCACAACACCAGCCGTTGTTTCATGCCATGGGAGTACCCCTCCACAAGATCGTTTTTCCATCCATCAAGATGAAACAATGCCAGGAGCCGCTCGATTTCGGACTCAAGCGGGGGGCCCGTTTCAAGGGCATACAGATCTGCCATGAAGTGAAGAAACTCTGCGGCTGTGAGCTTTTCATACACGAACGGATGATCGGGAATGAATGCCAGCTTATGCTTGACCGCCCCGGGCTCCCGGGCAATGTCCTTTTCCCCTATCAGGATCCTGCCTCTGGTGGGCTTGAGGACGCCTGCCATCATCTTGAGGGTCGTGGTCTTTCCGGCCCCGTTTGGTCCAAGAAATCCGAACAGGGTTCCTTCACGGACCGTGAGGCTGACTCCGTCAACAGCCTTTACTCCCCTGAAATATTTTGTCAAATCAATCAATTCAATGGTAGCCATAATTCAGCACTTTTATCTTCAATTTTCCCATCAGCGCAATGATGGCGGTCTGCTTTTCAAGGTTCCCCCGGACCAACGCGATATGGGTCGCGTCAGCAGGCATCTGGTTAAGGGTTGCATCCATGCTGATCCATTGCCCCACATAGCCTTCCGTCCATGCGTGGTAGTAGAATTTTCCCCTTGCATAGACCAGGCCGGCACAAACCCTGGCGGGAATACCCGCGGCCCGGAGAAACGCGGTCAGCAGGACGGCGTGCTCGTTACAATCGCCCACACGGGTTTTCAACACTTCCCGCGCACTCGGCACAGACATGACAGGCCGCTTGTCCACCTTCACGTACACCCATGTCATGAGCCTCCTCGCCACGGCCACGGGATCGTGTTCCTGCCCGGCGATCTCCAGGGCCTTTTTCTGAATTGCGGGATCGTCTGTCTCAATGTTGATTTCAGGCTTGAGATAGGTGCCGATGGAGGAAGAGCGGTCTTCATACGGGAGGGAATAAGAGCCGTGCCGGGGAAGCGTCTCACTTCTGATTTCCAGGACCTCCTGGTGGTACTCTTGCCGGCTTCCGCTGAGGGCAGAAGTATCGAACTGAGTCCTGTCAATCCCCGCCAGTTGCACCTTCAGGTGCTTCAATTTCCGCGGCCGCGGGAGCCTCCTGTCCGACTGCAGAGATGCCAGCTCGTAGAAATCCTCGCCCCCGTCCGGAGATATGCCTGTTGTCGCCTGTGCCGGGTTTGACCGCACAAGCATCATGCCCATGAGTCCGTATTCCTTCAGGACATCTCCCTGTTCATCGATCCAGAAAGAGAGGTGCTGACCCATGACAGTGGTTTCAAGGCGATAGGCCCGATAAGGAATGTCGTGAATCCTGATGGTTTCCCGCCCTGTCACGCGGATCACCATGATTCTTCTGGCCAGGGTTGAAGGATCGAAAAAGGGAATGCGGAAGGTTTTCCCCACCGCAAGGGGTTGGCTTTTGAAAAGATAGTTCAGGGAGGAGCCGATGTAGAGTGGTTCCCGGAGCCGGAGTTTTCTCTCAGGGCTCCCTTTCCGTCTGATGATCAGCCAGTCATCCTTTACCTCTCCGTTCACGGCAAAGGATGTGGCGCCCGATTGAATAGAAAAGCTGAAATTTCTGAGCCGGAACCCCTGATCTACCAGTGCGTGCGTCTCACTGCGGATAAGGCTTGGTCTGCCAAGGAGGTTGAGCTGCATGAAAAGTACTTCATGAACAATGTATCCTCCTTCCAGGGGCTGAATCCGGCTTTGTGAATAACCGATCTTTTTCTCATGCAGAAAGATCTCCATCCACTGCTGATCGGTCCTGTTCAGCCTTGGCGCTTCTTTGCGTGTTATATGGGCATTGCCAGCGGAATATGTATTTCTGTGAGCGTTATTCTTGAATATGAGAAGACCCATCATCACCAGCCAGAAACCGATGATCACTACGCCGGCTCCCCTGGCCAGAAACATGGTCTTATTTCTAACGCTGTTTCCCCGGGAGTGGTTCATGGGACGGCACTTTCAGCACCGGTGAACGGTTGGAACAGGCCGGGCATTTGAGAAACAGAGATCCATCAGAGCGGATGGCCGATTTTTTTCAGCAGGAGACGGGAATTCTCCAGGAGAATGTCCAGGGACCCTTCCGGAAGCCCGGCTCCCTCAACCACTTTCCGGGCCATGTCTCTGGACAGAATATCATGGGGGGCGTGGGTGTCTGAATCCAGGACGAGCCTGGCGCCTGCCTTTTCAGCCCTCCTGGCCACATGTCCGTTGGAAAATGCGTGGCCGGGTCTCCCGGAGATTTCCAGGAAAATCCCCTTTTCCGCGGCCACGGCGGCCTCTTCAGCGGTGATGAGTCCCGGGTGGGCCAGAATATCAATGCCGGCCTCGAGCCCTGCCCGGTTGGTTCCCGGCGCGACCGGCTCAACGACTGTTTCACCATGGAGCACCACGAGGGCGGCACCCAATTCCCTGGCACGGCACACCAGGTTTTCAATCAAGGGAGGAGGAACATGGGTAAGTTCAACTCCGGGAATGACTTTCACCGACTGGACGGTGTTCAGGTCTTCCGCAGCCTTCACAATCCTGGGAACCACGAAGTCGAGGTTGGATGAATCAACGTGATCCGTAATCGCCACGGCATCATAACCCAGCGCCTCAAACCGCCTGATAAGCTCTGAGGGTACGAGTGCGCCGTCGCTGAAGAAAGAATGGGTATGCAGGTCAATCATCTTGGGCTACATCTTATACTTGCCGAAATCCTCGGGATTCAGGCTCTCCAGAATCTCCTGCCATTTTTTGCCCTGCTCCGATTTGTCCTCGGGCTCTGCTTTCAGGTCGATCTGGCTGGATTTCTGGATGACCTCCTCGGCCACGTAAATGGGTGCATTGACGCGGAGAGAGAGTGCCAGCGCATCACTGGGACGGGCGTCTATGGACATCTTCTTCTCCCCGTGCATAAAATGAATCAGCGCATAGTAGGTGTTGTTTTTGAGATCACAAACCTCGATCTTCAGAATCTTCACATCCACCATTTCCATAATGTTCTTGACCAGATCATGGGTCATGGGCCTTGAAAACCTGATACCCTCCAGTTCACTGGCAATGGCTGTCGCCTCCAGGAGCCCAATCCATATGGGCAGTGTCTTTTCACCGTCAATTTCCTTCAGGATGACAATGGGACTGTTTGTAAGGGGATCAACGGTCAACCCGGATATGACCATCGGTCTGTACATAGGCTTCTCCATGTGCTCTTTTTTTCCCTTCCCAGATCTTCTTTATCAGTATTCTTTACCATACATACGGTTTTGTCAACACTCCTTTCCCCCGCAACATCAACAACTGCAGATGCAACAATCTCCTTTTTGGTAAGACGGGGAAACTTGATCTCTCTGATTTCCATTGATTTTTGTGGAGCACACCATTAAAGTGAGCTCCATTCATTAGGCTCTTTTCGGCCTGAGAAAGTAAGGGAGACAGCAGAAAGTGCAAAGACGGGTTTCCAAGAATGAAGAGGCTTTTCCCTGTGTTGTGGATTTCAAACCAGGCTTCTTCCTGAGCTGGGTTTTGTACCGGCTTTTCAAACGGGTACAGTTGGACAAAAGCGCTGTTGAAACATTAAAGAAACTCCACAGGCAGGGAACGGTTGTCTATGCCATCAAGTACCGGGGACAACTGGATTTTCTTCTCTACCACTTCCGCTTCCGGCTCGCGCGGATCCCATACCCCAAGATCGCCTTTGATCTCAATATGTCCCTGGTTCTGCCCATGTCCCGCCTTTTTCGAATAATCAGGTATCATATTCGCTTTTTTATTGAAAACGGGCGGCTGCCGAATCCATATGAAAGCGGCTTTTTCAGAAGACAGATGGAGTCGGGGGCAGTTCCTCTGATCTGCCTGGTGGATCCGAAGAGCTTTTCCCGGCGCTTCATCCATGCGGAGAAAGACAATCTGGCGTTTCTCCTGGAGACCCAGAAGGAGATGACCCGTCCCATTTACATTGTTCCCCAGCTTGTCCTTTATAAGAAGACGCCGGAGAAGGAATTCAGCCGCTTTTTTGATATTCTTTTCGGATTTAAAGACAATCCGGGCACGCTTCGAAAGATAGTGCTTTTCTTCCGTCACAACCGGCAGGCCGTTATCGACTTCGGTCCTGCCCTTGATCTTAAGAGTTTTCTCGAAGACCGGGATGCAAGTCAACCTCAGGTCGAAACGGTTTCCGCTTTGCGGAAGGAACTGATCAATCGTATCGATCAGCAGAAGCGAATTATACTGGGTCCGATCATGAAATCACGACAGCAGTTGAAAGAAATAGTCCTGACTGATCGGGAAATAGATCAAACCCTCACAGAAATGGCCGCCGGAAAGCGCAGGGCCCTGAAAAAGTATCGCAAGAAGGCGTCCGAATATTTTGACGAAATTGCAGCGGATTACAACATTGCCTATATTCAGTTCTTTCAAGTGACTCTGAGATGGTTCTGGAAAAAACTCTTTGAAGGCATTGACGTCCGCGACAGCGAAATAGGCGCCTTGCGGGAATCCGCCCGGAAGGGGGTTCTCATCTATGTGCCTTCGCACAAGAGCCACATCGACTACCTGGTGCTCAATTATATCCTGCTGGAGCGCCATATGCATATCCCCAGGGTAGCTGCCGGAAAAAACCTTGCTTTCTGGCCTATGGGTCATATGTTCCGCAAATCCGGTGCTTTTTTTATCAGGCGCACGTTCCGGGGAGCACGGCTCTACGCCAAAGTCTTTTCGCAGTACATAAAAACCCTTTTGGCAGAGAGACATCCCCTTGAATTTTTCATTGAGGGCGGAAGGAGCCGGAGCGGGAAGCTCATATTGCCGAAAGTCGGATTCCTTTCTATTCTCCTTGACGCCTTTAAAGAAGGATATTGTGAAGATCTCTTTTTTGTCCCGGTCTCCATCAGCTATGACAGGATTCTCGAAGAAAGATCCTACATCCGTGAATTATCAGGCCAAGAAAAGGAAAGGGAGACATTTTTCCAGATGATGAGGGCGCGAAAGTTTCTGAAAAGAAAATACGGGAAAATCTATGTCCGCTTTGCCCATCCCCTGTCACTCAGGGAATATTTACGGATTTCCCCTGAGCCGCAGCAGCCGCTCAATCAGGAACTGGGTCTTGAGATCATTCGTTCCATAAACAGGATCTCACTTGCCACCCCCATATCCCTGGTCGCGTCAGCCATTCTCGTCCGGCACAGGAAAGGATTCAATCTGCAACAGCTCATGGGAACGGTGAAAATTCTCCTGGACTTCCTGGATCAGCAAGCCGCACCTGTTGCTTCCACCCTCTCGGATCCGAAAAACGCCGTTCAAGAGGCACTGGCCGTTCTTGTCCAGAGAAAAGTCCTCACCCTGGTGGAACCCGCCGGTGAAACAGGGGAAGCCTACTACACTGCCGATGATGACAGAAAAATGGAACTCGCCTATTACAAGAACAGCATTATCCATTTTTTCGTGCCCCGGTCCTTCGTGGCCATCTCTCTTCTTACCTCTCACGAGGATATTGTCGGACATAAGGCAATTGTCCGGGAATACGCTTTCCTGCGCAATCTTTTCCGAAAGGAATTCGTCCTGGAAAGAATTCATGGAACAGATGAAGAAGTTCTTCTCATTCTGAACGGGTTTCTTGCAGACAATTTCATTCAGCGGAGTGAGGACGGTCTTTCATTCCGGATCACCAGACGGGGACTTGATCGGTTGCCCATCTGGGGTGACCAGGTCAAGAGCTTCCTGGAATCTTACTGGATTGCCGCAAAGTCATTGCTGGATGAAAAAGCGAAACGGATCAAAAAAACAGAACGCCTGAAGAATATGGAAAATCTGGCCCTGAAGTATCGGAAACTGGGGCTCGTCTCTTTCCGCGAATCGGTCTCGGAAATCAATTTCAAGAACGCCCTCAATTTCCTGGAAGAAGAGGTTTTACGTGACACCACCGGAGAGGAACATACATCTCCCGGGACCGAAAAGGAGAAGCTTGCGGAGCTTTGCGGACACCTGCAAGCCCTCTGTCATTAAGCCGCATTTCTCACGAACCTTCGTAATGAGGTGGCGAATCCGGACAGGTTCTGCTGATCCGGCGGGTGGCATCCGCTAAGTCATGATACTTGGGGAGGAAGCCTTTTCCTCCCCAAGCATTCTCAACCGCGGCGTGTTGCCGCCTGCTCTGCGGGAGGAGGTTTAGATGAGGCTGTACTCTTTTTCCTTTAGCTTGGCATGGGCCGCAGCCAGCCGTGCAATGGGGACCCGCAACGCCGAACAGGAAACATAGCTCATGTCTATATGGTGGCAGAAACGGATGGCGTCGGGGTGCCCTCCCTGCTCTCCACAAATCCCGATTTCAATATTCGGCCTCGTCTTGCGCGCCCATTCTATGGTGATCATCATTAAACGCCCGACCCCTTTTATGTCGAGCACCTCAAAAGGGTTATGCTGCAGTATCTCGTGATCCTTATAAAGGGGAAGGAATTTATTCTCTGCATCTTCTCTCGAGAACGAAAAAGTTGCCTGGGTCAGGTCATTCGTCCCGAAAGAAAAGAATTCCGCGAGTTCGGCCAGCCGGCCCGCCCGCATGCAGGCCCGCACCACCTCGATCATGGTTCCGAACTTGAACGGCACTTTCGTTTTGAAACGCTTTTCCACTTCGCGGTGAATACGGGCCACATACCCGTGCACCCACTTCAGTTCCTCAAGCGTACACACCTGCGGCACCATTATCTCCGGCGCCACCTTCCCTCCTTCCTTGAGGTGTTCGGCGGCAGCTTCAAGGACGGCTTGAATCTGCATTGTGTATATCTCCGGATACGTGATTCCCAGCCGCACGCCCCGGTGCCCCAGCATGGGGTTTATCTCCGAAAGTGCCCGGACCTTTTTCAGCATTGTCTCCCTGGCCTCAATCAAAGGCTCATCCAGATGCTTGCTCTTCAGTTCTTCAAGGCCGCCGGTAATCATCTCCAGATGGGCTGCGTATTTCTCGTGAAGTTCCGGGTCAAGCAGTTTCAGGATCGGCGGAAGATCAGCCATGCCTTCAACGGTTTTTCGCAATTCCCTCAAGTGATTTATCTCATTCACGAGCTCTTCGGCGGAAGGGAGAAATTCGTGAATCGGGGGATCCAGTAATCTGATAGTTACCGGAAGGCCATTCATGATCTTGAAAATCTCCTTGAAATCGGCACGCTGAAAAGGAAGGAGTCGATCCAAAGCCTCTTTTCTCTCCTTTACCGTATCCGCAAGAATCATCTCCTGTACAATAGGCAGCCGTTTCGGTTGATTGAACATTCTTTCGGTCCTGCACAATCCTATGCCCATGGCACCGTACTTTTTTGCCTTTGCCGCAGCATCAGGGGTGTCGGCGTTCGCCTTCACCTTGAGTTCGCTGATGTCATCCGCCCACTCCAGGAGGACGAGCAGATCTTCGACAAATTCGGGTTCTATGGAAGGAACCTCCCCCTCGTACACATTGCCGCTCGTGCCGTCAATGGTGATCAGGTCCCCTTCGCGAAGACTTTTTCCCGCGATGTTTGCTTCCCGTATCAGAGGATTAATTTGAATGCTCTCACAGCCGGACACGCACGGTTTTCCCATACTCCGCGCCACCACGGCAGCATGGGAGGTCTTTCCTCCCCTGCTCGTGAGAATGCCCTGTGCTGCAAAAAAGCCGTGGATATCCTCTGGTTTGGTCTCCTCCCTGACCAGGATAACCTTCTCTCCAAGCTTTGCCTTTGTCTCTGCTTTGTCCGCGTCAAAGACCATCTTTCCGGAAGCGGCCCCGGGAGAGGCGGGGAGACCCTGCGCCAGGACTTCCACCTTTGCCTTGGGATCAAGCCTGGGGTGCAGCATCTGGGCAAGCATATCAGGCTGAATCCGTAGAATCGCCTCTTCCTCCGAGATAAGGCCCTCGTTTACCATGTCAATGGAGGTCTTGATAAAAGCAGAGGCGTTCATCTTCCCGTTCCTGGTCTGCAGACAGTACAGTTTTCCCTTCTCGATGGTAAATTCAAAATCCTGCACCTCGCGGTAATAGTCCTCCAGTGTATGGCGCAGATTTTCCAACTCCCTGTATATCTCCGGCATCTCCCTCCGGAGTCTGCTGATGGGCTTGGGAGTCCTGATACCGGCAACCACATCCTCTCCCTGGGCATTGAGCATGTACTCGCCGTAGAGCCGGTTTTCTCCGGTAGCGGGGTTTCGCGTAAAGGCAACTCCGGTTGCGCTGTCGTTGCCCATATTCCCAAAAACCATGGTGCAGATATTCACGGCGGTCCCGTTAGCCATTTCAGGGGTAATCTGAAACTCCTTGCGGTAGTCCTGGGCTCTTTTTCCCATCCAGGAGCGGAAGACCGCGTCCACCGCCAGTTCCAGTTGCACGTACGGGTCCTGGGGAAAAGGCTTGCCCGTTTCCTGTTTCACCAGATTCAAAAACACGCCGCAGATTTCAGAGAGAGCTCCCGCGCCAAGGGAAATATCATCTTTTGCCTTATTTTTATCCTTTATCTCCCCGAATATTTTGTCAAATTTCTCCATGTCAACGCCGAGCCCGACACTTCCGAACAATTGAATCAGACGGCGATACGCATCATAGACAAAACGCTCGTTCGCGGTTTGTTTGATGAGTCCTTTGACCGTCTCATTATTGAGTCCAAGATTAAGGATGGTGTCCATCATTCCAGGCATTGAAATGGCTGCACCCGACCTGACTGAAACCAGTAAAGGATCCTTGGGATCACCGAACCCTTTTTGGGTTTTCTTCTCCAGTTGAAGCATTGCTTCACGGATCTGTTTCATCAGATCAGGAGCGAGCCCCCCTTTCTTCTGATCCAGGTAGGCAAGGCATGCTTCAGTGGACACGACAAACCCCGGAGGGACGGGTAATCCTATCTGTGTCATCATACAGAGGTTTGCCCCTTTTCCGCCGAGCAGTTTCTTATTTTCTCCATCCCCTTCTTCAAAAGCAAATACGTATTTTTCCTTAGGCATTACTGTCCTTCCTTTCTGTTCAGTGCTCAACTATGCGGAATACAAGGACATTCACCACCGCTTCCAGCCGTTAACCATCCTTTAAGTTCCGTTTCCGCGCATATTCAAAAATATACGCCAGGCCCAGTAATGCGAGGGCCAAGCCTATCACCAGGAGTATTGATTTTTTTCGAAAGAAAAAAAAGGAAATTAAGAGTGCTACCAGCACTGAAGTAATGGCGCGGATGAGAAAAATGGCGACCCCCGACATAAGAATCCCTCGCTGTTCTCGCACCGGAATGAGCGGTTAGCGTCTCAGGTTTTTTTAAACGGAATGACTTTTCCTCGTTCGTTGGTCTTGTTCGACGATGCCGTTTCTTCACTTCCTTCCTGCCGGGAAAGCCTCTGCACTTCCTCCAGATGCATTGCCTTGCCTCCCATGGTGAAAGGCGCTCCATTAATATATGATTCTCTGAGTATCCAGGTGACCGTCTGAGCGGGAATGGTCAGCAATTGCAGTGTCACCTGGTACCAGTCCTTCTTTATATCGGGCTCAATATATTCAATCCTGCCGTAAACAGCCGGCTGATCTTGATAATACACCAGGACCAGATCTCCTTCACGGGCCATATTCCCCTTTTTTCCTCCTTATCAGATATGCATTTCCGTGAAAAGCCACTGTGGGATCCGCGTCAAATATCAAATTGATCAAACGAATCAGAATTTCGCATCGGGTTAAGTGGCTCCGCCGCCCGTTGCTACAATGGTGAAACCCCTGAGACACTCTTTGTCATTGCGGCATTTGGATTTCATTTGTCATTTAAGAGCATCTGATGATTCCAAGGGTCGTGTTCTTGTAATTGCTGGAGACAAGGCTCTCCCTTCAAGCTTTCACGTCTTATTCGCTGTCTTTTATAACGCTCCCGGGATCAGTTCTCAGTTTCTCGAGTTTTTCCTCAAAACCGCTGCCCAGGTCCACCCCCATTTGCTGGGCACGCTTTTTCGCCTGGAGTCCGATATTGCGGCTGTCCTTGAAAAAGCTGTCGTCCCGGTGTGCCCCCGGGTTAAAGTCAGCAAGGCGGTCTGATTCAGATACATGATATGCAACCCTTGAAATGAGTCTCTGGAACTCTTTTCCGCCGCAATCAGGACAACGCAGGTGGGCTTCCTCTTTTTCATGAAGGATGAGACGCTGAAAAATGTTCCGGCAACCCTTGCATCTGTATTCGTAAATGGGCATTTCATCTTTCCCGGCAGGTCGTTCCGACAGTCTCCGGCCAGAATCGCAAAGCCCAAACGAGATTCACAAGAGGCCGGATAGCTGCCACAATTTGATAGCAGAAAGGATATCAGAGCAGTCTAAATTATTCAAGAATCAAAGTTGCATATTTTCCAGGTGAAACACAATCATATTTCCCTTGACAGGGGACCAAGGCTGTGGCATGAACAAAAATTCACAAATGCGGGTAATGACGCCTCAAATGGGAAAAATTGCCTCGTTTTGCCGGCTGCAAATTTCCCCTTTTTTGCACTTGCGCTTTTGCCTTCTTATGTATATGAGAAACGTCAACCGTATGAATTCGCAGGAACTCGTCAACTTTTTCAGGAGATAAATGCTATGGCTCAAAAGAAACCTCAAGGCCCGGTGATGGTTATAGGAGGCGGGGTTGCGGGAATGCAGGCTGCATTGGATCTGTCCGCTGCGGGGTTTGGGACGTATCTTGTGGAACGATCTGCCGCACTCGGCGGCATGGTCCCTCACCTCCACAGGATATTTCCTCTTTGCTCATGCTGCAAGGTGGATACACGCATTGCTTCATGCGAACAGGATCCCAATATCCGGGTCATGTTGAACACAACCGTTAAAAGTGTCGCAGGAAAAGCAGGAGATTTCCAGGTCGTGCTGGAGAGCGGCGGGAAGGACGTAAACGTCGGCGCCGGTGCAATTATCCTGGCGGCCGGTCTCGAACCCTTTGATCCGTCGGGCTTCGACACATACGCATACGGGCATCTGCCGAATGTCATCACGAGCGTGGAATTCGAAGAGATGCAAAAGCCGGGCGGACCGCAGCTGGGACAGGTCCGTCGACCGTCTGACGGGGAACCACCGAAGAAAATAGCCTGGCTGCAATGCGTCGGGTCACGGGATATCAACCACTGCGATGCCCCGTATTGTTCATCCGTCTGCTGCATGTACGCCTTGAAAGAGGCGGTTAATATCAAGGAATGGGATGATTCCACCGAGACGACCATTTTTTTCATGGACATGCGCACCCATGGAAAAGGGTGGGAAAGCTATTTCAACCAGGCCGTTGACCGTGGTGTCCAGTTGATTCGATCCAGGGTCCACTCGGTCACCCCTGATGCTGACAGTGATGATCTTCTGATCACCTATGCGGATGAATCGGGAGAAGCTATCCGGGAGACTTTTGATCTCGTTGTTCTCTCCGTCGGTGTCAGACCATCCAGCGAGGCAATGTCCATTGCAAAAGATCTGGGTCTGGAATTAAATGCAGATAATTATCTCGCATCAAGACCCTTCTCATCAACCGTCACGAATATTTCCGGCGTGTTTGTCTGCGGCGGCATCAGCGGCCCCTTGGATATCTCACAGTCATTGATACAGGCCAGCTCCTCTGTTTCCGAGGTAAACGCTTTTCTTGAGCCGGAGCCTTTTGTTGCCCCTGCCGGCTATCCACAGGCCGCAGACTCCCTTTCGGATGCCCCGAGGATGTTCGTAGCGTACCATCTGTGCCCGGGAATGGATGAGAAAATCGGGCAGATCATCCGGGATTATGCACTGCAATTGCCGGATGTGGCCGCGGCCTCCCAGGTGAGTGGAAATCTGCTGCGCAATCTCGTGGAAGGACTCAACAGCAGCAAGGGCAACAGGGTGGTGTTTGCCAGCTGCACACCGGTGACCCACAAGGACCTCGTTGAAGAAGCCCTCAGGCAGGCGGGACTCAATCCGTTCCTGTATGAAATGGTTGATTTGAGAAACATCAATGCCTTACCGCCCTCTTCACAGCTCCAGGACCGGATACGGATGGGCGTTGCTCGAGCGGCCTTCATCACGCCCCCGAAAATGAAGAGCATCCCGGTGGAGAAGCGCGCCCTGATCGTGGGCGGCGGCCTTGCCGGGCTTGAAAGCGCCCTGGCGGTGGCCGGAAGCGGGTTTCCCGTGACCCTGGTGGAAAAGAAGGACAAACTGGGGGGAAATGCCTCGCATGTTTCTCATACCTGGCAGGGCTTCGATGTTCGCGATCACCTGAAGACAGTGGTCTCCCGCGTGGAAAAAAGCGACAATATCGAGGTATTGCTTAATACCACAGTGAAGGAGAACTCAGGATTTGCCGGGAGCTTCCTCACCACCCTTGCACAGGAAGGAAAGAACTTTGATGTGGCCCACGGGGTCGCCATCCTGGCCACCGGTGGTAAGGCATCTGTCCCGAAAGAGTACGCATACGGCGATAACAGCAATGTCTATACCTGGGATGAACTCGGCAGGAAATTGATCGACGATCCGGAATCACTCTATAATGCCAAATCGGCAGTGTTCATCCAGTGTGTGGGCTCTCGTGAACCTGAGCACCCGTACTGCAGTAATTTCTGCTGCACCTTCTCCGTACGGGCCGCCATGGATCTGAAATCCAGGAACCCCGACATGGATATCTTCATCCTGTACCGGGAGATGCGCACCTTTGGAGAGCGGGAATCCCTTTACCGGGAGGCGAGGGAAAAGGGCGTTATTTTCATCCGGTTTGATCTTGACCACAAGCCGCTCGTAGAAGCGAAGGAAAAGGGCGGAAACCTGCTGGTTACCGCATATGATTCGATTCTTGAAAAACACATCGCCATCCAGGCGGATTTTGTCTCGCTTCAGAGTGCGATTGTTCCGGATGCAAGTCGGGAAATAGCAGAGGCGTTTCATATCGAACTGGATCCTGACGGTTTCCTGGCTGAATCACCGCAGAAACTGCGTCCCATGGAGGCTTCGAGACCCGGCATCTATCTTGCCGGCCTTGCTCACTATCCCAAGGATACCGGAGAAAGCATTACCCAGGCGAAAGGCGCGGCTGCCAGGGCACTGGAGATCCTGAAAAAGGATACCGTTCAAACAGGAGGGCTGGTGGCGGAAGTGAGGACCGAAAAATGCGCAGTCTGCTGTACCTGCGTCAGGACCTGCCCATTCCACATACCAGTCATCGACTATGAAGTTGGAGCCGCCTTCATTGACCCTGCCCTGTGCAGAGGCTGCGGCATGTGTGTGGCGGAATGCCCCGGGAAGGCGATTGTCATGAGCAGTTGCAGTGATGAAATGCTGAATCAAGCACCGTTGATCCTCATAGAAGGTCGATGAATACGATGGAGCGAAGGCAACGCAGCAGATGATGACGTCTTGATGAAAGATCAGGGTAAGCTGCGCTGTCACATGTGAAGGAGTGAATAGAGATGGCTGAGAACTACGATCCCAAAATCGTTGCATTTTGCTGCAGCAACTGCGCCTCTTCTGCGGCTGAAATCGCACACAGAATGAAAAAGACCCTGCCCGAAAATGTACGGCTGGTCCAGGTACCGTGCACGGGGCGTGTCGAAATACTGCACCTGCTGAAACCCTTTGAAAACGGGATTGACGGGGTATATGTGGCGGGCTGCCAGGAAGATAGCTGCCAGTACATCAGTGGCATTACAAAGGCCCGAAAACGTGTTGAACAGGCCAAGAAGATCCTGAGTGAACTGGATATTGAGCCGGAGAGAATCGATGTCTTCAGTTTTTCTGCGGCGAGGGGCCAGGAATTCGTGGATACGGCGGTAGACATGGTTGAAAGGCTGAAGACATTAGGCCCCTTGCCAAAAAAATCGTAACCGCCCTGGATCAAAGATGCGATGCTCACGGTTAAAGGCTACGCTGTGAACCTGACGATCCCGGCAGTTATAATAAACAACCTTTAGACTTCTGCGAGGTACGAGAATGATTGTCGCCGAACCAAAACCCATCAAGGAAATTCTGGAGATGATCGAGGGTGTTCACAAAATCCTGGTCGTCGGCTGTAAGGGCTGTGTCACCGTCTGCAATGTGGGGGGCTCAAAAGAGGTCGGAATCCTGGCCTCGACACTGAGAATAGCGGGCAAGAGAGACGGAAAAGAATTAGAGGTGGGAGAATACACCCTTGAACGGCAGTGTGACCCTGAATATGTGGCTGAACTGGAAGATGTCGTCGCTCCTTACGATGCCGTCATATCCATTGCCTGCGGCGTGGGCCCCCAATTCCTCTCCGAGCGGTATTCTTCCAAAAAAATCTTTCCCGGAGTAAACACCAAATTCATGGGGGGAGCAGTAGAACACGGCATCTGGGCCGAACGGTGCGCTGGATGCGGAACCTGTGTTGTCCACTATTTCGGGGGTCTCTGCCCGATTGCCCGTTGCTCAAAAAGCCTGCTGAACGGACCCTGCGGCGGATCTTCAAAGGGCAAGTGCGAGATTGCCCCGGACGTTGATTGCATCTGGGACATGATCGTGACGAAACTCATGCAGGAAGACCGGCTGGATGATCTCCTTCAATTCAGACCTGCCAAGAATTGGACGACTGCCAGGGATGGTGGGCCGAGAAGAATGATCAGGGAGGAACTGGTGAAATGAGTGCATATAAATCAGAAAGCAACCTGGAAAAAGTTCTGAAGGCCGGACACTTTGCCTTTACCGGAGAATGTGGTCCTCCGCAAGGAGCGAATATTGACGTCCTGCGGGAAAAGGCTCAGCATCTCAAGGGATGTGTGGATGCGGTGAACGTGACCGATAATCAGACGGCAGTGGTGCGAATGTCCAGCTGGGCAGCCTCCCTCGTCCTCCTCCAGGAGGGTCTGGAACCCAATTTCCAGATGGTCTGCAGGGACCGCAATCGCCTTGCCATGCAAAGCGACATTTTGGGTATCTACGTCCATGGCGTTCGAAACATGCTCTGCCTTTCCGGTGATCACCAGAAATTCGGGAATCATCCAGAGAGCAAGAATGTGTTTGATATCGATTCCATGCAACTGATCAACATGGTCAAGACCATGCGGGATGAGGGAAAATTTCTGAACGGCCAGGATATTGATGTTCCGCCCAGACTTTTTATCGGTGCTGCGTCCAACCCTTTCGCCGATCCGAGCGAATTCAGGGCTTATCGGCTCGCGAAGAAGATAGCGGCGGGCGCTGATTTTGTGCAGACGCAGTGCATATACAACATGAAACGGTTCCGTGATTTCATGAAACAGGTTGTGGACATGGGACTGCACGAAAAATGCGCCATCCTCGCCGGGGTAACTCCCATGAAGAGTGTTGGTATGGCACGGTATATGGCAAAACAGGTCCCCGGAATGGATGTTCCCGAGGAACTTATAAAACGGCTGCAGGGCGCTGGAAAAGGCAAAGTGGCCGAAGAGGGAATTCGTTTTGCCGTGGAGCAGATTGAGGAATTCAAAGAAATGGAAGGAATCGCGGGCGTCCATCTCATGGCCATCGAATGGGAGCACCGTGTACCTGAAATTGCAGAAAGGGCCAGGGTCCTGCCCAGACCACAGGTATAATATACCACAATGGTGAAGGAGACTTCCCGGAGGCCCGAAAGTGAAAGGTTTCTCGCCGCACTTCCGGGCCTTTCTTTTTGCTGAAAAATAGCTATAATAAAAATTTGTCAACTATGTCCGATGGCAACAAACCAGGCGAGGACCGTGAACTTCGGATCGTGAACCCTGCAACCCGAATGGAAATCACCCATGATCATTCAAACAGAGACAGGCCAGTCCTTTGACACGGACAGGGATTTGAGCGCCCCGGAACGACACGTGCTCCAGAAGCTTTTCGCCTGGGGATCTCTGGCGGGCAGCCTGAAGCAATTCAGAGAAAAGAGGGACGAGGCCCTTCAAAAAGGGTGGAATAATTCCGGACCTGTCCGGCAAAGCGCCGCCTTGAATGCGATTATCCGGGACCTGGAGAAGAAGCTCATTTCCAGAATCTCGACCAGGCAGTGAACACTCTATGAAAAAAGAATCTCCACATACATCAGGGAAAGAAGACCTGCCGGTGTCTTCCTGTTCTTCCGGGCTGCAGGAGCAAGAATCAAGTGATGTCCAGACCATCCTGGATTCTCTGCCCTACCGGATCATGGTGGTAAATCCCGACAAGACCATTCACCGGGTAAACCGGACGTTCCTCGAAAAAAGAGGACTTTCCAACCAGGAGGTCCTGGGGAGAGTCTGCCACGAAATACGATATGGTCTGGAACAACCGTGCAGGGACGCCGGAAGACGGTGTTACATGGAGGAGGTGAGAGAAAAGAGGCACTTCATCAGTACCATTCATGAGATTCACACCCCTTCCGGGGAAACCAGATTTGACGCCATCACCGTCTCCCCTATTTTCGACAGGAACGGGAACATCGTGCAATTCCTGGAAACCGCCAGGGATGTTACTGATCGGATCAAGCTGGAAGCAGAGGCCCAGAAGTGGAGTATCTTTCTCCAGAATGTTATTCAGAGCACCGTGGACGGGATAGTGGTCGTGGATACGAAGGGGTTTGTTCTTATCTTCAACGAGGGCATGGAACGGCTTACCGGATATTCTGCGAAGGAAATCATGGATGGAGGACACCTGAGCCAGTTTTATGAGATGGACACGGCCAGGGAAAACATGCGGAAAATGAGAAGCGACTCCTTTGGACCGGTCGGCAAACTCAATCCCACCGCCATGACCATCACCGCAAAGAACGGGGAGCGCATACCCATAACCCTTACCGCCTCCATTATTGCCATAGACGGGGTGGAAAAAGGGAGCGTCGGTATTTTCACCGACATGAGAGAGGTCCTCAGGATGCAGAAAGAACTGGAAGATGCGCATTTCCAGCTCGTGCAGTCCGAAAAAATTGCCTCTATCGGGAATATGGCCGCGGGCATCGCCCATGAAATAAACAACCCTCTTTCCGGGATTCTGATTTACGCGGAACTCATCAAGGAATCTCTCCAGGGCAATCCCCAGTACCTGAGCGATATCCAGGAAATCATCGATCAAACCTTGCGCTGCAAGCAGATTGTATCTGAGCTGCTGGAATTCAGCCGCCAATCCGTCGGGAAAACAGCTTCCTTTAATGTGGAACAATTCATCAACAAATGTCTCAACCTCCTGATCCATCAGGCCTCGTTTCAGAATATAGTGATCAAGAAATACTTTGCACCCGACCTGCCGGAACTGGTTGGAGATATGGGGCAGCTTCAGCAGGTGTTTACCAACCTGTTTGTCAATGCCGCGGATGCCATGGAAGGAAAAGGGGAACTGTCAATCTCCGCCGCCTATGACCATGATAAATCTGCGTTCCTGATCAGTGTCCACGATACCGGTCCCGGTATCCCTGAAGAACAGCTCCAGAAAATATTCGACATGTTCTATACCACCAAACCCGCTGGAAAAGGGACCGGTCTCGGGCTGAGCATCTCTCAAAATATTATCAAGCTTCACGGAGGACAAATACACGTGGACTGCCCTCCTGAAGGAGGAACCATATTTACCATTGAACTGCCTTGCGAGTTTTCGGAGGCATGTGGTGAACAACCTGTCTTTGTCGGGATGGATGAACTATGAGTGATTTGATCCGAGTTCTGGTGGTTGACGATGAGAGACCCATTCGGGAAGGTTGCCATCGTGTCTTGACAGCAAAGAATTATGACGTGATTACGGCTGAAAACGGGCATGCGGCTCTTGAAATCCTCGCACGGGAAATGATTGACCTGATCCTGCTGGACCTGAAGATGCCCGTCCTCAGCGGCGAAGAAGTCCTCCAGGCCGTACAAGGGCACTACCCTGATATTCCCGTCATCATTATCACCGGCCACGGAACGGTAGATACCGCGGTGGAATGCATGAAGAACGGGGCCTATGATTTCATTACCAAGCCTTTTCAAATTGACCAATTTCTTGCTACGATACATCGCGCCAGTGAAAAACGGAAGCTGGAACAACAGGCTCGTCTGTATCAGGAGGAGAATATCCGGAACCTCTATGATCTCCATCTGGAGAAAAGCCGCCTCCTGACAATGATCAACTGTATGGGCAACGGCGTAATGGTCACAAACCGCAGTATGGAAGTGGTGCTGCACAATCCTGTTCTTATGCAGCTTCTTGATATTAAAGAAATTCTTGATACTCCCGTCCCCATTCTGAACATCACCGACGACGAAGCGCTCATCAAGACGCTGGAAGAGATCCTGGGACAGCGTGACGGAAAAGGCGAGTCGATTTCCCAGGAAATTCAGGTCGGCGCCAAAGTACTGCGCGCCATTTCCGCACCGGCCCTGGGCCCCGAACAGAATGTCATGGGAACAGTCACTGTTCTGGAAGACATCACCCCCTTTAAGCAGCTTGACCAGATGAAAACTGATTTTGTGAATATGGTCGCCCATGAACTGAGAAGCCCGCTGGTTTCCATCAGACAGCTCCAGAGCGTGATACTCGAAGGCCTCACCGGGCCGCTGAATGAGAAACAGGAAGACTACATATCGCGTGGGATGAGCAAGATTGATGCACTGCTCGACCTTATCAACGACCTGCTCGACATCGCAAAGATCGAGGCGGGGAAATATGTTCAGCACCGCGTTCCCACTGATTTGGGAAAATTGATCCGGGAAACGGTAGATCTCATGGTTCCCAGGGCAAAACAGCAGAGTATAACCATTACCTGCGAATACCACGATCTCAAGCAGGTACAGGCCGATCCCAAAAACATGGAAGAAGTATTGAACAACCTCTTGAGCAACGCCATCAATTATTCTCCCAACGGGGGAACTGTGGCAGTCCGCGCCCGTGGATTGGGGGAATTCATTGAAATCCAGGTGAAGGATACAGGCGTGGGCATCCCCGAGGAAGAGCTCCCGAAGATTTTCGACAAGTTCTACCGGGTAAAACATCCGGAAACACGAAAAGTCATCGGAACGGGCCTGGGCCTGGCAATTGTAAAAAGCGTTGTAGAGGCCCATAACGGCACGATTCAAGTGGAGAGTATCCCCGGCCAGGGAAGCACGTTCACAATCCGCCTCCCCATGATCGCGGAGATGGAACTGAAAGATTCCATGTAGAGAGCAGAAGGCTCGACGGAAATACTTTGGAAACAGATGATGACAGATACCGAGTTGAACACCATACAGCACGTCCTGGTGGTAGATGATGAACCCGTCGTCCGGAACGGTATACAGCGTGCCCTGGAGAGCAGGCGCATTGCAGCCAAGCTGGCATCACGGGGACAGGAAGCTCTTGACCTGCTGAATCATCACACGTTTGACCTTGTCCTTCTTGATATACGTCTGCCGGACATGGACGGCGTATCAGTACTGCAGCAGATACGCCTCCGTTCGCCGGAGACCGCCGTCATTATGATCACCGGGTATCCCACCATTGATTCAGCGGTGCACTGCATCAAGCTGGGCGCCCTTGACTACCTGGTAAAGCCGTTTCGTCTGGACGATCTGGACGCGGCGATCAAGAAATCGCTTACCCGTCAGGATTCACTTCTGAGGCCGACAGTCAGTGCATTGGGTCTGGAGATCGACTCAAAGGATAACCTGATCATCGGCCAAAGCAGACCCATGAAAATGATTTTTGAAAAGATACTCAAGGTAGCCTCTACAGGGAGCACTGTGTTGATCACCGGGGAAAGCGGGACCGGCAAAGAACTGGTTGCCCGGGCGATTCATGCCAACAGCGATAGAAAAGATAAGGAATTCGTGGCTGTTGATTGCTCTGCACTGGTTGAGAACCTGCTTGAAAGCGAACTTTTCGGACATGTAAAAGGCTCCTTCACGGGGGCCCTTCAGACAAAACACGGGTTCTTTGAGCTGGCAAATCACGGGACCTTCTTTTTTGATGAAATAGCCAACCTGAGTCTCAACATACAGGCCAAGCTCCTTCGGGTGATTCAGGAAAGAGAGTTCATGAAGGTGGGAGACCAGAAAAAAATAAGGCTGGATATCAGAATCATCTCCGCATCCAACAAGAACCTGGAAAAATCGGTGCGCAAGGGCGAGTTCCGTGAGGATCTTTATTACCGGCTCAGCGTGGTCCCCATTCATCTGCCCCCGCTTCGCAAAAGGAGAGATGATATTCCCCTGCTTGCTCACCATTTCCTGGCGAACTATGCGGGCAAGCTGAAAAAATCCATCCCGGAGATATCTTCCGAAGCCATGTCAATACTGCAGGATTACACCTGGCCGGGCAACGTAAGGGAACTGGAGCATACCATAGAGAGGATATTGATCCTCGAGGACACCGATGTGATCCGACCACGAGACCTGCCTTCCTTTATTACCCAGCGCCAAGGAGAGTTCCAGATGTTTTCAGAGGAACTCTTCTCATTGGAACAGCTGGAAGAAAAATATATCCGCTTTGTGCTCCGTCGGACAAAGGGCAAGAAGACAAAAGCGGCCCAGATCCTCGGCATCAACAGAAAGACACTGGGGCTCAAGATAAAGAAATACGGCATTTCCTAATCATCACCCAGGTAGAGCGCGGTAAATACCTTCGCATCCGAGAGGATATCAGGGATACGGCATGATTCATTGGGCTGATGGGCCGTATCGGCACAGGTGGACCAGACGGCCGCGGGCAGGCCGTATTTCCGGAAAAATGCCGCCACGGTCCCACCGCCGATCCCCGTGGGCTCTCCGTCATGCCCCGTCACCCGTTTTATTGCCCTTTTTAGCGCCAGGACCACCGGCGAATCCGCTGGAGTGGGCTCCGGCGCGTCCTGCCGCTGGATTGTCTCAAGCCTGATTTCCAGATCAAGCTCTGAGCCTATTCTGTCGGCGATCTCCCGGCAGGCTGAAAGGATCTCAGCTGTTTTGTACCGGGGCAGGATACGGCAATCAAGGGAAAAGACGGCCTTTCCGGGGATGGTGTTGACGTTCGGGACATTGGGGTCCATCTTTGTGGGACTGAAGGTGGATTCCGGCGGCCTGAAAAGGCTGTCCGAGTGGGGAAAAAGGCTGTCCAGTTCCTGCAGGGCCAGAATAAGCTTTGCCGCCCCCACGAGGCTGTTCTTTCCCTTCTGCGGCGTACTGGCATGGCACTGTTTTCCGATGATGGTAAACTGGACCCAGAGCATGGATTTTTCCGCGATTTCAATCATGGTTCCATCCTCATTTCCGGCATCCGGTACGACAATGAGGTCTTGCTCCCGGAACAGTTCTTTCCGGTGTTTGAGGAGATAGTGCAGGCCGAATTCACTCCCGGTTTCTTCGTCCGCCACAACGGCAAGGCCCACCGGACGGGAAAGCTTTTCCCCTGAATCCAGGATTCCTTTCAACGCCAGATAGGAACTCACAAAGCCATGCTGGTTGTCTTCCACTCCTCTCCCGATAATCCTGTCCCCTTCCGTCCGGACCGTGTAAGGATCTGCTTCCCACAATGAGAAATCTCCCGGGGGAACGATATCCGAATGGCTGAGTACCCACACGGCGGGACCATTCAGGTCTTTTCCCCATTCGGCGATCAGGTTCGGCCGGTACCCGTCCGGGACCCGGGAATCCGGTGCCTGAATGATCTCAAGCACATCAGGATTCAACTGTCGGAGCACTGTTTTGACATATTCCGTCTTTTCGTGCTCGCCCGTCCCCCCATTTGCAGGGCCTAATGCCACCCTTGCACTGAGTTCTGTCTGGAGATGAATCACCTGTTCACGGTATCCGTCGATTCTGTCGAAAATATTTTCCAGCCTGGGCATCTATTTCTTCTCCTCTCTCTTTTCATTCCAATTCGCATTCAAGCGCTACCCGCGTTGGCTGCGTCGCGGACTCCTCGACGTGCTGTTCAGGTACGCTTCGTCGCCCGCTCCTTGCCATCATCCTGAATGCAAAATGGAATCAGCACTGAGCCTGTCACTCGGGCATCCGACGCCGTAGCCTGAAAGCGCCGCTATTTCACCCATCATTCGGTCGAGTAGAACCTCATAACGGGTGTCTTTTTCCGTCTGGAAAGGCTGGCCGAACCGGACCAGGACCCGTGTCCTCAGCCCGGTCTTTCGATACCGGATGCCGACGGGGACAAAGGGAAGCGCGAGTCGGGAGAGCACCAGCCTGATGATGCCCGCATGACCGGGACCCATCCTGTCCCGGTAATAGGTCCCTTCAGGAAAGACGACCACTCCTTCTCCTTCCTTAAGAAACTGAATTACGGCTTTCATGGATCGTCTGCTCTCAAGGGGTCTTTGCCGGTTCAGAGGAAGCCCCCCAAGAGCGGTCAAGTACCAGTGGGCCAAGGGATTCTGAAACAACTCGTTTTTTGCCACATAATAAAGGGGCCGCGGAGTAGCAAGACTCAGCAGTGGGATGTCCTCCCATCGCTGGTGCTTGGGAAGGAGCACAAAGGCACTCTTCCTGGGCAGATTTTCAGCCCCTTCCACGCGAAGAGCAAAAAAAGGAGACAGGAGCATTCGTCCGGCCGCCCTGGTACCCCGGAACACCCATTCTTTTCTTCCCAATCCGGTCTTTCGGGGGCTTCCACCGGCCGGCTCAGCCGCCACTCTCTTCTGCGGGACAAGGCTCCGCCTATTCAACGGTGACACTCTTCGCAAGGTTTCTCGGCTTGTCAATGTCACAATTGAGGAGACTCGCACAGTAATAGGCCAGGAGCTGACAGGGAATCACGGACAGTATGGGATTCAGGAAGTCCAGAGTCCTGGGGATTTCAATAATGTCGTCAGCAATTTCCGCAATCTCTTTATCCCCCTCCGTAACTATGGCGATCACCGGCCCTTTGCGGCTCTTTATTTCCTGAATATTACTGATCATCTTCTCGTACATGTCATCTTTCGGCAGAATCGCCACCGTAGGCATTTTCGGGGTGATCAAGGCAATGGGGCCATGTTTCATTTCCCCTGCCGCGTATCCTTCGGCATGGATATAGGAGATCTCTTTCAGTTTCAGCGCACCCTCCATGGCGACAGAGTAATTAAATTTCCTGCCCAGGAAAAGCCAGTTCCGGCAGGTATGATACTTCTCGGCTATGGCCTCTATGTGATTAGCCTGGGACAGGACCTTTTTTATCTGTTCCGGAAGCGCCTGCAGTGCGCGAATGGCCTCCACTCCTTCGGTCAGGGAAAGGGTCTGGTGTCGCCCCAGCAGCAGCGCCAGAAGGATGAGGATCGTGAGCTGTGAGGTGAAAATCTTCGTGGAGGCTACCCCGATCTCCGGACCGGCATGGTTGTAGACACCTGCTTCGGTCTCGCGGGATATGGAACTGCCAACCACATTGACGATCCCAAGGAGTCTCGCTCCTTTTCTCTTGGCCTCCCGTATCGCGGCCAGCGTGTCAGCCGTTTCTCCCGATTGGCTGATGGCAATAATGAAGGTATTGGGAGGGAAATTGAGCTTTCGGTACCGAAATTCAGAGGCAATCTCCACTTCCACATCGATATCCGTCAATTTCTCAAAGACATACCGGCCAACACACCCCGCGTAATAGGAAGTCCCGCAGGCCACAATCACCAGATGGCGGCACTCCTTCAGTTGGTCCCACACGGGCGTGATACCGCCCAGTTTCGGGACCCCTTCCCCGAACTCGATGCGGCCCCGCATGGCGTTGCGGACCGTTTCCGGCTGCTCATATATCTCTTTCAGCATGAAGTGCGGAAATCCGCTCAGTTCGGCATCTTCCGCGCGCCACTCCACGGTCTCTATGGATCTCTGAATGGGTTCTGCCCGGGCCGTGGAAATGAGGAAGTCATCCTTCCTGAGGGTTGCCAGTTCATTGTCCTGGAGATGAATCACCTGGTTGGTGTGGCGGACCATGGCAGAGACATCCGATGCTGCAAAATGCCCTTCGTCGCTCAATCCGATAACCAGAGGACTGCCCCTCCTGGCAACCACGATTTCGCCGGGGATATCCCGGTGAATCACCGCAAGGCCAAAGGTGCCCTCCACCTGGGACATGGTTTTCCTGACTGCCTCCGCCAGATTTCCCTCAAAATTTACCCCGATGAGCTGAGCGAGGACTTCCGTATCGGTCTCGGAATAGAACCGGTATCCCTCCTTTTGGAGTTTTTTCTTGAGCGAGGCGTAGTTTTCAATAATGCCGTTGTGGACGATAAATACATTCTCGTCCTGATCCGTGTGCGGGTGCGCATTGTATTCTGTCGGTTCTCCGTGGGTGGCCCAGCGGGTATGGGCAATTCCCGTGGTTCCGTTCAATTCCACGCCGCTGATCTTTTTTTCCAGTTCAATAATTTTTCCCACCGAACGGTGGAAACTGATGCTTGATCCGTCATGCACGGCGATTCCTGCCGAATCATATCCGCGATATTCGAGCTGCTTGAGCCCGCCAATGAGGATATCCCGTGCCTGTTTTCCGCCCACGTACGAGACGATGCCACACATGGTTCATTCTCCTTCTCATGTTTAGGATCGAATGTTATAATTAATAATCGCCCGCGCTATCTCCCTGGATCTGATGCCCAGCTTCCGTCCGTGAACTTCAAGGACTGCCACGCAGATCCCGTCTGAATTATCTTTCCGCATCGCGAATGCGGTAATCCAGTCATACTTGTAAACGTCGGAAGGATCATTGATGGTTCCCGTCTTGGCGCCCAGGTTGAACTCCCGAAACCTCTTTTTCCTTCGTAGTCGCCAGAACGACTTTCGACACGTGCCGTATCGCACGGTATCCTCCATCATGGCCTGCAAATACCGCGCCGTTTTTGACGTAATGGGAACCCCAAGCACACCCGGATGAGCCTCATACACCGGTGCCTCGTCTCTCTTGATCTCTTTGACCACCCACGGCTTCATCACCTTCCCTCCATTTGCGACGGCACAGGCCAGGAGTGCAGCGTGGAAGGGAGAAATCAACGTGCGCTTGTTAAACCCGGAGGCAATTTCGGCGATACTGTATGGATCTTCGGGTACATCTATGACACTGGGAGAAATGGGAAGATCGAAAAAAATAGGACGATTGAAGAAAAATTTCTGTGCATAGTCAACGATGGTTTTTCGTCCAAGAGTGTAAATTCCCAGCTTTCCAAACACAGGGTTTATGGAATTCGCAAACGCCTTGCGAAACGTTACCTTCGTAGAATACCTGTTCACCTTCTTTGTCAATTGGTTCCGGTAAAGGGTATGCGCTCTTCCGAGAAAATTGAGCGCCCTGTCAGGGGTATAATGCGCCTTTTCAATGGCGGCGGCTGCAGAGACGATTTTGAAGAGACTGGCAGCGGGAAAGCGTGATGCAAGACACAGATTGTCGCCTTCCTTTCCATTTTCTCTGTAACTGGCCATGGCCAAAACCCTGCCGTCGTGCGGACGCAACACCACCACGGCCGCCTTTTTGGTCTGTGAACGCTCAAGAATGTGATAAATATATTTCTGGAGTTCGGGAACGATGCTCGTCTGCACCATCAGTCTGCTGTCATTCGTGTCTATGGGGAAACAATCGGGGACATTTCCCTTTTCTCCGAACCGGGCGGACATCAGCGGCCAGAGTTCTTCAGTATCGATGGCCTCCACCTTCGAAACAGGGTGATACTCTTTTTCCGGTTGTGGGTAACTGGCTTCGCTGAAATGCACAAGGATGCGGTTTCCGCCATAGATGACCAGAAAAGCCAAGAGTGCCAATCCACTTATAGAGAAAGCCAGCGCGGGAACCCGCCGAAAAAGGCTTTTCCTCCTTGCATCCCGTTGAAGGCTTCTCTGATATTCTCGCCAGTTTTCGGGAGGCCGTGGTTCCTCAGCCATCAGCTTACCTGATCCATAAAATCAGCGCCGCCCATGTAGGATTTGAGCGCTTCCGGGATCGCAACCCGCCCGTCCGCCTGCTGATAATTCTCCAGGACCGCCACAAGGGTCCGCCCCACGGCAAGCCCCGATCCATTCAGTGTATGCACAAGTTCCGTTCCCCGTGCTCCTTTGCGCTTAAAACGGATTTTTGCTCTCCTGGCCTGAAAATCTTCAAAATTGCTGCACGAAGAAATTTCACGGTAGAGCCCTTGCCCGGGCAGCCACACCTCAAGGTCATATGTTTTTGCTGAGGAAAACCCCAAATCTCCGGTGCACAGAGAAACAACCCGGTACGGGAGCTCGAGTCTCTTCAGGATCTCTTCGGCATTGCCTGTCAATTTTTCCAGTTCCCCATAGGAATCGTCAGGCCGTGTGAATTTCACAAGCTCTACTTTATTGAATTGATGCTGGCGAATAAGCCCCCGGGTATCCTTTCCGTGAGAACCCGCCTCTGACCGAAAACACGGGGTATACGATACATACAAGATAGGCAGAACTTCCTCAGAAAGGATCTCTTCACGATGGATGTTGGTCACCGGAACTTCCGCCGTCGGTATCAGGTAATACTCCCAGTCCTGGATCTTGAAAAGGTCTTCCTCAAACTTGGGCAATTGCCCGGTCCCGATCATGGAAGCCCTGTTGACCATGAATGGGGGCAGGATTTCCGTATACCCATGTTCTCCTGTATGGATGTCAAGCATGAAATTAATGAGTGCACGCTCCAGTCTTGCCCCGGCCCCTTTATAAAGAGTGAATCTGGCGCCAGCTATTTTTGCACCTCGGGAAAAATCTAAAATGCCCATCTTCTCGCCAATATCCCAGTGTGGGAGGGGTTCGAAATTCATCTCCCGTCTCGTACCCCAGGTCCTGAGCACCGGGTTATCTTTTTCATCCTTTCCCACCACAACCGATTCGTGAGGCATATTCGGGATAACCATGAGAAGATGATCCAGCTCCTCTATGAAACGGGAAATATCTTTCTCTTTCTGTTTGACTTCTGCAGAAACCTGCTTCATACGAAGAATCAGTGAGGAAGCGTCTTCTCCGCTTTTCTTCAGTGAAGCGATCTCTTCACTCACGTCATTCCGTTCGTGGCGCAGTCTCTCCAATTCAGAGAGTCTGCCCCTCCGTTCCCTGTCAAGGGTTTCAAATTTTGAGAGGTCTAAATCGTATCCCCGGTTCTTGAGCATTTCGCTGACTTCATCGAGGTTTGACCGCACAAATTTTAGGTCCAGCATAACGCCTTCCTCCACCGCAAGAGTAGCACCACAAGAATCTGAAACTTGCGCGCTTCAAGACTGTTCTTTTATTACATGATCCAGCCGTGATGGTCAAACTTTTTGCCCCGTGCGTCAAATCCACCCTCGAAATTCCGCAATGATGATCCTGTGGGTTGATTTGGTGAAAGCCCTGATCATCAGCAAGGCCTCAGATGCAAGTCGAAGATCCCGTCCCCGGCGGGAGCGCCGCATCGTTGATCCCGCGTTGCGTGCGGGAGGAGCGACCGAAGGCATCGCGGCTTGAGCTCTGCAAATCCCGTCTTGGCGGAAAAATGATACCTTGATGGTGATCAGGGTGTGCGAATTCAATTTGAAGTTCGCGCTTATCCATGATATATTTTTTGGTTACGTCAAGAAAAAGAACCCCCGGATTGATACCAGTGGAGACCGGTACAAGTCCTGGTCCAGGCTGGACTCAACCCTGAAAACCGGGTTTCACAAAATTCAATAAAACGGAATCAGATGATGTCTGCACTTGAAAACCAGAAACACCCGAACCCTGTCTGGCGCTTTTTCTGCTCCGTGCGGTTGACCATTGTGCTTCTTATTCTCCTTGCTCTCGTGTCCATTGCCGGAACCCTCATTCCCCAACGGGAAGCATCAATGGCATTCGCCCGCAATCTCAGTACAGTCAATCTGAAGATTTTCCTCGCCCTCGATTTATTCGATATCTATCATGCGATCTGGTTCAGATTTCTCATTGGCATTCTGGCGCTGAACCTGATCATTTGCTCTATTAACCGTTTTCCCGGAGTCTGGAAGCGTTTCACCGCTCTTCCCAGACCCGACAGGCAGAAACCCTTTGAGGACCAGCCCGGTGAACTCAGTTTTCTTGTGGACGGAGAATGGAAAACAGTCGTCGAGGATGTGGAACAGGTCTTCAGGAAAAAATACCGGCGGGTCCGGGCCAAGGCATCAAACGATGTCCATTACCTCACTGGAGAAAAGGGCCGGTTCACCCATTTCGGCTTTTATCTGGTCCATCTCAGCATTCTGATTATCATTGCTGGAGCTATCGTGGGCTCCATTTTCGGCTTCGAGGCATATGTAAACATCGTAGAAGGGGGCCAGGTTGATCACGCAAACCGCACAAGCAGCATGGCGCCCATTGCACTTGGTTTCACAGTCCGTTGTGATCGTTTCTCAGTCGAGTTTTATGACAACGGCACCCCAAAAGAATACCGGTCCGATCTTACCTTTCTCAAGGATGGCAAAACCCTCGCGAACATGAGTACCCGGGTCAACCATCCCGCGCGTTTTCAGGGCATCACCTTTTACCAGGCCAGTTACGGCATGGTGGTCGGAGACCATTGCCGGCTCAAGATCATTTATGCGGGAAGTACGCCGACAACAAGCGTGATCGAGGTAAAGAGAGGGGTACAGACTTTGCTCCCCGGCTCCAGGGACCATTTTCAGGTCGCCGACATCCGGGAAAATTTCATGAACATGGGTCCGGCTGTTCTCATTCGCATACAACCCGCCCAGGGTCAGGAAACGAGCTTCTGGGTCTTTCAGAATCACGATGAAATCGAAAAACAGTTCCCCGGGTTGACCCACAAATTCATAAAGCTCAATCCATCAGCCTTCAAACCCTACACGTTCATCCTTCGTGATGTTGACACCCGCTACTACACAGGACTCCAGATAGCAAAGGATCCAGGGGTATCCCTCGTCTGGGCGGGGTGCTTTCTCATGGTGGGAGGCTTCTTTGTCACCTTTTTCATGTCCCATCGGCGCATCTGGATCAGGATAACACGAGAGAAGACAGGTACCCGGATCAGCCTGGCGGGAAGCGCAAGCAAGAACCCGGTGGGGATTGAAAGGGAATTATCGCACCTGGCCCGGCACATGCAAGACCATGTCGCAAGAAAAGGAAGGGAAGCAGCATGAACTCCATTATCCTGAGCTATATAACATTCGTGTATTTCGGCGCCTTTTTTTTCTACCTCCTCATGATGGTCATGAGGAAAGAGATTTTCGGAAAAATTGCAACAACCATCTGCGTACTGGGACTGGCGGGTCATATTTTTGCCGTGGTACTTCGGTGGGTCGAATCCTATAAACTCGGTATTGGTCATGCCCCCTTTTCCAATCTTTATGAATCGCTCATCTTCTTCTCATTCACGATTATCCTCCTTTACCTGATCGTGGAATGGCGGACAAAGAACCGTTCGCTCGGAGTCTTTGTGACTCCCCTCGCATTCCTGGCCATGGCATATGCCTCTTTCTCACCCAATATAAACAGCCGCATACAGCCCCTGGTGCCTGCCCTGAAGAGCAACTGGCTCATCACGCATGTCATTACCTGTTTTTTCGGGTATGCGGCATTCGGCCTTTCCTTCGCACTCAGCGCCATGTACCTTTTGAAACGCCTGGATCACAATGGTGGATCACGGTTCTTTCTGCGGCTGATTCCTGATAAAGGCATTCTTGATGATCTCAACTACCAGATGGTGGTCATCGGCTTTCTCATGCTGACGCTCGGCATTATTACGGGTTCGGTCTGGGCCCACTCGGCCTGGGGGAGCTACTGGAGCTGGGACCCCAAGGAAACCTGGTCTCTCATTACCTGGCTGATCTATGCCGCAGTTCTTCATTCACGCCTTGTCAGAGGCTGGCGAGGCAGAAAAATCGCCATTCTCTGCATGATCGGATTCTCATGTGTCCTTTTCACCTACTTCGGAGTAAATTACCTGGCCGGTCTTCACAGCTACGCAAAATCGTAAGACAGATTCACGCCGGGCCAGTTTCCAAGAGCATCTTGAACTCATGGCGAACGCTTCCACCCCCTTGAATCTTTCCCTGCCTCCTCATGTCCGGCAGGTGCTGGCTCGCCTGATTGATGCAGGGTACGAGGCCTATATCGTCGGCGGCGCCCTGCGGGATACCTTTCTCGACAGACCCGTTCCCGATTGGGATATCGCGACTTCGGCTCCATGTGATCGGATCGGGGAGCTGTTCAGGGATACGAAAAACTACCATTTGAAACATGAAACAGTGACCCTCGTCCTTCCGCACACTCGGGTGGAGATTACCCCATACAGAGATCCGGCCGGATCCCTGGAGGGAGACCTTGCCAGGAGGGACTTTACCGTCAATGCCATGGCCTCTGATCCAGCCCGGCAGAGACTCATCGATCCATGGGGAGGATTGAAAGACCTGGAGCGGCGTATGATCAGGGCGACGGGAGACCCGGACTCCCGCTTCCGGGAAGACCCCATACGCCTTCTGCGCGGCATCAGGCTGGCGGCTGAACTCGGCTTTGATATCCATGGACGCACGCTTGCCGCCATAAAAACCGATGCCCTCCTCATCAATCATGTGGCGGCGGAACGCGTTCGGGAAGAATTGGAGAAGCTTCTGAGGTGTTCTCATCCATCCAGAGGATTCAGGCTCATGTCCCGATGCGGGATACTCGATCAGGTCATCCCTGAGCTCTCCGAAGGCATAGGCATTATGCAGAACGACCATCATCGTCACTCAGTCTTCGAGCACACTATGAAGACGGTGGATAGCATCGCCCCGGAACTTCACCTGCGTCTGGCGGCGATGTTTCATGATATTGCCAAACCGCGGGTAAGGAAAACGGTCCGGGGAACATGGCGATTTTTCGGTCATGCCCGGGAAAGTGCCGATCTTGCGAAAGGAATAATGGCCAGGCTCCGGTTTTCCCGGACCCTCATGGAAAAAGTTGCCTGTCTCATAAACAACCATATGATCGAATACAGCGAGGAGTGGGGGGATGGCGCGGTCAGACGCCTCATACGCAGGGTAGGCACTGAAAACATAGGCGACCTCATACTCCTTCGTAAGGCTGATCTCCGGGCGCATGGGGTTGAAAGCGTCAGGATATGCACCTTGGAACAACTGGAAAGAAGAGTCGCCTCAGTCATCCGGGAAAGACAGGCTCTTTCCCCCTGTGATCTTGCCCTGAACGGGCATGACGTAATGGATATCCTCGAACTGGAACCGGGCCCCGCCGTGGGCCGGACCCTTCAACGCCTGCTTGAAGTCGTGACGGACAACCCACACCTGAACAATCAGGAAGACCTCTCGTTCCTTCTTAGAAAAGGCGGGCCGTTGCGTCCGTAGAAGATGGACAATCTTCTTGACCATCTTTCCCCTGTTCTCTATACTGCTTTCCCAGTTCAAGGTACTTCGGCTTTCGACCTCTATGCCCGAGCAGTTCCGGAACACTAATTGCATAATTCTCTTTTTTCAGAGGATGCGAGCCACTGAAACTCCCCTGCAAAAACACTTGAAACCGAGACAGGAGCTGGAATAGCGCGTGAAAACAAGATCCTATCTTATCTTCCCTCTGGTCTTTCTTCTGGGCGTCATAATTTTGACTCTCTCTGGATGTGCAACCCAGACACCGGGCAAATCAGCCATGGGCCCCTCGCAATTCTCGCCGCCTGCACAGAAAAATGTGCCCCTCGATACTGACGACCGCCAGGCTATGGAAGAGGCCCCTGCTCATCCGACGGCAGCCAAGTCTGAGACGAAAGCAGAGATGGGAAATGAAGAGGGCGCCGCACAAGAAAATGATCCTGAAAGCGACTGCTTTATTGCAAATCACGAAATCCCGGAAAATCTGGATGGAGAGACTGCCGGACTCCCTCCCTCTCTTCCCGATCAGGAGATGGAAAAGGAAGAAACAACTGCCGAGGATGTTCAAGCACTCGCACCCAAGGAGATTCCAAAAAAAACGAACCAGGAATTGCTCGACGGGGCTCTTGAGTTTTGTCAGGCATCAAATGATTTCTGGAAGAGAGGGAATCTGGATGACGCCCTGGATGCGCTCGACCAAGCGTATTCCCTGATTCTCCAGGTCGATCCTGATGACAATCCTGAACTTCTTCAGCAGAGAGAAGACCTCCGTTTTACCATCGCAAAACGGGTGATAGAAGTGTATTCTTCCAGACTCACTGTGGTCAACGGATATCATAAGGCCATCCCCCTCTTTAAGAACCGGTATGTGGAACGGGCCATTAAGCAGTTTCAAGGGAGAGAAAAAAGGTTTTTTCTCGAATCGTACAAGCGTTCCGGACGATACCGTCCTGCCATTGTCGAAAGCTTGAAAAAGGCAGGTCTGCCCGAGGACCTTTCCTGGCTGCCGCTCATTGAAAGCGGCTTCAACGTCCGGGCTTTCTCCAAGGCCAGGGCCCTGGGGCTCTGGCAGTTTATTGCCTCCACCGGATACAAGTACGGCCTCGAACGGGACCGCTGGATTGACGAGCGGATGGATCCTGAAAAAGCAACGCAGGCAGCCATTTCCTACTTGAAGGAGTTGCACCAGATTTTTGGGGACTGGACCACCGCTCTCGCTGCCTACAATTGCGGGGAGGGGACGGTTCTCAAATGCATTCGCACCCAGCGGACAAATTATTTGGACAACTTCTGGGACCTGTATGAAAAGCTTCCCAGGGAAACGGCCTCCTATGTCCCGAGATTCCTTGCGGTCCTGCATATTCTCCAGAACCCGAAGAAATATGGGTTCACGCTCCCTCAGGTCGACCCGCCCCTGGAATCGGATACGGTCTCTGTAGAAAAGCCCGTCCACCTCGAGACAATTGCCAAAGCCCTGGATGTCTCTTACTCGAAATTGCTCAGTTTGAATCCTGAACTCAAACGGCATTCCACCCCTGCCTGCTCTTACGATCTCAACGTGCCGAAGGGAAAGGGCGAACTCCTCATAGCGAAACTTCCTGCCATCCCAACGTGGCATCCAAGGATTCCCGAATTCGTGTATCACCGGGTTCGGAAGGGCGAGGTCTTGTCACTCATTGCGAGGAAATACCGCACGAGTATTCGGGCTATCATGCAAATGAACAGACTGAGAAGCAGCCGGTACCTGCGGGTGGGCTGGCGGCTCAAGGTCCCTGTGGGAAGAAAATACGTGCTGGCGCAGCAACCCATAACCCGGAAAAATAGTACTGGAAGCATCCAACCGGTCAAGGGAAAAACACGATATGTTGTGAAAAAAGGGGATTCTCTGTGGAAAATCGCATGCCGATTTGGTACGACCACGGATGCAATTCAGAAGACCAACTCTCTGAAAACCACCCATCTCAGTATCGGCCAGACGCTTACCATTCACAGTGAGTATGCATCGCCAGAGGATAAAGGAACCGCGAGCAAATACCGTGTCCGTCAAGGAGATTCTCCGTACGTGATTGCCCAACGGCACCAGATGAATCTCTCCGAGTTTCTGCGGCTGAACAGCCTCACGCCGAGGAGTACCATCTTTCCCGGCCAGACAGTCCTGGTCAAAACAAATTAGGAGCTATTTGTCAAGGAGCGCCAGCTTCCTGGTGATATTGTCGTTAATCCAGTGGCTGTCCCACCATTCTACTGGATTGACGAAAATGCCGCTGACCATGACGGCGAAATGAAGGTGATCGCCGCCGGCCAGCCCCGTCTGTCCCGTTTCCCCGACAACATCCCCTTTCCGGACCGTGTCTCCCACCGCCACATCAATCTTACTCAAGTGTGAGTAGGAAGAAGCTAATCCCTGCCCGTGATCCAGGACCACCGTGCCCCCGTAAATACCCATGCGATCAGCAAAGATGACCTTTCCGTTGTTGGCGGCCGGCACCTTGGAGTGGGCAATGGAGGCCAGATCTACCCCCATATGGGTTTCTTTGTCCACCTCTTTTCCATGGTAGTAATATATGCGCCTGTCACCGAATCTGGCCATGGTTGCAGCATTCTTCAATCTGAGCCACGTCCCCTCCCAGAGCCTGACGGGGCCCGTCTGTTTCCCCAGTTCGTGAAAAGCCTGGGTATTCTCCTTTCGCAGGTCCTTGTTGATTTTCAAGAATTTATCAACGGGCGTTGCGTTTTCATCGAACGGATAAAATGAAAAATACGGCAGCACCTTCTTCAGGAAGTGATCACTTATGTTCATTCTCTCGGTACGAAACCTTTTCATCCTGATATGGTAACTGAATGTGGAAGTCGCCCGGTTCCCTGCTTTGTCTTTTGCCCAGAGGTACACGGACGGGTATGTGGTCACCTGCTGAGGGATGGCAAAATAACAAACGTGTGTTTCTTTGTCGGATTCCTCCCCTGCCGGAAACCCGGGAAAGAAATAATCGTTCACGTAGACACCGCTTTGATCGGTATCGGAGGATACACGATAGATTACCAGTCCCGTGCCACCCAGATTGATATAGTGCTGCCTGGAAAGAATACGGATGGCAGGCGGGACCGTGTCCACCGTCATCTTGTGCTGAAAGACGGATAGATTCCCGTCTCCCCCGCTTCTCCTGGAATAGTCCCACACCCGGGCATACAGATCCGCGCGGCCCTGAGCGAGGTTCATTTTTTTTGGATCCAGGTAAATTTCAGTCTCAAAGGAATGAACGCCCTGGCGGTTCAGAATGCCATGGAAAGGGAATTGTTTTTCAAATATATTAATCTTTCTGCCTTCCTGCTCCAATGAAATCTTGAGTTTCCGAAGCCCCCTGTTCTCGTCTCCCACTCGAATGGTAAACTTCTGTCTCCCGGAAAGATACTCTGGCTGTGGTTCCACCGTCACACTCGGCGCTTCACCTTCAAAGATGCACGCCAGGAACCAGCCGAGGGCCCCAATGCCCACAATGAGGATGCCGATGATAAACAGAACGGTAATCTTCCTTCTTTTTTGCATATGATCGTATTCTCCTTCAAAACGGTTTCCAGAACATCGCAAGACAATATCTTGAATATCAGCGGGAACGGATATCCATTGCCGCGAGCGGGATTGAAAAGGTTGTCAGATTCCGCTATAAGCTACTGAGCAACACCATAAACCTCCTTTTTCCACCAGTCCATAGCAATTATTGAGGTTTAAGGCAAATACTTTCACCACTCCGTCTCACACGTTGCTCTCTGAGACCTTAGGAAAGGAAGAGTATGAAAAAGGCATATCACATAGGGGTTGTTGGTTCCGGCACTTGCTCAAAGGACCTTTACGATCTCGCCAGAAAGATAGGGTATGAAATAGGAAGGCGTGAATGGACCCTCATCTGCGGGGGTCTCGGTGGTATTATGGAGGGTGCTTCCAGAGGGTGCATGGAAGCGGGAGGAATGACGGTGGGAATTCTGCCCGGTCTACGGAAAGAAGAGGCTAACCCCTCCATTCGTATTGCAATTCCAACCGGTCTTGGTGAAGGAAGGAATTTTCTGGTTGTGAGGGCATCCGACATTCTGGTGGCGGTCTCGGGCCGACATGGCACTCTTTCTGAGATCGCCCTTGCCCTGAAAACCGGGAAAACCGTTGTGGGCATCAGGACATTTGAAAACATTGCAGGGATACTGCGTGCATCCACTCCCGAGGAAGTCATGGAAATCCTCGAAAGCAGGCTTGTCCCCTTTCCAATTTGAAGGCTGCGAGCAGCGGATTCAAAACATGCTGATCTTTCCGGCAGTCTCTCTTGCCTTCGCCATGACTTCTTCCGGACCCAGAGTCATGAACGTTCGATCCTTCATGAGTACACGCCCGTTGACAATTACGTCCTTCACGTCCGATCCGTCGGCCGAATAGACCAGCGTGGAATAGGGATCATACAGAGGCTGGAGGTGCGGCGCGTCAAGGTCCACCACGATAATATCGGCCCGTTTCCCTTCCTCAAGGGTGCCGATTTCACTTTCAAGCCCCAGAACTGACGCGCCTCCTGCGGTGGCCATGCCGAGCACTTCCCTCGCCTTCAGGCAGACAGGATCCATGGTGGAAACCTTCGCCAGTTTGGCAGCAGTATCCATTTCCAGAAACATATCCAGATCATTGTTGGAGGCAGTCCCGTCAGTACCGAGACCGATTGAAAGGCCGGCTTCCATCATGCGTTGAATGGGAGCGACACCGGAGGAAAGTTTCATGTTGCTTTCCGGCACATGCACCACCTTGACGTCTTGGCCGGCGAGCAGCGCAATTTCTTCATCGTCCAGATGGATTGCATGCGCGGCGACCAGGCGAGGGTTGAGGAAGCCCATATCATGCAGAAACCGGACCGGCCGCTTCCCCGTCTTTTCCACGACGGCATGAACCTCTTCAAGGGTCTCAGACAGATGGATCTGTAACGGTGCAGACCCCTCCAGAGAAACCTCGAGTGCTTTTTCCAATGTCTCCCGGGAGCAGGTCAACGGACTATGACAAAACAATCCCGGTTGGATCAGCGCAGAAAAGCCGGCCCATCTTCGAAGGAATGCTCTTGCAATGTTTATGGCTTCCCGAGGGTCAGGGATACCGGGAGCGGGGAAATCAATGATACCCTGGGCAACAACCGCCCTGAGACCGGCCTCATGGGCGGCACGGATTGTCCCGTCCTGATAGAAATAGCCGTCCATGTAACAGGTTGTCCCTGCTGCGATCATTTCCAGGCACCCCAGCAAGGCGCCCTGGTACACAGTCTCCGGATCCAGGACCCTTGCTTCCAGTGGAAAAATCTTCTCGAAAAGCCATGTCTTGAGTGGGAGGTCATCAGCGTACCCGCGAAAAAGAGTCATGGCGGCGTGGGTATGCGCGTTTATGAGACCGGGCAGAATGACCCCGCGGGTCGCATCAATCCGATCCGTCTCCGTATGATGCAAGCCAGAGGACTCCTCGCCCGGTTTCCGTATTTTCTCAATACGGCCATCCCGGATTGAAATCGTGACATCCCGCAAAGGAGGCTCCCCCTCAACCATAGTCAAAAGAATTCCCCCCTGAATCACCACATCCGGTCCGGACCCATCCGGCAGGAACTTGTCCATGTCGCTGCTCACATCCATGTCAATACACCCGCTTCTTTCCCTTTCACTGATCTCATACCAAAAGTCCTTGACTCTTGAAAGAGAATTAACCCATACTATTTATTTAAATTTCAGATCCCCTGGAGGCAAAAGAGACCACGTGGCCCTTATTGCTCCATTTCAAGGATACACGTACCCTTTTGAAAGCAAAGAAGATTTCTCTAAACTGGTTGCCCCTCCGTATGACGTCATATCTACGGAGGAGCAAGAAATCCTCTACCGGAAAGATCCCCATAATATCGTTCGCCTGATTCTCGGCAGAAAGAAGACAGGGGATTCGGACTGGGATAACAAGTATACAAGGGCGGCTGATTATTTCAAGCGATGGGAGATGCAGGGAACCCTGATGCGCGCTGCACAACCCTGTCTTTACGTGACCTCCATGACCTATGATCCGGGGGATGGTGCAGCCAGGAGAACAAGATGGGGGCTCATGGCTCTCGTCCATATTGAAGAAAAGGGCTCAGGTATCATCCTTCCGCACGAACGGACGTTCTCGGCCCACAGGGACGACCGCCTGCGGCTCATGCGCGCCTGCCGCGCACAATTCAGCCAGATTTTCTCCCTCTATGAAGATCCGGGAAACGCCATCATGGGCATCTGTCAGAACGGGATGCGCATGGAACCTCAAATCTCATTTGATCTCGAGGATGGGACCACACACCAGATGTGGATCATTGAGTCGCCTTCGATTGCCGGGGAAATCTCAGAGGCCTTTCTCCCAAAGACTCTCTACATCGCCGACGGTCATCACCGATACGAAACCGCCCGCACGTACAGAAATATGATGCGGACAAGATACGGCAGAAAACCTGCGAACAGATCCTACGAATTTACGATGATGTACCTGACAAACCTGGATGATGAAGGCCTGACCATCCTCCCCTCCCACCGCCTGGTAAAACGCGTTCCGGGTTTTGATCTGAAAAATTTTCTCCACAGGATTGAACCATGGTTTACCATTGAGAAAGTCCCCCTTCCTTCCGACGATCCGGCCGCCGGTTCCCAGGTTTTCCGGGAAGCCCTTGCAGGTGCGGGAGAATCTCATTCTGCCGTCGGCTTTTACCACGAAGATGCGGACACGGGGTACCTTTTCTCATTGAAGAGAGACATGCGGAATCACATGGGCGATGACCTTCACCCCGCACTCAAGGACCTTGACGTCCTTGTGCTTTCCCGGTTCCTGCTTCAGAAGGCCCTCGGGTTCAACAAGAAGGAGCTGGACGATGAAAAGATTTTCCAGTACCAAAGCAGTGTGAAGAGAGCGATCTCCCTCGTTGATTCCCGTACCTTCCAGATGACGTTTCTGCTGAATCCGACCAGGATGGCACAGGTTAAAAAAATAGCAGGCCTCTCACTCGTGATGCCGAGGAAATCCACGTATTTTTTTCCAAAAGTACTGAGCGGCCTCGTTTTAAACAAAATCGACCCTTATGAAATCATCCAGACCTCCTGACACAAGACCCTGCCCCGACGAAACCATTGACGCACTCCTGGACGGGCGCCTGAAATTGGTACAGTCGAGACAGGGCTATCGTTTTTCAGTGGATGCGCTCTTCCTTGCCGAATTCGTGACCGTAAAGCCCGGGGATCTCCTGGTGGATCTGGGGACCGGCTGCGGCGTTATTCCGCTGATCCTCTTGCTGACCAGGCCCCTGAAGCAGGCTCTTGGAATCGAGATCCAGCATTGCCTGGCCTGCCAGGCATCCAGGAATACATGTCTCAATGGTCTTTCCCAGAAAATGAAAATCCTGCTCGCGGATATCCGCTACCCTCCCCTTTCTCCGGAGGCGGCTGATATTGTCATCTGCAATCCGCCCTACCGAAAACCCAATAGCGGCCGTATCAACCCGGACACGTCCAAGGCCATAGCGCGGCATGAAATTCTCGTTTCCCTTGAAGAAATCCTGAAGACAGCTCGATATCTGCTGAAAAAAAAGGGAAGGGTTGCGATGATCTACCCTGCCGAAAGGCTCACCGACCTTCTGAGCCGGTCAAGACAGCATGCCCTGGAACCGAAACGGATCCAAGTCGTTTACCCGGACCTCCGGTCCAGCGCGAAGCTGGTACTTCTGGAAGCGGTGGCGGGGGGCAACCCGGGCCTGGAGATTCTTCCACCGATTCTCGGGCAGGGGAACTACTCCATCACTGCTCCAGCCTGAACTCGATCCTCTCTACGCTCTTCTTTCCCAGCGCCCGATTCAGCTTCTCCCGCATTTCCTGTTCCTGGAACCGGAGTTCCTGGAGCCAGATGGGGTCCGACACGCTCACCCGCAACAGGCTCTTTTTTATCCACAGCGGTTTCGCGTGTGCGGCAATAGCGGGCCCAACCGTTTCTCCCCAGACTTTCCATATCCTGGCGTTCTCAATGTCGAAGGGAAGGCCCCCTTGTTTGAACATCCCATCGAGGATTTCCCTCAGGGGAGTTAGAGAAGTTTTTCGTTCTTCCATCCCGTAAAAATAGCCGCCCAGGCTTTGTAAGTCAAGGAAGAGAACAAGCCCCTGATCCACCATCAAGGCATGATCTTCCCGCTAAGACGGGATTTCGCAGGGCTCAAGCCGCATTGCCTTCGGTCGCTCCTCCCGCACACAACAGGAGATCTACGATGCGGCGCCCCCGCTGGAAAAGGGATCTTCGACTCGCATCTGACGCCTTGCTGATGATCAGGACTTTCGCCAAATCAAACCACAACACGACCATCCTTTAGCCGGCATTTCTCTCGGACCTTCGTAATGAACTGGTGGAGAGTCCCGTGGATAGCAAGTTGAGCTTGCGAAATCCCGCTATCGGGAGCGCGCGAAGAAAAATGGATGAAGACATACTGTCAGTACGTCGAGCTCATGTTTCAAGCGCAACACAGGAGGCACGGGGCTATCCGCCGCCGTAGTAGATTGCCCCTGAGAAATACGGGTTTAAGCCTTGACGAGCAGATGATTTCCCGATAGTGTTAGTTTTCATCCATAAATGGCGATTTTTGGATTGAGAACTCACTCGTGCCCAAGATCCTTTTGTGGATAGGCGCGAGATATCTTATTTCTGAAATCAATGAACGGGGTATTGATATGGCTTGGGATTGGGAAAAACTGCAGCAGCAGAAAAAAGGACAAGGGGGTGCAGGACCGCCAAAGATGGACGAAGTGTTTGAAAAAATAAAGGGAATGAGAGGCAGATTCCCCGGCGGGGCGTGGCTTATCGTCCTGGCCATTGTCCTTATCTTTCTTGGCACGAGTTGCTTTTACACGGTTGCTGTTGATGAGGTGGGGGTAGTTCAGCGGTTCGGGAAATATGTGAAGACCACCTCACCGGGGCTTCATTTCAAGCTTCCCAGAGGCATCGAGAAGGTCACCCTGGTACGGGTGAGGCATATTTTCAAAGACGAATTCGGGTTCAGGACCTTGGAAGCGGGGATCCGCACCCGTTACGCCTCGGGCTCCGCCTACTTGAACGAGTCCCTGATGCTTACCGGGGACCTAAACGTGGCCGTTGTCCCATGGGTCGTGCAATACCGCATAAATAATCCTTATGACTATCTGTTCAAAGTGCAGCGCGTGGAGAGTACCCTGCGGGATTTGAGTGAAGCCACAATGCGGCTGGTTGTCGGAGACAGAAGCATCAATGAGGTTATCAGCAAACGGGAAGAAATCGCCGTAGCTGCCAAGGTCGCACTTCAAAAAGAGCTGGACAAAGTTCATACCGGCATAAAGGTGGTGACTATTGAGATGAAAAAAACCAACGTTCCTGAAGCGGTTCAGCCTTCCTTCAACGAGGTGAACCAGGCCATTCAGGAAAAGGAGCAGATGATCTACCAGGCAAAGAAAGCATATAACAAAGTGATTCCGGAAGCACAGGGGAACGCGCAAAAAACCATAAAAATGGCTGAGGGATACGGCATTTCAGTCATCAACAGGGCACAGGGCGATGCAGCGAGATTCTCTGACCTCTATAATGCATACAAGGAGGCCAAGGATGTCACCAAGCGGAGGCTGTATCTTGACGCCATGCAGGAAATCCTGCCGTCGCTGGGGAAAAAATACATTATGGATGAAAGCCGGAAAAATATCCTTCCCCTCCTTAACCTCGGACAGCCTGGAGGTGAGAAAAAATGAAACTGAAAGGTATCATCATTCTCATTGTAATTGTCTTCATCGCTGTTTATTCAGCGGCATTCACTGTTGACGAAACCGAACAGGTCATTATAACGCAGTTTGGGAAACCTGTGGGCCAGCCCATAAAGGAACCAGGGCTCTACTTCAAGGTCCCCCTTGTCCAGCAGGCGACGTATTTTCCCAAGAATCTCCTCAACTGGGACGGGGAACCCGGACAGGTCCCTACCCTTGACAAAACGTATATATGGGTTGACACGTTCGCGCTCTGGAAGATTGTTGATCCCTTGAAGTTTTTCCAGACCGTGAACAATGTTATTGGAGCCCAGGCACGGCTTGATGACATCCTGGACGCCGCTGTCAGGAATCTCATTACCTCCTACCCCCTCATCGAAACAGTGAGAATGACCAACCGGAACCTGAAGACTACGAGCGTCATGGTAGATCAGCAACGGGTCGGAGGTTCTCTCGGCAAGGTCACGACGGGCAGGGAAAAGATCACCATGATTATGCTTCAACAGGCCCAGCCAAAAGCTGAAAAATTCGGAATCAAACTGGTGGACATGAAAATAAAGCGCTTGAACTATGTGGAAAGTGTCCAGAAATCTGTCTATGCCAGGATGATAGCCGAACGAAACCAGATGGCGGAAAAATTTCGATCTGAAGGGAAAGGAGAGGCCAAGAAAATAGAAGGTGATCGGGATAAAGACTTGAACAGAATCACTTCAGAGGCGTACAAGGCATCCCAGGAAATCAAAGGAAAAGCCGATGCTCAGGCCACTGCGATCTATGCCCGGGCCTACAACCAGGACCCTGAATTTTATTCCTTTGTGAAAAGCCTGGAGGCATACAAGGCGGGACTCGGAAAGGACACGTATCTCCTGCTTTCAACGAAGAGCGACTTGCTCAGATACTTCGAGGAATATGGAATCACCGATAAGAAAAGGTGATTCGGATAGCTGGTCCGTCAGAGGAGGAGAAGGAAGATGGTACGAACAGAAATTGCTTTGTTTCTCAAGAATGTTCCGGGCGAACTGGGAAAACTCGCGAGCCTCCTCTCGGACGCGGGCATAAATATTGACGCCCTCACCATTCAGGATGCTTCCGGATACGTGCAGCAGATATTCAAGGCGAGAGGGAAGTCCCTGAAAAGGATCGCGCCGGCGGCAAGTTATGGTTCCATGCAGAAAGATTCAGCCGATTTCGCGCTCATCCGGCTCCTGGTGGAAGACACGGACCACGCCATCGATCTGCTCTCGAAGGAAGAGTATCTCTTTGACATTATGCCCGTGATCGCATTGGAAATTGAGAACAAGCCCGGGACCCTTGCCCGAATGGCGAAAAAATTCGGCGAAGAGGGTCTCAATATCAATTATGTGTACGGCTCCGCCCTTCCCGGCGGTGAAAAGTCGCTCTTTATTTTCTGTCCGGAGGACATTGACCTGGCCGCGCGAATCTTCAAGGATGATTCCTGACCGCTCCATCTTGCAGCGCTTTTTCGATGCGCGCAATATCCTCCGGCACATCAACTTCCGGGGAATTGTACGGGGTTTCGCTGACCCTGATTCGAAACCCGTGTTCAAGGGCACGCAACTGCTCCAGGTTTTCCGCACTCTCCAGGATGCCGGGTTCCAACCGAGTGAACTGCAGCAGGAACTCAGTCCGGTAGGCATAAAATCCCAGATGTTTATAGTGGACTGACCTCCCCACCGCGTTGTCACGGACAAATGGTATGGGATACCGGGAGAAATAGAGGGCATAGCCGTCCTTGTCCGTCACCACCTTCACTTGGTTGGGGTTCTCTCTATCTTCCTGTAACAGCAGCCTGCACTTGAGCGTGCCCATGGGAGCAGCGCCGGTCCGGGAGAAAGGTGCCACGAGATCCGATATCATGGCCGGATCAAAAACGGGTTGATCTCCCTGGATATTTACGATGAGGTCTTTTCCCGAGACCCCCAGCGCCACGGCCGCTTCTGATATCCGGTCCGTTCCGGACCGGTGCTCCTTGCTTGTCATGATGGCTTTTCCGCCGAACTTCTGAACCGTTTCAAAAATGCCCGCGTGATCTGTCGCTACGTAGGTATCTGAAATTTCAGCACAGCACAAGGAGCGCTCATAAACATGTTGAATCATGGGTTTCCCGTTTATAAGGGCAAGGGGCTTTCCGGGAAACCGGGTTGAATCATAGCGGGCAGGGATAAAAGCAAATATATTCATTGCAGTCCTGCTGAAAGAAGCTTTCAGCGCCGTTGCTCACGGTTCAATGTAGCTGGCACATGCATCTTCAGATTCCCAGGCTGTCACTTTGCTGACCCGTATATCTCCGTGGTTCAATTTTTCTGAGAGATACTTGAATAGATACCGGGCAATATTTTCTGAAGAAGGATTCATGTTCTCAAACACCGCCAATTCATTTAGAAAATGATGATCCAGCGTACCCAGTGCCTCTTTTGTGGCCTGTTTCATTTCACCGAAGTCCATGAGGAGGCCTTCCTTACCCAGATTGTGCCCGGTGAGATACACTTCCACCTTCCAGTTGTGTCCGTGGAGGTTCTCGCAGGCTCCGTGAAATCCTCTGAGTTGATGCGCCGCGGCAAACCCGGATGTCACCTTCAATTCATACACGAGCCCTTCTTACTCCTTTTCTTCAGACAATTCTTCAGCAGAGAAAGTTTTCCCGCATTCCGTGCAGATGCCGTCCACTATAATCCCGGTGCACGTGCCGTCCGGACACAGGATGCGATTTTCAAAATCAGGGTTCTCTTCCTCTCCTGCGGAGGCTGCTTTTTCTGAATAGTCCAGCGGACTCCCGCATTCCATACAATACCGCGCCTCTCCCGGCGTCGTGGCGCCACAGTCAGGGCAGGTTTTTCCTGGGATCTCCTTCTCACAGTGCGGGCATTTCATCTTCTCTTTTCCTCTCTGCAGTTACGGTGTTTCCCTTCGTTCAGGTGCGTCTTTTGCTCTATACGTGAGCAGGTCAGCTTTTCTTGGAGGTCACCACCTGGAACGGCGTGATCTGCTGTTTTATTCTCGTACTCTTGCATTTAGGGCATCTGATTTTCTTTGTCTCGTATTCTCTCACACTCATGATCATTGAAAAGGACTTCTTGCACTTCTGACAGGTAAATTCGTAGGTTGGCATAGCTCCCTCCTTTCGAGATTAATGGAAACCATTGACCAAATGCCTGCCATACTTACTCTTGAGATGTAATTTCTCCATTCATGGGAATCCTGTCAAGGCTTTTTTTCTGATTTGTCCAGTCAATCATCTGCGCGATCTCCATCCATGACCGGACGCTCCTGAAAGGATGAGGTCTCTTATTCCACGGTTGTTGAAACACGATGGGGGTCACCTGGGTGGCGGCAAGGAGATAGCAGGTGTCAAGACGATCTTCCACGAAATACCTGATACCTTGCTCCAAAAGAATGGGTATCTTCTGTTCGTGAGTCCCGGTCGCTTCCAGCCGGATCAGATCCTTGTCCACCCCCTTCAAGTGCCGGAGCACCCACTGAAGAATTGCCGACCTCCCTGGTCTCGCGGTAACAAGAAGGATCGGCCCTTCTTGGGCCAGCAAACCGAGTACCTCCACCGCTCCATCCATGGGCTTGATCCCCATGTGAATGGGATCATCAAGGATCCGCTGAATGATAACCCTGCTGGTTTCATCATCTATATCAATAACTTTCCTGAAATCATACTCTGTTATGTCTTCATAGGTCACTTGCACATGGTATTGATTCCTCGCAGTTTCCACGAATACGCGAAACGTGTCTGCCAGGACACCATCAATGTCAAAAGCAAGCTCCCGCGGTGATATTTTTTCCACTCTCTTCCGTTCGTTACTCCTGTTTTCATACCCAGCCACGGCTAAGGCTTTTTAGGGTTCTTCCGATTCCCACGGCATGCAAAGGATAGGACATCACACGAAAAAGCGACTCCTGTCAGCGATCGAACGACACGACCCGATCAGACTTCTTTTTCTTCTTTTTTGCGTCATACAGCTGTTCGTCGGCCTTTTTCAGCAGGGAAGCCGGATCCTGAACGCCCGGATCATGGATGTGGGCTATGCCGAAGCTCACAGACATTCTCACTTTCTCGCCATCCTGCACCGGAGGGTTCTTGGAAAGGTACTGATCCAGACGGCTCATCATTTTATACGCCTCATGCCGCGTATTCCCCGGCAGGATGATGACGAATTCGTCCCCGGCGAATCTCGTTACAACATCACTTTCTCTGCTCATCTGAACCAGTTGGTCTCCCACATATTTCAACACCGTGTCTCCGAATTCATGTCCGTACCGGTCATTAACGGATTTAAAATCATCCAGATCCAGAAACGCAACTGCCAGCGGTGTTTCATATCGAAGTGCCCTGTTGAATTCTCTCTTTAAGATCTGTTCCATGACCCTTCTGTTGATGAGTCCCGTAAGCGGATCACTGGATGCGGCGAGTTTGATTCTTTCATGAGCAGCGACATTGAAAACGCAGATGGAAAGGATAACTGAAAGCCGCTCCAGCAGGGAAATATCCATTCCCGGATGATACCTGTCAGGGGAATAGTCGCCGCAGTTGAGGCTCCCGATAATATCGTTCTCCTGCCTGAGCGGAATGAGAGCAAGGGACCGGACGAGATACTTCTCATGGTCAGGGAACAATTTGTAATAGGGGGTCAAATCGCCGTTGACCAGGACCGGCCGTGATCCATTATCCACCAGGGTTCGAAAGGTCTCCGGCGCTATGATATTTAATTTCTTGTCGAGCATCCCTGATGTTCCCAGCTCTCTGATCAGGTGCTCCACATGATTTTCCTGTATCAGGGATATCCAGACACACGGGATGTCAAACTTCTTCCGTATCTCTGTGAGGAGAATTTCAAACAGGTCCTTGAAGTTCAGAATGGATAAAACACGAACTTCCACCTCGAAAAATTTTCTTTCAACTTCCTCATTCCTTCTTACTCTCTCAAGGATCTCTTCAATATCATGCATAATCGCTTCCTGTACGGTTTATTTGCATACCCTGCACCCCGGAAGGTCTATTCAGCATCCCTTTCCTTTTCCGCCAAAGGAAAGCGTACAACAAAGGTGGTGCTGTTTTTTCCCCCCTCTATCACCATATTCCCTTTCAACAGGCGAACAATCCGATTGGTGATATAGAGCCCCCGGCCTTCAGTTTCTCCTTCAAGGAGTCTCACCCTGTCTTCGTAGGAGATCTGCCCGCTGTTACTGATTTCCGCGCAGGCCCATTCTTTATCGCCATAGGTACGAATTGCGAGGAACCCTCCTCTGAGCGGTATGGCTTTCGTGGCATTATTCAAGAGATTATCGAATACCCGCTCCAGATGGATGGGGTAACAACGGACCGGCAACCCTGACTCAAAAGGCCCCTCTCTCAGTTCCACGTTCTGTTTCAGCTGTTCCTTGATAGCTTCCCGGTTGATCTCAAATCGGCGACGGAGAACATCTGTCAGGTCAACAATCTGTTCCTTTCCCACTTCGTAGATGCTCAGAGACAGCTCCTGCAGCCGGCTCGTTTCCTCCAGAAGGATGTCCGTATACCGACGAATCTGATCCCTTGATTTTTCGTCCTGGCCCTTTTCAAGAAGGGCCTTCAGCCGCCGGGCGAAGCCGGCCGCCGCGATGGTGGGATTCTTGAAATCATGCAGGATATCATCAAGCCGCTCCATCTTCTGCGCCTTCATTAATTCCCTGCCCAGGAAGAGAAAGAGTTCTATTTCGTCCTCTCGGTACCGCAGTCTCTGTTCAAGAGCGTCAAAGGTTATGAAATGGGTTATCTCGCCCTCCACAAAAAGGGGTATATAGAGGATGGAATTGATATTATGCAACCGGGCGAACTTTTTCATCTGGGCTGAAATCAGCTGGCTTTTTTGAGGTTCCACAACCAGGATATAAGAAGGCGTGACAATTTCGTAGGTGGAACTTCCTCGGTAATCCCTCAGGTTGAGTATGACTTCGAATGCCGGTTCTTGTTCCACGGGGAATTTCATGCCGATACTGTGATATCCCCCCTGTTCAGGATAAGCGGCCTCGAGAATGACACGCGTATAGTCAGGCATGACGGAAAAAAGGGCACAACTTTGTACATTCACCATGTCAGCCAATTCGGGAATGATCCTGTTGAAGACTTCCTTCATCTTGATACCGCCCCGTCTCCCGACCGTCTTGAAAATGTGCTGGATAATTGACTCTTTTTTCTCATTCATGCGATGCATGACGAGTATCTTTTTTCGGGCTATCACGAAACTGAGTCGCTTTGCCATCAGATTGGCAATCTGAATTTCGAGCCCTGAAAAAGTGCGGTCCTTTTCCCGGTAATAGATCTGGATAACCCCTCCCGTGTCTCTCTCGTGAGGAAAAAACCGAGGAATCTCGAGTGGGATCGCAAGCAGTGAATGGACACCTTTGCGATGGATGACATTCTTGTCCTGGTATCTTCCTTCATCCAGGATATTGGGAACCAGGCACGGTTTCTTGCTCTTTACCACCGCACCGGCTATGCTGCCTTCGAGGGGGATATAGGTCTCTCTTGAATGTTCGTCCAGAGGAAATGATCCGTAGTTCAACATGTGTCCGGTGAGGGGATCATATATCCGCACGGAAGCGGACTGAGCACCCAAAAATTCAACCATATACCGTGTTGCGATTTCGAGAATTCGAGGCTCTGACAAATCAGGGTCGATATCAACGATTTCATCCACCTGTTGGATGACCTGGCCGAGAAAGCCAGCGATAACATGTTCTTCCAGCCACTCCGGGAGAAGGGACCAGAAGGTCTCATCCTTCTCGAGGTCCCCGGCCCATGCTTCCCGTTTCACCGACTTGACCAGATCGTCCAGTTTCTTCAGCATCATCGTTTCCCTGTTGAGGTTCCCTTTGCTCAAAATGCCTTTATTTTTTAACAGGTAGCTATGGCAAAGTCAAGCACGGGCCTTTGGCCCAAATCCACTGTTGAAATTTCATTTCATGCATTTCATCGGATAGGTTGACGAGATTCCCGATAAACACAGAGGGGTCAGAATGCAGACTGGAGACCGAAATATATAGGAAAGAAAATGGGGGTACGAGTGAGAAAGAGGGGCCCTTCAGAGGACATCCGAAGGGCCCATGGAATTACCTTCAGCCCGCCTTGACCGTTATTTGTCTTGGTTTCGCCGCTTCCGCCTTTGGAAGGATAATCTTCAATACGCCGTCACTCATGCTCGCTTCGATTCTCTGTTGATCAATAACATTGCTCAAGGTGAAGCTCCGGTAATAATCACCGGATCTATATTCCGTATACACCGGCGTGGTATTCTGCTCTTCACCCATAACCCTGCCCCGGATCGTAAGCTCACTGTCCTCAAGATGGATTTCTACACCATCATTAGCCACTCCAGGCATGTCGGCGACAAGTATGAGTGATTCCTTATTCTCGGAAATATCCACAGCGGGAATGAATACCGGACGACGCTGGGTCAATTCGCCTTTTGATTCCATCTCCTTTTTTCCTCGCAATTCAAGATTTTTGTCCATGGAAGTCACCCCCTTTCACCCGACCTTGATCTCTATTTTTTTGGGCTTGACCTCCTCAGCCTTGGGTAACGTCAGCCTCAGGATTCCGTCCTTTGTTTCAGCTACAGCCCCGTCTGCCACGATCCTGGTGGGAAGCGCAATTGTCCGGCTGAATTTTCCCTCATCTCTCTCGCGGCGATGATAGCTGACATCTTCACCTTCGGGCTCAGCTTTGCGTTCACCTTTAATAAGGACGGTATCCTCCTCTACTGTGATATCCAGGTCATTGCCGGATATGCCGGGGAGTTCAGCGGTGATATACAGGTTATCGTCATCCTGGGCCACATTGACGGCCGGAAAGACACCCGCATTCCTTACCGGTGCCCGTTCTCCAAAAAACCGGTCGAAAAGCATATTCATTTCATCCTGCAACCTGTTCAGTTCTGTAAATGCTCTTGTTTCAAATGGATCCCTCCATCGCAAGATGGCCATACGATCACCTCCTTTTTATATATTTCTTTTTCCCGGGGTCCCTGTGATAAGCAGTTGTTTTCCCGGAAGATCCGATATTCTCGATAACCGGGCCCGGTTCTCTCTCCGCATGTCCCGCAGATACGGCCGCGCGCAGTCCTTCATGCAGGTAGTATTCAATAAATAATTCGTATTTCGGGAATGTCAAGAGAGGGATGCAACTTCTTGCCTGGATCGGTTTTCCACCCTTCGCAGGAAAAAGAATGCTGCCAGGAATCCTCCGACAGCGTCGGCACAGAGGTCCCAGAAGCTTGGATCCCGCCCGGGCACAAAGTGTTGATGCAGCTCATCAGAGAGGCCGTACAGGATTACAAGGAATGTCACGATCAGTAACCGCTTTCCCAGTGTTTTGCCCTTTCTTTCCTTGAAGGAAAGGGCAAAAAGCAGGGCCAATATTCCGAATACCACAGCATGTTCCATTTTGTCCTGGCCCCGGAACAAATCCGGGGTGGGCAGGCTCTGTTTCGAAGAAAGCCAAAAGATGACGCCCATCCACAAGAAGGCCAGCACACGGTACGTCCAGCTACTTCGCATGATATTGTGTAATGCTCTCATGGCGGAAAATCAAATATATTTCTTTTGGCCGAGAAACAGAAGGATTTCCTGAGCTGCTTCATCCGGTCCCAGTTCGGTGGTATCAATGCGGACTTCGGCATGCTTCGGAGCTTCATACGGATCATCTACCCCCGTGAAGCCCTTGATCAGGCCGGCCCTTGCCTTCGCATACATCCCTTTCCTGTCACGTTTTTCACATTCTTCAATAGGAGTTGACACATATACCTCAACAAAACCTCCATATCTCTCTATGGAAGACCGGATCTCCTCCCGTGTTGTCTCATAGGGAGCAATAGGGGCGCAAATGGCTATCCCGCGGTTCTTGGTAATCTCGCTCGCCACGAATCCTATCCGTCGTACATTGATGTCCCTGTGCTCTTTGGAAAACCCCAGCTCGCTGGACAGGTTCTGGCGCACAATATCACCATCCAGAAGTGTGACCGGCCTGTCACCCATCTCAAGAAACTTGGAGAGCAGCACTTTCGCGATAGTGGATTTCCCAGCACCTGATAGGCCGGTAAGGAATACGGTAAATCCCTGCCGACGAGGCCGTGGGTAGCTTTTCTGTAATTCTTCAAGAACTTCAGGGAAGGTGGCCCATTCGGGGACTTTTCGCCCTGACCTGATCCGATTGCGGATATCCGTGCCGGACAGGGCAAATGTCTGGGTTTTTGGCGGGACCTGGTTCAACTCACGATATTCGTCTTCAAAAGGGAGGTACACCACCTCATCGAACAGAAGGGGAGAAACTCCGATTTCTTCCTGCAGCCCCTCCACCTTCCTGCATGCCTCATGATGGTGGTAGAACGGCTCCTGGTTGCAGTCCATACCGGGACTCCCGTGATCTCTTCCGAATACGAAATGGGTGCATCCGAAATTCCTTGCGATGATTGCATGCAGAACAGCTTCTCTGGGGCCCGCCATTCTCGCCGCCAAAGGAAGAAGATTGAGAACATAGGAGCCGGGCGGGTAATGGCGGGAAACAGCGCTGTAACAACGGGCACGGGTAAAATGATCAAAATCATCGGGTTTTGTCATTCCCGCAATGGGAAGGAGCAGGAGATTGGCTTTTGCCTTTCTCATGGCCATGAGCGTCATCTCAAATTGAGGGCGGTGGATTGGATTTCTCGTCTGGAATCCAACGACCCGGTGCCATCCCAGCTTATCATACACCGCGCGAACTTCACGGGGAGTTAAGCGGAACTGCCTGAAATCGAAGTGGAGCGGCAGGTGCAGGACTTCCAGTCTCCCCCCGAGGTAATAATCCCGTCCTGCCTCGAACAAATAGCGTACTCCCGGATGTGTTCGATCCAGCGTGCCGCATATTGCCGAGGCCTCCTTCTCTCGTTCCACGGGCCAGATATCCTCAATATGAAGGATTGCCAGCAGAAATCCTTCCGGGTCCCGCAGACATATGGATTGACCTGCCTCAAGGGTGCGGCCGCTGGTCTCCGGGACATCCAGGCAGATGGGGATAGGCCAGATGATGCCGTTTTGAAGCCTCATCCGGTCGAGAACGGCCTCGTAATCGGCCCTTTGCAGGAATCCCTCCAGCGGTGAAAAGGCACCCGTCGCGAGGAGTTCAATATCGCAAAGCTGGCGATCATTCAACGTAATATCCGGAAGGCTGAACGCCATCTCCTGGAGCATCATCTTTCTTTCTTCATCGACGACAAGGTCAATAAGCGTGCCCCCATGGGGCTCAACACGCTTTTCCGCATCCATGCTGCTCTCCTCCGATGCCGACATTTGGCATTTTTAAAATGAGTTAGGATCCTGTGTATCCTGCCACACAAACTTTTTTTTATGGTACAGCATGTTCAGGCTGTCAATGTTTTTGTTCGGCCCGATTCTTTCCTTTCTTGAAATATTTCACACTTTGAGGTAGAAATGTGTCCCAAAGGCATCTGGAGCAAAGCTGAAAAAGACCAGCCCGGAGCCTCGGAACGGAAAAAAAGCTTTCTCCCTCGGATAGGTGTTAGCTATCCTGGTTTTTCACCAGAGGTGGAGAGCTTCATAAAAACTGAAGGGAGGTCAGTTTCTCCCTTTTACCGCGTCTACGCACCGAAAGGATACCAACGTGAAACCAGATCAATTCCCCCGGCACATCCGCTCCTATGTCATTCCTGAGCCGAAAGGAGATCTTTTCTACCGCTGTTTGAAATGCGGTGCGGAATTGAATATTCAAACACTCCTCTATACCTGCACAAAATGCGGGGGAGTGCTTCTGCTTGAAAACAGAGACGTATCCAGACACAAGATACCCGGAAAGACATGGCAGGAGATCTTTGACTACCGCAGGATGCTCAACATGCAGCCCCTCAAGGGGATCTTCCGCTATTACGAATTCATCGCGCCGGTCATTCCCCTGGAACATATCGTGTATCTCGGAGAGGGCCACACACCTCTGGTACATGCAAATAGGCGTCTTCGGGATCTAGTCGGCATGGACTTCTATTTCAAAAACGACGGCCTGAATCCAAGCGCTTCATTTAAGGATCGTGGCATGGCGTGCGCCCTGAGCTACCTCCAATACCTGTCCGCACAAAAGGGGCGCAGTGATATACTCGCGATTTGCGCCTCCACCGGAGACACATCGGCGTCCGCAGCCCTCTACAGCTCATACCTCCGGGATATTGTGCATTCAGCGGTCCTGCTTCCAAAAGGAAAAATCACCCCCCAACAGTTGTCGCAGCCCTTGGGCAGCGGTGCGAGAGTCTTTGAAATGCCCGGAGTTTTCGATGACTGCATGAAGGTAGTGGAGCTGCTGGCCGAGAATTACAACGTGGCGCTCCTCAATTCAAAAAACAGCTGGCGAATTCTCGGTCAGGAATCCTTCTCTTTTGAGCTGGCCCAGGACTTTGATTATCAGGTGGGAGATACGGCAGTGGTGCTGCCCATCGGGAACGCAGGGAATATCACCGCGGTCATGAGCGGATTCCTCAAGTTTTTTGAAGCGGGGATACTAGATGCCCTTCCCAGGATCATTGGCGTACAATCAGAACACGCCGATCCGGTCTATCGTTATTACCTCGAAGAGATACCGGAAAAGCGAACATTCATCCCTATTGACGTGCGTCCCAGCGTGGCGCAGGCCGCCATGATCGGCAATCCCGTATCCATGCCGAGAGTTATTGAACTGGCGGCAAAATACAATGAGCTGGCCGGCAAAAAACGTGTCCACGTGGTCCGCGTAAGTGAGCAGGAAATCATGGATGCCATGATTATCGCCAATCAGAACGGCAACATTGCATGCACCCAGGGTGGCGAATCTCTTGCAGGACTTAGAAAAGCGCGCAGCGAGGGACTTCTGGGGTCCCACATGATCGGCGTGCTCGATTCAACGGCCCATATGCTCAAGTTTGCGGCATTCCAGGAAAAATATTTCCAGAACTCATTTGAGTCCGGATTTGAGGTGGTTCCCGATCCTGCACTCAGAAACGCACCGCTGGAATTGACTCCTGAAAATCTCGGGCCGTCGCCTGCTCCGGAGAGGCCGTTAAAGGGCAGGGAATTGGATGCATATGTTGCGGACATGGCTGAGCAGATTGCCGGTATGCTCAAATTACAGAAAAAGTAACGGGGAAACCTCTCCCTTCTCATTTTTTGGTCGGTTGGAGCAATATATCATCGCAACTGGAATACGCCACCCATGCCACGAATAAGAATTCTCGTTGTGGGCCGGACAAGACTCCCATTCCTTCTTGAAGGCCAGCAATTCTACATGAACCGTCTCGGGCATTACGCATCCGTTGATTGGACAGAAGTAAAGTCCGTCCCCGTGAGGAAAAAGACCCGGGAGGAATCCATAAAGGATCAGGAGGGACGTTCCATCCTCGGGAATATCAGTGACCGGGAATACGTTATCGCGCTGGATCGAAAAGGAAAAATGTATGATTCACCCGGTCTGGCTTCCCAGATGCAAAAAATCTTCATGGATCAGGATCGGCTGGCTCTTGTCATAGGAGGGGTCCTTGGATTGTCGGAGGATGTCTTGAAGCGGGCTCAAGCCACCTTCTCTCTTTCACGATTAACATTCACACACGAGATGGCCAGGCTATTTCTTCTGGAACAACTCTACCGCGCTTTTACAATCTTAAAAAGCGAGAAATATCACAAGTGAAGGAGGGCGCTGCTATTGCCCCTGATTGCCGGCTTCCAAGGCCATCGCAATCTTGTTTTTGAGTTCTGTGAGATCAAAAGACTTTATGACATAGAAGTCCGCTGCGATGGATTTCATATCCTCTTTAAACGTGTCATACGCGGTACAGAGTACTACGGGCAAGTCATAAAACTTATTTCTTATATCCTGCAATAAGTCCAGGCCGTTGTAGTCCACCATCTTGATGTCGAGAACCACAAGATCCGGCTGTTCTTTTTCAATCTTTTCGAGCAGCTTATACCCGCTGTCGGCAGTGATAACTTCGTAGCCCGCCTCACTCAATTCTTCAGAATAGAGATACCGGATATGTTCTTCATCATCCACAATCAGTATTTTTGCCATGATCTCCTCTCCTTGATCGTGTCTCCAAGGACCGCACTTGTCAGGATTCATCTCCGGCCAAATGCAGAACACGATTCGAAGGATACAAAATAATTTTCCATTTTGCAAACAGGAAACTAGTAGGTATAGAAACCCTTGCCGCTCTTTCTCCCGAGCCATCCGGCATCTACATATTTCTTCAACAGTGGGCACGACCGGTACTTATCGTCTCCCAGACCCTCGTGAAGAACCTGCATGATGGAAAGGCACGTATCGAGCCCGATGAGGTCTGCCAGGGCAAGGGGTCCCATGGGGTGGTTCATCCCCAACTTCATCACCTGGTCGATATCTTCCACCGCTCCGACCCCTTCAAAAAGCGCGTAAATGGCCTCGTTTATCATAGGCATGAGGATGCGGTTGCTGATAAAACCCGGGAAATCATTTGCTGGAACCGGTGTTTTGCCCATTTTCAACGCCAGAGAACTGGTGCTTTCAAACGCTGTGTCACTGGTGGCAAGCCCCCTGATAATCTCCACCAGCTTCATCATGGGAACCGGATTCATGAAATGCATGCCGATGACCGAGTCCGGTCTTCCGGTTGCTCCTGCAATCCTGGTGATGGAAATGGAGGAAGTATTTGAGGAAAGAATCACCCCTTTTCTGCACTGCAGGTCAAGTTCTTCGAATATCTGCAGCTTGAGGGTTTCCTTTTCGGTCGCCGCTTCCACCACGAAGTCGGCCTTTACCATATCATTGATGGATATGGACCCCTCGATAGCCGCAAGGATTTCACCCTTTCGTCCCTCTGTAATGACGTCTTTTTTCGTCATCCTGGCCAGACTTTTCTCAATGCTCGAAAAACCTCTCTCCACAAACTCGTCCTTGATGTCATTCATGATAACATCAAATCCGCTCATCGCAGCAACCTGAGCAATGCCGGAACCCATTTGACCTGCACCGACCACCCCAATCGTCTTTATCTCCATCTCTCCTGCCTCCTGCCGGTATTACTCTCTCCCTTTCATCTCTTCCTTTTTTTCACGAGACCGCACAATCATTACAGAGCACGGCGCTTTATGGGCGACTCTTTTTGCCACACTCCCAAAAAAAACCAGCCCCGCGCCTGACAGGCCGTAAGAGCCCATGACAACCACATCAATATCCTGTTCCTCCAGGAACCGCAAAATCTCCGTTGACACATGTCCGTCACGAACAACCAGTTCGAACTCTGTTCCCTCCCCTATCCTGGCTGCGTATTCCTCCTGCATGCGATCTTCAATATCCAGGATCAGGGACTTGTCCGGTTCCGTGGGCACTACCCATTCCGCCTCTGTCAGAAGAGGATTAATCAGAGGGGGGAGTACGTGCAGGACATACAGTGTTGCTGCGTACTTTTCCGCCATTTCCAGGGCGGTTGAAAACGCTGCCTCCGAATTCCTGGAGAAATCAATACAACAGGCAATCTTCTTTACAGTCATGATTTCCTTTCCCCTTTCCAATTGATATACTTCGCAAGAAACCTGTCCGTGGACTTTTCAACTCTTTTTATATATAAATAAAATGCAGGTGCGGGGATCAAATGACATCACCGCAAATCGAATGATCCTTGACTTGCACAACCAGAACCCGTATGCCTCGCATCTCGCGGCTCTCACTGGTTTGATAGTATCTGATTATCGGAAAAAGATCAAGCGGACGATTTGTCTATTTCAAATGGGCACTCCACGCTATGAACAAGGATATTGCAGTTTACGAACACCCGAATCCTCACATGAAGAGTTTTTTCATTTCCGCTCCCCTGTGGCCGCTTCGGGTGGAAATCTTTCGCAAACCGCTTCCTGAGATATCCGGAGAAAAAATGAAAAGTCTTGGGAACATCGGAGGGCGGGTGATACAGGAACTCCTTGAGATCGCCGGCGTCAGGGAACTCTGGACACGGCCAAGGGAAATCCTCGTGAAAAAGGAGCGCGCCGCCTCCTGGCAGGACATTGAACCGGGGGTACTGGAAATACTTCGAAGGGCACTGAGAAAACAGCGGATTCACCTGGTGAAACGATGACTTGAAAGACGCAGAACCTCAGTTCGTTACGGAACAATTGCGATCTCGGATGGACAAGCACAGGATGAACCCGAGAAAACAGTGAATAGAAGGAGATACTGGTATGAGACTTGAATTTATCGAAGCACGCGATCTGCCTGATGCGTGGTTTCAGTGTGTGTATAAGCTGCTGGAGAAGGGACACGAATATACCATTGAGAGGGGGAGCTATGAGGGGCAAAAACGCCTCGAATTCGATTACATAACGGTTCATATCAAGTATCCCGGAGTCAGGCCTCTCCTGCCGGACATTCCTCCAGCGCTGGGTATTCCGAATCCTGTTGCAGAAGGATATCTGGAGGAATACCTGCCCTACCTGATGACGTCCGTAAAGCAGCCAGGTGAGGATTATACGTATGGATGGTATCTCGAGAGCCAGATCGCCGAGGTAATCCGTATGTACCGCGAAGACGGATATGGCACCAACCAGGCATTCATGACGGTTGGAGATTCTCAATCCATTCATCTGAACGATCCCCCCTGCCTGCGGGGAATTGATACCCGCATAAAGGATGGGAAGCTTCACTTTGTGGTCTATTTTCGTTCGTGGGATTTGTGGAATGGTTTTCCGGCGAATCTTGGAGCTATTCAGCTTCTCAAAGAGTATATGGCTTCAAGCATCGGTGTGGAAGACGGCGAAATCATTGCGGCCAGTAAGGGGCTTCACCTGTACGATTACGTATGGGATCTGGCAAAGCTGAGAACCATGTGTGAGAATCCATCAGCCCTCGCAGATGGTACGTGTGAAGATGCCCATTGACCTGAAAGGGTTCGATTCCCGGGACATAGAACGCTGGGTTCTCGAATGCGGTTTCCCCGCCTACAGAGGACGTCAGATCCATTCCTGGCTTTTCAGGCGACTCGCCGGTTCTTACGAAGACATGAGTGACTTACCGAAATCCCTTCGGTCTTTTCTCTCCCGTGAAGCCACCATGAATCACATGATCCCGGTTGACCACCTGCGCTCAAAGGATGGGACCGAGAAGTTCCTTTTCGAACTGGTTGATGGATGTCGAATCGAATCAGTCCTTATTCCCGAACGGGACCACTGGACCCTCTGTATCTCTTCCCAGGTGGGATGCGCCATGGGATGCCGTTTCTGCCTTACGGGGAAGCAGGGTTTCAGAAGAAATCTCTCCACCGCCGAGATAGTGGATCAGGTTATCCAGATCAGACGTTCCATGGAATCACCGGAACGTCTGACCAATGTTGTTCTCATGGGAATGGGTGAACCCCTCGCAAATTATGAAAACGTGGTCAAGGCCCTTCATATCCTGGTAAGTGAGGCAGGGATGAATTTTTCTCATCGAAAAATCACCCTGTCCACAAGCGGACTGGTTCCGGAAATACGCAAGCTTGGCAGAGACACCACGGTCAATCTTGCAATCTCTTTGAATGCAGCCGATGACGACACACGGAATAAGCTGATGCCCGTAAACCGCCGGTATCCCATCGATGAGCTGCTCAATGCCTGCAGAGCCTTCCCGCTCCCCAACAGGCGCATGATCACCTTTGAATACATTTTGATCGACGGAATCAATGACCGCAAACAGCATAGTCTGCTTCTTGCGGGACTCCTTCGAGGACTCCGGGCCAAGGTCAATCTGATCCCGCTAAACCCCCATGAAGGTTCTGTTTTTTCTCCACCACCCATGGAGAGAATTCTTGCCTTTCAAGAACAACTCATTGACAGGCATCTTACTGCCATCATACGGAAGAGCAAGGGGCAGGACATCCTTGCGGCATGCGGACAATTGAGCGGAAAATACCACCCATGATCACCCGAACACCGGCCCCGACATTCTTCATTCATCTTCATCAGGTGTATGCACTAAGTCCCCTGCTCCCCCGGGAGGAGCTCAGGGGGATTCATCTGATAGTCACTCTTCTACACCCCGGATCGGGCGAACCTATTCGGGTCTCTCACCGGAGGTGGAGAATTGATTCCAACCAAGAGTGTTTTTTTCTTGCCTTAAAAAATTCCTGTGGGGTAAGCTTAAATATTTTGGACGAGGAGCGATTTTCATGGTCAAACTCGATTTTTCAAAAGGCAACGGTCTCCTTCCTGCGGTCGTGCAGGAATACGAAACAGGAAAGGTGCTCATGGTCGCCTACATCAATGAGATCTCATGGAAAAAGACCCTTGAGACGGGAGAGGCACATTACTGGAGCCGGTCCCGCCGGGAACTCTGGCATAAAGGCGGTACTTCAGGGCATGTGCAAAAAATAAAGAGCATTCTTGTTGATTGCGACAATGACACGGTGCTTTTCCAGGTTGAACAGGTTGGCGGTGCGGCCTGCCACACGGGCTATGATACCTGTTTTCACAAGAGGATAGACAAAAACGGTGAGGTTGTCATTGTGGGGGAGAAGATATTCGATCCTGAAAAGGTGTATAAAAAATGAGAATATTGAAATTGGGGATCCCGAAAGGAAGTCTACAAAAGGCCACCATTGGACTTTTTGAAAAGTCAGGATGGAAAATTAATGTTAATTCAAGGAGTTATTTCCCCGACATAAACGACAAGGAAATCGAATGCAGCATATGTCGAGCTCAGGAAATGTCGAGGTATGTGGAAAACGGAACCCTCGACGTCGGGCTCACGGGCAAAGACTGGGTTGAGGAGAACGAATCAAATGTCGTGGTGGTCGATGACCTCATTTACTCCAAAGTGAGCCAGAGTCCGGCACGCTGGGTGGTAGCCGTGCCGGCCGATTCCCACATCAGGGGCTTGGAGGAATTACGGGGAAAAAAGATTGCGACCGAGCTCGTCAACTTCACCACCCGCTATTTCCAGGAAAGGGGCATCGATGTTCAGGTTGAATTCTCATGGGGCGCCACGGAGGCAAAAGTGGTTTCAGGTCTGGCTGACGCCATCGTGGAGGTGACCGAAACAGGGAGTACCATCAGAGCCCATGGTCTCAGGATTATCCACGAACTCATGCAGACCAATACTCAGGTGATTGCCAATCAGGAATCATACCAGGACCCCTGGAAAAAGGGAAAAATAGAGGAAATTGTTCTCCTTCTCAAGGGAGCATTGCGAGCCGAAAACATGGTGGGACTCAAGATGAATGTTCCCACCGGGAAAATGGAGGAAATCATTGCTCTTCTGCCCTCCTTAAATGCGCCGACGATCGCGGGGCTCTACAATTCCTCATGGGTTTCCGTGGAAGTAGTGGTGGATTCCAGCATGGTGAGAGACCTTATCCCGCAACTCATAAAGGAGGGAGCACAAGGGATCATAGAATATCCCCTGAACAAACTCATATGAACGAACGTAATGAAATGAGGATACCATGCCTACAATAATAACCAAGAAAGCGCTCACGATTCCTCCGTTTATCGTGATGGAAGTCATGGAACGGGCACATGAGCTGGAAAAACAGGGACAGCAGGTCATCCATCTGGAAATAGGGGAACCGGATTTCAAAACTCCTTCCTGCATTTGCAACGCTGCAAATGAAGCCATGTGTCAGGGCCAGACACACTATACCCACAGTCTGGGAATCCTGTCTCTGAGAGAGGCCATTTGTGCCCATTACCAGGAAAAATATGGCGTCCATGTATCGCCTGATCAAGTCATCGTCACGTCGGGGACATCCCCTGCACTTCTCCTGCTCTTCTGTGCCCTGCTGGATCCCGGCGATGAAATCATTCTTTCGGATCCTCACTATCCCTGCTATCCCAATTACGCCACATTTCTCGGCGGCAAACCTGTTTTTGTGAAGGGAGAAGAAAAGGAGGGCTTTCAGTTGGATCCCGAGCAAATCAAGAAAAAAATCGGCGGGAGAACGAGGGCAGTCCTCATCAATTCGCCGGCGAATCCAACAGGCAATCTTCTCTCTCCCGAACGAATGGAGGCAATTGCCCACCTGGAACTCCCCGTTATCTCCGATGAAATATACCATGGACTGGTGTATGGCCGGAAAGAACACACGGTCCTGGAATATACCGAGAACGCCTTTGTCCTCAACGGATTTTCAAAACTCTATGCCATGACCGGCTGGAGGCTGGGGTATGTTATTGCGCCACCCAGCTTCGTGAGACCGCTCCAGAAGCTGCAGCAGAATTTTTTCATATCAGCCGGAAGTATTTCCCAATGGGGAGGGCTGGCTGCGCTCACGTGCGCTGAACAAGATGTGATGAACATGAAAGAAATCTATGACGTGAGGAGGCGGTATATGATCCGGAGAATTCGTGAACTCGGCTTCGGTCTTCCGGTGGAACCTGCGGGGGCCTTTTATATCTTTGCCAACGCAAAAGAGTTCGGGGAGAGTTCTTATGACCTCGCGTTTGAAATCCTGGAAAAGGCAGGAGTCGGTGTCAGCCCCGGAATCGACTTCGGGAAAAACGCGGAGGGTTTTCTCAGGTTCTCTTATGCCAGTTCCCTGGATAATATTAAGGCGGGACTTGACAGAATTGAAGATTTCCTGTCGCATCGGTGAATGGACGCACGATTCGTAACAAGCGCTTTCCAGCAGAAGCAGTACCCGCCTGCCGACAGGCCGGAGATCGCCATTGCCGGACGGTCCAATGTCGGCAAGTCATCCCTCATTAACACCCTTGTGCAACACAGAAACCTTGCAAAGACAAGCGGCCGTCCGGGAAGAACGCAGTCCATCAATTTTTTTCTTGTGAACGCAGCGATGTATCTGGTGGATCTGCCCGGCTATGGGTATGCCAGGGTCCCGATCAAGGTCAAGGCTTCCTGGAAGCAGATGGTGGAAGCATATTTAACAACGAGACCGAATCTGAAAGGGGTGGTTGTCATCCTGGACATCAGGCGGGAACTGTCGCCCGGCGACAATGATCTGCTTGCATGGCTCAAACATCACAAGGTCACTGTTATTCTGGCGCTTACAAAGGCAGACAAAATCAGCAGGCAGCAAGCGAAGACACAGGCAGGCAGGATTTTTCAGGCATGCAGCTCGTATTCGCCCCTGGGGCCGGTCCTGTTTTCTTCAAAAACGCGGGCGGGTAGAGGTGAACTTTGGGAGCACATAGGCAGGGCCGCGGGAGTTACGATCGCTGGGCTTCCAGCCCATAGGTCTTGATCTTCTTGTGAAGATTGCTTCTCTCGATGCCGATGGCTTCAGCCGTCTGGGAAATATTCCAGTCGTATTCCCTGAGCTTTGTCTCCAGAAAGGCTTTTTCAAACTGGTTTTTTGCCTCTTTGAGGGTATCGGAGAGAATACGGGGCTCAAATGCGGATCCCTGTCCCTGGACCTGATTGAAGGGGGAAGGGATATCATTTGCCTCAATGACGTTCCCCGGACTCATGATCATCAGCCGCTCCACGAGGTTTTTCAACTCACGCACATTCCCGGGCCACGAGTATTTCTTCAATAGCTCCATGGCACTGCCGCTCATCCGTTTGGAATCGATGTTCGTGCTCACCGAAAACTCTTTCAGGAATTCCTCCACGAGTTCGGGAATGTCTTCCACCCGCTCCCGGAGAGGAGGGACCTGTATTGGAATAACATTCAGACGAAAATAGAGATCCTCCCGAAAGCTCCCTTTCTCTATTTCAGACTCCAAATCTTTATTGGTCGCAGCGATGACCCGCACGTCCACCTCAATGGTCCTTGCCCCTCCGACCCGCTCGAACTTCTGTTCCTGCAGGATACGCAGGGTCTTTGACTGAGCCTTCAGACTCATGTCCCCTATCTCATCAAGGAAAATGGTCCCCTCGTGGGCCAAATCGAACTTTCCCTTTCTCATGGTGGCGGCACCCGTGAATGCGCCTTTCTCGTGACCGAACAATTCACTCTCGATGAGGTCTTCAGGAATTGCGGCACAGTTTACCTCCACCATGGGTTTGTGACTCCGCTGACTCAATCGGTGGATATAATGGGCCACAAGCTCCTTCCCGGTCCCATTTTCTCCAGAAATCAGCACCCAGGCGTTGGTGGGCGCCACAATGCGTATCTGTTCCTTGAGGCGGCGAATGGGATCGCTGTGTCCGGTGAGTTTCGATTTCTCCCTGTGTTTTTGCTTCAAAAGGCTGATTTCTTCTTCCAGCCGGTAGTAATCCAGGGCCTTTCTCACTGAATGGAGCAGCTTTTCCATTGAAAGCGGCTTCTCAATGAAATCATAGGCGCCAAGCTTGGTTGCCTTGACTGCCGTCTCAATGGTTCCGTGTCCGGACATAATAACCACTTGGAGATACGGATATGACTCCTTTATCTTCATGAGTGTTTCTATACCGTCCATTCCCGGCATCCATATGTCCAGAAGCACCAGATCGGGGATAAGTTGATCTATTTTTTCAAGGGCCTCTGTGCCGCTTTCAGCATTCACCACCTCAAATCCTTCATCTGAGAGGATGCCTTCAACCGACCGGAGAATATTTGTTTCGTCATCCACCACCAATATGGTTCTCGCCATTTTTCCTACCTCATCATTTCCAAGGCAATCGCGGCGGTTCTTGCTGATGCGCCTCTCTCACCCAAGAGTCTGCTCACGGTCTCAAAATCCCGTATCATTCGCGTCCGCGCGTTGCTGTCACGCAAAAGCCGCTCTGCCTCAAGGGCTATCTTTTCAGGAACAGCCTCGTCCTGGATTAATTCGGTCACCACTTTCTTCCCGGCAACAAGATTTACGAGGCTGATGTGGGGGACTTTGACCATTCTCTTGGCGACTTCAAAAGACAATCTTGAGAGCCGATACACCACGACCATGGGAATTCGCATCAGGGCCAGCTCCAGTGTCACGGTTCCCGAGGTCGCCATAGCAGCATCACATGCCTTGAGCGTATCATACATGCCTTCCCTGGACAAAACAACGGGAACAGAACTGCGGGCAAGGAGCCGCCTCACCATTTCTTCATCAACTGTCTGGGCGAGGGGAAGCACGCATTGCAGATCAGGGTACCTTTTTTTCAGTTCCCCGACAGCCGAAATCATCGGGGGCAGAAGGGAGCGCACCTCTTCACCCCGGCTTCCGGGGACCAGCCCCAGGACTGGAAAAGGCGAAAGACGTTGTGAAGCAGTATGGCGCGCATACGACGCTCCCGGCCACATATCCAGAATCGGATGGCCCACATACTCCACTCTGACGCCATACTTCCGGTAAAAAGATTCCTCAAAGGGAAGAATAACCGCCATCCGGTCCACCCGCTTCTTTATTTTCCCGACCCGGCCCTTTCTCCATGCCCAGATCTGGGGACTGATATAGTAAAGAACCGGGACATGATGACGCGCTGCAGTCCGGGCCAGATGGATGTTAAAATCAGGGTAATCCAGAAGAATGAGAAGATCAGGTCGCTTTTGTTTCAGGATACGTTGAAGACGTCTGGCAGCAGTAAAAATCTTCGCAATCCGGGAAATCACTTCGGTAAGCCCGACAACGGCCATCTCGGCTGATGTGAACAGGATTCTCACACCGCAGCCGGCCATTTTTTCTCCTCCGATGCCCCAGAAGTCAACATCCGGGTTCCGCAGAAGGATCTCCTTGACGAGTCTGGCTCCATACTGGTCTGCTGAAGCCTCCCCGGCAACCATGAGTACGAATTTCATAGTATCCCTTGCCAACGAATCTCCTCTCGCAGAGCGGGAGGCGTCATGAATCTCCCCGAGCACCATCACCTTCCAGACCCCGGATCGGTAAAACCTATTCGGGGTCTCCACCCGAGGTGGAGGGTTTGATCAACAGAAACTCTGAAAATTTTTGCACCCCTCCTCAATCTGATCGATGATCGCCAGGGCAATTTTCAGTGCTGCGCGTCCATCTTCCCCGGTCACAACCGGCTCACAACCGGTACGTACTGTGCGCACAAAGGCGCTCAGCTGATCAAAGAGAGGGTCGGCATCAGGATATTTCATCTTATTTGATACGATCTGGGGAAATGATTCGGTACGCGAGGTGTCGTTCAGACGGGTTACAGTGATTTCTTTCTTATAGCAGTTCACCGAAATATATGCGTCAGGCTGAAAAATACGAATCTTTCGAAGAGGTTGATTGGAAACGCGGCTGGCGGTCAGGTTTGCTACCGTTCCGTTTTCAAAAATGATTCTCACATTGGCGATATCTGTCTTTTCCGTTATCACGGACATCCCCACGGCGTGCACTTCCCGGACATCCGATCGGGCCATGTGCAGAATGATGTCCAGGTCATGAATCATAAGATCGAGAACCACATCAACGTCCGTCCCCCGCACAGTGAAAAGATTCATCCGGTGAGATTCGACGAATATGGGCTGGTTCAGGAGGGATTCCATCTTCACTACTGCCGGGTTGAACCGCTCCACATGCCCCACCTGCAATACCAGCCTCCTCTCCCGCGCCATACGGATGAGCCTGTCTGCGTCATGTACGTCATAGGTTATTGGCTTTTCGATCAGCAGATGAACCCCGCGCGATAGGATCTCCTCTGCAACCGCAAAATGGCTCACGGTGGGGACCGCGAGGCTCACTGCGTCCACCTGCTCCAGTATTTCCTCCTGCGATCCGTAAACCCGGGTATCATACCGTTGTGCGATTTCCGCAGCCCGATCAGTATCGATATCAAGGACACCAACCAGTTCAACGCCTTTCAGAGCACGATATTTCTGCACATGGTACTCCCCCAGGTGCCCCACGCCTATGACGCCGATCCGTATATCATTGTCCATCAATGTTCCTCTTCCTTTGGATAGTGCCATAACACAGGGATCCGGGAACGGGCAGTCTTTCGGGCCGGTTTCAGAGTATCTAATGAAGCGGTATCTCTTCTTCCGAGAGTGAGACGATCGCAATCCTTTCCCTGTCTGCCAGGGCTATCGCTTCATCCCTGTCAAACACGAGTGTCTTTCCGGCTTCCACGGCAAGAACGCTCGCCTTTGCTTCCATCATGGATAGTATGGTTCCAACGCCGATGGTCGGAACATCAAAGCGGAGATCCTGCTTCGGCTTGCTCACCTTGACAACAACCGCTTTTTCTCTGGCGAGTCTGCCTCCTCGCAAAATAGTCTCGTCAGTCCCCTCTATGGCCTCCAGGGCCAGGACGGTCTTCCGGCGCACCACCACACATTGCCCCACATCAAGGCGGCCCAGTTCCTTGGCGATTCGCCACCCGAAGGCCATATCCTCTTTCTCGTTCTTTGACGGCTTCCTCATGGTAAGTATCCCGGGAGGTGCAACCAGTTCGGGAACGTGTGTTGTAGAACTGACGATCTCGATCCCTTCCTTCTCCAGTTCCCGGGCAACTGCCCGCAGGATGTCATCATCGTGGAAAATGGCCAGCCTGGACAGAAGACTGAGCCCTTTCAGGTCGGGCAGGACATTCTCAAACATTCGCTCTTTTTTTATTCCCCCGGCCATCACGGCTTGTTGAACCCCCTGCTTCTTGAGGCTCCTGATGAGTTTTCCCAACTGCCCGAGCCGGATCCAGGCAATGCTGTCGGTCTCATTCTCCAGGACGGGGTCTGTTTCCCCTGCGTGGGCAACGGCAACAACACGGAATCCCGCCTTTTTGGCAGACCGGGCCACCAGCAGAGGAAATTTTCCACTGCCCGCGATAATCCCTAAGACAGGTTTTTGCGCGCATGCAGACATGGAATTCATGCCGACCGAAGAATGCCTCGTTTCGAACCTTCCAAGAAACTCAGAAGCATTTCCAGTTCCGGGAATGGAGGTATTTCATTCTTCACCTGGCGGACACCCTCGCTAAAGCGGTGATTCTCTCGCCAGATGATTCGATAGGCCTTTTTAAGACCGTCTATGACCTCCCGCGGGAACCCCATTCTCCGTAACCCTTTCCGGTTGACGCCGTAAAGCCTGGCCCGGGGGCCTGCTGTCATCATGAATGGAGGGACATCCCGGTCAATGCCTGATTTTGCTCCCAGGAATGCGTATGAACCGATACGCACAAACTGATGTACTGCAACCAGCCCTCCCAGGATGGCATAATCACCGATGGAAATATGCCCGCCAAGGGTCGCAACATTCGACATGATCACGCGATTTCCCAGATAGCAATCATGGGCCACATGTGCGTACGCCATGATATAATTCTGGTTTCCGATCACCGTCTCCCATTCCTGTTTCGCCGTGGCGCGGTTGATAGTCACATACTCCCTGATGACGTTGTCGTCCCCGATGATAAGCCTGGTATCTTCACCACGGTATCCGATATCCTGGGGAGCAGTCCCGATCGAAGTATATGGAAAAATTTTATTTCTCCTGCCGATACGGGTGTGCCCCTCAATGACCACATGCGCTCCTATTTCCGTGTCTGCATCTATGATCACATGATCCCCGATGGTGCTGTACGGGCCTACCCCAACTCGCTCACCGAGCTCAGCGCTGGGACTGACCACGGCCGAAGGATGAATCTCCATGCGTTTGCCTCATTCTCATATCTCATTATCCGATCGATGCCACCAGTTCCGCCTCAGCAACGATCTCCCCATCAACGGTGGCCTTCCCACGCATCTTCCAAACCCGGGATCCGGTCCTCAGGGGATCCAATTCAAAGATTATCTGGTCACCCGGTACAACCGGTCTGCGGAACTTCACCTTATCCATGGCCATAAAAAAAATGGCATCCTCTTTCCCTTTCTCGAGGGTAGCAGGGACGGACAGGCGTGCCAACACGCCCCCTACCTGGGCCATGGCCTCAATAATCAGAACTCCCGGCATAACGGGCCGCCCGGGAAAGTGTCCCTCGAAAAAGGGTTCGTTTGCAGTTACGTTTTTCAGTCCTACCACTCGCTTTTTCGGCTCCAGTTCAGTAATTTTGTCCACCAGCAGGAAGGGGTAGCGATGTGGGAGCACGCGCGTTATGTCTTCATAAGAAAGGGGTAATTCCATTTCTCACTCCTTACCGCGCTCAGCATTCATCTTTTCCAGGCGCTTTTCCAGTTCTCTGATCCGTGTACTGAACTCCGGCAGGCGCGCGAAAAGCTTCGAGGCCCGCAACCAGAGCCGATGGGGCATGGTGGGAGTTCCGGATACTATCTCGCCGGGAGGAATGGACTTGGCAACACCCGACTGGGATGCAATCATGACCTTGTCCCCTATTTCAAGGTGGTCAGCAACGCCCACCTGTCCGCCAATCATCACCTGCTGTCCGATCTTGACACTCCCTGAAATGCCTGCCTGCGCAACGATGATAGTGTCCTCTCCGATTATAACATTGTGGGCGATCTGCACAAGGTTGTCGGTTTTTACGCCTCGCTGGATCCAGGTCTTTCCAAATGACGCCCGATCAATGCAGTTGTTCGCTCCTATTTCGACTCCGTCATCAATCTGTACAATTCCTATCTGAGGGATCTTCATGGAATGTCCCTTGTCCTGGACAAAACCGAAACCGTCGCTTCCAATGACGGTACCGGCATGAATAATCACTTCATTGCCGATTCGGCAGTCATCCAGCACAGTCACATTCGGATACACGATGGTCTTTCTGCCGATGTGGACTCCATTTCCAACATAGACACCGGGAAACAGGATAGTCTCATCACCAATGACCGCATCCTCACCAACAAAAACATTCGGATAAATAGAAACCCCTTTCCCCAGTACGCAAGCGGCATGACACCTGGCCTGTTCGCTGATGCCGGGGAACCTGGGGACCTCGGAGGCAAAGAGCCCTGCAACCCTTGGGTAGGCTGTCTTCGGATTATCAACAATGACCTGCGCTCCATCATAAAGGACACTCTTTTCCCGAAGAATCACTGCCGAGGCCGTAGTTTGTTGAAGCAGGCCTTCAAAATGCGCACTTGTGAGAAAAGAGATTTCGCCGGGCCGGGCAGCGTCAAGGGAGTTTATCCCTCTGATTTTCATCTGTTCGTCACCAACGACCTCTCCATGGACAATCCGGCCGATCTCTTTAAGCGATATTTCCAGGGTTTTTCCCCTTCTATTGAGCTGATTCATCGTATGCCTTTACCACCTTGTCAGTGATATCAAGGGCATCGCTGTAATAGATAAGGCCGGGAGCCTGCCGCTCGAAAATCAATACATAGTCGCCCTTTTGCCCCATATTCCCGACGAGCTTTTCCACTTCTTTTCCCACTCTTTTCCGCGCATCAAGCTCAGCGTCCTTCATTTCCTGGGTATATTCAGTATAGAGGTATTTATAATATCGTCGTTTCCTTTCCATCTCTTTCTGCTTGTCTTCTTTGGCATCAAGGCTCAACATCATACTCTGCTTTTTGAAATCTTCCTCGATTTTCGCTAGTTCAACCTTTTCTTTATCCAGCTTTTTCTGAAGGGTTTCAAATTTTTTCTTCAGGTCAGCCCGGATTTTCTGAAATCTTTTGGACTCCTCCTGGAACCTCTGCATGTCAATGATGCCCACCTTCATACTCGTCTTTGCCAGTACCGAGCATGGCAGGCTCAGAAGCAAAATGGAAAGAAAAATAATCTTGCATTTCTTCATGTTGCTACCTCCTATCTATGTTCTGTTCGATTATCCATCAGAAGCTTCCGCCTATGGTAAATTCCCAGTTGCCGGCAGATTCATCTTCACGGCGGTCGAGATTGAATCCATATTCGACCCGCAGAGGCCCAACGGGGGAATACCACCTGATTCCTCCTCCTACCGAACGACGAATCCCGCTGAATGTCCAGTCCTCTTCCTTTGTGAAAACATTTCCCGCATCAAAAAAAAGCACTCCCACAACTCCCTGCTCTTTCTGCAACGGGAACCGGTATTCAAAATTATAGACCATCATCTTTTCCCCGCCGATTTTGTCTCCTGTTGCAGGATCCCGCGGAGAAATTGAGCCATAATCAAAGCCCCTCACCGTGTTAATGCCGCCAAGGGTGAACTTTTCAAAGACCGGCAACTTGCCTCCCGACCGTTTGACCACATAGCCCCATCTCCCCTGCAGCAGAAAAACCGTATCCCACGGAAAGGGAAAGTACCAGGCGGACCTTGCCTGATACTTATTAAAATACAGATCACCGCCGAAAACACCCCCTCCATACTCAAAACTCATACTGTTGATTGAGCCTTTATGGGTATCCCAGAGGCGGTCCCTGCTGTCCCGTTTCAATCCCAGGATCACGCTGCTGGTCACATTCTTGCCGATCATGTCTCTCACGACTACCGCAGCAGTATCAGCCACATCAGTGATGTTGGCATCATCGTATTTATAGGTAATAGATCCAATAGTATACTCATCAAAACCCACAGGAAACCCGAGGGTCACGTCTCCTCCCCAGCTGTCCTTGGTATACTCGTCATACTCTCTCTCCCATTTATAAATGTCCACTCCCAGAGAAAGTTCTCTTCCCAGGAACCACGGTTCGGTAAATCGGATGTCATATTCGCTTGACACAGCCCCGAGCTTGGCGGCGGCACTTAAACTTTGTCCATGCCCGAACAGGTTGTTCTGGGCTATCTGAAAAGAAAGCATGGTCTTATCCACCGAACCATATCCGACACCGGCGCTGAAATAACCGGTGGGCCGCTCTTTTACATGAATATCCAGGATCATGGAATCCTTCTGATCTCCCCTCCTTGTATCCACCGATACATTCTCAAAGAATCCCAGCCGGTTCAAATTCTCCATGCTTTTCCTGAGGGATTTGCCGCTGAAATATCCCCCTTCCACTACCTTGAGTTCTCTTCGAATCACGTTATCGCGCGTCACGGTATTCCCTGCGATATCGATCCGTTCAAAATGTACCTTCGGCCCCTTGGAAATCCGGTAAACAATATTTACCGTCCGATTCTTCACATCTTCTGTCGTTGACGGAACAACCTCGGCGTAGGCATACCCTTCGTCTGCGTATACGTTCCGCAAGGCGAGCATATCTTTCCGGACAGTCTCGCGATTGAACTCCTTCTCCTTTCCAATCCGCACCTTTTTCAACAACTCTTCCGGCGGCTCTATCAGGTCCCCCGCAACGGAAATGGTGCCTACCTTGTACTGCTCCCCTTCTTCCACTTCGATGGTGATTTTCAGTCCCTTGTCCTTCTCATAGGTCACTTTCGGTTCGCCGACTTTTGCGTTGATATAGCCGTGGTTGTGATAAAAAGCGGCGATTTTCTGAGCATCAAATTCGAGCTTTTTCCTGTCCAGGTACCCGGAATCCGTGATAAATGAAAAAAAACCTTTCTCGCTTGTCTGCATGAGGTCTTTCAGTTCGTCATTGTCAAAAGCCTTATTTCCAAGAAACTGAATTTTGTAGATATAGACTTTCTTATGCTCGTGAATAGTATATTTCAGTAAGACCTCATTGTTCGGAAGCGGTTCCGTCCGTTCCTGAATCTCGGCGTTATAATACCCTTTTTTTCGATAAAAGCTCTTCAGCCGCTCGATACTCTGTTTCACCTGATTTTCGTCCAGAATCGAGTACAGCTTGATGCCGAGTTCCTTCTTCAGGTCATCAGCCTTGATTTTCTTATTCCCCTCAAAAACAATCTTTCCAATGGACGGTTTTTCTGTGACGAGGAAAATGACCTTCTTGCCCTTGGCGCCCGGCTCTGTTTCTATCCTCACATCCTTAAAATAGCCCATTTTGTAAACGTCCCGAAGGTCCTGGTCAAGTTTCCCGTAATCAAGAGATTGCCCCTTTTTCGTTCGGACCACGGCCAGAATGGCATCTTTTTCAACCCGCTTATTGCCTTCCACGAGAACAGAATCCACCAGGGGGACACCGAGGATTTTATTATAGATGCTATCAACAATGTGATCTACTGCAGAGGGAAGCGCATCCACATTCTCGGCAACTCCATAGAGAAAAAAGGGAGTTTTTCCGGATCTCAAATCAAACAGCCGTACATCCAAACTGAATTTCTTCCCTATCAGGGTGAGGCTTCCGTCAAGAATGAATGCCGACGATAGCGCCTTTCCCAATTGCAGAGCGGTTGTCCGGGTTATGGACGAGAAAGCGAGAGGGTCTGCGTTGGTCTTCTCTGCGCTCGTAACGTCGAGCCCTCTTTTTTGCATTCGAACCGCAAACATATCCTGCAGTCCTTTGGCCAGATATTCGAATCGTGCCGGAGCGTAGATTTTGAAAGGCAGTACTGTTACCGAAGGTTCCTCAGCCAGACAACTCACGGGTGATGCACAGGAAAAAAGGACCATCACCAGAAAGGACACGAAACAGGCTGTAATACCTGAAAGATGTTTGTTCCTGATTCCGGAATGGGATATGCCACCATCAAATAAGTCTTCCACCGACAATCTCCATTTGGGCTGACATCCTGGAAGCCAGACGTTGATTATGAGTGGCTACCACCATCGACATCCCAATTTCCCTGTTTAATGTTACCAGGAGATCAGCCACTTCTTCTCCTGTTTTCCAATCCAGATTCCCAGTGGGTTCATCCGCCAGGATCAGCCGGGGCTTCATAACCAGCGCTCTCGCAATAGCCACTCTCTGCTGTTCTCCCCCGGACATTTCGCCAATCCTGTGGGCCAATCGCTTTTCCAGTCCCACCTGATGCAGAACGTGCTCAGCAAGACCCGCCGCCTTCTTTACCGGGTAACGGGCGATCAAGGCGGGCATCATTGTATTTTCCAGCGCGTTGAATTCGGGGAGCAGGTGATGAAACTGAAAAACAAAGCCTATTTCCTGGTTTCGGAATCGATTGAGCGCCTGTTCATTCATATCACCCACAACCTGATCGGCAAAGAGGATTCTACCTTCCGTTGGAGGCTCAAGACTTCCCATGATATGCAGGAGCGTTGATTTCCCAACCCCGGAAGCCCCCATGATTGCCAGGCTTTCTCCAAACGCAATGTTCAGATTAATTCCCTTTAAGACTTCAATGGATTCTCCGAGGTGCGCATACGTCTTATGAATATTCTGGAGCACCAGCATAATCGCCCTCAACTACTCATATCTCAGAGCCTCAACCGGGTTGAGCCTTGAAGCATACCAGGATGGATACAGGGTGGCCAGGAACGAAATCGCCACAGCCGCCAGTGATACGAGAACCACATCCGGTGTTTCCACACGCACCGGGAGCGTGGATATATAGTAAACATCTGATGGAAGCGAGATGAATTTGTACTTGGACAACAGATGACAGAGCCCCAGACCAAACCCCAGTCCGATCATGGTTCCCAGGAAGCCGACGAATAACCCCTGGAGCATGAAAATAGACATGACACTTCTTGCCGAGGCGCCCATGGTGCGCAGGATGGCGATATCCTTGCTCTTCTCCATAACGACCATGACCAGTGTGCTGATAATATTGAGCGCTCCCACAAGGACAATCATCGTCAGTATGACAAACATGGTAACCTTTTCCAGCTTGAGTGCGGCGAAAAGGCTACGGTTCATCATTTTCCAGTCCTTTGTCCAGTAGGGATATCCAAGGCTCTTCTGGATGTCTCGTGCTATCTGATCAGATCGCTCTATGTCATCAACCTGCACCTCTATCCCGGTCACTTTTCCTCCCATCCCCAAAAACGCTTCGGCCTCTTTGATAGATACATACACCATCGATGCATCATATTCATACATCCCTGAATCAAACAGCCCGGCTATACGATACTTCCGGGTGTTCGGCACCCTGCCAAGGGGAGTGAGCCTCCCTTCTGGGGATATCAGCGTCAAGATATCGCCTGGATGAACCGCGATCTGTTTCGCGAGTTCTTTTCCCACGATCACTGTGGGCAGACCACCCTCATCATGATCGAGAGATACCACCTTCCCTCCTTTGACCATTTGATTTATCTTCAAGACATTGCCCACTGTCTCGGGATCAATGCCTCTCAGGATGGCGCCCGAGGTATTTCCCATGGAACTGACCATGATCTGACCATAGATAAACGGTGTGGCTCCAACCACGCCACCCACTTTTTCAACCCGGTGCATGACAGCGGTGTACCGGTCAAAGGCTCCCCCATAACTCAACACCAGGACAGGGGAGTTGACTCCCAGTATTTTTGACAGGAGATCGGCCCGGTACCCATTCATTACCGACAGGACAACGATCAAGGCCATGACGCCCACCATGACCCCAAGGATCGATATAATCGAGATGATGGAGATGAAGGTTTGCTTCCGCTTGGCTCGTAAGTATCGCAGTCCCAGGAAGAATTCAAGAAACATGTGGTGATCAGTCCTGTCTTGTTTTCATGAGAGGGAAAAGGATGACGTCTCTGATGGAAGGCGAATCCGTCATCAACATGATAACCCTGTCAATGCCGATGCCTTCCCCGGCTGTCGGCGGCATACCATACTCAAGGGCCCTGACATAGTCTTCATCCATGAACTGGGCCTCTTCATCCCCTTTTTCCCGGAGCGACACCTGGTATTCAAACCTTCTTTTCTGATCTACGGGATCATTCAGTTCCGTGAATCCGTTGGCAATTTCCCAGCCTCCGATAAAAAGCTCAAACCGGTCGGTCAAATCGGGGTTCTGATCATTTCGCCGGGAAAGCGGTGAGACTTCCGTCGGATACCCCACAACAAAGGTGGGATTCGTCAATTGAGGTTCAACCAAAACATCAAAAAGTTTCGTTAACAATTTTCCATAACTATCTTTTCCTGAAACATCAATCCCATGCGCCCGGGCCGATTCAGCAGCGCATTCCCGATTACTGAACGCCTTTTCTTCCATGCCTCCTATCCGGCGGAGGGAGTCTTTGAGCGAAATTTTTTTCCATGGCCGGGTGAAATCGATTTGTTTGCCCTGATAAGAAATGCAATTTCCGCCGTGAAACTGATTGACGAGGCCGGTAAACAATTCTTCGGTTATCTCCATGAGGTCTTCATATACCGCATACGCCATGTAAAATTCTATCATGGTGAATTCCGGATTGTGCTTTATGGAAATGCCTTCGTTCCTGAAATTTCTGTTGATTTCAAAAACCCGTTCCAGACCGCCGACCACCAGTCTCTTCAAATACAGCTCGGGTGCCACCCGCAAATAAAGCGGCATGGCAAGGGCGTTATGATATGTCTTGAATGGTCTCGCCGTAGCCCCACCGGGGATTGACTGCATCATCGGGGTCTCAACTTCGATAAAATCCCTCTCAATAAAGAAATCCCGGATTGCGTGAATGATGCTGGCCCTCCGCACAAAAACATCTTTCACCTCTTCATTGACGATGAGATCAAGATACCGCTGCCGGTACCGTGTTTCCACATCCGTCAAACCGTGCCATTTTTCCGGAAGCGGGCGAAGAGATTTTGAAAGAAGCGTCACCTCCTCCGCCAGTATGGTCAATTCTCCCGTCCTGGTACGGAAAAAAGGACCTCGCACCTGAATAAAATCTCCAATATCCATGAGTTTGAACAGGTCAAAGTTTTTTTCACCCACCTTGTCCTTGCGGATATAGCTCTGAATGCGCCCGCTCCGATCCTTGAGATGAATAAAAGAGGCCTTCCCGAAGTCCCGCCGGGCCACAATTCTCCCGGCAAACGCATATGCATGTTCTTCCTTTTTCAGTTCATCTTCTCCAAGGTCACCGAAGCGTTCCAATGCTTCAGAGATACTCATGTCAATATCGGCGCCGGAAGGGTACAGATCACATCCCATTTCAACAAGTTTCCGGCCTTTGTTCATTCTCTCAGCCAATATGGAGCTTTGTTTTTGCATCCGCATGTTCCCTTCAATTGGAGCGGCAGGAAAATCCGGGGCCTTTTCATGTCCCCTGGTGAACCTGCACAAATTAAACAGAAATTTTTAATCTACTTGGCCTCTGTAGTCAAGATAAAACGCCTTTCCCGTCCTGTTCGGCGCTCTCCCGGTATCGGCAGTTTCTGCATGAGCGGAAAAGATGCGCTTGTGAAACAGTACCAAGAATCACCTTGCAAAAGGAGAAACAATGAGTTACCATTTTACTCAACGTGCGTTACCCTCGAGCATAATTGCGGGGCATGGCCCTGCATTATATGAGTTGGCGGGTGTTCATCATAAACATTCAACAAAAGGGGGTAGTCATGAAAAGGACTCTCATTTTAGCAACGGTTTTGATGTTTTTTGCGGCGCTTGTTCCGGGGGTGTATGCACAACCACTCAAGGTGGGGACGCTTATGGCCATGACCGGTCCGCTCAAGGAATACGGACCCAATATTCTCAACGGGGCCAAGCTTGCCGCGAAACAGATGACCGATGCAGGATTTACCATTGATGTCATAAACCAGGATACGCAGACATCAGCAATCCCCGGCGTCAACGCGGCAAAAAAACTTGTGCAGATTGACAAAGTCCCGGCAATTATCGGGGCCATCGGCAGTGGAGTTACAGTCCCTGTCGCCGAGTCCGTCACCATACCGAACGGCGTCGTGCAGATTTCGCCGTCTGCCACATCACCATTAATCAGCTTTCTCCCTGCAGATCAGGGGAAGGATTTTCTCTTCAGAACCTGCCCGTCTGACGCACTTCAGGGCGTTGTCCTGGGACAGCTTGCAGCCTCATTCAACAAGACCGCCTCGGTTATTTACGTGAACAACCCGTACGGGCAGGGGCTCGCCGAGCAGTTCAAGAAATCCTTTGAATACCGGCACGGGAAAGTCCTGGCCATGATTCCAATCGATGAAAAGGCGGCGGAATCCTACACCGCGGAGCTCAAGAAGGCCCTTGCGGGAAAACCGGACAGGCTCTGTGCCTTCACGTATCCTGAGCATGCCAAGATATACCTCAAGGAGGCAATCGAGTTCTTCCACTACAAGCACTTCCTCTTCTGTGACGGCACCAAGTCACAGGATATCGTCAAGGCATTGGGCGCAAAAAATGTGGAAGGTCAGATGGGCACGGTGGCTGGTTCCCCAACCGGCCCGGCACTGGACGTTTTCAACGCCGATTACAAGGCCGCATACGGAAAGCTTCCGCCTCTTCCCTATATCACCAACGCATATGATGCTATGGCGGTGATCGGGCTGGCTGCCTATGCCGCCCAGGTCAAGGGGCTCCCCATGACTGCCAAGAACATCAGAGACAACCTGCGTGTTGTGGCAGATCCCCCGGGTGAAACTATCCTGCCTGGTCAGTTCCAAAAGGCCTTTGATCTCTTGAAACAGGGGAAGCAGATCAACTATGACGGCGCCGGAGGCACCGTGGACTTCGACAAGAACGGCGATGTGCAAACCCCTATCGATATCTGGAAATATTCCAACGGCAAGATCGTAACCGTGCGGTCGATATGGCCTGTTCCGAAAATATAACAACCCCCCTTCAGCAAGAGGAGGACAGGAACCCTGACCCTCCTCTTGCCAATCTTGAGCCCTCCACGAGAAAAGAATCACGAGCTGAGCCCGGCTGTCAGGGACCTATTTTTCCCATTTTCCGGGTATCCGTAACCGGAAAAAAATCCATTAATCACCCTGCTTTTTCGTCTTTTCCAGTGCCCTAGCGGCTCTTTCTTCAGCTTCCGAACCGTACGCGCAGAGAACGGCATCTCTTGCTTCCTCCTCAAGAGTCTGCTCAAGATTTCGATAAACACCCTGGTTCAGGGCAGCCTTGGAAAGCCTGAGAGCCAGAACTGAATTTCCGGAAATCTTCTCAGCCAGTTCCAGAGCTGCATCGTTCAATGCTTCCAAGGGGACCACCTTGTTGACCAGCCCCCACTGGGCGGCCTGTTCGGCATCGATCAATTCGTTGGCAAAAACGAGTTCCTTGGCCCTCCCCAGCCCGACCAGTTGCGGGAGCAGCTTGGTCCCGGCATTAGTTATCGTGGTACCCACGGAGGTTTCTGGGAACCCGAATTTTGTGCCTTCTGCCGCAATCCTTATATCGCAGTTCATGGCCCATTCGCAACCGGCGCCTAAGGCGTAACCGTGGACGGCTGCGATCACGGGCTTGCCCATTCCAAGGATGATCCGCGTTGTATCTTGGAGCATTTCCACCAAAGCGAGAGCTTCCTCCACTGTTTCGGCCGCCGTATTCTCCGAGAGATCGTGTCCTGAGCAAAAGGCCCTGCCCTCCCCCCTGACGATCACTACCTTGACGCCATTATCGGCCTCGGCCTCTTTCAAAGCCGCAAGAAAATCCCTCGTCATCTGCGCGTTTTCCGCATTGAGGACTGTGGGCCTGTTAAGGCAGATAATTGCAACGGTGCCCTTTTTTTCGCAGATTACGGTCTTCAGATGCATGTTTGCTTCTCCCCACACCCAGTGGTGATCTCCTGAGCCGGCTCCCTCTCAGGAGGAAGACAGCTTCAATATCCTCAGGGCGTTCTTGTACAGCAGGTTCTCTTTTACCGTGTCCTTCAGGGGCAAAAGATCCACCTCCTTGATAACCCGGGCATGGGGCACGATGGAATCGGTGGCAAAAAGTATCTGGTCCTTAAGCACGGAATTTCCATAGGTCAGAAATGATTCCCAGCCCGTTCCGGGCATAACCATGTACTTGGGTGAAACCCCGCCGATCTCCATGTATACATTGGGGTGTTTCCAGGCAACGGCCACCATTTCGTTGACCCAGGGCCACCCAGCGTGGTTGGCAACGATTGTCAGCCTCGGGAAATCGCAGGCCACCTCTCCCAGGTAGAGGGGGTGACTGTAGTCGATCTTCTTGGCCACTGAAAAGTTGATGGAGGCATGGATGGTCACAGGAATGTCTTCTTGCTGGCAGTAGGAATAGAGAGGATAGAGTCTCTTGTCATGGCAATAGATACCCTGAACCCAAGGCTGAAGATTCAACCCCTTCATATCCCACTCTTTGACATACCGGTCAAGGTCGGCCACGGGATCATCCGTTGCCAGTGGATCGATTCCCGCAAAGCCGACGAGGGTCTCAGGGTGTCGTTTCACGGTCT
>CAZWEV010000005.1:0-95651 GCA_964633015.1 uncultured Desulfobacteraceae bacterium | reverse complement strand
ACGAAGCCATGATCAGCCTGCTTCCATTGGAAGCACGAGGAAATAGACCTTTGCAAAAATTATATGGAAGTGTGGGAGAATATCCGAACGGTGCTCGGAGATTTTCAGGGTCAAGTCCCAACGTTCACAAATGATCAATTCCGGCAGACCATGATTTTTGACCTGCCGGTTTCTGTCTCCAGTTTTTCCACAAATGAGAAGTGTTCTTCCAGGGTTTCTTTTTCATGCTGAAGAGTGTTCAGAGCCCGCTTGGCACCCATGGACAGGAGTCGAATATAGAGCAGGCCCCTGATCACAGGATTTTCCGGCAAATCATGTTCCATCATGAAGAAGGATTTGCCGGGCTTGAGGACCCGCACCGTCTCCTCCAACATTTGCTCCTGCGTTTTTCCTTTCAGCTCATAAAAAGCATGAGAACAGGTCACCGCGTCAAAGCTATTGTCTTTGAAAGGGAGGTACGCAACGTCTGATTCAAGCACCTGGATATTCGAGAATCTTCTGTTTTTCATGTTGCACACCTCCAGCATTCCCCATGAAAAATCGACTCCCACAACAAGCCCTTTTTCCCCTACCTTTTGTTGGAGGTAGCGCAACAATGTCCCTGTGCCGGTGCACAGATCCAGGACGAAACCCCCCTCCCTGACAGAAATTTGGCGGGAAAGATATTTCCTCAATCCACCCTGGGCATCACGAGAGTGCATGGCGACGAACCGGTCATAGTGTTTTGAAAACAGGTCGTAGTATTTTCTTCTGCCGTTTCTCACCGCTGTTCACTTCAAATTTTCTTATTATATGCTTCAAAGCGCCATTTGACAAAGGATAATATGCGGAAGGCGGCTGTGATGAACAAGGCGTGGGGGCTTGTCGAGAGCATATTTTTCCGCTGCTGCCTGACTCACCGGAAAAAAATTCCGCCATATGCTAGTCACCGTTCTGGTTGATAGCATAATTTTGCTATGAATACAGGATATTATGTTCGCGAAAAATGTTTGGCACAGTTTTGGCTTATAACATTTTTGGTCGTCGCCAGGATTTTCACTCAACTACGGATTCCAGATTTTTGTGGATCTCGGCGCATTTTATATTGAAAGGGGATCAATGGATTGGGAGCGTTTTGACGGTATTCCCGTTGAAGCAGCAGATGGAAGCATTGCGCAGGTGAATGGCGGTGAGCACCCAGGATGCATGCCCATGGTGAAGATGTTTGAGCGGGAGAGGACTCCACGTCAGTCTCATTGGCAGGTCCCCTGGTCCGACCTGATGATGACCATGTTCATCCTTTTCGCCGTGATGTATGTGTATGCCTCGTCAAGACAAACTGGTTCAGTACCAGAATCAGGAAACAATGCGCAAAGCATCGCGACCGTGTATGAGCTCAGCAAGAGCACCGTGAAAGAAAATCACCTGGAAAAGCTCGCGTCCGTCGAACTTGTTCCGGATAAGGCAGTGCGGATCCTGCTGACCAGTGACCTCCTTTTTGACACGGGCAGCGCGGATTTGAAGGACGGATCAATTGAAGTTCTCAAAAAGGTTGCGACGGTCTTGCGGAAAACGCCATACCTGATAACCCTTGCCGGCCACACAGATGATATCCCCATTCATACTGACTCCTTCCCAAGCAACTGGGAGCTTTCCACGGCGAGGGCTTCAGCAGTTGCCAGATTCCTTCTTGAAGAAATGAAGCTCCCCGCAGAGCGTTTCCGAGTAAGCGGGTATGCCGAGTATCGTCCGCTTCGGCCCAACATATCTTCGGCAAACCGGGCAACGAATCGAAGAGTGGAGATAATGATTACCAAGGAGACATCCTGAGCATGGAAAAAAGCAACTGGAGAGATAACAACACGGCCATAGGCATTCTTTTATGCATTATCATCTTCGGATTGGGCTTCCTGATCGCGGGAAACGTCGGACTCTATTTTAATCTCATAGGGTTCCTCATTGTTGCAGGGGGCACGCTCGGGGCTACGTTGATCGGCTTTTCCAACAGGCGATTGATGATCCTGTACAAGATCTTGAAGAGATCGTTTCGGATGCCCGTAAAACAGCCCCATGAAATCGTGGAAATGCTGGTTGATCTCTCGGTAAAAAGCAAGATACGAGGGATCCTCTCACTGGAGGAGGATGAAGGGGAGACGTCTCTTTTGTTTCTCCGAAGGGCCCTCGGATTACTGGTTGACGGATACAAGACGGAACAGATCTCGGAGATCCTTACCACTGAGATGTACTTTTTCAAGGTGCGGCGGGCTGAATCAGAGCGGGTACTGAGAACCATGGCTGACCTCTGCCCCTCTTTCGGCATAGTGGGGAGTATTATCGGTCTTATCGGCATGATTGCTGGCTCCGGTGATACGTCCACAATTTTGGCTACCATACCCATCGCCCTGACTTCCACCCTTTATGGAATCATCTTTACCAATTTTTTCTTTCGTCCATTCGAAGCGAAGATACAGGATAGAACTAATCAGGAACTGCTTCTTCAGAAGATTATCGTTGAAGGAATTATCGCCATCGCAACAGAATTGAATCCGAGAATACTGGAAACCAAGCTGAAGTCCTTCATGACCCCGTCTTCACGAAACAGCAGGCTGGTTTCACTCCGGAGAATCCAGGAGAAATTCAAGATCGAAGACGCATCGCCCACCCCATCCCTGTCGCAAACCCCACCACCCAGGTATTCTGAAGGCCTGGGATAGACACGAGTTTCCTTGCCCCCTAAGCTGACTTATCGTATAATTCATTGAAACCTGTCCTGAAAGGAGGTGTTATGCCGAGATTGCTGGCTATCCTTGGAAGTCCGCGACGAAAAGGGAATACTGCCCTGCTTTTGCAGGAGGCCGTCCGGGGAGCGCGCGACGCGGGTGCACAGGTGGAGGAAGTGGTGCTCAGGGATCTCAAAATGTCACCCTGCCTCGAGATCTACGGGTGCAAGAAAACGGGCCGGTGTGTTATAGACGACGATTTTCAGAGGATCAGCGACCTGCTTCTTTCTTCCCGGGGGATTATCCTGGCATCACCCATATTCTTCTACTCGGTCAGTGCGCATACCAAGATCCTGATGGATCGCTGCCAATCTCTTTGGGTAAAAAAATACTGGATAGAAAAGACGCCTTTCGGGACACGTGATGCGGCCAAGAGGGCGCTCTTTATTTCCGTGGGGGCAACCAGAGGGAAAAAATTGTTTGACGGCGTCCTCCTCACCGTCAAGTATTTTCTGGATACCTTTGATGCGGAACTGTGGAAGTCGCTTCTCTATCGCGGCCTGGATTTCGAGGGTGATGTCCGCAAGCACCCTGAATATCTGGAAGAGGCCTATCAGGCGGGAAAGGAGATAGCCGGCCTTCTCTAGGGAGATCCGTTCCTGGTGTGAACATGCGGAGTCCCCCCGGAGATGATTCCGGAAATCAGAAAAAACCTGGGTCCGGACACGGAGGTATAAACATGGAAGGGTGGTCGGAAGATGAAATAAGGAATAAAGAGCTCATGGCGCCTTGCGGCCTCTACTGCGGGGTTTGCGGTGTCTACATAGCGACCAGAGATGGGAATGAAAAATTCAAGACCATCATGGGGAACCTGTATGGGACAAAACCCGAAGAAACCGAGTGCCTGGGATGTATGCAAAGCGATCCTCCGCAGAAGCTGTACGCATTCTGTCAGACCTGCGCCATACGGGAGTGCGTAAAGTCAAAGGGATTCTATTCCTGTCACCAGTGCGAGGAATGGCCCTGCAGCCTCATTGAAGCATTCCCGCTTGCCACCGGCCGCCGCGTCATGAAACGCGCGATCCCCGCCTGGCGCGCAAAAGTCACCGAATACGAGGATGAAAAGGGGAGCGTGGAATGGGCCCGTTCGGAATGTGAGCGGTACCACTGCCCCTCTTGCGGGAAACCGCTGTTCAGAGGCGCGCAACGGTGCAGGTACTGCAAGGAAGATGTTGCAGATCAATTGGACGGCTCCCTCTAAGCCACAAGGAATGGAGCTGGACAACATGCCCGATGAGTGGAGCTATATGTGGGAAAAGGGCCGGAGATAAAGGTTTACTGCTTCCTGTGGATGGCCTATAATCACGGTACATCACCTGAAAAGGGAGATCCGGGTGGAAACAGCTATTATTTCGGGTATCGTCGGTTTTGCGCTCTGTGCCGGGATTTTTCTTGTCTTCTGGATCCTGAAGCTGAGAAAACCCCGAAAGCCAGCCAGGATTGACGTCATTTCCACGGTTGAAAAATTCAAATCGGTCGGAGAACTGGTGGTATTCAAGGTTTTTACCAAGGAGATTATAACCACTTCCGATCACTGGTTTGGAGAAACGGGGAAAAAATATTTCCGGTGGCTCGCTTCCGAGAAGAAAATGGCAATGATCTTTGAATTTGACATTGACTTCAAATATGATCTCCACAGCCCTGATTTTGTGATTGAGTCTCTGGAAGCCGATTCCTTTCTCCTGAAAATGCCGAAATGCCTGTATGAATCTCACATCAAGAATATCAGTTTTTATGATGAACAGCGCGCGAAGCTCCTGCCGTGGCTGCTGCCTGACTTATTGAGCAAGGCATTTAGTGACAGTTTCGGAGAAGAAGCAAAGAACCGGCTTGTTGCCGAGGCAAAGAATCAGGCTTCCCAAATGGCAAATGAACTGGTGAAACAGATGCAGTCTGAAGTCCAGAAATCAGCCAGGCAGACACTGAATCTGCTGGCCAAGGGATTCGGCGTAAACAGGATAACCATCACGTTCAGTGACGTTGAACCCCTCCAGGCGGGAGTGAATTATCAGCCCCGGACAGCAAATGAGAAGGGAGAGGAGCGAGGGGGTCTTGGAACCTCGGATCTGTAAGTGCGGCTGCGGTCATTCCTTTCAGATGAATGAAAAAGATGGCCCAATCCTCAGGTGCCCCTCCTGCGGGAGGATCACGGCATTTCCCGGCAAGGGGATGGTCCCCGGAGGGGGAGAGGAGTTTATGCGCTTCGTTGAAGCCGCCTTCGAAGTCCTGGGCGAGGACGATGAAGATCTGTGCCCTTTCTCGGGGGCAAGATAGTGCCGGGATTCCATTTGCCCATATACAACAGATGAGAGGAGGTATCGGGATGTCCCTTATTACTATCACAACTGGAATCGGCTGCGGAGGAATGACTACTGCCAGACGCGTTGCCGACGAGCTCGGCATGGTCCTTTATGATGACGACCGGTTGCAGGCGGAGGCCGTTGAAATGGGCTTTTCATCTGAAGACATGAAAAGCTTCGATCAGACGGCGCCGGGGCTCCTGACCCGCCTCCTGAGACGAAGGCCGGCCGAGTACCTGGAGTTGATGGCGGCGGCCGTCTACGAGGTGGCCCGGCGCGGCGAAGGCATTATCTGCGGGAACGGGGCGGCCTATTTTCTGCGGGATTTCGGGTGCGCCCTGCATCTGCGTATCCATGCCTCTGAATCCTTTCGCGTCCAACGCCTCATGGAACGGGAAAAGATGAGCGAGGAAGACGCCAGGAAACTGATCGGAAAAGGAGACAGTGATCTGAAGGGGTTCATGCAGTTTGCCTTTCAGATGGATTGGAATGATCTCAGCCTGTACGATGCCATTATAAACGTGGACAAGATCGGACTGGATTCGGCAGCAGCACAGGTCATCGAAATGGCCAAGACCCGGCAGATCCGCGAGTGCAGCCTGACCGCCCTGGAGACAATGGAAAAGCTTTCCCTGCTGAAGAGAGTGGAAGCCGCGATCCTGCAAAACAATGTCAATCCCCAGGAATTGTTTTTTGAGGTCCCCGAGCCGGGTGTCTTAAGAATAACGGGGTTGATAAACCCCATGCGTACCGTCGGCGGTGTGCTGGAAATCGTGAGAGCAGTCCGCGGGGTCAAAGACATTGTCTGCGAGGCGGAGCGGCATCCCCTGGCCAATATATAATCCTTCTAACGGCGAAGGGACCTCTGAAAAACTGCCCGGGCTTAATCCGTGCGTACTCCCCTGCCCCCTGATTTTTGCAGGATGTTCCTGACCCGGATTCTCGTGTTGATTACGTAAGCCTTTTCCGGCTGTTTGGGGAGAGGCCTGTTATCCCATTCCACGGCCTTTATTCTCACCACTATCCTTTCCAGGTTGCCGTTCTCCTCCACGGCCAGCTTTTCCACCAGCTGCAGGTACTGCTCTGTTTGCGCCGTGGAGTCAAGGATGTATTCTCTGGCCTGGTTGCCCGTGACCACCGTGTGATGTCCGGTACAGAGGATGTCCACATCCAGTTCAGACAGTCGCCTTAATGATTGGCGGTACACATCATAATCCACCAGAAATTCGCAGATGCCGTCGCAGAGGACGGCTTCCCCCGCGATGAGAATACGTCTCGACGGGATCCAGTAGGAATAGGAATCCCACGTGTGTCCGGGAGTGGGGATGGGGTGGACTTTCAACCCTCCTGCCAGTGGAATAGGGTTCTGCAGATCAAGGGTCATATCGAGGCGGAAGGGCTGGAAAGGGGCCCTGTTGATGTCCGTGACCCCCCATGAGATGAGCGTGTTGATGGAATCTTCCGAGAGACTTCTGATACGTGTGACGGCACTCGGGTGTTCAAGAACAGCTCGTATCCGGGATGATCCAATTATCTTCAGCGCGGGCCAGACGTTTTGAAGGTGGGCCACCGATCCAATATGATCCCAGTGGGAATGGGTGAGAAAGAGGAACTTCGGCGATCTCGGACCGAGAATATTTCTGATGTCTTTCTCATAGGCAAAGGCCAGGCCGGAAAAGCCGGCGTCAAAGAGGACCGGCTCAGCGCCATCCAGAAGGTACACGGGCACACTGGAATGGCCTACCGAGTAAAATCCGTCTGCAATTTTTCCTGTTTTGGTGATGATCATTTCCGGGTACCGGCTCCGTGTGGAAGACCGGCAAGAGGTTCCTTTCTGAGAGGAATCTATTACTACAGCATTGCGTCGTTCAGCAAGGACAAAAGACCTATTATGGACGAGCTTTTGAAGGATACCAGGCCGGTCAGAGGGTGACAAGCGGGGACCGAAAACATGGCAAAGCCCGAACGTACGCATGAGATACTGCATTGACATTGCCGCCGCAATCATCGAAAATTCATGGAAAAGGACAACAAGGAGAACACGAGCATGGAATCCCTTATGCAACAATGGCAAGGTGAGACCGTTATCATCCAGCATGACAAACCCACCGGAGTATGGATTTTTATTGCCGTCTATTCCACCCTCCTCGGGCCTGCCGCAGGCGGGACGCGGATGAAAAGGTACCCGGATGTACGTGAGGCCCTGCGGGATGCCATGCGGCTGGCAAAGGGAATGGCATACAAGTATGCGGTGCCCGGCATGCCGTGGGGCGGCGGAAAGGCGGTCATGGCGCTTCCTGATGATTTTGATCCGGCGCTTCGTCCCGGTCTCCTCCGCCGGTACGGAAAACTGGTCCATCAACTGGGCGGTTTATTCTACACAGGGCCCGACATGGGGACCTGTTCTCCCGACATGGACGTAATCGCGGAAACAGGGGCCCCGTATATCTTTGCCTGTACCCCGGAGGCCGGAGGAAGCGGCTCCTCAGGCCCGTATACCGCGCTGGGGGTGTTCACCGGCATCCTGGCGGCCTGCGAACATGCCTTTGGCGATGTGTCGCTCCACGGGCGAAGGGTGCTGGTCCAGGGCACCGGCAGTGTGGGCGGTCCCCTGATCGAGCACCTTCGCGGCGCCGGCGCCGAAGTTCTGTTCAGTGACGTGGATGAGGCGGCCGTCAGGTACTACCGGGACGATGTGGGACTGACCTTCGTGAGCAGTGAAGAGATGTACGGAACAGAATGCGATATTTTTTCCCCCTGCGCTGTGGGCGGAATATTGAATAAGAACACCGTGCCGGAATTACGTTGTAAAGCGGTAGTGGGCGGCGCCAATAATCAACTGGAAGAGGTGGATGATGCTGAAAGGCTCCGGAGAAGGGAGATCCTCTACGCGCCCGACTTCGTGGTGAATGTGGGAGGAGCTATGGCCATCCTGGGAATGGAAACCCTGGGGTGGGAGCGTGATCATGCGGAAAGCCAGGTTTCTGCAAATGTAAGACAGGCGCTCCAACGGGTCTTTGAAGTGGCCGACGAAAAAGATATCAGCACAGAAGCGGCCGCCGAACTCATTGCTGATGAACGCCTGAAGACGGCTTCATAGGGCGGGGCCCACCGCGTCACTCTTCCATTGTGCAGACCAGAAAGTGCGGGTCGAACACTGACCCGATCAGGAGGGTGCTCTTGTAATAGGCGGCCACACTGGACCCGGAGAGGGGATCTCCGGTGTTCAGATATACTTCTTCTACCAGATCGTTGCCCCGGGAATGGAGCGTAATCCGCAGGACCTGAGAGGGTGAACGGCGCCCGGGGTCTTTCGCGTATTTGACAAAAGTCAGGAGTTTCGCGTGGGCCCCGATCCACAGCCTCCCTTTTTCGTCCATCTCGATGTTATCAGGACCTGTTCCAAGGTCGATCTTGCGTTTCAGGACAAGAGAACCGTTCCCGGGATTCCGGTCATAGAGGAATACGCTGTGGCCGGTCGTTGATGCCACGTAAACGGTCCTGCCGTCACCACTCATGTTGATGCCGTTCGCGTATTTCAGATCGTGCGCTACCTTTTGGAATTTCGTGCCGTCAAAGTAGAGGACGTATGCGCGGGGGAGCTGCAGATAATCTTCAAGGGCTTTTCCGAATTTCGAGCGGTTTCCATGGTCGTTGGTCACATAAAATTTTTTCGGACCCACCGGGAGGACATCGTTCGGGCTGGACATCAGGTCTCCGCTTATGGATGCCCGATGGGAGAGTTTTTCACCGTCAAAGTCAAAAATTTCGACGAAATGTCCTTTCCCGCTGTGATTGACCACGAAAAGGGAAGAGGTGCCGTTCTTGGCAATGTACAGACCGATACCGTGGGGATGGAGGTCCTTTCTGAAGTCCCTGGTCAGGTTCAGAAGTCGAGGAGATGGAGAGGTCAGATTGTACCCGTAGACGGCTCCCTGCTGCCCTTTCCCACCGTGAAACCAGGGTCTCCGATCGTCAGAAGAGATGAATGCCATGCCCGTGCGGGGGTCGATGGTGATGTCCTCGGAACTCGACACCCCAGAGACAAGCTTTTCCTTGCCCTTGAAATGTGATTTTATGGTCTTGAACTCTCCGGCGTCCCGGTAGGTCTTCAAAACCAGGGCCGCCCCTGCAAGGAGCAAGATAAGGAAAAAAAGAAGCGTGCGCTTGGATGCTTTCATGTTTCTCGTTCTCCCGGCCGGCGTTTCCTGAAAGATACCATATGGAGGGATTATAACACTCGGTTATGACAAAGCAACCTATATCATGACAGACGGGTTTGGCGCGAGGCTGGTTACGTATAGATTTCTCTTTTTGCCGCCAGTTTCAATGGCTCCTCGATGACGCGCATCTCTTTCCATTTCCCCTGGCGATAGCGGAGCATGAATGCCAGGCCCAGGGCACAGACATACAGCGTGGCGATGGTCCAGACCGTATAGATTCCGGCATGGAAAACCGCCACGGCCAGGTACGTGGGAATAATCATTAACCCCAGGCTCATGGCGGCAATGGTCCACATGATGAAGCGGGTATCCCCCGCCCCTTTGATGGCCCCGGAGAAGATCAGATTGAGGGAGTCAAAGAGACAGAATACCGCCACAAACCGGAGGAGGATCACCCCCAGGCCCATGATTTCGGCGTATTGGGCGGCCTCCTGGTTCTGCATCCTGAACAGGTGCAGGAGGGGTTCGGGCATGAATACAAAAACGGACGCGATCGCGGCCATGTAGAGCATGGTTATCCTGAGGGCGTTGCCCGTTGCCACTGTGCCGTCCTGCGGGGTGCCGTTGCCGATGGCCTGCCCTACCAGGGTAGCGTTGCCCACGTGAAAACCGATCATGGGCATGAACGAGAGGGATTCAATGGAGAGGACGATATTGGAGGCCGCGAGCTGGATATCGCCGAGCCTTCCCAGCATCTGAACAAAAAAAGTGAAGCCGGAAATCTCCAGGAAGAACTGCACCCCGCTGGGGACACCGTAGCGCATCAACCTGCCGAAGAGTTTGCGGTCAAAGGCCCGTGCGCTCCAGGTTTTGAAATGGTTCCTGTTTGCCCTGCTGAATATGAGCAGGGACAGGATAGCCACGATCACCCCGTACGCCGTGACCGTGGCAATGCCCGCTCCCACGATACCGAGCCGGGGAAAGGGCCCGATTCCGTTAATGAGGCAGTAATCCAGGGGGATATTGACCGCGGTCCCCGCCAGGTTCACCAGCATCACCGCCCAGGTGAGCCCCCGGCCGGTGTAAAAACAGGACAAGGCTGATCCCATGACGACCAGCCCGGCGCCGAGGGTGAGGATATTGAAATAGCGCACCTCAAGGGTCCTGACGTGAGGAGAATGGCCGATCAGGTCAAAGACCGGACCGGAGATAAAATAGAGCGAAGCAAGAAAAACGGCTGCAAAGAGAGAGAAATAGATACCCTGCCAGACCGAGGCGCCCACTCGATTGAAAGCACCGGCCCCGGTATACTGAGCAATAAACGCGTTGACATAGTTGGCCACCCCCATGAAAAAAGAGATTGCCGTAAAAGAGACAATGCCGGCAGGCAGGGCTGCGCTGATGGCATCCATGGAGTAGCCTGCCAGAAATATCCGGTCCGTGAACTGCATCAGGGTGATGGAGCCCATGGAGGCCACCAGCGGCAGGCTGATAGCCAGGACATCCCGGTATCCGTTCTTTCTTTTCCATCTGTTCGTCATGGCTGCCGCAAAAAAACCCCAAAGTCCTCTTCGCGGCTTTGGGGCGGGTTGTTCATGTGGAAAGTGTACTTATATTAACAGAATAACCGGGGAAAAAACAGTTGTCAAATTGTTTTCCCCAAAGTAGCCTGAAAAAGACGATTTTATCAACCCGTTGTCCAAAGGAGAGAACCATGTGGTTGGATGATCCAATCGACCGGAGGGAAGCGGTCAAGAAGATCCTTGGTGTTACCGGATCTCTGGCCCTGGGAAGTGCTGTTGCGGGACATTTGGGGTTCTCCGGATCCGCAGTGGCCGGAGTGAACCCTACCCGGTTCCTGGTAGAGGGAACGGGGGCACGTGAAGGGTATTCCATTCCAGAACTGGTGGCAAGGGTTTTTGAGGCTGCAGGGGGCATGAGCCGCTTTGTTTCAAAAGGCGACGTGGTTGCCGTTAAGCCGAATATTTCCTGGGCAAGGAGGCCCGCATTTGCTGCCACGACAAATCCGGACGTGTTGAAGGCAGTGATCGAACTCTGCCAAGCGGCAGGGGCGAAGAGAGTTCGCATTGTTGACCATACCATTCATGACCCCAGAAGGTGTTTCGCCATTACGGGTGCGGCATCAGTGGCCAGGCAGACCGGGGCCGAGTTGGTCTATCCGCGTTCATCCCTCATGCGGGACATGGAGATCAGGGGAAACAGACTGGATGTATGGCCCGTCTTTGTCCCCCTGGTAGAGGCGGACAAACTGATCAATATCCCTGTGGCGAAACATCATTCCCTGAGCACACTTACCCTTGGGATGAAAAACTGGATCGGCGGCGTCGGAGGGAGCAGGTGGTCCCTTCACCAGGACATCAACCAGAGTATGGTGGATCTGGCCCAGTTCTTTAAGCCGACCGTGACCTTGATTGATGCCATCAGGATCATGACGAGAAACGGTCCTTCCGGCGGAAGCGAGGCGGACGTTGTAGAGAAAAACGTCCTGATTCTGAGCGATGATCCTGTTGCTGCTGACGCCAGGGCGGCACTCCTTTTCGGGGTGAAGCCCGCAGAACTGGGTTTTGTGAAGCTCGGGCAGAAGTGGGGGCTCGGGAGTTCTGATTTTCAATCGCTGGATCTGAAAAGGGTTTCCCTGTGAAGGCGAACCACCTGGTGAGGCTGAGGAGAATCAGCCAGAGTTTCTTTTTGCTGCTCTTTCTTTTCCTCGTGGTGGCAAGCCGTCTTCCCCAGAAGGTATACCTCCAGTATTCCCCTGCGGTTTCCGGCCAACAGAACCTGACGCTTGATCGGCCTGTGGGATTCTTTTTCCAAATGGATCCGCTGGTAGGTCTCTCTTCACTGATCTCGGGGCATGCTCTCATCAAGGGTTTTCTCTGGGGCGCCGGGGTCCTGCTTCTCACGCTCTTGGTGGGCCGTATTTTCTGTGGTTTTATCTGTCCATTCGGCACCATCCACCATCTGGCGGGCGCATTGAGGCCGTCCCTCAAGGGTCCCGAAATGATCAAGGCAAATCAGAAGAGCCCGGGCCAGCGGATCAAGTATTTTCTCCTTTTCATGCTCCTGGTGGGTTGTCTCCTGGGACTGAACCTCTCCGGTTTCATGGATCCTATCTCTTTCTTTTTTCGTTCCATGGCCCTTGCGGTCCTCCCCGGGACAGGTGCGGCAATGCAATCCCTGTTTCAGGCCATGGCCGATAGTCATGTCAGGGCCCTGAATCTCCTCAGTCACGCGGCGGAAGAGCTGGTAGCGCCGGTTTTCGGGTATGAACCCCAGGCGTACCAAACAGGATGGTTCATTGGCATACTCTTCCTGGTCACCCTGTTCATGAACAGGGTCAGGCCCCGGTTCTGGTGCCGCTTCCTGTGTCCCCTGGGCGCGTTGCTGGGGCTCTTTTCCCGTTTCAGCTTCCTCCGGCTCCAGAAAGCGGAAGAGAAATGCACCGGATGCGGCCTGTGTACCAGGCACTGCCAGGGCGCCGCAACCCCCGTACCGGGACAGGAATGGAAACGCACCGAATGTCTCGCGTGTTTCAATTGCGCACATGTGTGCCCTGAAAACGCACTTTCCTTTCGTTTGGGATGGTCTTTCGGCCGGAACAGGGGCCCGGATATGGGACGGCGTGCGGTTCTGGGGGGCATCCTCGCAGGGGTGTCCATGCCGTTCTTGGGGAGACTGGACGGTTCACAGGCCAAGACGTCGGATGCCAGGCTGATCAGGCCCCCCGGCGCCCTCGATGAAAGGGATTTTCTGACAGTGTGTCAGCGTTGCGGCCTTTGTATGAAAGTCTGCCCCACCAATGTCATCAATCCCACGGTGGGTGAAGCGGGCATGGCCGGTTTCTGGACCCCGAGGTTGATCATGAGCCTCGGGTACTGCGAATACACCTGCACCCTTTGCGGGAGTGTGTGCCCGACCGGAGCCATCAGGAGTATTTCTGGAAAGGAAAAGACAGAGAAGCCTGTCAGAATCGGCTCAGCATATGTTGAGCGTGGCAGGTGCCTGCCGTGGTCGGGAAATGCACCCTGTATCGTGTGCGAGGAGCACTGTCCCACATCACCGAAAGCCATTTATCTCAGGAAAACGGTCCTCGATACCCGCGAGGGCAAGAGGGAATTCCAGGTGCCTTTTGTGGACCTGAAGCAGTGCGTGGGATGCGGCATCTGCGAGCACAAGTGCCCGGTAAAGGGCAGGGCCGCCATCAGGGTCATTGCCGCGGGCGAAACCCGTTCCCTGAGGAATCGACTGCTCCTGTGAACACCATGGCAGGTTTTGTGAGGTTTGCGGTATTTCGTACCGCATCATCAAGAGGCTTGTGATTCCCCGGCAGGGTCTTAACCCTCAGGCTTGCATACGGGCTTTGCGGAAGCCGCTTTATTAGGAAAGGAGGAATTTGATCATGGCAAAAGATCCAGGTATCGGTTATAAGATGACGGCCACTGTTTGCGGAGTGGCAGGGAGCTGCAGTGCCGGGCACCAGGTGGGAGAGACGTTTGAAATAAGCTGTTATGATTCCGGCGGTCTTTGCGGATTTTTCTACCACGATATATTTCCCAGCCTCTCGACGTTCCAGTTTGGAGGCAGCATGCCCTGGTGGAAAGGCGACAGTATCGAACTCCAGTGCCCGGACACCGCGAATGCGGTGACCATACGAGTGGAAAGGTTCAAGCGGTTGTAGAATACCCTGAAAAGGGGTGTCTTCAATAAAAAAACCACTCCCCTGTGGGGTCCTTGTTCCGGCAAAGCCGGTTGAGCCCATGAGACAAGGAACCTGGGACCCATCCAGGGGCAGGAGGAAGGGAATGGGATGGAAAAAGGGTCTGCATAACGTCAATCCGTCTTTTTTGTTTATTGTCGGCATAATGGCGATCGCCATGACCTGCTCGCCGGGTATCTCGAGAGCAGAGAGCAGTTGGTGGCAGAAGGGCGCCGATCTTCTCAAGAATCTCACGGGTGGTGAGAAAGGAGGTGCTCTCACTGTCACGGAAATCGCCGGTGGCCTGAAGGATGCCCTTCGTGTCGGAACGGAGAATGTGGTCAGCCGATTGGGGCGCGTGAACGGTTTCAACAGTGATACGGCAATCCACATTCCGCTGCCGGAGAAACTCAATACCGTCAAGTCAGTATTGGCCAAAGTGGGACAAGCAAGGATCATGGACGATCTTGAACTGAAACTCAACCGTGCCGCTGAAATGGCAACCCCCAAGGCAAAAAAGCTCTTCTGGCAGGCCATCTCAGACATGACCTTTGAGGATGTCAAGGCCATTTACAAGGGGTCTGATGATGCAGCGACAACCTATTTCAGGAAGAAGATGTCCCCCTCCCTGGCCGAAGAGATGCGTCCGGTCATTGAGGAGACCATGTCCAAGGCCGGAGCAGTCCAGGCCTATGACAGGGTCATGGGAAAATATGAATCCCTCCCGTTTGTCCCGGATGTGAAAGCGAACCTCACTGACTACGTGGTTGAAAAGGGTATGGACGGCATCTTCCATTATCTGGCACGGGAGGAAGCGGCCATCCGAAAAGATCCGGCCAAGAGAACAACGGAACTCCTCAAACGCGTGTTCGGGAAGCAATGAGATGAATGATATCCCCCGGGGCGCAGACATATGCAGGGTCGATGCCGAATGGCCGTATGGAAGCATTGCTATGCATAATCCAGAGATACGAGAAGGGTATGTCCCCGGAACCATCGGGCGGATTGCTCAAATGCACGCCGACTATTACCACGAGCACTGGGGATTCGGGCTTTCCTTTGAGGCAAAGGTGGCTGCCGATCTCGCAGCTTTCCTGAAAAGGTATGACGAGTCACAGGACAGGCTTTGGATTGTGGTAGAGGATGGTCGTATCGAGGGCTCTCTTGCCATGGACGGGATCGATGCTCCAGGCAAGGGCGTCCATCTCCGATGGTTTATCGTGTCGGACAGCCTGCGCGGCAAAGGCTTGGGAAATCGGCTGATTGACTTGGCTGTTGATTTCTGCAAAAAGCAGGGATACCGACGTGTCTACCTGTGGACCTTCGAAGGGCTGGGTGCCGCAAGACACCTGTATGAGAAGAGCGGGTTCAGGCTTGTGGAAGAGTACTTCGGCACCCAGTGGGGAAAAGAGGTTAAGGAACAGCGATTTGAACTTCGCCTGTAAAAAGGCTTTCCTCCCTCCCTCTTTCCATGCGAGGGCTTCATGATGACTTTGGGTCTGGGGGAGAAGGTTCACTCCGGAGCAATCTGGGAGAAGCATTGCATTCCGGGAGGTGTTGTCTGGTGATGATAGGTGATGGGAATGGATGAGCTGGTGTGTCTCTTTTGCGGCGGGCAGGCGGAGTTGCGGGGGCGGTGATGCAAGGCCCGTGTTGTCTGCAGGTCGTGCGGCATGGAATCAGACCCGGATGATTACCGGGATCAAAGAGAAAAATGGTTGGAAAGGATCGCGGAAGAATGCGACAATCTCCGCGGGAACAACTGTTGAAATGGAAAAATCAATGCAGGTGATGGTCCTGGGTGCCGGGATGGTCGGGAGCGCCATTGTGCGGTATCTGGGGAGAGAAACGCATGTCAAGGTTACTGCCGTGGACTCGAACGAAGGAGCCCTGGAAAGACTGGCATCCAATGGGGCGATACGAATACTCCAGGCAGATCTTCTTGCGATGGAGTCCCTCGAAACCCTTGTCTCGGGAAGTGACCTGGTGATCTGCGCCGTCCCGGGTTTCATGGGGTTTGAGATGGTGAAAAAGGTCATTGAAGCGGGGAAGAATGTGGTGGATATTTCCTTTTTCCCTGAAGATCCGTTCCTCCTGGACGATCTGGCAAGGGAAAAGGGAGTGACCGCGATAATAGACTGCGGGGTGGCGCCGGGTCTGTGCAATATCATTGCCGGACACGTGACCGCCATATTGGACCAGGTGGATACCTATGCCTGTTACGTGGGAGGATTGCCCCTGGTCCGCACATGGCCCTTCGAGTACAAGGCGGTCTTTTCACCGGTTGACGTGCTGGAGGAATACACCCGGCTTTGCCGGATGAGGGAAGGCGGCAGGGAAGTGGTAAAGCCCGCTCTTTCTGATCCTGAGCTGCTGGATTTCCCCAGCCTGGGAACCCTGGAGGCCTTCAACACAGATGGCCTCAGGACACTCAGAAAAACCCTCGCGCTTCCCTTTATGAAAGAGAAGACACTCCGGTATCCGGGACACGCCAACCTCATGCGGATTTTCAGGGAGAGTGGTTTTCTTGATGCAGACCCGGTAGAGATTGACGGTTCCCTGATTCGGCCCGTGACCCTGACATCACAGCTTCTCTTTGACCAATGGAGACTCGGTGAAGGGGAAGAGGACGTGACAATCATGCGGGTCCTTATGGAAGGACGTGATAACGGCCGAAAGGTCACCTGTGTCTATGACTTGGAGGACAGGTACGACAAAGAAACCCGGACCACTGCGATGGCCCGTACTACCGGCTATACGGCAGCCATTATCGCGAGGCAGGTCCTGGAAGGTCTTTTTGACGGCAAAGGGATTTGTCCGCCGGAATTCATCGGCCGCAAGAAGGCCTGTTTTGAGAATCTCCTGGACGAATATGAGAAACAGCATATCCTGCTGAATGAAACCATGGAAGATGAGAGAGAGGAACGCTGAGCCTTTGTTGACAGATCGGGCCGGCTCGCCTATACTTATTTTATTTATGAGAAGGAATGGCCTTCCTGGGCCGTTCCTTGTTTTGTTCATGGTTTCCACCTTGTCAATAAACATATTTCGGAGGTTTGAACAATGTTGGATGCTGCCAGTCTGAGAGATATAGACCCCGGTCAGCGGGTGCTGATGGGACCGGGCCCCAGTGATGTTCCTGCCAGAGTTTTGCAGGCCATGTCCGCCCCCTGTATCGGGCACCTTGACCCATATTTCCTCTCCGTTATGGATGAGACGCAGCAGCTCCTGCGTTTCCTCTTCCAGACAGAGAACGCCCTGACCATACCCGTCTCCGGGACCGGGAGTGCGGGCATGGAGACCTGTTTTGTGAACCTGGTGGAGCCCGGCGATGAAGTAGTGGTGTGCGTGAACGGAGTATTCGGAACAAGGATGGCCGACATTGTGAACCGCATCGGGGGAAAGCTGAACAGGATCGATGCCGAGTGGGGCCGCGCCATAGACCCCCAGGCGGTTCGGGATGCAGTGAACGGAAAAAACCCTAAGGTGATTGCCGTGGTTCACGCAGAGACTTCCACCGGAGTCTGCCAACCCCTGGAAGATCTGTCCGCCATAGCCAGAGAATGCGGCGCCTTGTTCCTGGTGGACATGGTGACGTCCCTCGGGGGTATGCCGGTCTCCCTGGACAGCATGGGAATCGATGCGGCCTACAGCGGAACCCAGAAATGCATCTCATGCCCCCCGGGCCTTTCCCCCGTCTCGTTCAGTGAAGCGGGAATGAATATCATCAAGAACAGGAGAACCCCGGTGGTGAGCTGGTATCTGGACATGAGCATGGTGAGCAGTTACTGGGGTGCCGAACGAAAATATCACCATACAGCTCCCATAAATATGATCTACGGGCTCCGGGAAGCCCTCCGCATCATTGCCGAGGAGGGCCTGGAGGAACGTTTTGCCCGGCATCGGCTCAATCACCTGGCCTTGGTGGCCGGTATCGAGGCGATGGGTCTTTCCATGCTGGTGCCGGAAGCTGAAAGGCTACCCACGCTCAACACCGTCCGGATCCCGGAAGGCGCCGATGATCTGAAGGTCCGCAGGAGCCTGCTGAATTCCTTTAATATAGAGATCGGCGGCGGACTGGGGGCGCTGGCAGGGAAGGTCTGGCGTGTGGGTCTCATGGGACATGCGGCCCGCGAGAGGAATGTGTTTCTGTTTCTGGCAGCCCTTGAGACCATTTTGAAAACCCAGGGGGTTGCGGTCATACCGGGCGCCCTGGATGCCGCGTCCGCGGTTTATGACCGTGGATAGCCCTGGCATTTTGCCCTCCAGGTGAACAGGAATGGATAAGCAGAGCCTTATCAGCGCGTTGCAGGAAATCGTGGGCGACTCCTGGGTGCTTTTCTCCAAGATGGACCTGACTCTTTACGGCTACGATGCATCTCTTGACAGGGGCATGCCGGACGTGGTGGTCCTCCCCGGCTCCACAGAAGAAGTGGCGTCAGTCGTCTCCCTGGCCTACCGGGAAGAGATCCCGATTATTGCCCGGGGTTCCGGGACGAACCTGAGCGGTGGAACCGTGCCCACGCGGGGAGGGATCATACTGCACCTGTCGAGGATGAATCGCATCCTGGAGATTGATATCCCCAACCGCACGGTGACCGTGGAGCCCGGTGTTATCACGCTGGACCTGCAGAATCGCCTCCTTGAAGAGGGATTCACCTATGCCCCTGATCCGGCCAGCCAGAAGGTTTCCACCCTGGGAGGCAATGTGGGTGAAAACTCAGGCGGCCCCCACTGCCTCAAATACGGCGTTACCACAAACCATGTGCTGGGCGCCGAAGTGGTCCTCCATGATGGAAGCGTTGTCCGGCTCGGGGGAAAGTCACAGGACCATCCAGGCTATGATCTCCTGGGCCTTCTGGTGGGGAGTGAGGGGACCTTCGGCGTGGTAACCAAAATGATCCTGAGGATACTCCGGGCCCCGGAGTCAGTGAAGACAATCCTTGCCATCTACGACGCCATCGAGGACGCGGGAAATACCGTATCCGCCATCATAGCCGAAGGGATTATTCCCGCCACACTGGAGATGATGGACCACGTGGTCATGGAAGCGGTTGAAGCCTCGGTCCAGGCCGGATATCCCCTGGATGCGGCGGCGGTTCTTATTATTGAACTGGACGGCCTCCAGGACGGCATGGAACGGCAGGCCGGGAAGATTGTTGAAATCTGCAAGGCGAACGGCGTGCGGGAAATCCACATGGCCAAAGATGACGCTGAGCGGGCCAGACTGTGGGCGGGGAGAAAGGGCGCCTTTGGCGCCGTATCTCGACTCAGGCCCAGCTACATGGTTTGTGACGGGACGGTGCCGCGCACAAAACTCCCTGAAGTACTGAACAGGGTCCTTGCGGTGGGGAAGAAATACAATTTACTCATCGGGAACGTTTTTCACGCGGGTGACGGAAATCTTCACCCGCTGATCCTGTTTGATGAGAGGAACGGAAAGGAATCAGCAGCCGCCAAGGCGGCTTCGTCGGAGATCCTGAAAATATGTGCCGAGGCGGGCGGGACCATTAGCGGCGAACACGGGATAGGGATTGAGAAATTGCATGAAATGTCTCTTATTTTTTCAGAAGCGGATTTCGAGGCCATGCGCAAGGTGAAGCGGGCGCTGGACCCGAAGGATATCCTGAACCCCGGCAAGGTGATCCCCGTGTCACAAGCCTGATGGTGTTATTCAGATTCTTGTGGCTGCATCAAGCCCGCGTAGAGAGATGCGGAAGAGAAAATGAGAGCATTTGAAAATATCCTGGGGAGAGAGTCCCTTGCCACTGACCACCAGACGTGTTCATGCTATGGGGTGGATGACGTGGTTCCCCGTGCGGTTCTCTTTCCAGGCCATGTGGAACAAGTGTCACGGATTGTCAGGGCTGCCTGTCAGGAACACCTTTCCATTGTCCCCTGGGGCGGCGGCACCCAGATGACAAAAGGGGCGGTTCCGTCCCGTGTGGATGTGGTTCTTTCTACGGAACGGCTCAGCAGGATTATTGATATTGACGCCGGGAACCTGACCGTTACTGTTCAGGCAGGAGTGCGGCTGTTTGATCTCCAGGCAGCCGTCGCCGGCGCAGAGAACCGCTGTTATGTTCCTGTTGAGCGCGGGGGAATAGAATCGGATGAGCGTGTCTGTTCCCTTCGCGAGAACAGGGGGTGCTTTGTTCCTCTTGATGTCTCCACTGGAAACAGGGCCACCATAGGCGGCATCATTGCGGCCAATGCCAGCGGTCCGAGAAGGCTGCTTTACGGCCTTCCCAGGGATATGGTGCTGGGGATGCGCCATGTGACGCCCACCGGTGAGATTATTGGGATGGGCGGTAAGACCGTGAAAAATGTGGCAGGGTATGATTTATGCAAGCTCATGATTGGTTCCATGGGGACACTGGGGATCCTGTGCGAGATGACCCTCCGTCTGCTCCCGCTGCCGGAACGGAGCGGCACCTGGGTATGTATGTTCCCCGGGCTGCATGAAGCTGCTGCGTGCGTTGATATGGTTTTTGCCAGTCCGCTCCTTCCCTGTGCGGTGGAGATTCTGAACCGTGAAGCCTGCCGGAATCTTCCGGTGATGTTGCGTGAAAAGGGGGAAAGAAAACCGTTTGGTCTGGCGGTAGCTGTTGAAGGAGCCGAAGAGTCGGTAGCCCGCATGAAGCGTGATGTGGAAGATATGGCGGATATCGCAGGCGCTGTGGAAAAAAGCTACCTGGATGATGCGGCCCATCGGGAATTCTGGAGCTCTTTCGGCCTGCCCGCAGGAGGTTTTTCCGGGGGTCAAAGCAAGACGGTCAGCCTGAAACTCAACTATCCTCTTTCCCGGTACCGTCAGGTCCTGCAATTGGTGGAATCCGGAGGGATCGGTGATCGTGTCCCGATGACCTCATACACCCACGCCGGCAGCGGGGTGACCCGTGTCCATTTCATGGTAGTGGATGATGCTGAAAACAGGTTCGAGAGAATCGTGGACTGGACGAAAAAACTCATACTCCAGATTTACACTATGGGCGGGAACCTGGTGGTGGAACACGCGGCGCCGGAATGGAAGAAGCAACTTCCCGTTTGGGGCGCGCCACGGGGCGATGAGAAAATCATGCACTGGATTAAGCGGGCAATGGATCCGGAAGGCATTTTTTCCCCCGGGCGGTTTTTCGGAGATATCTGAGGGTTGTGACACATGAATGTGGTTCAGTTGCGCAAACTTACCTATGATGAAGTGGCGAAATGCAGCAAATGCGGTTTCTGCCTGCCAAGTTGCCCGATTTATCTGGTCCTCAGGACTGAACCGGCTTCACCCAGAGGCCGCAACGCGATCACCCGTGCGGTTATTGAAGGCCGCCTGGAGTGGAGTGAAGATATTGAAAAAACCATATTCCGTTGTTTGGGGTGCGGCGCTTGTACGGTTGCCTGCTTTCCCTCCATTGAAACGAGAGACGTGGTTTTCAAAGACCGGGAATGCCTGACCGCCGAAGGATTTTATCCGAAGATCGCGGAAAAACTTGCCGGGTATCTTGAGAATGAACACAATATCTCAGACGAGGACAATGAAGAGCGGGGAGACTGGCAGGAACTCCTGGGGGACCTTCCCGAGCATTATTTTGAAAGGGAGCGGGCGGAGGTGGTCTATTTCGTGGGATGCGTTGCCTCTTTTTTCCCCATGGCACAGAAGATTCCCGCGAGCATGGCCCGTATTCTGGAACGGGCCGGCGTTGATTTTACCATTCTCGGGGGTGAGGAATGGTGCTGTGGCTACCCCCTGATCGGGGCGGGCATGCCGGATAAAATGACGAGTCTCATGGAACATAACCTCCGCAAGGTACAAGAGACCGGAGCCACGCAGATTGTGTTTACCTGTCCTTCCTGTTATCATACGTGGAAAACGTTTTATAAAACCAATGTGGAGGTCTTATCGTCAGCCGAGTTCATATCCCGGTTGATTGGAGAAAAAAGGCTCAGTTTCAGAGCGTCGGGCACGACCGTTACCTATCATGATCCCTGTGACCTGGGGAGAAACAGCGGTATTTTTGAACCTCCCAGGAATGTGCTCAAGGCCCTCCCAGGTGTTGATTTCGTGGAACTTCCGAATAACAGAAATATGTGCACCTGTTGCGGCGGCGGAGGAAACCTGGAAATGGTTGATCCGGAGCTCTCAGCGCGGGTGGCACAAATGAAGATAGACGAAATATTGAAAACCGGCGCCGATACAGTGGCCTCTTCGTGTCAGCAATGCCTCCGAACCATTGCCACACGAGCCAGAAGAACGAAGACCGCAGTAAAGGTCAAGGATTTGACGGAACTGGTTGCAGAAGCCCTGGAATAAAGCGGTTTGCTCCGGCGAAATCAGGGCTCCTCCATCCATTAGAGAAAGGGGAAAAGAAAATGAATTTGAAACGCAAACAGCTTTTGTGGCTGGTGGGAATGACAGTTTCATTTATTGGTATAGGGGCGATTCAGGCATGGTCCGGTGAGGAACCGTCTCCAAAGGAAAAAGTTGCGGTGGTGAATGGAACGGTCATCACCAGAGGAGAACTTGATCAGGAGCTTCAGGTTGTCAAAAAGCGATTGGGCCGAGCCGGGAAGGCCATGGGAGATCCCCAGCTTTCCCAGCTCGAACCTCAGGTCCTGGAGAGCCTTATTGGCCGGGAACTCCTTTTTCAGGAGGCAAGAGATGCCGGAATCCTGATAAAAGATGAGACGGTAGATTCGCAACTGGCGACCCTGAAGAAACGGTTTCCCGATGAGGCTGCATTCAAACACGCAATGGAACAGATGCACCTGTCTGAACAGGAAGTCCGCCAACAGATCAGGCGAGGAATGACGATCCAGCAGTGGATCGAGGGCAAATTCGTGAAGACCGTCTCCCTTCCGGAAAAAGATGTCAAGAACTACTACGATGCCCACCCAAAGATGTTCCAGAGGCCCGAAGAGGTAAGGGCCAGCCATATCCTGATCAAGGTTGATGCAAAGGCTGATGAGAAGACGAAGTCAAAAGCACGGAAAGAAATAGAAGAAATCCGGGGAAAACTCTTGAAGGGTGAAGACTTCGCGAAACTTGCCAAGAAATATTCTCAAGGGCCAAGCGCTGCCAAGGGAGGGGATCTGGGATTTTTTCGCAGGGGGCAGATGGTGCCTCCTTTTGAAAAGGCCGCATTTGCGTTGAAATCGGGCGAAGTGAGCGGCATCGTCGTGACCCGCTTTGGGTATCACGTGATCAAGGTGACGGACCGGAAACCGGCAAAGACCTTTTCCTACCCGGAGGTAAAGAAAAAACTCACAGAATACCTCAAAGAACGAAAGGTGAGCGAGGCCATTGACGGGCACGTGGAAGCCCTCAAGAAGCGAGCCAAGGTGGAGCGATTTCTCCATGCGGAAAATCACGGATAGAAATGCCGGGGGACTCATTTTTTTCCTTGACCTTTGGGAAAATTATTGCTTATGTTCATAAAAAATAGGGCCCGGTTTCCCCTGCGGGTCGATTTTACTCTGTTAGAACATATGTTTGTGCCAGAGTGGCGACCTTGAGCTTGGGACCAGATGAGTGATGTGAAAGGAGGTTAGCGCTTTGGCGGACGGCACAGTAAAATGGTTTAGCGACAAGAAAGGGTATGGTTTTATCGAGCAGGAGGGTGGTCCGGACATCTTCGTGCATTATTCATCCATCAACAGCACCGGTTTCAAAACACTGGCGGAAGGGGACAGGGTCACGTTTGACGTGGAAGAAAGCGACCGCGGTCCCGTGGCCAAAAACGTCAGCAAGATGTAGTCAATAACCTCGACAACAAAGGCATTTCACCGAGGCGGGGACGGTGAGATGCCTTTTTTGCCTCACCAAGTCCATCGATTCATAAACACATTAACGTATTTGAACACCGCCAAAGTGAGGCCTTCCAGGAAAGTAGGGGAACGGCATGTTCCCGAGGCGACGTCATGTCGGCCCTTGGAGCAGGACAGCGGAAGGGACGACATCCGCAGTGAGCGGAGCCATGGATGGCGAAGTGAACGTAGCAGAGGGAATATGCCGTTTCACTGCTCACAACCTCTCAATATGCTGGTGTAATTGTGAATCAAGGCGCTAAGGCCTGTTTGCAGGCGGCAATAAGCCGTTCCACCCCCGGTTCACCACTCCATGTATCGAAACAGGAAAGAGCTTCCCTGAATTGGCCCAGATTCATATGACTGATTCCCCGGCACATGGCAAGCTCCTGACTCCGCGGAAAATGGTCAAGTCCCTGGAGCAGAATTCGGATCGATAACGCCAAATTCCCTTCTTTCTGATGAAGGATCCCGAGCCCCAGATAGGCCCGGTGATCCGGGTAATAGTGAAGAGCTTTGGAGTATAATTTTTCGGCCAGGCGTTCCTTATTCCTGATTTCTTTTACGTGGGCATACTCTCCATGGGTAAACGTCATGGCGAGTCTTGAACAGAAATCAGCATGAAAGGGATAGAGCTCTTCCTCTTCCACCAGATCAATGGAGTCTACGAATTCCGGGAGGGCACGGTAAAAGGCCTCCCGGAGCCTTTTGCCGTAGGACATGATTTGTTCCTGTGCCAGGCTGGGGTCTGTCTCAAAATACATGATGTCTTCGATTCGGTCCAACCAGAGATCGTCGGTGGCCCCGGTCGCTTTTTTGTACGCTTCATAGAGGGCGGTCCCTGGAAATATGTCAAGGATATAAAAAATAGCGCTCAGCGGTTTGATTTCCAGCATAAGGTCGATGGTTTCCTGAATGGTTTCAGGCGTCTCCCCGGGATTGCCGTAAATAAAATAGGCCCGCGGCATGATTCCCGCCCTGATGGTGCTGGAAAACGCCTTTCGAATCAGGGGTGTCGTGATCTTTTTGTTGAGCAGGTGTCGGATTTTTTCCGAACCGCTCTCAACGCCGTAGCTTATCTGCACGCAGCCTGCCTTCCGCATCCAGGAAAGGACCTCATCATCCACATCGCTTACCCGTGAAATGGCAGCCCAGGTGATATTGAGACCGCGCCTGATGATCTCCCTGCATATTTCAATGACCCGGGCCTTTTTCATGGTAAAGGTATCATCGGAAACGTAAAAGAAAGAGACCCCTTTCCGGCGGAGTATTTCCAATTGGGTCACAAAATAGTCCACTGAATGGAACCGGACGTTGCGTCCCCAGAACGCCGGAGAGCCGCAAAAGAGACATTCCCACGGACATCCCCGTGAAGACACCACATGCTGGAAGGTAAAGTATTTCGCGGGATTCGGGAGATCGTCGAGTTCAGGGAGAAAGGGTTCGGGCTGATTTCTCCTGATAGTCTTGCCTGCCCGATATGCGATCCCGGCAATGGCCTCCAGGCTCTTACCATTTGCCCGTTTTTCGATCCGTTGTGCCAGGTGCAGGAACGGCCGCTCCCCCTCTCCCTGTACCACAAAGTCCACTTCCGGAAAACGGGTGAGAAAATGTCCCCAGAGAAATGAGGGACTGACACCGCCGAAAACCACGGCTATCTCCGGGTTCACCTCTTTGGCGAGGCGTGCTATCTCGATTGCTCCCCACCGGTTGGCCTGAAGAACCGAGAAGCCGATCATATCCGGGGCCTTTTCTTTCAGGGTTTTTTTTATGGCTGGCGGATTGTTGTTCAGTGCATGCCAGTTGAGGAGTTCTACATCATATCCCTGCTCTTTCAAGAGCGCTCCCACGTAATAAAGCCCGATGGGCATCGCACGTATGTCCTCTTCGTGAATGCGCTTTTCAAGAAAATAGGGATAGATGAGCAGGATCTTCATAACGTCTTTCACCCTGACCATCCGAGGGACGCCCTGAAATCCCGCACCATTTCCGCGACGGTGCTCATTCGAGCGGGCGCAAGAAAGGGCCTGTACAGCGCATCCTGTGCCGGCAAAAGGTTTCCCAGGATTTTGCTTTGAAGGAGTGCGAGGGCCTCAATGGATTTATCACATACCGGGTATCCGTGATCGTCTCTGAATATGTGCCTGCCGGGAAAAACGGGCGAGATATTGTTGATATCTACCAGTTTCAAGCAGCCGTCCGCAGTCAGGATGAGGTTGCCGAACCCAGCCAGATCCGGAATATGACCTGCCTGGACAATCATGTTTCTCACTTTGCCGATAAAGGACCGCACGTGGTTCTTGACGTTTACGACTCGTTCCGGCATGAGGCCTCCATCCTGACCTGGGACCATGGGAGGGGCACGGTTCAACATCTCTTCCAGGACCCGGTCGTCAAGAGGCCCCCAGGGATCCAGGATCTCTCCGCTCACATATTCCTGAAGACCGCCCAGAAGGATTTCCCTGGATTTTCCCAGTCGATAGCTCACAAGGAACTCATTCGATTTGGCAACATGGGCAGGAGCAAGGTACCGTATGATGAGCTTGACCCGTACGATTTCTTTCAGTGCTTCCTCAAGATTCCGGAAGCTGGCTCTGAAGAGTCTGAGCATTTTGATCGGCCTGGCCCTTGGAAAAGTGAGGTGGTCGCCGATTTGCACGCCCGTGGTTTCCTTTTCCACGTCCCCGGGGTTCAATACCTCGAACAGATGGGAGCGGAGCCCTGTACGGTAGTGCCTTCTGAAGAGATATTTTGAGGAATCCCTGACAAAGTTCAGGGCCTCAATATCCCGCGCTTCGATATACGGCCTATCCCTGATGTCTTCAACATCAAAATCCATCGACGGTCAAGAATCCTCTATTTCTCCTTCCAGACAGGGTTTCTTTTTTCGAGAAACGCGCTGACTCCCTCTTGGGTATCGTCGGTGATACAGAGGGCCGCAAATTTTTCGTTGGAATATTCCAGGGCCTTTGAAAATTCCATATCGGACATGCCGTAGAACGTCTGTTTGCCCATCTGGAGGGCAAGAGGGCTTTTGGCTGCGAGTTTTTTTGCCAGGTTCATGGTAGCCTCGTCCAGTTCATCTTCAGGGACCACTTTATTGACGAGTCCCCAGCTTTCCGCAGTGTGTGCGTCAATCATGTCTCCGGTCAGCAGCATTTCCAGGCACCGCTTTCTGCCCAGGGAACGGGACATGGGGACGGCCGGGCCCATGCAGAAGAGGCCGACATTGATTGCCGTTGCACCTATCTTTGTGCCTTCGGAAATCACGGCAAGGTCACAGGCGGCAATCAAACCCGCACCATTTGCAACCGCGAACCCCTTCGCCGATGCTATCACAGGTTTTTTCATGTATGAAATCACGTGATTCATCTGTTCCATCTGGCTGATCCACTGGTAATATTCCCGCTGGGTTTTGCCGGAGAACTCGGACATGTCAATACCGGCGGAAAAGGCCTTGCCTTCGCCTTTGATCACAATAACCCGAACTGCTTGCGTACCATCCAGTTCGATCAATGCCCGGTTCAATTCCCGGGCCAGCTCAGCGCTGAAGGTATTCAGCTGTTCCGGTCGATTCAGGGTAATGATGCCGACGTACTCTTCATGGTCTATCAGGATTGTGTTGTATGCCATACTGCCCTCCTTTTATGGAACCGCATTGCTGAATCATAATGCATACGGTCATTGTTATCATATCTTTTCTTTCTTGATAAGGTTTTTTGGGTGGGAGGAGAGGAGATCGCGCGAAAAATCCCGATGCCGCATGCAAGTCAGGGCAGGCTCAATTCTTTTCAGCGTAGATTCTCGGCAGTCTCGGAGACAAACGGGTGACGATTTCATAGGAGATAGTCCCTGCCTTTTCTGCCACCTGATCCGCTGTTATCGTGTCACCGCCCTGAGATCCCAGAAAGACTGCTTCGTCTCCCACAACCACATGATCAAGGCCGGTCAAATCCACCATGAACTGGTCCATGCATATTCTGCCCACAACAGGACAGCGTTTCCCTTGAACCAGCACATCTGCATTATTGGAAAGGACCCTGGGGATACCGTCGGCATATCCCATGGGTACAGTGCCGATGAGGGACCTTCGCCCGGTGGTGAACGTACATCCATAGCTCAGCGGGGTGCCTTTAGGAACCTCCTTGACATGGACCAGCTTTGCTTTGACCTGCATGGCGGGATGAAGTTTTATCTTTGGGTGCGCCGCCATCTGCGCATCCGGATACACGCCATAGAGAGAGATTCCGATTCGCACTAGGTCCAGATGGGTGGAGGGGAAATTGATGGTCGCAGCGCTGTTGGCAATGTGTCTGGCACCGATTTCAATGCCTGTTTTCCGCAGACCGGCGAGGAAGTCCTGGAATCGTGCGCATTGGATCTCCGCGAAATCACTTTCAGGATTGTCGGCCCATGCCTGGTGACTGAAAATACCTTCGAGAACCAGATTCGGCAGTTTTGCGATCTCATTGATTTCCCGCATTGCACGTTTTCCCGGCTGGAATCCGATCCGCCCCATGCCCGTGTCTACCTTTATATGGACCCTCACTGATTTCCCCATTTCAGCGGCCTGCCGGTCAAGCAGAGCGGCCTGTGAATAGCCATAGATGGTCGGGGTAAGTCCGTAGCGCAGTGCAACAGGGAAATCTTCATCCGATGTGTAGCCCAGGATGAGGATGGGCTCGTCAAAGCCGCTTTCCCTCAGTTCCACACCTTCCTGAACCAGTGCTACACCGAACTTTCTGATCCCCGCCTGTCTCAAGGCCCCGGCGACTCTCACGGCCCCGTGCCCGTAGGCATCGGCCTTGATGATCCCCATGATTTGGGTTGTATCAGAGACAATCCGTCTGAAGGAGGCGATATTCTCTTTTATGGCAGTCAGACTGATTTCGATCCACGCCGGACGCAATTTTTTCCTCCTGCAATGGTGTAAGAAGATTTTTGCTTCACCCTACCGGCTGGAGCCATTTCCTGAAACGATCATCACGAGAATTGCAGATGTCTTCCATCAGCTTGGCTATTTTGGAACTCACCGGTCCCGGTGTATTGTTCAATACTCGATCCTCTATCCTCTTCACCGGTTGCACTTTGATCCCGGTATGACAGACAAAGAGTTCATCCGCTGCCATCAATTCCTGGGGCATTATCGGTTCTTCCATGGTCTTGATCCCAATGGCAGGGGCCGCCTCAAGGATGGACATCCTGGTCACGCTCTGGAGAATGTTCCCCCGCGGGGGTGTTTTGAGCACTCCGTTTTTCACCATGAAGATTGATTCAATGGAACCTTCGGCCACATGGCCCTCGGTGGTGAGCGTGATACCCACGTCATACCCTCGGCTGATGGCGTCCTTGCGCGCCAGCATGCCGTTCAGGTAGTTGGAACACGCCTTTGCTTCGACAGGTACGGTGGCGGGGTGAATCTTACGCCATTTTGCAAAGCAGATATCTATGGGTTTTGTTTGATCGAGGCCAAGATCGTCCGTTTCCGGAATCCCGCAGACAGCAAGGTCAAGCTTGGAGTCAAGGACAAGGGAAATAACCGCCTCCTCCCCATAATAAGCCAGGATTTTTATCAGACCACGGCTCATGTTGTTCAAGCTTGTAATATCTTTGACCGCAGCCACAATTTCATCTTTGGTATATGCCATTTCCATACCCAGGAGGTCCGCACTCCTGAAGAGGCGGTCCAGGTGTTTGTCCATTCGAAACGCTACTGGACCATTAGGGCCGGGGTGAATGCCGAATACATCAAACATGGCCGATGCCCGGCTGAAACCGTGGGACATGATGTGCACGGTTGCCTGGTTCCAGGGGACTATTTTTCCATTCATCCAAACTTGCAGATCCTCGAACATCCCATTTCTCCTTTCTTTTTCTCCCGGCAGGTCAAGACTAGAAGTCCACGTGCATACAGGTCATGCCGAAAGTATCCGCTACAGCCGGGTAACACACCTGGCCGTTCATCACATTGAGCCCTTTCTTCAGGGCCGGATCATCAGCCATGGCCTTTTCGAGTCCCTTGTTGGCGATTTCGAGGCCGTATGTAAGGGTGACGTTGGTGAGGGCGATGGTCGAGGTGCGGGGCACCGCACCGGGCATGTTCGCGACACAATAATGCACCACGTCCTCCGTGATGAAGGTGGGATCTTCATGGGTGGTCGGGTGAGAGGTTTCGCAGCATCCACCCTGGTCAACCGAGATGTCCACGATGGCGGACCCCGGCATCATGCGCCGCACGATATCCCTGGTGACGAGTTTCGGCGTCTTCGCGCCCGGGATCAAGACGGAAGCGATGACAAGATGACTGTTGAGACATTCCTCTTCGATATTAGCCGGGTTGGACATGATGGTTACCAAACGGGAGTCGGTTATGTCTTCAAGATAACGCAGGCGCAAGGGATTATTGTCCAGGATGGAAACCCGCGCACCAATGCCCACGGCAACAGTAGCGGCGGAAAGCCCTGCAACGCCACCCCCGATGACGGTCACCCGAGCTGGCCGGACACCGGAAACTCCTGAGAGCAGAATCCCCATGCCTCCGTTCTTGGCTTCCAGGCTGAAGGCCCCCATCTGGATAGAGAGTCTGCCGGCAACTTCACTCATGGGAGAGAGAAGCGGAAGGGAGCCGTCATCCAGCTGGACGGTTTCGTACGCTACTCCCAGAATCTTCCGCTCCAGGAGTTTTTGGGTCAATTCCAGATCAGCGGCCAAATGGAGGTACGTGTAGAGGATCTGACCGGGTTTCATCCGGTCAAATTCCGGGCCGATAGGTTCCTTGACTTTAATCACCATGTCCGATTCACCCCAGACGTCCTCTGGACTGTCCAGAATTTTTGCACCGGCCTTGACATATTCCTCGTCCCTGAACCCCGATCCAAGTCCTGCTCCTCTTTCCACAAATGCCTGATGGCCGTGATCTATGAAGGCCTTTACTCCGGACGGAGTGGCGGCCACTCTTTTTTCAGCTGATTTGATTTCTCTCGGAACGCCAATTTTCATGATTTTCCTCCCTTGCAGAACGAGATATTTAGTGACGGTTTAGCTTCCTGGAACTGCGGAACGGATCTCCCTTGTTTTTAATGAGGTGGCTCTTCACCGTGTTCTATTTTTGGGTTACCTTCTTGCTTAAAAGTCTGTTTTTTGGAAACAAGCGTTCTTCTTCTGCGTGCGCCCGCATGGCATGTTCAATTGTTGCCGGGTCACCGGATTTAATAGCGGAGAGAAGCGCACGGTTTGAACTCAGGAGCCTCTGAGGTCCTTCCGGGAAAAGATCTTCGATTATGGGCATATACCCTTTCAGAAGTATGTCATGGAACATGTTCCAGATGATGTAGAAAATGCTGTTGCCGGTTGCAAGAGCCAGCTTTTGATGAAATTCCACTGCAATGGGAAAGTAGGCATACATATCGTTTCCGCATTCTTCCATCCTTTGAATCAGTTCCTCAAGATCCCGAAAATCCTGTTCCGTTGCATTGTGAGAAGCTGAGTGGGCAATCCCCAGCTCAAGGTATTTTCTTACCTCCCAGGCGTTCTGGATTGATTCCCGGTCGAGCCGGATCAGATATGCCAAGTGTTCACTGAGAGTATCGAGATATTGCCTGAGATCAACGGCCCTGACCACGGAACCTCTGATGCCGGCATTTATGTCAATGAGACCCATGACATTCAGAATCCGCAATGCTTCCCGTATGGTTGGACGGCCCACACCGAACGTCTCACTCAATTCACGCTCCGAGGGAAGACTGTCGCCGGATTCGAGCATGCCGTCATATATTGCCTGTTTGATCTGTTCGGCAACTTCTTCGTAGAGCCTGGCTCGCTGGACTCGTCTGAATGGCAGTTTTTTAGACATAGTGCATTATATTCGCGATTTTTTTGGAAATGGTATTACCATAAGGCAATAAGACAGTCAAGCACAAAAATACGCTATCAGCGCCAACATTGCGTGTATGCCTTGAAAGGCATTTGCTCTTTATCAAACAATGCAAATGGTGTATAGTAACTTTTTTTCATCCAAAAGGACGGAACCATTATGCAGTCAAGAAAAGAGTGCTTCGGCATCCTGGACCAGGTTTTCCCTGTGGGTGAGAGCGGGATGCGGGAAGTGGTGCCCGCGTGTTTTGATTGCGATGACAGGGTAGCATGTCTGCGGAACGCCCTTGCCACTTCCGAAGGTCTTGGCTTTAGGGAGGATCTTCTGGAAGAGAGAAGTTCCGGAGGATTCATTGGCCTCATCAAACGCTGGAGTGAGAAAAAGACTCTCAGTCGTCTCAAGGAGAAGGAGAGAGAGAAGAAGAAATGATTATTGAAATCACGTGCCCCTTTTGTCAGCTCTCAAAACGTGTGCCAAGCGAAAAGATTCCCGATGCGGTGAAATGGGTGACGTGTCCTCGGTGTCGCCAGCGGTTCGAATTCAGCAAGAAGGAGGCGGAGAGGGCCGCCAGCGTGCTGGTCGCTGCGCAGGAGATTTCGTACCAGTCTGCCGAGGAAGAAAAGAAGAAAGAACCCGGGAAGGACACATCCCGGAAGGGCGCGCCATGGGAAAAGCGCCCTGAAATCGGCTTGTGGCAGGCTATCTTCCAGACATGCAAGGCGGTCCTGTTTTCCCCGGAAACCCTGTTCAAGGAACTGACCTACGAAGGAGGCAAAACAGAGCCGCTTGCATTCGGGCTCCTCACGGGCTCCATCGGAAGCATGCTGGGGCTTTTCTGGCAGAGTCTCATACCCGGCGGCCTTCTTCTTATCCTGGGACATTCTTTCCTGTCCCAGTTTGCCATCGGTATTCTTGTTTTGTTTGTATTGGCCATGATCCCTGTCATGGTCGCGGTGGGTATTTTTATCTACAGCGGGATTCTCCATCTGTTGCTCCTCATTGTACGGGGGGCAGACAACGGTTTTGAAGCCACCTTCAGGGTTGTCTCCTACTCTCAGGCCGCCCAGTTACTGGGAATTATCCCGTTTGTAGGGGGCTGGATCGGCTGGGTCTGGCAGCTTATTATCCAGATTATCGGTTTCAGGGAGATGCATGAGACCTCCTATCTGAGGGTTATTCTGGCCTTTGTTATCCCTTTGATCGTGGGCATTGTGCTTTTTCTTGCGGTACTCATCCCTCTGGCAATCTTTATTTTTCATCATCCCCTGGGACAAATCTGGTCGTGAGCAGTGCCCGTTGAAGGACGATGGCAGTGATTTCTGTTTTGAAATGGATTGGAGATGAAGCTGTCCTGCAAGACCTGGTGAGGGGGTTGTCAACGCCTCTTCTGGTTTTTCTTATCGCGGTCTCTCTTTTTGTCCTCTCCAAGGGTGCTGATTTTTTGGTTGATGGGGTCGTCTCACTTGCCAGGCGGACGGGCATTCCGCGGATCATCGTCGGGGCGACGATTGTCTCGCTCGGAACCACGATGCCTGAGGCCTTTGTTTCCGTCATGGCGGCATGGATGGGAGACCCGGGTCTCGCCCTTGGGAACGGGGTGGGGTCCATCATCGCGGATACCGGACTCATTTTCGGCCTGAGCTGCGTACTCGTGCCCATGCCCGTGAACCGTTTTGTGCTCAACCGGACCGGATGGGTTCAGGTGGGATCTGCCACTCTGCTGGTGGCCATTGCCGTGATACGTCTTGTCAGGAGTGAAGCAGAGCCTGTTCTGGGACGGGGTATCGGGGTTTTCTTTCTCTCGTTGCTGGCCGCATATCTGTTCGTGACCTATTTGTGGGCGAAAGAGGGTCTCGCAGGAGTGGGCGAAGCGGAAGAAACGACACTCATGACAGGCCTGGCCAAGACCTGGCTGATGATCCTGGGCGGCCTGGTGGCGGTGATTGTCGGGGCACGGGTCCTGATCCCCTGCGCTGCGGAAATCGCGCAGCGACTGGGGGTGCCGGAGGATGTGGTCGCTGCTACGATGGTCGCATTCGGGACCTCGCTTCCCGAGCTGGTGACCGCCGTTTCGGCAATCCGGAAAGGGCACCCTGAAATCACGGTGGGCAACATCGTTGGGGCTGACGTGCTGAATTGTCTTTTCGTAATCGGGGCGGCGGCTGTGGCCAGGCCCCTGCAAATACCGGAAAATTTTTATACATTCCATTTCCCGGCCATGCTGATTATCCTTTACTCTTTCAGGGGCTTTATTTTTATGAATCGCTCAGGACGGTTCAGGAGATGGCAAGGCATATGGCTTTTAGGTATCTATGTGTGCTATGTGGTGATGCAGTATGTCCTTAATATCGGCAGAGGGGGAATATGAAAGGCATTGCATATGAGGAAGTCCTGAACCCCTCTCAACTTGAAGCCGTGATGACCGGAAAGGGACCGCTGCTGGTTATCGCAGGGGCTGGCAGCGGCAAGACACGGACCCTTGTCTACCGAGTAGCCAGGCTGGTGGAAGTGGGAGTGAACCCGGAAAATATTCTCCTCCTCACGTTTACCAGGAAGGCCGCCGGTGAGATGCTGGAACGTGCGGCCGGACTCTCCGACGCCAGGTGCAGGTTTGTGTCGGGAGGGACCTTTCACTCCCTGGCGAACAGGTCTTTGCGAAGATACGCGGGCCTGTTGGGTTTTGACCGGGCATTTACGATCCTGGACCGGTCGGATATGGAAGAAGTTATTCGGTCTCTGGTCCAGGAAAACCTGATGAACAAGGGTGTGGGAAGGTTTCCCAAGACCGGGACCCTGACCAATATCCTGAGCAGGGCCGCCAACTTCGGCGGCTCTCTTGAAAACTGTATGGAAGAGGAATACTTTCAGTTCCTCCCCGTCCTTGACCAGGTGGACAGACTCCGGCACCTTTATACCGAGTACAAGAAAAATCATTCCATGATGGATTATGACGACCTGATCCTTTTTTTCCGGCAACTCCTGGAGCACGAGGAATCAGTGAGAAAAGAACTGGGTGATCAATACAGCCATATCATGGTGGACGAGTATCAGGATACCAATACGATCCAGGCGGACATTGTGAAGTGGCTTGGTTTTGAACACCAAAACGTCATGGTTGTCGGGGATGACAGCCAGTCCATCTACTCTTTCCGCGGTGCGAATTACCGGAACATGTTCGAGTTCCCCTCGCTTTTTCCCGGGGCACGGATTATCAGACTGGAAGAGAACTATCGTTCCACGCAGCCCATATTGACTTTTACGAATGCCCTCATGGAACAGGCTGGTGAGAAATATACCAAGTGCCTGTTCACCAGGAGAGAAGGAGGGGAGAAGCCCAAAGTCGTCAATACCAGGACAGATCCGGACCAGGCCCGGTACGTGTCGCGGATTATCAGGGAGCAAGTGGACCGGGGAAGGCCTCTCTCTGAATTTGCGGTCCTTTTCCGGGCAGGGTATCACTCTTTTGAACTGGAAGTGGAACTGGCGCGTCTTTCCATTCCCTACGTCAAGTACGGTGGTTTCAAGTTCCTGGAATCCGCCCACATAAAGGATTTTCTCGCCCACCTTCGGGTGATCGCGAATCGAAATGACCGTGTCAGTTGGGGACGAATCCTCCGCCTCCTGAAGAATGTCGGTCATGCCAAGAGTAATGCCATTATCAACTGGATGAAAGAAGAAGGGAAAAGCGCTGTTCAACTCGGAGAATGGCCTCATGCCGGAAAGGGCACGGAAGGCATCAAGGCCCTGGCCGAACTCCTGGGCGAGCTTTCCTCGAAAGATATGCTGCCGAAGGTGGCGGTGGAAAAGGCAGCCAAGTACTATACCCCCATTCTGGAAGAAAAATTTGATGATTTTCCGAGGCGCGCAAGAGAACTGGAACAGCTGGTACACATGGCAGGCCGGTATGAGAAAATCCGGACCTTTCTGGATGACCTGACACTCGAGCCCCCGACGAGTTCCGCTGATCTGAACGGGAAGTCCGGAGGAGAGCGGCTTACGCTCTCTACGGTGCATTCAGCCAAAGGACTCGAGTGGTCCACGGTATTCATCATCTGGCTCATGGAGGGTCGTTTCCCTCCTGCCCGCGCATACCAGAATGATGAGGCCCTGGAGGAGGAGCGAAGGCTCTTGTATGTTGCGGCGACGAGGGCAAAAGATCAACTGATTCTTTGTTACCCCGGTCAGGAATCGGTGCCTTCCTGGCAAACGGCAGGATACGGGCTTCGGAACGGTTTGTCTTCCTTCATCGAGGCACTTCCCGCGGAAGTGGTCTCTTTTGAATCTGAGAGGGCGTATTCCGGGTCCGGGGCTTTCAAGGGGGGGACGGTGCGGCCGAAGGCGTTGGGAGCGACACAGGGGAATAACGAATTCCGCCAGGGGGACAGGGTGAGACATCCTGCGTTCGGACCGGGAGTGGTGTCCAGGTTCCTGGATGCGGACAAGGTAGAAGTGTTCTTCCAGAACGTTGGACGAAAACTCCTGCATCTGGAATATACAACCCTGGAAAAGATCTAACCGTGTGTGGGTACTGCTCAAGAGTATGAAAGCGAAAAGGTTATCATATGAAGAGGCGGTACGGTATCTGTACAGCCTCCAGAAGTTCGGCATCAAGTTCGGACTTTCAAAGACCTCAAATCTCCTGGACGCCTTTGGCAATCCGCACAGGAGGGGAAATTATGTCCACATCGCGGGCACCAATGGAAAGGGTTCGGTGGCCGCGTTCCTGTCCTCTATCCTGAGAGAGGCGGGATTCACGGTGGGGGTGTATACGTCACCCCATCTTCTGCGTTTTACCGAGCGGTTCAAGGTCAACGGGTGTGAGATGTCCCGGGAGTCCGCAGCGCAGCTCACCGACGAATTAAGGAGGGCAGTGGTTGAGGAGGAACCCCCCACCTTTTTCGAGGCCACTACTGCCATGGCGCTGGTCTATTTCGCCCGCGAAAAGACAGACGTGGCAATTATGGAGGTGGGTATGGGAGGACGGCTGGATGCAACAAACATTATTCACCCCCTGGTTTCGGTAATCACCAATATATCTCTTGAACACCAGGATTTCCTGGGGACGAGCATCAGGGAGATCGCCGGAGAGAAGGCCGGAATTATCAAGGAAGGAGTGGATCTCGTCACCGGTGCAAGAAGACCGTCGGTTGTGGAGCAGTTCAGACGCCTCTCCCGTGAGAAGAGGGCCCCGTTCTGGCGAATCGGGGAGCAGATCCGGTATCGCACGACAGCCTCGGGACTCCACTACTACGGAATGGATCGGAGGATACATAGGCTTCAATTGGGATTGAAGGGCCGTTTTCAGGCGGGAAACGCGGCTCTTGCCCTGGCTGTGGCAGAACTGCTCGATCGAAAAGGGTTCCCTGCATCCGGAGAACACATACGCAGAGGCTTACTCAATGTGGACTGGCCGGGCAGAATGCAGGTGGTATCCAGAGATCCTGATGTCTTGCTGGACGGCGCCCATAATCCCGGGGCGGCTAGGGCCTTGGCGAGCGCGGTTAGGGAAGAATACCCGGACCGCCGTCTCATCCTTGTCATAGGGGTCATGGATGATAAGGATATTAGGGAGATCCTCCGGTGGATCGTACCGCTCGGCGATCACATCATCTTTACCCGTCCCCGGTATTACCGGGCGGCGACACCGGAACGGCTCATGGCCGAGGCAGCGTCTTTCACCGTATCCGGGGAAATCATTCCCGCGCTTTTCCCGGCCCTGGAACGGGCCATAACACTGGCAACCCCGTCAGACTTGATCGTAGTGTGCGGCTCCCTCTTCACTGTCGGTGAAGCTCTGTCCTATTTCGACCCGGAAAAGTACAGCAGGGATGTATGAGAAGATGGAGAGACGGATGACAAGAAAAAGGCAGGAAACCCTGATCAAGCGAAAGCCGGTTCTTTTTCCCCTGGGCCTGTCAGTCCTCCTGAGCATCGGCATTTTGTTCTCCGGAGCGAATGCTCAGACCTTATTTTCAAAGGAAAAACTCAAGCTTGATGAGAATGCCCCATGGAAGATTACCGCGAAGCGCCTTTCCTATGATGAGAAAACCAATGAATACCGGGCGAAGGGAGATGTTCTGATTGTCCGGGGGGACCAGACCCTGTCGGCCCAGGAAGCTACGTACAACAGGGGGACGGGTGTCGCGAACGTTGCAGGAAAGGTGAGGCTTAAATCAGGGAATGATATCCTGACCGGGGAAAAGGGGGTTTTTCATTTAAGAGAGCAGACCGGCTGGATTGAGAATGGGCGCCTTTTCCTCAAGCAGAATCATTATTACCTGAGCGGCGGCACCATGGAAAAGACAGGGGAAAACACGTATGTGATAAAAAAGTGTCGTCTCACTACATGTGACGGCGAAAACCCTGCCTGGAGCATCACGGGATCAGAAGTCACGGTCACCATAGAAGGATACGGGGAGGTGAAGCATGCCGCTTTCCGCGTAAAAGACTGGCCCTTTCTTTATGTGCCCTACATGCTCTTTCCCGCCAAGACTAAACGACAGACCGGGTTGTTACCCCCCAGGATAGGATATTCCAACCGGAACGGCGCAGATATGGAAATCCCTTTCTTCTGGGCGATTTCCGATCAGACCGACGCCACCCTGTATGAGCGATACATGAGCCGGCGGGGGTACATGCAAGGCCTGGAATTCCGGTATGTGGAGAGCAAGGAATCCAAAGGGGTTTTTCTGGGGGATTTCCTGCGGGACAGAATAGAAACAAAAGATATGACTGATCCGGATGAACTGAAGATCAGTCCCTTCCCAAGGAACAATGAGAACCGTTTCTGGTTGCGGAGCCGGGCGGACCAGAACATGCCTTTCGGGGTGACGGCGCGCCTGGACGTGGACGTGGTGAGTGATCAGGATTATCTGCGGGAATTTCAAAGCGGTCTCTTGGGCTATGAGGCCAGACCTGATCTTACAGACATGTTCGATCGACCGGTTGAAGAAAGATATGCTCCCACGAGGCGTTCCGCTCTGAGGCTCAGCAAAGAATGGGAGAATACAAGCGTCCAGGCTCTTTCGTCTTATCACCAGCGGCCGGATGATCCTGTCCATGATCAGATGCCGCAGCCCCTTGCCGGCGTGGAAGCTTCCCTTGCGCCAAGTGCCCTGCATGATCTGCCGGTCTATCTTGGGATGAATTCGAATTATGACTTTGTGTGGAGAGAGGAAGGAGCAACGGGATCCTGGCTCTCCCTGTCCCCTGACCTGAGATTTCCCTGGAAAATATTGAACGGATACGTGAATGTGGAACCTTCTTTTCGATACACTCTGGACACATACAAGCTGGACAGGACCGAAGAGGGGTTGGATGACGCTGCAGTAAAAGGGGCCTATGATGCCGCATGCAGGCTTTCCAGCAATATGGCGCGGGTCTACGATACGGGATGGAATACCGCAACAAGACTGAAGCATCGTATCCGGCCTGCTCTCACCTATCGGTATCGGGTCCCGTATGGGGACAAAGAGGAAAGGCCGTGGTTTGATCCCGTTGACCAGGAGGGTAGGGTCAACCAGATCATCATTTCCCTGGAGAACTTTTTGGATGCCAGACTGGAGCACGGGAAGGGAAAGGTGCAATACCGCCAGTGGGGGACCTTCACGCTCAGCCAGGGCTATGATATTGACGAGGCCACACGGGATAGGGCCGCCTCCGGAGAGAAAAAAAAGCCGTTGACCCCGCTGAGCGCAGATCTCCTGGTGACCCCTTTCCAGAACCTGGATCTTCGGGGAAACGGTCAATGGGATCACTATGATCATGAGTTCAGCGCAGGCAGTTTGAGCCTCGCGCTCAGTGTTCCTCGGGCAGGAGGCAGATGGGATCACTACGGGGTGGATTTTCTTTATGACAAAGATACCGCCAAGAGCCTGGGATTTGACTGGGACCTGAACCTCCTGTACGGATTTTGGACCGGTATGGCCTTCCGGAAAAATCTGCTGGCTGGCCAGAGTATCTATACGCGGTACTGGGTGGGATATAAGAGCCAGTGTTGGGGCGTACACGTCTCCCTGGCAAGAGAAGATCAGGATACCAGCATTATGCTGGGCTTTCATCTGCTGGGCCTGGGTGATATCGGTACAGGTGCAAAAGAGGGAGAGTAAGAGCAGCGTCAGCGTGTGATCAAAAGAACCAGGACGCCCAGTGCCCAGCAATAGGGAGCGAAATATGACAGATGCCCCTTTCTTACCATGCCCATCAGCACCTTCAGAGCGAAAAGACCAACCACCGCAGAAGAGAAGAAACCGCAGAGCAGGGGGGAAAGTCCTATCCCGGATATGCGGCCGTCTTTCAACTGGAGAAGGACGGCCCCCACTATTGCCGGAATGGAAAGGAGAAAGGAGAACCGACCTGCCGTTTCCCTTTCCAGTCCGAGGAAAAGGCCACAGGCAATCGTCGCTCCCGACCGGGAGATCCCCGGGATAATGGCCAGTCCCTGGGCGGCCCCTATTGCCAGGCTCGCCAGGTAGCCAAGGCGGCGTCCTTTGCCGGCATTCCCCGGCTTGAATTTTGTCAGGCCCACGACGGTCCCGGTGACAAGAAGCATGACCGCCACGAGAGAGATAGAACCGAAGAGATTTTCAAGGGGGTGTCTGAAAAAAAAGCCGATGAGTCCCGTTGGGACAGTCCCTATCAGTACCCACCAGGTGAGGGCCGCATGTGAGCGGAGGGCTTTTTCCTGCGGTCCGGGCGTTCTCCCTTGATACACGAATTCCCAGGTCCCCAGGAGCATCTTCCCGAGATCCGAGCGAAAATAGATGCACACCGCCAGGAGCGTTCCCAGGTGGAGGGATGTGTCCAGGAGTAGTTCAGGTTCCTTGAACCCCAGGAGATTCTGAAAGATGACCAGGTGCCCGGAACTGCTCACGGGCAGGAATTCAGTCAAACCCTGAATAATTCCGAGAAGAGTGGTTTGAAGGATATTCATAAGAGATCACCCTGTTTTCATCCGGTTTATGCAATATCAGACATGGTGGTGTGTTGCAACCTGAAAATCGAAAATAACGCTCAATGGGCTTGCCTTGACACGGCAACAGCGTTTTACTATATTCACCAGTGGCCATCCACAAAAGAATTTTGGGCACCAGCATCCAGGATACGGCAACGTACATTCACTCGCGGGAGGCGAACAATGAAAACGAAAGTTGGAGTCCTGTCGGCAGGAGGAGATTGCGCCGGTATCAACAGCACCATTCACTGGCTCGTTTACTCTGCATTGGATAAAGATCTGGTGCCGAGAAGAGGAACCATGTTTGAAATAACAGGAATCGTCGACGGGTGGAAGGGCTTGATTGAAATGAAACCGGAGAAGAAAGAAAACCTGAAACAATGGACCATGCCTCTCGACACCACGGCGGTTCGGACATGGGACCGGTATGGGGGAACGCGGCTTGGTACAAGCCGGATCAACCCCTTTGATCCAAAGAAGGACCGGTCTGAACTCATTGTGGAGAATTGCAGGAAATTGGGCCTGGATGCCCTGGTGGTCATTGGCGGGTTCAACAATCTCAGCGTTGCTTACAATCTGTACCGGATGGGCGTGAAGATAGTGGGCATCCCCAAGACCATCGACCGGGACTTGTCGGGTACGGATTACACCCTCGGGTTTGATTCCGCCGTAAACATTATTACGGAAGATATTGATCGGTTACGGATTACTGCCGGTTCCCACAGCCGGATATTCGTGGTGGAGTGCATGGGGAGAAAGGCGGGGTGGCTCGCCCTGGAAGCCGGGGAGGCGTCCGGTGTCCCCATCATCCTGATTCCCGAACATGACTTCATGCCGGACAGGGTAATCGAACTCCTGAAGATGAGAAAGAGGGCGGGAAAGCGGTATTCTATCGTGCTGGTTTCTGAAGGGGCGAAGCCCAGGGGCATGGAGGAAGTTCGCGAAAGACGCGGAAGAGACGGTTTCGGCCATTACTATCTCGGGGGTGTGGGTGGTTTTATTGCGGAAGAGATAGAGAAAACGACCCAGATGGAGGTGCGCTACGTTGCGCTCAGGCATCTTCAGCGGGGCGGATCGCCAACGGCCTATGACCGGAGAATGGGCCGGAAATTCGGCATCGCGGCACTTGACATGATCGTGAATGAAGATTTCGGTCGCATGGCAAGCTTCCAGCACGGGGAAATCACTTCCATTCCTCTGAAAAAGGCCCTTGAACGCCTGCGTTTGGTAGATGTGGAAAAATTCTACGATACCAAGAATTATAAAAGCCTGGATCAGATCTTGTAACACCCCATGCCCAACAGGCAGCCTTTTGTGCGGGTTTTCGGTCAGAGAGAGGCCATCGGGACACCATGAGGAACGCATTTGGGGAGAAAGACCGAAGGCAGGAAAATGCTTGACGAAGGGAGTGCGGTTGGCACAATCATGAACTATTCCGGGAGACGATGAGGATTATTGCCATGCTCTTTCGCTCCTTACAGTCTGTATCGAAACCCATAGAGGAGGGAACATCCATGAAAAGAATCGCCGTTCTCATCACCGCAGCCTTTTTCATTTTGGTTGCCGACAGCGCTCTGGCCGTCACCGACATCAAGCTTGGAGTCGTGACCAAACCGGGGTCCGCCCAGAACATAGCCGCCGAGAAATTCAAGGAATTGGTCGCGAAGCGATCCAACGGCGGCATCAAGGTGCAGATTTTTCACTCCGCCTCCCTGGGGAATGAAACGGAAATCCTGCAGCAGGTACAGATGAATTCCATTCAAATGGCCATTGTCACGGGCGGTCCCTTCGATACCTTTGATCCCATGGCCCGGGTGGTCAACTATCCCTTCCTGTTCAAAGACTATTCCCAGGTGGACAGGGTGCTCGACGGCCCGCTCGGGGCTGAACTCCTGAAGAGCCTGGAGAGTTCAGGCTTCAAGGGACTCTGTTTTTCCGAAAACGGTTTCCGCAACCTCACCAACAACAAGCGGCCGGTAAAGACTCCCGCTGACCTGAAGGGGCTCAAGATCAGGGTCATGGCGTCGGCAATCCACAAGGCGATCTGGCAGGCCCTGGGCGCCAACCCGACACCCATGCCGTGGCCAATCTACACCGAATTGGAGCAGGGGGTCATCGACGGCCAGGAAAATCCCCTATGGGTCATGGAGGTCTACAAGTTCTATGAAATCCAGAAATACATGACGCTGACGCGACACGTTTATTCCTACCATATCGACGTGGCCTCTCTCAAATGGTGGAATACCCTGGATGCCGCCACCAAAAAGATGATCCAGGAGGCCATGTATGACGCGGCTGTCTTTCAGCGGAAAGACAACCGTTCAAAGAATGAGGCCCGACTGAAGTTCCTCAAAGAGAAGGGCATGATCGTGGAGGAACACCCTGATGTGGCCGCCTTCCGGGCGAAGGTCGCTGGATTAGTCAACATGGAGTTGTACAAGGCCCCGAAGGTTCATGCACTGCTCTTGAAGTTCATGGGAGCGACGAAATAGTGAGCTGTTCCGGCGCACCCAGGCGCCCGGAGATGGAGACAGCCTGTCCGCAATGGAAAGATTGAGCCTGGTATTGAACCGGTGGATTGAATACCTGTTGTTCTCCCTCGGGTTGACCATGACATTTGTGGTTGCCCTTCAGGTTTTCTTCCGCTACGTGCTGAATCAATCTCTCTTCTGGTCGGAGGAGTTGGCGCGGTTTCTGCTGGTCTGGCTGTCATTCCTCGGCGCCTCCGTGGCCTACCGGAGGAAAGCCCATCCCGGCATTGATGTGTTGAGTTCCAGAATGCCTGACCGGGTCTCCAGGATATTCACGATCGTCGTCCACGTGGTCTCCATTGCGTTTTTCAGCGTTATGATTTTTTATGGATACCGTTTTGCCTACTTTGTCAGGCTTCAGATATCGCCGGCTCTCTATGTGCCCAAATGGGTTATTTTCAGCATCGTTCCTCTCAGTGGTCTCATCCTGATGATTCACGGCGTTACTTTCTTGTTGCAGGAACTGGAGAGAGGAAGTCGTGATTACTGAGGTCCTCATTCTTTCACTGCTGGTTCTGTTTGCCATCAATGCCCCCATCGCCATCGCCATCGGCGTGGCATCGTTGCTGGGGATCGTGGTTCAGGGCAGCTTTCCGCTGATGATGGTTGTTCAGAAGATGTTCGGCGGTATGAATTCCTTCCATCTGATGGCCGTTCCCCTGTTCATGTTCACCGGTGTCCTCATGGAAGCAGGAGGGATCAGCCAGAGAATTATTGACTTTGCAAATTCCCTTGTAGGGTGGCTTCCCGGCGGATTGGCGGCGGTAACCATCGTATCCGCCATGTTTTTTGCGGGTATTTCCGGTTCCGCCGCAGCCGATGCCGCCGCGGTGGGCGCCATCCTCATCCCTGCCATGAAACAATCGGGGTATGATTCCGACTTTGCAGCGGCGGTCCAGGCATCGGGAGGTTCCATAGGCGTCATTATTCCGCCCTCCATTCCGATGATCATCTTCGGTTTCCTGACGGGTGCCTCAATCGGGCAGCTTTTTGCGGGCGGGATCCTGCCGGGGACCTTGATCGGGATTTCCCTCATCATCGTCTCCACCCTCATCTCGCGCCGAAGGGGGTATGCAGGCACTGCTGTTTTTTCGCTGAGAGAAGTCTGGCAGACGTTCAGAAGGGCCTTGCTTGCCCTTGGCGCACCAGTGATCATTCTGGGAGGAATTCTGTTCGGGATCTTTACCGCCACGGAATCGGCCGGCGTGGCGGTCGTCTATGCGCTGGTGGTGGGAATGGCAATCTATCGCAAGATAGGCCTGAAGGACCTGTTCCCCATCTTCCGGGACGCGGCTGTCACCTCGGCGATTGTCATGTTCATCATCGGCACCGCATCGGTCTTCAGCTGGATTGCAGCAGTGGAGAATATCCCGGCCCGCCTGGCAGGTTCCCTGCTCACCCTTACGAAAAATCCCGTTTTCCTGCTCCTGCTCATCAATCTGGTCCTGCTCATCGCCGGTACGTTTGTGGAAACCACCGCCTCGTTGATACTGCTGGTTCCCATGATCACCGCCCTGCTGCCTTCCCTGCACATTGACATGATCCAGTTGGGTGTCATCGTGGTGACCAACCTGGCCATAGGAATGCTGACGCCGCCCATGGGCATCTGCCTGATTGTCTCCTGCTCCATTTCCGGAGACAGTCTGGGGGCCATCAGCCGACGCATCGTCCCGTTCCTGATGATCCTGCTGGTGGATCTCCTGATCATAACCTTTTATTCACCCATGACGGTGCTCTTGGCACGAATGGTTGCAAAATAGTACCTGCTATGCACCGAAACCTTGCGTGCATATGCAGAGGAACTCACACGCCTGCGCGTGGGCTCAACTGAACCTGACTATGCGGAGAATTCGAAAAGGAGAAGGAAGATGAAGATCGCTGTGGTGGGTGCCGGGGCCATGGGGAGTCTTTTCGGCGCCGTGCTGGCCGAAGCGGGGAATGAAGTCTGGCTGAATGATGTGTGGGCGGAACATGTTGCCGCAATCAACGGAAACGGCCTGACCATCGAACGTGAAGGAAATGTCCGCACAGTAAATGTTCGGGCCGCCATCGATGCCCGTGAAATCGGGGAGGCCGAACTGGTCCTTGTTTTCGTCAAATCGACCCAGACCCGAGCGGCAGCGCGGACTGCCGCGACCGTAGCGGGGAAGGTCGGGATGGTCCTGACGCTTCAGAACGGTATGGGAAACGCCGACATCATCGCCGAGGCCGTTGAACCGCGAAGAGTCTTGGCAGGAACCACTTCCCACGGGGCGACCCTTCTCGGCCCCGGAAACATTCGACACGCAGGAGCCGGCCCCACGACAATCGGGGCCTGGAGCATGACAAGCGAGGGTTTCGATCAGGCAGCGGGACTGGCCTGGGTGTTCACCCGTGCAGGGATAGCGTGCGATGTTGTGGAAGATGTGCGGATTGTGGTTTGGAATAAACTGCTTATCAACGTGGGTATCAATGCCATTACGGCCCTGACCGGCATCAAGAACGGAGAGATCCTTGATCTGGAGGTGACCAGGAGCCTGAGTCGATCCGCGGTTGAAGAAGGTATGGCCGTGGCCCGGGCCCGGGGGATCGGGGTCCGGGAGGACATGGTCGACCACGTTCTGGAGGTCGCCCGGGCAACGGCCGTCAACCGATCCTCCATGGGACAGGACGTGGACAGCAAGCGTCAAACGGAGATCAATGCCATCAACGGGTTCATTGTTCGGGAGGGACGGGCGCTGGACCTCGCAACACCGGTGAATCAGACCCTGACCGCCTTGATCGAGACCCTGGAAAAGCACTACGAATAAGGCTTTGGGAGATTGTCCTTCAGCCGGGCATCATGGGGACAGGCGAAGCCGGACCAGCCGGTGGCAGGAGAGATCACGCATGATTTGGGCATGACACAAACTATTTTTTCAGGGAGGTTTTGAAATGAGCACGAGAAAAGTCACGATCATGGACATAAAGAACGCCAAGGAGGAAGGGAGAAAACTCGTCATGTGCACGGCCTACGACTATCCGTTCGGCCTCCTGGCAGATGAGGCGGGTGTGGACATGGTCCTGGTGGGCGATTCTCTGGGCATGGTCGTCATGGGTTTGGAAGGCACGGTTGAAGTCACCATGGAGCACATGATTCACCATATCAAGGCCGTGATGCGGGGCTGCCGGGAGGCCCTCGTGGTGGGAGATATGCCGTTCATGAGTTACAACACATCCATCAGGGAGGCGATCATAAATGCAGGTCGGCTGCTGAAAGAAGGCGGGTGCGATGTGGTCAAACTGGAAGGCGGGGTTGATTTCGCCCCCACCATTGAAGCTATCGTAAAGGCGGGTATCCCGGTCCAGGGGCATATCGGCCTGACCCCCCAGACGGCCAGCGCCCTCGGAGGGTTCAAGATGCAGGGGCGTGACGCCGCGGCGGCCAAAAAGATCTTCGACGACGCGAGGGCGCTGGAACAGGCCGGTGTCTTTTCCATCGTCCTGGAAGCCGTGCCCGCCCCCCTGGGGAAACTGATGTCGGAGTCGGTGAGCGTGCCGGTGATCGGCATCGGAGCGGGCCCCCATGTGGATGGACAGGTGCTGGTGACCCATGACATGATCGGGCTCTTCGATAAATTCGTTCCCAAATTCGTGAAGCAATACGCAAGGATCCGGGAAACAATTCTCGATGCCATGAACGCCTATAAGAAGGACGTTCGGGAAGGTGTTTTTCCGGGCCCGGAACATTCCTTCAAGATGCCGGAAGAGGCCCTGACCGAACTCAAGAAGTTGATCAAGGAATAGCGGAAGGGAAAGCGGAAGCCGCGGTCACCTGGAGTGCCGGCGGGATCCCGGGAGATAAGTGCTGCTGTCCTGTTCCAGGGCCGACATGACGCCGCCTCGGGAACATCCCGTTTCCCTGCCTCCTAGCCATTTTCTGGCAGCGTTGAAATACGCTAGCGCATTTACGAACCCGCGGGTTAGGTCGGGAAGATTTTTCCGGGGTTCAGGATTCCTTTTGGATCAAACGCCCTTTTGATTCTTCTCATCAGTTCCAATCCCGGCCTCGGAATTTCCATTTCCAGGTAAGGAGCCTTGGTAATGCCTATTCCGTGTTCGCCGGTGATGGTCCCGTCCATGTGCAGCACTCGATCGAAAAGTTCCCGGACCAGCGGCGCGACGTTTTCCCTTTCGCGGGGATTATTCTTGTCATGCATGATGTTGACGTGGATGTTCCCGTCTCCCGCGTGTCCGAAGGCCGGCAGAGGGAGATGGTATTTGGAGCTGAGTTCTTCAAGCTTTGCAATGAGTTCCGGCAGCCTGCTTCGGGGTACGACGATATCCTCGCTGGTCTTGTGGGGCCTCAATTTATAGAGGGAAGGAGAGATTTCCCGACGGGCCTGCCAGAGCCTTTCAGCCTGCTCCGGGGTGGATGCCGCTTCAAAACTGATTGCCCCGCCATTTTCACACGCCCGCTGAATTTTTCTGCTCTCCTGCTCCACCGTGAAAGAATCACCATCCACTTCCATGAGAAGCATAGCGCGGGCATTACCGGGAATGGAAATTACCATATGTTCTCTGATACAATCGAGACAGACCCTGTCCATGAATTCAAGGATGGTGGGTATGATTCGCAGGTGAATGATGTTGGAGACCGTGAGGGCCGCCGCGGATACATCAGGGAAAAAAGCGAGCATTGTCCGCTGTGTTTCGGGCCTGGGGAGCAACCTGAGAGTGATGGAGGTGATCACTGCCAGGGTTCCTTCCGATCCGACAATGAGATGGGTGAGATCATACCCGGCCACGCCCTTCATGGTTTCCCGGCCCGTCCGGATGACTTCACCCGTGGGGAGCACGACGGTGAGGCCAATGACATAGTCACGGGTCACCCCGTACTTGACGGCCCGCAGCCCGCCGGCACACTCGGCAACATTCCCGCCGATGGTTGACATGTGGAGACTGGCCGGGTCCGGGGGATAAAAAAGCCCCAATTCTTCAACGGCTTCCTGAAAATCCCCCGTGATGACGCCGGGTTCCACTTTAGCGATAAGGTTTTCGCGGTCGATTACAAGGATGCGTTTCATGTGTTCCAGGGACATGACCAGTCCACCGTTGACGGGGAGCGATCCCCCGCTCATCCCGGTTCCGGCGCCCCTTGGTATCACCGGGAACCCCCGCGCGGAAGCCAGGCGAAGGATGGCAGCCGTCTCCTGGGTACTGTTTGGAAAGACAACGGCATCGGGAGGAAAAACCAGTTTTGTGCCGTCCGTGGAGTACTGCTCAAGTTCGTTCCGGCCGGTGATCAGACTGCCCGGACCGACCATCCCGGCGAGGGTCTCAATATCCTCCCGCTCAATCATGAAAGGACCTTCATGCGGGTCTTGAGGGCATATTGCAGGGTCATGCGATCCATGTATTTGAGATCTCCTCCCATTGGGACGCCGAGGGCGATACGGGTAATTATCACGTCCTTGTCAGAGAGGATACCTGCCAGGAATGAGGCCGTTGCTTCCCCTTCGGTGGTGGGATTGGTTGCCAGAATAACTTCCCTGACATGTTCATGTTTCAAGCGGGTGAGGAGCTCTCCGATCTTGAGGTCCTCAGGACCGATGCCGTCAAGGGGGGAAAGCGCGCCGTGGAGGACATGATACCGCCCCTTGAATGAACCGCTTTCCTCTAGGGCCAACTGGTCGCCAGGGCCCTCAACAACACAGATACTGCCATTATTCCTGGCCTCATCACGGCAGATGGGGCAGGGATCATCATCGGTCAGATTGAAGCAGATGGAACAGAAGGTTATCCTGTGTTTTACCTCTAGAAGGCTCCGGGCCAGTTCCTGGGCCAACACGCGGTCGCTTTTCAGGATGAACAAGGCCATTCGCGCCGCGGATTTCTGGCCGATACCGGGGAGCCTGGAAAACTGCTCGATCAGGTTTTCAAGGGATGGCGGGTATATGCCCATGGTAATCTCCTTGGTCACATGAGACCGGGAAGGTTGGGGAGATTCATGCCCTTGGTCAATTTTCCCATTTCTTCATTCACCATTTCTTTCGCTTTTGCCAGACCGTCATTAACCGCGGCCATCACGAGATCCTGCAGCATTTCCCTGTCTTCAGGATCTATGACCTCTGGATCAATGGTTACGGAGACGATCTCCTGCCTGCCGTTTGCCACGACGGCAACCATTCCTCCGCCGGCCGATGCTTCAACGGTCCTGTCCCCCAGCTCTTCCTGGAGTTTTGCCATCCTGGCCTGAAATTGCTGGGCCTGTTTCATGATCTGGCCCATATTGGGCATCCCTTTCATCGTTTTTCTCCTTTCCGTGCTATCCTCTTTTGCGGATCCGGGAGTTCCGGGAATCATCCGGATCCCTTATGTCCTGTAGGTGGACAAAATTCTATCAGGTTGGAAAAATCCCGTCAACTCCGGAAAAGGTTCCCTCCCTGCGCAGCCGTCGAGACTTCTGAGGCTTCCGGCTCTGCTGGGGGACATGGAATGTGCCGGAAGGCGTTTTTTCTTGCGAAGCTCGGGGACTCTATTCTATTCTGCAGAACGAAATTGAAAGACATGGTTCTGTGGAAAAAGAGACGCAACCACGATGCGCGGGCAGCGGTGACACTCTTTTTATAAACTTCGCAAACAGGAAATGACGGACATGAAGGATGCAACTGAACTTGTCGTATACGATGAGTATTACCAGAAAGTACAAGGGAGAGAGGTGCGGACAATTAATCCACCTGTCTACAAAGGGTCTACCGTCCTGTTTCAAGGATACGAAGATCTTGTTCTGGCAAACAGAGGTGCCTATGAGGGTGTGGCCTACGGGACGGACCGGTTGCCCACACAGAGGGCCTTTGAAGAGGCCCTCAGGAAACTGGAGGGCGGGCATATGACCCGGGTTTTTCAGTCGGGAATAAGCGCCATCATCAACACCCTGTTCGCATTTACGAAAAGCGGCGATCATATCCTCCTGTGTGACAACGTGTACGGCCCGACGGCCCGTTTCTGCAGGGAAATCCTTTCCCGATACAATGTGGAGATCGGGATGATTCCGCCTGCGGCAGGAGCTGATATTATTGATTTCATCAAACCGCACACAAGGCTTATTTTTCTCGAATCGCCCGGTTCAAACACCTTTGAAATACAGGATATTCCCGCTGTTACCGCCCTCGCCCGGGAAAGGGGCATTGTAACTCTGCTCGACAACACCTGGGCCACACCCCTGTATCTCAGGCCGTTTGCCCTCGGCATCGATATCTCGGTTCAGTCCGTCACGAAATATATTTCCGGTCATTCGGATGTGCTGCTGGGGGCGGTGACGGTAACTGAAAAACACGCAGAGGAATTCAAGAGGTTTTACCGGGTCATGGAGATTTATGCATCGCCTGATGATTGCTACCTTGCCCTGCGGGGGCTGAGGACATTGCCGATACGATTGAAGCGGCATGAAAAATCGGCCCTGAAAATCGCAAAATGGCTTGAAACGGTTGACCTGGTGGACAAGGTGCTCCATCCGGCACTCCCGAGTCACCCGGAGCACCATATCTGGAGGAGAGACTTCCTGGGGTCTTCAGGCCTTTTCGCGTTTATCTTCCAAGAAGATTATTCAAATGAAGAATTGGCCTCCTTTGTTGATTCGCTTGGTCTCTTCCGCCCCGGGTATAGCTGGGGTGGATACAGGAGTCTTATTACCGCCGCCAAATACAGGCGTTCCGGCAGGTCGAGGTACCCGGATAAGACCATCGTCCGGCTCAATATCGGCCTCGAAGACCCCGAGGATCTCATGGGAGATCTCAGGAACGGATTTTGGACCCTGAGAAGCGCAAGGGAAATTAGGTCAACCTGACACCGGTTTCTTGGAAGGACCTTCTGAGGCGATTTTTCCCTGGAAAACATCGATAACGTCCCGCACAGGGGAAGGAATTTTTTTTTGGGGACCCCCGTCGGCGTTCCCGGCCCTGCCGGGTGGAACGATTTGTTTTTTGCGGGCAGGGGAATTGGATGGTTCCAGAAGTCGTATATGGACCTCCCGGCCGAAAAACTCCCTGCAGAATGCGCGAAGTTGATCAAGTTTTTCGGGGTCATCAAAGTATGCGGCGGAAAAGGATCTGGGGCCCTTTCTCAGTTCCAGGCTGCCTCCGGCCAGATTCAGAAGATCCCATTCTTCCAGGACCTTTGACATGGGCCGGTTTCTGGGAGAGAGAAAAGCCAGAAATTTTTTCCATGCATCTTTCCCTGAGGCATCTTCTGATCTGCCGGTGGGCACTTCCACCTCTTTTCTGTGCCAATCCCCTGCCGGATCGGAAAGATGGGGAAGCACGGGAGACGGTGCAGCCGGAGATGTTCCTGGAAGAAGTTTTTCCAGGCCTTCCACCTTTTCAAGCAACTCCTCAAATGAGAGAAAGTCCTGCAGCTGGCATGATTGGAGCATGGTGGTTTCGAGCAGGAGGCGAGGCTGAGTGGTAAATCTGAGATTTTCCTCGTGGTTTATAAGAAAGTTCAAGATAATCTGCAGCTTTTCCCGGCCCGCCTGTTCTGCAAGCTGCCGCGCCTTTTCCCGATCATTCTCGGAGATTTCTATGAGGGCGTTCTCCCGGGATATCAAGCTGATGAGGAGGTCCCTGAATTGCTGCATGAGGCTGCGGTAGAATGCCTTCATGTCATAGCCGTAATTGTAGATCCTGTTCACGATTTCCAGACATCTTTTCATATCCCCCTCGATGATGGAAGCGGATATCTGAAACAGGATTTCCCGGTCTATGATTCCCAGAATATCAGTGACCTGGTCGTCTTCCACGGTCATCCCTGCAAATGAAACTACCTGGTCAAGAAGGCTTTCAGCATCCCTCATGCCGCCTTCGGCCTCCCTTGCGATCAGAGAGAGAGCGGTCTCGCTGATATGAACACCTTCCTGGAGGGAGATTTTTTCCAGGTGGCGGACAATGTCGCGCGTGGGGATTCTCTTGAAATCAAAACGCTGACATCGGGAGAGGATTGTAACCGGCACCTTGTGCGGTTCCGTGGTCGCAAAAATGAATTTTACATGAGGAGGGGGTTCCTCGAGGGTCTTCAACAGGGCATTGAAGGCAGGCAAGGTGAGCATATGTACTTCATCGATAATGTAGACTCGGTACCTGCTCGACGAGGGTAAATACTTGATATTCCCTCTGAGTTCCCGTATTTCATCGATGCCCCGGTTGGAAGCGCCGTCTATTTCCTGGACATCCACGGATGAGCCGCCGGTGATTTCCCTACAGGACTGGCACAGATTGCATGGCCTTCCCGGTTCGCCTTCCTCACAATTGATAGCCTTGGCAAGTATTCGCGCGACCGACGTCTTGCCCACTCCTCTGGGGCCGGCAAAGAGATAGGCATGGGCAAGCCTCCCCGCCTTGATGGCGTTGACGAGGGTCTGGGTAACATGTGCCTGGCCAATGACGTCCTCAAAGCCTTGGGGTCGCCACTTCCTTGCCAATACTTCGTAGGTCATTTCGATCCTGGCTTTACAGATTGAAGGTGCTTCCGGAATCCATCCCCATCGAGGGGCGGTCTTTATCCGAGACACCTTTCATGGCGGGACCCGGGTCTCGGTACCGGGAATGGCGGAGAGAGAGGGATTCGAACCCTCGGTACCACGTTTTGGTGATACACGCGATTTCCAGTCGCGCTCCTTCAGCCAGCTCGGACATCTCTCCGCGGCACGTTGGCATTCCTGAGCAGATGAGCCAAGATAATGTTTCGCCTGTTGTTCTGTCAAATAGTTTGTATGTTTTTTGGCGGAGAGGGTGGGATTCGAACCCACGTGCCCCGCTCTTCACGGGACAAGTCGATTTCGAGTCGACCCCGTTACGACCACTTCGGTACCTCTCCGACAAGCCCCTTCCGTTACCGACGCATTCTGAAGAAGTCCTGCATCAGGCTCCGGCAGGCACCTTCGAGAATGCCGGATGTGACCCCTATTCTGTGGTTTAATCTGGGGTCATTGGGAATATCATACAACGATCCTGCAGCTCCCCACTTGGGATCGGCTGTTCCGAAAACGAGGTGATTTACCCGCGCATGGATGATGGCCCCCATACACATGAGGCAGGGCTCGACGGTGACCACCAAGATGCAGTTGTTCAACCGATAATTCTCTCGAACAATCGCCCCGCGCCGGAGAACAAGGATCTCAGCATGGGCGGTAGGATCTTGCAGCTCGATTGTGCGATTGCAAGAGCTGGCGATGATCCGTCCCTCCTTGTCCGCAAGCACGGCCCCGACAGGCACTTCTCCTTTGTGAAACGCGTTGTCGGCCTCACGCAAGGCTAGCTCCATTAAGCGGGAAAAATCAGCTCCCATCAGAAAAACTATTTTGGCATACTTTTATGCCGACCGTCAACCGCATACTTTTGTCTCAGATCCCCCGTCCGCGTTTCCCATCAGGATTTTCACCTGGTGATCCGTCCACATTTCTTCGTTGCGGGGAAATGATCCCGTGACAATGGATCGGAGTGCCTCAACATCCCCGAAGGGGAACGGGATACCACAGAAAGGTTATTTTCGAAAGGAAGCGTCATTAAACAGGTAAGGGTATCGGCAAAAATTTGACGTAGCCAATGGAGATGCCGGCATTTTCAATCGTATCGTGTCTGATTACCCCAAAAGCCGGGGCCGTACAGATGCAGAAATTCTTGAGCCTGCAAATGGCACTGCCTTTGCATGTACATGCACCAGACGGGATGGCCAGGATTTACGTATGTATCCTGTTTCGCAAGTGCTCAGGTCCAAAGTTCCCGTCTTCACGGTTCATTGGAGGAGAACACTCATCCGCGAACCGTGTGTCGCGAACCGTGAGCCTGCAAAACCAAGTGACTGCTATTCGGCACGGGACGGAGGTGAACCATTGACGTACGTTCTCGATCAGGAGCAGCTTGATGCCATTGAAGAGGTCCTGGAAGAAGATTTCATGGACATGGGAGTCAGGTGTGTCTTTCTCATTGATATGGCGGGAAACGTTATAGCCAGTAAGGATTCGGGGAAGATGAAGCATGACATATATTCGCTGGCAGCCCTGGCGGCAGGTAACTTTGGGGCTGTCAGCACGATGGCCAAGATCATCGGGGAGGATGAATTTTCCCTGCTTTTCCATAAAGGAAAGAAGGAAAGCATCCATTTCAGTAAGGTGCTGAAGGACTTTCTTCTCATTAACATTTTTGATCAGGACGTCTCGCTTGGCTTTCTGAGGTTAAAGGTCTCAGAGGCAATCAACGAGATCACCGGGATTCTGGATCATCAGATCAGCCCATGAGAGGCCTTTTCAGCTGAAACTGAAATTTTCATTTGTTTGAAAACAGAGATTAGAACGGAGTATTCTTTCATGGCATTCGTCAACTTGAAGAAAAAGGAGGTCCAGGTAAAGATCGTCTATTACGGTCCGGGAAGGGGGGGGAAAACCACGAACCTGGAATATATTTATAACGAATTCAATGACCGCATCAAGACTGAAATGATCGCCATCAAGACCCAGGGTGATAGAACCCTTTTTTTTGACTTCCTCCCGTTCGAAATGGGCAAGATCAAAGGGTACGATGTAAAGATACAGCTTTATACCGTTCCCGGCCAGGTGAAATATGACGCGACAAGAAGGCTTGTGCTGAGAGGAGTGGATGGCATTGTCTTCGTTGCCGATTCCATGAAGGTGAGAAGAAAGAGCAATATGTATTCCGTAAAGAACCTTCAGGACAATCTTGCGACCTACAAGAAGAGTATTTTTAAGATTCCCCTGGTATTCCAGTATAACAAACGGGATCTTTCGGGAGACGGAATCCCTTTGCTTTCATATGAAACAATGGAGAGAGACCTCAACAGCAGGCTGAAAGTTCCTTCATTCGAGGCGAGCGCGCTGAAGGGTGACAATGTGGTAAAAACCCTTAAGAAGATTATTACTCTCACTATGGCAGCTCTGGAAAAAGAATTCAAATAGGAGAAAACTCTTGGCCCGAAAAAATGCACCCATCACGGACGAAGTGAAAAAACGCCTTGACGAAATTTTTCTTGAAAATGAAGACGCACCTAATGCAGAGAAGGATCAGGTGGATGTCCAGGCGTCTCCCCTGGCAGAACTGCAAAGCATCATTCTTTCAATTGAATGGGAAATTTCCGATGACGTCATGCATCGTTTTCTGGAGGAAGTCGCCAAGCTGAAGGACAGCTACAACGGTGATCGCATCATGGGTCCCTTTTTCAAGATGCTTGATTCACTCGGGAGATATATCAATAGATATAAGGCCAAGGCCAACCCGGGAGCCATCAAAGTGCTGAATTCGGTCTATGCCGCGTTGGAGAAGATTCTCCTGTCCGATGGATTGAAGGAGATCGAAAAAGAGAACATTTTGCTGAAAGAAGTGCAGGGATTCAAAGGGCTGAAGAAAGAGATCCACGGGGGCAAGAAGGTTGCAGAAGCGGGGGGCAGGGTTGGAAAGACCGCCTCTGAGCTGGTGGCAGGAAAGGATGTCTCTATCGATTGGGACGAAGGCCAGGAAATTCCCGAGAGCTTCTTGGCGGCATTGCATGAATTGAAAGCGCTCATACGATCAGAATTCAAAGCCCTGCGGGAAGATATGCGGACATGGCTTGACGAGGAAAGCGGATCAAAGCGCAGATCTGACCGAAAAACCCGGAGAAAATAATGCGGGGGAAATTGTGCAAGGGATTGACGTAGCGAATGTGGGCAGTATGGTTTTCAGGCGCGTTCTGAGGAAGGACCTGGGAGAATTTTCGCTGGACAGCCGGATGTTGGGTATCCTGATGGAACTTGACGGGGAAAGGAATCTGGCCGCCATTGCCCGGGGACTGGGAATGGATATGGCAGGGATGAGGGAGGCCATAGAAAAGCTCTCGAACCTCAAAATCGTCGAACGGGTCAGCCAGCAGACTTCTGTATTGCCTTCTGAATTCTTTGATTACCTGAATGCCCAGCTTTCCCTCGCCGTGGGCCCTATATCCAGGATTCTCATCGAGGACACGGTCGCTGATCTGGGAAAACGGGTGTCCGGCTTTCCCGTACAGATGGTGGCGGAATTGGTGGACCTGCTCGCGAGACACATTCGGCGAAAGGAAAATGGCATCATTTTCAGGCAGAACATGGTCAAGAAGATGAAAGAGATGGGGATCTGATTCTCCAGGGAGCCCGGGAGGCTGTTCCTTGAAAAAGAAGAGAACTCATTTTAGCAAAGAAGGGGAAAAGCAATGATCATTTTTTGTGAGGAATGTGGGAAAAGGTATCGGATTGATCCGACAAAGATCACGGGCAGTCACACCAAGGTTCGGTGCAAGGCTTGCGGACATGTGTTTGATATCTCCAAATCGGATGATACAGACGGATTGGATGCGGCAGCGGAATGGCACGGGTCGGGGGAAAATGAGTCGAGGGCTGCCGAATCAATAGGTACGGAAACCGTAAAAACAGAGCTTGCCAGTCTCAAGGCACAGCGGTCCCGCCGCTTTGGCCTGAGAGCCAAAATGATCCTTCTCTTTTTCCTCGTGCCGGTCATCCTCATGGTTGCCGCCGGGCTTCTCTACATCAAACAGCTTGATAGACTGACGGCGCTCATCACCAGTGAAAGCAGCCTGGTCGTCACGCACCTTGCGGAGAATATTATCCGGGATAAAGCCGAATCGGTTGCAGCACAGGTGCTGCTCTATCTGGACAGCCACAGAAAGCTGAAGAAAGAAAATTTTTTCCAGGATGAAGAGTTCAGGAAAATTGCTGTGCAAAAGGTCGGGGACACCGGCTATACCGCACTTTACCAGATGCCGGATAGCGGCGGGATCTGGCGAACCTGGGCCCATGTGAATCAGAAGATCATCGGCATTGATATGAGCAAGCTCAAGAAGCCCCTGGGGAAAGCGTTTCCGGGGTTCTGGAAGGTCTTTACGGGAGTCAAAGGGGGGAAGGTATCCCAGGGGTACTATCGGTGGCAGGACAAGGACGGAAAAATACGGGACAAGTTCATGGTTTGTACTCCTGTCGGAGACACTTCTTTCGTGATAGCTGCGACAACGTATCTTGATGAGTTCACAAAGCAGGTCAAAGGACTGGAGAAAAAGGCAGGAATTATCAGTGCGAATACAAAGAATGCCGTGTTTATTATACTGGGCAGCGCACTGGTGCTTATTGCGCTGATTGTTCTCTGGTATGGGAACTCCCTGACGAAAAAAATCAAATCACTGACCGTCCTGGCCGAACAGATAAGCCTGGGTGACCTTGATGAGGAATTGGAGATACGATCCAAGGACGAGATCGGGGACCTGAGTGAGGCAATCGGGCGGATGCAGGAGAGCATACGCCTGTCTATGGAAAGGTTACGGCGCAGGAGGTAGATCAGAGGGCTGTTTTCGGAGCGGATGAAACCGTTACCGGCGGAAAGGAACCGGGAAGGTATCATGAGACGGAATATTCTCCTTGTAGATGATCAGCAAGAAGTCCTTCATTCCTTGAGAGAAGGACTTGCAGAATACCGGGAAGTCTTCTCAGTGATGACGGCCGAAGATGGCGACGAGGCGATCAGGCGGCTTCGTCAGGATGATATTTCCCTGGTGGTGACGGATTTGAAAATGCCAAACACGGACGGATTCGGCGTACTTGCCCACACCATGGAATTCTATCCCGACATACCCGTTATTGTCATGACCGGGTACAGCACCACAGAGATGGAGAGACTCGCCCACAAGGACGGCGCGGTGGGATACATTGCGAAACCTTTCAAGACCAGCGCACTCGCCAAGCTTATCCTAACAGCATTGCGGCGCGAAGCCGACGGCGGGACCCTTCACAATATTTCGTCAGGGATGTTCCTGCAGCTTGTGGAAATGGAGCAGAAAACGTGCACCATCCGCTTGGCGGACAAGGCTTCCGGAAAAAGAGGGGTCCTTTTTTTTCGAGATGGGGATCTCCTGGATGCACGGGTAAACGGTGTGAAAGGCGAGGATGCCGCACATCAAATTTTCAGATGGGAAGAGGTGACGCTGTCCATTGAGAATACCTGCCGATGCCCTGAAAGAAAGATTGAGGGAGAGCTGCAGGCAATCCTGCTTGAGGCTATGCGGCTGAAGGATGAAGAGGGAAAAGCTGAAGATATTCCCGGGAAGAAGATAGAAGCAGAAGACCTGGTTCCGGTGGATGATGAGAAGGAACAGCCCGGAAACAAAGAGAAAGAAACGCTGAAAAAAAGGATCATGAGAAAGATCGGCACACGATATGGTGTCGCTACGATATACCATGATAATGTATGGGACGGGCTCCTGGGACAGATGACGAGAATGGGGAAGCGGTTTTCGTTCGGTCCCCTGCGGCTCGCCTATATGGACGTTGGAGCAGCAAGAGACGTAATCCTTATTCCCGGAGAAGAGACCATCCTAATACCCGTAGACAGCAGGTGTCCGAGAGACCGGATGATCCAGGCGCTCGTGGCAGAGACGTGCGAGAACAGTCCATAACATGGTCATTTGAATGTATCTATGAACAAGCACCTTCATGAACTTCTGAATTTGCGCGATGTACGAGGGGTGATGCTCGTTTCGTTCGAGGGTCAACTTGTCTTCAAGGAATTTGTCGGTCCCCTCTCCATGGAGCCTGAAATCGATAGCTCCTGGGCCCTGTTCATTCATTCGTTACGGGGCGCCGGTGAAATAGAGATGTTTTACGACCATGGGAGGGTCTATATCAGGAAAACTGAGATCGGGTATCTTTTCGTCATAACAGGGGAGTCGGCTCCGATGGCGATGGTTCGATTGAATTGTGACATGCTTGTGCCGGCCGTGAAAAACGTGATCAAGCGGGATAAATTCAAGGGCTTGTTTAGAAGAAACTGAGAAGGCAGGGGACCGTATGGACATCCATTCGAAGATCAAAGAAGCGGAAGTATATTGCTCGATGGGGCTTTTTTCCGAGGCCTTGGGGGTCTATGAAAAAATCATCGGCGATCCTTCCGGGTTGGACGTTGATGAAAAGAAAAAAATCGAGACGGCGATGGTGAAGGTACAGGAAGAGATTGCCAATGAAAAGGAGTTGGTGCAAAGAGACGTTTCCGGTGAAGAGATATCGAAGATTCAGAAAACCCTTTCGGGCTCGGGAAATGTGCAGGCCCTCCTGGATGGGGCGTTTGCGTTGAAAGAGTTAGGCCATTACGAAGAGGCGGTCACGGAGTATGGAAGGCTCCTGCTGCTGGATTATCCCACGGCCAAAATCGTTCCCGAAATAGCGGGCTGCCTTGCCCGGTTCGAATATCCGGAAAAGGCCATGACCGCGGTAGAGAAATTACTGGAAGGCCCGAAACTCGGAAAAAAGGAAAAGGCGAGAATTCAGTTCCGGATCGGCTTTGAGATCGAAAAAAGAGGGGATACGAAGCTTGCCCGCCGTCTTTATCAGTCAGCGAGAAAGATAGATCCCGATGACAAGGAGATAGAGGCCAGACTGGAAACTCTGAACCAACGCATTTCAGCGCAGGTTTCAGAGGCGGAAGATACGGCCTCGGATCTGGCGGATTCGGATGCCGGTACCCTTTTGGAAGCCCAGGAAAAAAGACGGGAACAACGGATTATAACGAGGATTCCGGATTTCATCTACGTGGAATTCTCACTGGAAACGCGGGCAGGAAATGGGAAACACTATCGTCTGAATGTCATCAACTATTCGAGTCATGGCATCGGGCTGCTGGTGTCTGAAAAAGATTCTGACCTCTTGAAATTGCTCAAGAAAGGGGATAAAATAAAAAAGATAACATTTTATGCCAGCTGGGCATTGATTACAATAGATACGACCGTCAGACACCTGACCAAAGTGGACGAGGGGCCGCACGGCGGGATGTATGTGATCGGAGTGGAGGCACAGGAACTGATCACGAGTGCTCAGCCTTCCTGATTCCAATTTGCATTCAAGCGCTACCGGCGTTGGCTGCGTCGCGGACTCCTCGACGTACTGTTCATGTACGCCTCCGTCGCCCGCTCCTTGCCGCCTAGGTATCATCTTGAATGCAGAAGGGAATGACAAGGCCTGAATACCAATGATACCCTACGGACCAGAAGTCGGCGAAAAAGAGATAAGAAGGGAGAAGGAAAAGGCAAGGAAGCTGCGCCGGAGCGAATGGTGGCTGAGGAGAATCAACAAAGGCATTTGCTACTACTGCAAACGGGAGGTAGGGCGGGATCAGTTGACCATGGACCATGTTGTTCCCTTAAGTCGGGGAGGAAAGAGCACGAAAGGGAATATCGTTCCTGCATGCAAGGAGTGCAACACCAAGAAAAAGTATTTACTGCCCATTGAATGGGATGCCTACCTGGAATCACTCAAGAAAGAAAGCCCGGCATCATAATCCGTGCGCCTACGCCCGTTGCTTCATCTGAATCCACCGTCAAATCTCGTCAACGGGTGTGGGTGTGAGCAGTTGGGAAGGGGTCCTGATCACCAGCGAGGCATTAGATGCAAGGCGCCAAGGAGCGACGACAACGCAGCAGATGATGCCTTGCCGGTGGTCAGTGTCTCAGCCGCCTGCAACCATCGGGATGAGGATCACTTCAGCGTTATCCGGGATCAAAGTGCTGTTGAAGTAAGGCCTGGAAACGAGTTTCCCGTTCAGGCGTACCACCGCATAGAAATGACCGTCACGCATGTCGGCGAGCAGGGCGGATACGGTCATTCCTTCTTTCCAGGGGACTTGTTTGTCACCGACTCGTATCACGAGCCGACGGCATGCTCCTGCAATACTGCAAGGACTTCTGGAAAGTCGATGCCCAGACGTCTCACCGTCTCTATAGTGGGAATTCCGTCTCTATTCCAACCTCGTCTTTCATAGACAGCGTCCTTGAGTTCCTCATATTGCTGCTCCCTGAACCTGCGGAGGATCATTGCCTTTTCTGTGGTATCTTTTCCCGTGATATCAAGCCCGTGTTTTTCTGTGAGTTCCTTGTCGTACCGTTCCCGGCGTGATTCGTACTCTTCAACGGTTACCGGCCCCATGGCCCGGTAGGGGAGAGAATCGTGTTCCCTCCTGCCATATCCCAACCGGAGACTAAAGATCCTTTGAAAATTGTATACGGCCTCGCTCATCCGTATGAGGTCATCCGGGGTGGCCTTTTTCCCGGTAACAGCGCCGAAGTATTCCGCATACCACTGGACATGTTTCATGACCTTTGCCGGTTCCGGCGTTTCCTTGTTGTTCTCGGGAACAATATCGTTCCACGGGAGCTTGCAGAGGCCGCACAGACCGAACCAGGTGCGGAACATGGGAAACCAGTGGAGGGCCTCCGCCTTCTGCTCGAACGTGGGCATATAATTATAAACCATGTCCAGGAAAATGAGCCACGCCTCGTCATGCTGCGGGCCTTTCAAGGCGATGCCGTATCCCCCTTGCTGGGCCAGTGATTCTTTGGTCATGTACTCGGAGAACTCCAGTCCCTTGGACTCCATGCCGATGTCCTGCATCACTGCTGGATCCGCGCCGTATTCCTTCGCAAATATTTCCTTCATCCTACGAATCCCCTGACCCACCACGGCGCCGAATCCTTTTCCCGAGGCCATCTGATGGACCATTTCCAGGGCGCTCAGACGGTTTCCGAAACTGAGGTCCATGCCGCCGGTATGAGCGGTGGTGATCAATCCCATTTCGAAACACTCCATGACAAAGGCAATGCCGGTCCCCACGGAGATGGTATCCAGGCCATAGGCATCGCAATAAAAATTCATTTCAATGATGGTGAAAGGATCGAATACGCCGATATTGGAACCGCAGCCGGCAATGGTTTCGTACTCGGGTCCATCCACAAAGACTTTCCGGCCCCGGTAGGGTCCGGTCATGGGGACGAAATCCTTGACCCCATGGGAACAGGCCACGGTGCATCCCCTCCAGCACCCGTCAAAACCGGGATCGAACAGATACTGGTACACATCCCGGCCGATGTTATTGGCGCCGGGGTGCCGGCCATAGCGGAAGTTGTGGGTTGGAAGTAAGTCAAAGTCGTTCATGATGGGGACCAGATGGGTGGTGCCGACTCTCGCCATTTCATTCTGCTTGGGGTCCAGATCCCGTATTTCACGGGAATAGGACTTGGAAACAGTTGTCAATGTCTCTTTGTCAGCCGGCTTGTTCGTGTCCATGGTGACCGAGTCCCATCGGGCCACTATTGCACGCAGGCCTTTATCCGCAAGAACGGTCCCGACGCCTCCGCGTCCGGCCTGTTTGTACCGGGCGCGCTTACGTTTCACGTCGTACCACGTGAAATTGAGACAACCGATCAGGGTGTGTCGTGCTCCCGGGCCGGTTGAGACCACGGAAATATTCTGTTTCTTGTCCCCGGCGAAAAAATCCGTGAGCATGGTCGATAATGCATAAGAGTCATCAGGAAGCCCGGATATTTCAAGGATCTCTATTTTCTGATCAATGCCGTCAATGAAGATAACCGTATCTCCCGGGCGCTTCCCCACTACTTCCACGGCATCGAATCCCGAAAACTTCAGGTAGGGGCCGAAGTATCCTCCCACGTTGGAATCCATGACCGATCCTGTGGTGGGAGAGATGGTCGTGACGATGCTCTTTCCTGATCCGGGGTAGCCAGGCGTGCCTCCCATGGGGCCCGAGGCGATGCAGACGGCATTTTCAGGATCGTTCCATTTAGTCTTGGCGGTGACCGCATGCCAGAGAAGCCAGAGGTCGAACCCTTTCCCTCCAACGAAGATATCTTTCATCTTTTCAGAAACAGGTTTCAAGGTAATATCCAGCCGGGAAAGGTCAATGCAGAGGGTCTGGTTAGCATATCCCCGGTCTATAGGCGGTCGGGTATAGGAAATCGTTTTCAGTTCTTTCGGATCCAGTTGCGTCATTTTTGCCTCCTTTATTTGAGGGCCTCATGGCCTGCGAATTCCCGATACGGTGAAAATTCTTTCAGAGTCGTTGCGTCGGCCTCCGTGGTTTCTTCGGTGATCATTCTCGTTACAAGCTCACCCACACCGGGGCCTAACATAAAGCCCTGGCCGCACATGCCCGTGGCGTGAATGAATCCTTCAAAATTCCTGTCCCAGCCGACAATGGGAGAACCATCAGGGGTCATGGGGTATAACCCGCGCCACACTCGCCGCACCCTGAGATTTCTCAGTCTCGGCAAAAGTGCCACCATCCTGGCACTCACTTGGGAAAGGAAGACAGATGTCTCCCTCTTATCGGTCCCGGGAATAGCGGGATCGGGCGTTATGCAAAAGACCACCTGACCGAGCCTGTTCTGGTAAAAATAGTAATTCTTGGATCCGGGAACCGGCCTCAGATCTACCACCATGCAGCCGAAGAAGTTCTTCACCGGTTCTGTAATGCCGGCCTCATGGGAGTCCGGGTACACGGGGATTTCAATTCCCGCCGTGCTGCACAAGGGTCTCGAATAGGGCCCTGCAGTATCGACCACCACCGGTGCGTGGTATGTTTTCCTCCCCGCTGTAACTCCGGTTATTCTTCCGCTTTCGGATACGATGGTCTCCACCTGTTCGTGGAACATGAATTTCACGCCGTATGAAAGGGCCTTCCGGTAGAATGCGGTAATGGCAAGCAGTGGAGAGGCAGACCCATCTTCCGGAGAAAAGGTTCCGCCGAGGAGCCCTTCTTCATGTATGCCCGGCAGGATTTCTTTAATGCGATCAGCATGTACATAATCAATGTTCAGTCCATATTCCTTCTGAATAGGGAGGATGCTTTTCAGGATATTCTCTTCTGTTTCCCTGTAGACCGGGAAAAGGTACCCTCCCTGCAGCCATTCAATGCTCTCTCCGGTTTCCTTTTCCCAGGATGAGAATATCTCCAGGGATCGAAGGGCCGTGAGTATCTTGCCGGGGCTCGAATGGGTTGCCCGAATTCCTCCGATGGCGTGTTTGTTTTCTCCCTGCCCCGGTGACGCATTCCGGTCGATGACCAGCGTCCTGATTCCTTTTTCGCCGATAGCAACGGCAGTGGGGACGCCGATCGAACCGGCTCCGACTATAATGACATCATAGTTATTCATCGGAATCACCTCCGAACACTCCGGCGAAGGCTCCGAGAGGTACTTCCACAAACAGGGGCCGGTCGACCCGGTCGGTGACTTCCTCTATATCGATGCCTTCCTCCTGGAATAACCGCCAGATCATAGGCCTGCACGTCTTCGAACCGCAGGCGCCCATGCCGGCGCGGTTGATGGCCTTGAGATGATTCATATCCCTGACCCCTTCTCTAATGGCCCTTCGTATCTCTCCTGCGGTGACCCGTTCACACCGGCAGACGATCGCTTCATCAGGAGGAAGGTCCTCTTCATAGACCGGGGAGGGTGCAACCTCTTCTCTCTGGACGCGAATTCCTATGGCCTTTCCGGCCTTGTCCGCCTCCATCTGCAATTGCACCAGAAGCGTACCCGGGAATTTCTTTTTGAAGGACATGACCTTTTTCACGGGGTAATTGCCGAGAATATTGCCGTCGTCATCGGTCACCTGGATCTCCTGCCCCACACCCACCGTTTCTCGCCAGATTTCATAGGGAAGGGTGACTGTCGGGTAATCAGCATCCTTTCTGTAATCCACAAGCGTTATGGCCAATCCCGGGCAAATGGCCACACAGGACATGCAGCCCTTGCAGAGCGCGAGATCCGTCATGGAGGGGAGCCCGGTGATTCTATCCTCTTCGGTCCTGATGGCATGTTCCGGGCACACGGAAGTACAGGGATTGCATGCTATTTCCTGGTAACAATGGAAAACAGGCATCACTCCCGATGGTTTTTCAGGGGACATCCTGGGTAAAACAGCTCCGGGCTTGGATTTCAGAATGGTTGCCTTTTCCTCCCATTCCTGCGGAACGGATTTTCTATATCTCTTCAGTGATTTTGCTATCTTGATCCCTTCTATCTTTCCTGTGAACATGGCGGCGGATGCTTCTGCGATCTCCTGAGCGTCTCCCGCGACAAAGACATCCATACCCCACTCTTTTGCTTTCAGGTAAAACTCGTTGACTTCGGCAAGGCCAACGGCAATCAGCACGGTGTCCACATGGAAGGTCTTCCGGGAGCCCGGCACTATGTTCCAGTCCTTGTCCAGTTCCGCGATAGTGACCGTCTCCACACGGTCCTTTCCCCGGGCGGAAAGGACCGTGTGGCTGGTGTACAGGGGAACACCCAACCGCTTCAGTTTGTCGGCGTGCACTCTGTATCCCCCGACCTGGGGAAGGGCTTCGGCAAGGCCCACCACCTGGATACCGGCCTGGATCGCATGGTAGGCGGCAATGAGTCCCACGTTGCCGCCGCCAATGACAAAGACTCGGTTAGAGGTCTTGACTAGGTCCCGGTTGACCAGGGTTTGAAAGGCACCCGCTCCAAAAATGCCCGGCAGGGTATTTCCGGGAAAAGAGAGCATTTTTTCCCGTGCCCCCGTCGCAACCATGAGCTTTTTTGGCCGTATTTTCCGGTAGGACTTGTCCGTAACGACGCCCACCACGCCATCGGCATAGACGCCAATGGCAGTAGTGTTGAGCCACGTGCGGACAGAGGGAAACTCTGCCACTGCGTCCGCAAGCAGCGATGCGATTTCAAACCCTCTGGTTCCTGCGTGAGAGTCTTCCACGGATCCAAAAAATTTGTGTGTTTGCAGAACCAGCTTCCCTCCAAGCCTGTCCTTATCGTCAATGACGAGAGTATCTATGTGCAGTTTCCCCAGTTCGACAGCAGCGGAGAGACCTGCCGGTCCTGCACCAATGATCAGGACATCCATGTCGGTTACAGAAACCGGGCGGGGTTCCAGCGGCGTATCTTCCGGAGGAAGTTCGGGTATGCCCTCAACACTTTCAACCACCATTCCAGGTCTCAGAAGCGTCATGCATGCCTTGACCGGGATCTTGTCCGCAATGACCAGACATTGAGAACATTGGCCGTTGGCGCAAAAGAGGCCCTGGGGGCTTCCGTCTTTGGGATGATGGCCGAAGATATGAATGTTATTTGCGAAAAGGGCTGAAGAAATAGTTTCGTCCTTCAGTCCCTCCAGTTTTTCCCCGTTCCAGAAAAAATAGACTTTCTCCTTCCGGGGAATATCCAGAATGGGATGCTTCTTAATCCTCCTGTCAGTCATTTCTCGCTTTCCTTTTCTTTCGATTCATACACAGAATTTTCCGTGTTCCCGGCACGCGGCAGGGAAACACCTTTCTCCACATGTGCACTCAGACGGGCTTTATCATGACGAATTCAACGTACTACGTCAAGGCTGATTATAGGTCAAAGTCAGCGTAGCATGCTTTCAGCGGTTGCCGGCCTGATTTCAGAGCTTCAGGAAGAAGGCTTGTGACCTGAAAAGGCCCTAAAGGAATGGGTTTTCCGGAAAAAAGAATTCCCGGCTGCGGAAACCGCAATTTTCTTGACCTCATATGGGCCCTATTATATATTTCCCATTCTGAATAACTTATTCTTATTATTTGGGTAAAGGGAGATTCTTGATGGAACTCAAAAAAATAATGGTGGCCGTGGATGGGTCAGACCATTCCTTGAAAGCAACGGAGTATGCGGCGGGTCTTGCCGAGCTCGGTGGTGCCGAGATTATTCTGGTTTATTGTCGGCGGCATCTTTCCTCTATCCTGGGGGAGCCCTATTTCCAGCAGGTCGTCGCAGACGTGATGGAAAAATCAAACCTGCTCCTTGAGCCTTTTCGAAAAATGCTAACAGAAAAGGGCATCTCCTTCGCCGACCGGATTCTGGAAGGTTCACCGGGAACCATGATCGCCGAGGCGGCTCGGATAGAAAATTGTGATATGATTATCATGGGTTCACGAGGCCGCTCTGACCTGGAGGGCCTGTTTCTGGGGAGTGTGGTTCACAGGGTCCTGCAATCAGCCCCATGCCCCGTCCTGGTGGTCCGGTAAGAGCTCTTATATCATACTTACCGGATGTCCATGACGTATAGAAGATTTGATCACATTTTTCGACCTTGAGGTGGAGGAACCATGAAGCGAGTGCCGAAAATCATTACTGCTTTGCCCGGTCCGCAGGCATCGAGGCTCATAAAACTGGACGGAACGTATGTGTCTCCTTCTTATACCCGGGGCTACCCTCTTGTTGCCGAAAGGGGAAGCGGTGCATGGGTTGAGGATGTGGATGGAAATTCATTCCTGGATTTTACGTCCGGTATCGCGGTCTGCTCTACAGGTCACTGTCATCCCGAGGTGGTGCAGGCAATTCAGACCCAGGCCGAAAAACTCCTCCATATGTCGGGGACCGATTTTTATTACACTTCTCAGATAGAACTTGCGGAGAAGCTTGCCCTGCTCGCGCCGGGGAATGACGGCAAAAGGGTCTATTTTGGAAACTCCGGGGCGGAGGCCGTGGAAGCTGCCCTGAAACTTGCCCGGTGGTATACAAAGCGTGAGCTCAACATAGCATTTTTCGGAGCGTTTCATGGACGCACCATGGGAGCCCTGTCTCTCACTGCAAGCAAGACGATTCAGAAAAAACATTACAATCCCCTGGTGCCGGGTATCACCCATATCCCCTATGCATACTGCTACCGTTGTCCCTACAATCTCCGGTACCCGGCCTGCGATCTCGCCTGTGTCAAATGGTTCGAGGATACGCTGTTCAGGACGACCATCCCGCCGGAAGAGGTGGCGGCCATCTTCGTGGAACCCATCCAGGGAGAAGGGGGCTATATTGTCCCGCCGCCCGAATTCCACAGGGAGCTCTCCGAAACAGCAAGGAAATACGGGATTCTCTACGTGGCCGATGAGGTACAATCGGGTATGGGAAGGACCGGAAAGATGTTCGCCATGGAGCATTTCGGGGTGGTTCCGGACATGATGACGCTTGCAAAGGGCATTGCCTCAGGCATGCCCCTTGGCGCCCTTGTGGCAAAATCGGATATCATGGAATGGGAGGCAGGATCACACGCATCCACCTTCGGAGGAAATCCCGTCTCGTGTCAGGCGGCAATGAAGACCATAGCGCTGCTGGAACAGGGACTCGTGCAGAATGCGGCCGCTCAGGGAGCGCATCTGCTCGATGGCTTGAAGAAACTCCAGGAAGAATGGGAGTGCATGGGAGATGTGCGCGGCAAAGGGCTCATGGTTGCCGTTGAACTGGTGGAGGACCGGGAAACCAAGGAGCCGGCACGGGACTGGAGAAACGAGATTATCACTGCGGCATTCAACAAAGGCCTGCTGCTCCTGGGGTGCGGGGAAAACAGTATCCGCTTCTGCCCGGCCCTTATCGTGGATTCCCATGAGATCGACACGTGCCTTTCCATCTTCAGTGATTCCTTGAAAGAGGTGGTGGAAAAGGGATAAAAGACAGCCTGGAAGCATGCACTTGGTGATTTCCGTGCCAGGGGGGGCCGGCTACGATATGTCGACTACCGTGCCGAAGCCCTTGTCTTCCGCCCGAGCAAGGATCGCGCCTGCCGCTGCAGCGTCCTGGGCCGCCAGCCCAACTGATTTGAAAAGGGTTATCTCTTCTCTGTGTTGTCTCCCCGGTCTTTGCCCATTTACAATTTCACCCAGTTCTGCATCGATCGACGCATTGGCCTTGATGATATCTCCCGCTTCGGCAAGGCATGCCTCTCTGGAATCAACAATGACCCGGGCCCGCCCGATGGTAGCCTCATCAATTTCCTGCATGTGGGGAGTGAATGCGCCCACACCCGTGATGTGGGTCCCGGGTCTCAGGTCATTGCCATCAAAGAGCGGAGTTGTGCTGGTGGTGGCGGCAAGGATGATATCGGCTTTCCGAACGGCCTCCTGAATCGTGGACGGGATGGTGGCAGCTGGAGGATGGGGCCACGTCCCGATTTCACCGGCCAGATCTTTCGCTTTCTGTTCAACACGGTCTACCACGAAAACTTCCTCCACGGCTCGAACGGTCATGACCGCGCGCAACTGGGATCGTCCCTGAACGCCGGCCCCGAAAAGAACCACCTTTTTTGCCTCCTGCCTGGAAAGGAGATCAGCGGCAAGTCCCCCTGCTGCCCCGGTGCGGACCGCCGTCACGCTGTCCCCATCCATGATGGCCAGGGGCATTCCCGTATCAGGATCAAGAACGATGACCACCGCAGCGACAGTGGGTAAACCCAGTTCCGGGTTTCTTTTGTACACAGAGGCAATTTTAATGACCAGATTCCTGCTTTCTTGAAGATAGGCGGGCATGAGGAGGGTGACGCCTTTTTCCGTGTGGAGCCGTGATCTGAGCGGAACCACTGCCTTGCCCGCAGAAAATTGGCCAAAAGCAGATCTCATAACATCAATGGCGTCTTGCATGGGGAGAGCCGCCTTGACATCAGCAGCAGAGAGAATTCTGATTTCCATGATCATCCTCCGGATTTGTAAAATGATACTTCTTTCGCGTAGTAATGACAGAAAAATGTCGGGATTACAACAGGCAAATGGATCTGCTCAGTCATCGCATCCCCTATTTGCGTTGACAATACCGAAGGGCGATGGTAATTTATCTGAAATTTACTCACCTGAGGAGGAGTGATTATGGCAGTGAAGAGATTACAGAACTACATCAATGGAGAATGGGTTGATTCCGCAGCCGATGAGGTTGTCGAAATTATAAATCCCGCACGAGGAGAACTCCTGAGTGAATGCCCTATGTCTACGAAGGCAGAACTGGATGCTGCTATGCAGGCTGCAAAGGAAGCATATCCTGACTGGCGGAACACGCCACCGGTGGCCAGGGCCAGGTATCTCCACCGGTTGATCGAGCTGATGGAAGACAATTTCAATGAACTCAGTGTCGTGCAGACAACAGAACATGGAAAGACCATCGACGAGTCGCGGGGCGAGACCAGGCGCGGAATCGAAATGGTAGAGGTGGCCTCCGGGATTCCAACCACCATGCAGGGGTTCAATCTGGAAGATATCGCTCACGGGATAGATGAGTATGCCATCTATCAGCCCCTCGGAGTCTTTTCCTGCATAGCGCCGTTTAACTTTCCCTTCATGGTTCCTTTGTGGTTCCTCCCCTTCGCCATTGCTACCGGCAATACCTTTGTGGTGAAACCATCTCCCAGGACCCCCATGAGCCAGTCGAAGCTGTTCGAGATGCTTGATGAGGCGGGCCTGCCGCCCGGCGTGGTCAACATGGTCAATGGAGGGGCAGAGGTGGCTGACGGGTGTATGGAACACCCTGATATGCAGGGGGTCACCTTCGTCGGCTCTACCCCGGTGGCGCGGCATATCTACAAGAAATGCGGTGAGAACGGGAAACGTGTCATCGCCCAGGCGGGCGCCAAGAATTTTATCGTGATCATGCCGGATGCGGAGATTGATAAGGCCATGGTGAGCCTTGTTTCTTCCTTTTTCGGCAATGCCGGCCAGCGGTGTCTGGCCGGGGCCAACCTTCTGGTGGTGGGTGATGACAAGACCTACAAAAACGTTGTGGACAAATTCGTAGAAGCTGCCGCGGCTATCCGGGTGGGTGACGGTCTGGATGAATCGGTGCAGATGGGACCGGTGCAGAATGCAGCCTCAAAGCAACGGATTCTCAAAATGATGGAAAAGGGCCTTGCGGAAGGTGCAACGCTGACCCTGGACGGACGGAAACCGAATATTGTCGGCGATCTTCCGGAGGACTGTTTCCTGAGTCCATCTGTCTTCGAAAATGTGACGCGGGAAATGAGCCTAGCCGGGGAAGAAATCTTCGGCCCGGTTGCGAGCATACTCCGCGCCGGAGACCTGGATGAGGCCATTGATATCATCCACTCTGTTCCCTTCGGCAACGCGGCTTCCATATTTACCAATAACGGCAAATGGTCGCGGCAGTTTCAGCACGACGTGGCTGCCGGGAACGTGGGGATCAACGTGGGGATTGTCGCTCCCATGGCCTTCTTTCCCTTCGGCGGTATGAGAGATTCGTTTTTTGGAATCCTTCACGGGCAGGGCCAGGACGTGGTCCGGTTTTTCACGGAATGTAAAGTGGTCATCACAAGGTGGTTCTGATGAAACTGAATACCATGGCAGCAGTAATGACCTTTGTCTCCAAGATAGAAGAGGAGTCTGCAGCCTTTTATGAAAAGTGCGCGGACAAATATCCGGAGATGAGGGATACTTTCCTTTCCTGGAGCAAAGAGAACAGAAAATTTGAGAAGAACGTAAAACGTACGTATTTCGGGGTTATTACCGACACCCTGGAATCCAATTACGCCTTTGAAGGGCTTGACACGGACGATTATACCTTTGAAACGGAGGTTCCGTCTGATGCCTCCAAGGCTATCGAAACGGCCCATGAAATAGAGGGCAGGATACGGGCTTTCTATCTGAAGGCGGCCGAGCTTTCAGAGAGCCTGATGGCCGACATACCGAGACTTTTCAAGAAGATTGCGAAAAAAAGGGAGGATCGGCAAATCCCCGCCTGATTTTCTCAAGGCATACTCAAAACAGGAGCTCCCCTGTTCTTTGGCGTCATCTGTGTGGTGCCGGGAGGGGAGCTCTTTTTTTCCCGGATGTTTTCATCAAAAGGCATTGATTAATGCAACCCCGGCAACAATGAGGCCTGCACCGCTGATCCGCCAGAGGTTGAGGGGATGAACCTGGTATCCGATCAGTCCGTACTGATCAAAAACCAGAGAGGCAAACATCTGTCCGCCCACGATCAGGGCGACCATGGAAGCGGCTCCAAGCCTGGGGGCGAGAATAATGGTGGAAGCGACAAAGTAGGCCCCGATAAATCCACCGGTCCACATCCACCAGGGTATCCGGATGATACTGGACGCCGACGGCCAGGAAATGCGGAACACGAGTACGTAGGCGACCAATCCGATGGTTCCCACTGCAAATGAGATGGCCGCGGCCATCACAGAGGAATGGGTAACGGTACTGAGCTGGGCATTGATCCCCGCCTGAGTAGGGAGACAAAAACCGCCCGAGATAGCAAGGATAATGTAGAGCAGTATTTCCATGGTTTCCTCCAGTCAGATGAAGTGGACATGGGCAACGTAGCCCCTGCAACGCGCAGCTGTGTTTTTTTATGAATAAGAACTCATGGCGGCGAAGGAGTGCTTTCGTCCTGTTCGGTTTTCCCAAGGAGGGTGGTTTCAATAGCCTGAATCCACTGGGGAGGATAGGGAACCTTGAACGCAACGGAGTCTTTTCCATTTTCCTGGGTATAGAAGTCCAGCTTGACCACTGACTGGTGAAGGTCCACTCCCTTGTGGCTCCTGTCATGGTAGACACTGACTATCCGGTCGCCCGGGATGTCCACTTCCAGTCCCCGCAGTCTGCTTCGGTAAAACACCCGATCGGAAAGCAGGAGGAGAAACCCGCTGCTCTTGCGGGGACGGCCCGACTCGGTGGCTTTCCCGAAATAGTTGACCCCGAAACTCATGGCCAGTATCTTTCGGTCCCCGAATCTGTCCTTGATCCATTTCCGGTCACGCCATCGGACCAGGGATATGTACAAGATGATCCCGAAAAAGGCGAGGGCGATAATGAGCCAGCCGTTATTGCCGAAGAGACTCATGCCGTGGTTCTTTCTCTACCTGAACTGGGCCAGATAGTATATCAGTTTTTTCCGGGCGAGGTTGTGTCTATATCCCCCATAGCTTCCCATGGCGGCAAGGATGGATTTCGCTATTTCCTCGTCGCTTTTTCCTTTCCTGCGGAGGTCCCTGATTTTGCTCTTATTCAGTTCAATGAGTTCCCTGAATCCTTCCCGGTCCCGGGAGAAAAAAACGAAAAAACCGAGAATGAAAACCAGGACGGAGGAGATCACCGCCACATATACATCGTCCTTCGGGTCGGAGAGAAAGATGCGGAGGAGACTGTTTGGGTTCCCAGCGTTCAGAAGGGAATACATGGCTATCAGCCCAATGAGGACCATGCACGTATAGAGAATATATTTATACACACTGGACACGAATATGTTTCCAAAAGGGACTTCCGGGGGTGGCGAAAAAGGGTGGAGGAAAGCCGGTAGTCAGGCTTTCCTCCGGGAAAGGGTTTGTTAAACAGGGCGCATCTCACCTTCCTTCATGGCCGCCCATTTTGCTTCCGCCTCTGCCCATGCTTCGTCAGAGGCCTCTTTTTCCCATACTTCCAGTCCACGTTCAGCCCTGGTGGCGCCGGGAAGCAGGTTATCCATGATCATGGCAACGATGGCGGTTACCGCCATGCCGGTAGTCAGGATTGCCTGGAATATGTTTCCCACGACCTGGAAAAAGGGTCCTGCCGCACTCCAGTTAATGGGTGTTGCCGATGCGGAAAGCATGGTATTGAACTGGTACGGGACACTCAGTCCGGCAAAGAAGGAAAGACCGATGATGAAGAGGTTCCGTGAGTTGTTCATGTTGACCATCTGGAGGTTGGAGAGACCAACAGCCGCGATCAGGCCGAAAAGACCCACGAACATGGATCCCACCACAGGCTGCGGGAGGGTGGCGAGTATTGCGCCGAATTTCTCGACAACGGGAATGATGAGCATGACAACCGCGCCGGCCCGGATGACCCTTCTGCTCGCCACTCTTGTAAGGCCGATGGAACCGATATTTTCAGAATAACTGGTTGTTCCGTTACATGTCTGGAGAATCCCGGCAACCAAACATCCGAGACCCTCTGCTCCCAGCCCCTTTGAAATCATTTTTTCCGTCGGCACCGGGGCTTCTGAGATGCGGGCGCATGCATAGTAGTCCCCGATGGACTCGATCATGGAGGCCAGATACCCGGCCAGCATGCCGAAAACACCCGCCCACAAGGTGCTGCTTCCCAGGTCCGGGAACCCCCATTTGAACGGCATCATGGGCCTGAAGCTTATCCAGGAAGCGGCCCCCACCAGATCGGTCTTCAGATACGCGGCGTTATCAGGGGGAATCCATCCGGCCACGGTTCCGATCAGAGAGCAGATCCACCCTGTGGCGATTGCCAGCAGCACGGGGAACAAGAGAAACATTCTGGACTTCCGGGAAAAGACCTGCGAGTAGATGACCAGGGCAAAAAGGGTAATGAGCGAGATGATCCAGTTCTTGGCCATCCAGGGTGCCCCGATGTTGAAGAGAGCAAGACCGATCATGGCGATCGTGGGCCCGATGACGATCGGGCTTATGAGCCGTTTCACATATCCCATGATGCCGGTGTAGCCAAGAAAAATTTCCACCACCGAAGCGATCATGATGGCCCCCGCGACCTCCTGGATCTGAATTTGCCATAAGGGACCGGGGCCCGCGAGCTTCTTGGCGGCAACCATGCCGATGATCGCAAAGGTTGGCCCGAGAAAAGAGAAGGTGCCCCCTTGTACGATGGGCAACCGATTGCCGAGAGGGGACTGCTGGATGAGCGTGCAGAGTCCTGACGTGAAAAAGATGGTTGAGATCAACAACGCCAGTTGATGCTGGGGCATCTTCATGGCACCGCCGACAATAAAGGGGATGAGTACCGTAGCCCCAAACATGGTGAGATACTGCTGAATTCCCAGAAGTACTGCCAGCGGCCATTTGGGCCGGCTTCCGATGGGATAAACAATCCAACCCTTGCTCTCGTGATTTTGTTCGCTCATACGTCCATGACCTCCTTGTTTTGCCCCTTTCCGGGGGTGGTTGATCTTGGAAATGATACCGGCTAATGATTTCTCCAAATCAGCCAAAAACTAGATCGCTTCCCTCCTTTCTTCAAACCTGAGCTAGATTTATCTGAAGCATATACCAGCCCAGGACTAGGCCGTCAAGCGAAAAGGCCTGCGCTTGATGAAGCGGCCGGCTCCCGGCTTCCCCACGAAATTCCCGTCATTGACGATGATCTGCCCGTTTGAGAACACTATTTTGGGGACACCCTTTCCGGTGAAGCCTTCGTAGGGCGTGTAGTCTACGTTCTGGTGGTGTGTCTTGGCGCTGATCTTGAAAGGGGCTTTGGGGTCGAAGAGAACCAAGTCCGCGTCGCTGCCCACGGTCACGGTCCCCTTTTTGGGGAAAAGGCCGAAGAGTTTGGCCGGGGCGGTAGAGACCAGTTCCACAAAACGATTAAGCCCGATACGCTTCTTGTTGACTCCTTCATGGAAGAGCAACATGATCCGGTGTTCTATCCCCGGGGCACCGTTCGGAATCTGCGCGAAATTTTTTTTGCCCTTGTCTTTTTGTCCCTTGAAATTGAACGGGCAGTGATCCGTGGAAACCACCTGCAGATCCCCGTAGGCCAGTCCCTTCCACAATGGATCCCAGTTGGACTTGTCCCGCAAGGGAGGGGACATGACATATTTCGCACCCTGAAATCCGGGCTCCAGATAGTTCTGGTACGATTTCAGGAGATATTGGGGACAGGTTTCCGCCAGGGCGGGGAAACCCGCGTCTCTCGCTTCCTTGACTTTCGCCAGGGCCTCTTTGCAGGTCAGATGCACAATATAGATGGGTGCGCCTGCCATCCGGGCGATGGCGATTCCCCGGCCCGTGGCCTCGGCCTCCGCCTCAGGCGGGCGGCTCAACGCATGGTACTTCGGCTCTGTCTTTCCCTGGCCCAGGAGATCATTGACGAGGATATCCACCACATCCCCGTTTTCGGCATGAATCATCACTAGGGCGCCAGCCTTTTTTGTCTCTTGAAGAATGCGGTAGAGTGCCCCGTCGTCGATCATGAGAGAACCCTTATACGCCAGAAAACACTTGAAACTGGAAACGCCCATGGCGACCATTTCCGGGATCTCATCCATAACCTTGTCGGTGAGGTCGGTAATGGCCACGTGGAAGCCGTAATCAATGACGGCCTTATCGGTGGCCTTCTCCATCCAGGTGTCGAGGGTGCTCTTGAGACTCATTCCTTTGCCCTGAATGGCAAAGTCAACCAGGGAAGTGGTGCCGCCGAACGCAGCCGCGATGGTTCCTGTTTCAAAGTCGTCCGACGAAAAACTGCCCATGAAAGGCATGTCCAGGTGCGTGTGAATATCAATACCTCCCGGCAGCACGTAGAGCCCTTTGGCATCAAGCACTTCTCCGGCAGGCTCCTTGATTTTCCCGGCGATTTGAGTAATCTTGCCGTTCTTAATCCCCACGTCCGCCCGGTAGGTATCAGTGGCCGTGACGATGGTTCCATGCACAATCTTGTAATCCATGATTTCCTCCTTTCGAGAGGGCCGCGCGATAGAAATAAGGCCCTGTGAGCAGAAAAGTAACCCGGGAGGGCTCAGGATTTCGGGCCCATGGTAATGCAACCGGAAACGGGACATACCTGCATACAGAGTGCGCAACCGGAGCAAAGCTTTTCCGTGACCCTGTATACCTTGTCGCTCCCTCTGGTAACGGCCTGGTAGCCCCCATCCCTGCAGGAGATGAAACACGCGTCGCACTGGATACACGTGCCATTGTCGATGTGGGCAATACGCCTGGTTTTCGTATCAAGCTCTCCCAGGGGCACAAGCTTCTCGAGGGAAATACCCACCATGTCGGAGATGTTTGCAAAGCCCTTCCTTTTCATAAAACCGCCAAGACCGTCAAGCAGGTTGTCAATGATGGAATACCCATGCATCATAACAGCCGTGCAGATCTGAAGGGTGGATGCTCCCAGGAGGATAAATTCTGCTGCATCCTCCCAAGTGGTGATCCCGCCGATTCCGGAAATGGGGACATCGGTTGCCTCGGCAATGGAGGCGACTGCCTTCAGGGCGATAGGTTTGATGGCCGGCCCCGAGAGCCCCCCCTGGGCGGAATAGCCGGAAACACTAGGGAGAGGAGACAGGGTTTCAAGATCCACACCCACAATAGCGGCAACGGTATTGGTAGCGGAAATGGCATTTGCTCCGGCATCCACACAGGCTTTTGCCACAAGGCCCACATCCGTTACGTTCGGAGTCATCTTTGCGATCACGGGTATGTCCACCGCCTCAGCAACCCAGTTGGTGACCCTTTGAGCCAGATCCAGATCCTGGCCGATTGCGGAGCCCATGCCTCTTTCTGGCATGCCGTGGGGACAGGACATGTTCAGTTCGATCATCCCTGCACCCGCTTCCTCGCACTGCCTGGCAAGCCGCTGCCAGCCCTTGGGCTCGCTTGCATCATCCATGATGCTGGCAATCACCACATTATCCGGAAATTTTTTTCTTAGGTCCTCTATCTCCTTGAGCCAGAGCGCAAGGTCGCGGTCCGTAACCAGTTCAATATTTTCAAGGGCGTAGTTGATCTTCGCGTCGGCCGCCTGTCCCTTGAGACCCAGGGATGCAAGTCGAGGGGTGACATTGGTGATCGTGCTCGCATCAATAAGCAGGGTCTTGGTTACGGCCCCGGCCCAGCCTGCTTTGAATGCCCTGCCGATCATGCTCCCCGTGGTTGTTGGGGGGGCTGATGCAAGAATAAAAGGGTTGAGGAATTTCACACCGCAAAAGTCGACGCTCAAATCCATATCCTGCAGGTTTCGCATATAACAAACCTCCTTCTTTTGACGAAAATGCTCACGCAGCCGAATGACGAGATGGTCACATTGCTCGATCGGTGTCTGTTTCTCATCCCGCTGTTCGATCGAATTCCGAACTCCTCGATGCGGGAATCCCTGTACTGACTGCGGCCTTGTCACCGATACCAAGGGATTTATCGAGAATGTCCACTGCCTGGTCTATCTCTTTTTCGGTGACGATCAGCGGGGGAGCAACGACCAGGGTGTCATACCAGGCGGCCATGTAGAGGCCATTCTTCATGGCATCGCCGGCGATTTGCCCCGTCATGAGGGGGCCACCGGCGAATTTATCCGCCTTCACATTGAACGGTTCCCTGGTCTTGCGGTTCTTTACGATCTCAAGTGCCCAGAAGTGGCCGATTCCCCGCACATCACCAATGCATTCGTGGCGATCAGCCAGTTCGTACAGTTTCTGTTTCAGGTACTCCGCCACCCTCTGGGGAAGCCCGGACGCCATCAGTTTCTCATATTCCGATACGGCAGCCGGAATTGCGCACAGGGCGATGGGATGGAAGGCATAGGTATGGCCGTGGCAAAAGACTTCCTGATCAAAAAAGTCCGCCACCTTTTCATTTGCAGCGGTGATCCCCGCCGGCGTATAGGCTCCGGTGGCCCCCTTCGCGGTGGTCAGGATATCGGGAAGGACATCCCAGTTATTCATGGCAAACGGTTTCCCGGTCCTGAACCAGCCGGTCATCACTTCATCTGCCACGAGAAGAACACTGTTTTCATCGCAGATCTTCCGCACCAGGGGAAAATATTCCGGCGGCGGCACGAGACGTCCGTTGGTCCCGACAACAGGTTCCACAATGATGGCGGCCACATTTCCCTCTTCCTTGATCATGTAGTCCAGATACCGTGCGCACTGGACATTGCAGGAAGGATACTCCATGGCGAACGGACAGCGGTAGCAGTAACAATCAGGAGCAAATCGGACTCCCTGCACCGTGCATCTGGCCTGTTCCGCGAACCATCGCCTGGGGTCTCCGGTAAAGGCGGCACTGGCGACGGTGGCTCCGTGATAGGAGTGGTATCTTGAGATCACCTTGTAGGCGGGAAATCTTGATTGTCTGATCATCTTGAGGGCCGCCTCATTTGCCTCTGTGCCGCTCGTGGAAAAAAAGAACTTATCAAGACCCTCCGGCATGACCGAGCGCAGGGCCTCAACCGCCCGCATGGAAGTCTCGTTTGCAAACCCCGGAGCAATATAGGGCAGTTTTTCTGCCTGTTTTGTAATGGCCTCGATAATAGCCTTGTTCTTATGTCCCAGATTGGAACACATCAATTGAGACGAGAAGTCAATATATGGTGTGCCCTTCTCGTCATACATAAATACCCCTTCCGCATCCTTGATAAGCAGAGGAGTTGACCATGCATTTTGACGATTCCATGTACCAAAGGAATGGGCGGTAAATTCCTTCATACTCTTTTCTATTTGATTCATGGGAGCTTCTCCTTCATGGACGAAATGGGTTACGGAAGAAGATCGATCATTTCATCATACGTTTCCGGTCTGCGGTCTCGATAGAACTGCCAGACATTTCTGACTTCCCGGATCATATCGAAATCCAGGTCCGAGACCACAAGTTCATCCTGATCTCTGGAGGCCTCGACGATAATTTGTCCTCTCGGATCGCAAAAATAGCTGCTGCCGTAAAATTCTCCGATGTCCCACGGCTCTTCGTGTCCCACCCTGTTGATGGCACCGACGAAATACCCGTTGGCTACGGCATGGGCCGGCTGCTCCAGCTTCCAGAGATATTCGGAAAGCCCGGCTACCGTGGCGGAAGGGTTGAAAATGATTTCGGCCCCGTTCAAGCCCAGGATCCGTGCTCCTTCGGGGAAGTGGCGGTCATAACAGATATAGACACCCACGTCGGCATAGGAAGTCTTGAATACCGGATATCCGAGGTTGCCTGGTTTGAAATAGAATTTTTCCCAGAATCCGGGATGCGTGTGTGGGATATGATTTTTCCTATATTTGCCCAGGTATGTGCCATCCGCGTCGATCACCGCAGCAGTGTTGTAATAGACACCGGTGATATCTTCTTCGTAGATGGGGACGATCATCACCATGCCGTATTTCTTTGCTTTTTCCTGCATGAGCTTTATGGTTGGCCCTTCAGGAATCTTTTCAGTGGCATTGTACCATTTGACATCCTGTTCTGCTGGGAAATACGGTCCGTAGAAGATTTCCTGCAGGCAGAGTATTTTGACCTGCTTCTTTCCGGCGTCATCCACCAGCTTCAGGTTTTTTTCCATCATATGGTCCTTGAGTTTCTCTACGGATTCATTCCCGGAAAGTTCACATTTCGTCTGGATCAAACCACATTTTACGATTCTCGCCATTTTCTTCCCCTCCTGTCATTGCTGTAAGATTCGCAGAGCCCCGGCTTACGGATATTTCCCCGTTGCGCGGAGCACATTTCTCTGACGGTTATATACATTGGATGCAGTTCTGTTGGCAAGGATTTTCTTGGCACCCTGATCCACCATCAAGGTATCATCTTCCCGCCAAGACGGGATTTCGCAGAGCTCAAGCTGTGTTGCCTTCGGCATCTCCTCCCTGCGACGTATTGGTTATATGCCTTTCAGTCGTCGCTCTTCCCGCACATAACAAGGGATCTCCGATGCGGCACTTCCGCTGGAAACGGGATCTTCGACTTGCGTCTGACACCTTGCTGATGATCAGGACTTTCGCTAAATCAACCCACAAGATTACCATTGCGGAATTTCGATGGTGGATTTGGGCGGCATCATGGGGAGATATCAAGGACACGCTTTCGCCCGCGCGTAATGACCGGCATACCCGCAGTCAAACGCCGCCGCCTCCCCGGGTGACTGCCACTGTCACGCCGATGAGGTTTTCAGCCCCGAGACCAGTCAGACCACCGGCCCGGCCGAGGCACACCGCGAGTTCCAGAAGGCCTGCACTTCCCATGAGAGCAATTGCTTGGCCTGGAGCGGCTTCACCGTACGTCTTTCCAATGCCGCATACGCGAAGTTTTCCGGCCTGGATGACCGCTTCATCACTGCCGAGGAAATGCTTGAGTGTCCTTTCGTCAATATTGGTGATGAGGTTCCCGAAATGATCAACTCTGATTACCTGCCCCACCAGCGTATTGTCCCGTAGTTCTGGAAGGGGAAGTGCAAGAGCGGTGGGATTATTGACGGAGGGGCCGAGGAGATGGAAAGCGAGTCCCGCTGAAAGATGCGCCGCGACCGGCGCGAAGATATCCCGGCCGTGGAAAGTAGCACTGATTTCGGAGCGGAAATATTGGTGTTCTTTGAGGTGTACCACCCTGGATGACGGATATCGTTCAATGAACGGCCAGAACAGACCATTGTCAGGACCCACAAAGAAACAGTGTCCGGCCTGAACGGCTATGGGTCTCCTGGCGGTACCAACGCCGGGATCCACGACCGCAAGGTGGACCGTACCTTTCGGAAAAAACGGGTATGCGTCCAGCAGGGCAAAGGCTGCCTCGGTAAGAGCTCCGTGGGGAATCTGGTGGGTAATATCCACGATACGTGCCCGGGAGTTGATTCCCAGGATGACTCCCTTCACGATGCCGACGTAGGTATCTTGCAGTCCGAAATCGGAGAGAAAGGCAATGACACCACTGGGATTCATCCGAACACCTCCCTGTCTGCAGACATCTTATCCAAGTGCGCTGTCAGCAGATGCCCCATTATTAAGGGAACAGGAGCGAGGCGGTCAAGCGAAAACATGCGTGGCTTTTCCTCCTTACAGATACGAATGCCGCGCTTTAAAAATAGACCTTCCAGGGAGTATAAAAGAGGCTCCATGATACGGCATTTCGATCCTCATTTTTGCAAGGAGCCGGATGCTTCTCTGGATAAAAGGTTTGATCTTCAATTGTATTTGTGATATCCAAGACCGCGGTTTCCACGGAATTTTTTAAGCCCTGAAATAGGCCCGGGACGCCGGGAAAATTATCATGAAAGGAGAATTGAAATGACAGCAACATTGATCAAGGGAACGGAGATACGCGAAGAGATCCTCAAAGAGATTGAAGAGGAGGTAAGGCAAATCAAGGGGCAGCATGGGAAGGTGCCCGGACTGGTGACCATCCTTGTGGGGGAAAACCCGGCCTCGGTGTCCTATGTGACGTTGAAGGTCAAGACGGCAAACCGGGTGGGCTTCCACGAGGTCCAGGATAACCAGCCGGAAGATATCTCCCAGGAAGATTTGCTGGCCTTGATCGATAAGTATAATAAGGATGACAGCATTCACGGCATTCTCGTGCAATTGCCTCTGCCGAAACACATTGACGAAAAGAAGGTCCTGAACGCCATTGATCCTGATAAGGATGTGGATGGTTTCCATCCGGTCAATGTGGGCCGCCTGATGATCGGCGGGTCGGAGGTCAAATTCCCTCCCTGCACCCCTGCCGGAATTCAGGAGATGATTGTCCGTGCCGGCGTTGAGACCAGCGGTGCGGAGGTAGTGGTTGTGGGTCGTTCCAACATTGTCGGGAAACCCATTGCCAACATGATGGTCCAGAAGGGGCCGGGCGCCAACTCCACAGTGACGGTAGTGCACACAAGGACCAGGGATCTGGCCGCCCACTGCAAGCGGGCAGATATTCTCATCGTTGCCGCCGGTGTTCCGGGGTTGGTCAAACCCGAGTGGATCAAACCGGGGGCATGCGTCATCGATGTTGGTGTGAACCGGGTGGGAGAGAAGATCAGTGAGAAGACCGGGAAGAAAGTGGCCATCCTCCGGGGGGATGTGGATTTTGATGCGGCCCAGGAGATTGCAGGATGGATTACCCCGGTGCCGGGGGGCGTGGGCCCCATGACCATTACCATGCTGATGAAAAATACCTTGAAATCGCTCAAGTTCCATCTCGGCATTGCCTGATATCGGGAATGAGAGCAGCAAAATGAGGGGGGATGGAAAGCTGCAGAGCGGCCGGTCCCCCCTTTTTCTACCCAATGATTCTGCTGGGGAAGGGAAAGCCGTTGACAATGGCCGGATGGTTTGAGGTAATATAAGATACCGAAATGTGTGAAATGAGTACCACACGTCTTGATTCATTATTCCAAGGAGTGCCTATCCATAACGGTGATAATTTGTTTGAGGTAAACGCAGGTGAAAATTTTGGCCGTGGGCATATATTGAGGTATTTTAAGGACTATAATTTGAACAGAACGACGATATCAGGCAAAATAGCCATGTATGGATGGGCGCTGGGGAGCAGATAATGCCGAACACCGTAGTGGTAGGAACTCAGTGGGGTGATGAAGGGAAAGGAAAGATTGTGGACCTCCTCACCGCGGAAGCGGATCTTGTGGTCCGGTTTCAAGGGGGAAACAACGCAGGACATACCCTTGTGGTGAAGGGAAGAAAGTTTGTCTTTCACCTCATTCCGTCGGGCATCCTCTATGAAGAAAAAAAATGCCTCATCGGAAACGGTGTGGTGGTGGACCCGGAAGTCTTGCTGGAGGAGTTGGAAGGACTTGCCCGGGCGGGAATCCAGATTGGACCGGGAAGACTCGGCCTCAGTGAAAAGGCTCACATCATCATGCCCTACCATAAGGCCATCGACGTGGCCAGGGAAGAGGCCAAAGGGAAAGAAAAGATCGGGACCACCGGCCGGGGGATCGGCCCCTGTTATGAAGACAAGGCTGGTCGAACAGGCATTCGGGCCGTTGACCTGACCGAGCCGAAGACTCTTGAGAAGAAGATCAGGACGAATCTGAAGGAGAAGAATTTCTACCTTGAACAATTCCTGGGCGGTACGGCAGTAGATGCCGAAGCCGTTCTCAAAGAAACCCTCGCCTCTGGAGAAAGGCTCTCCCCGTTTTTGACCGATGTTTCTCTGGAACTGGAAAAGGCATTGGCAGAAGGCAAGAATATCCTTTTTGAGGGAGCCCAGGGCACACACCTTGATATCGACCACGGCACATATCCGTTTGTTACCTCGTCCAATCCGGTAGCTGGTGCTGCCTGTGCCGGTGCAGGAATCGGTCCCGGACAGCTTCACCATGTTGTGGGCGTGGTAAAGGCATACACCACCCGTGTGGGAGCAGGACCGTTTGTGACCGAACTCACGGATAAAACGGGGGATTTCATCCAGGAACGGGGAAAGGAGTTCGGGGCCACCACCGGGCGGCGAAGACGTTGTGGATGGCTTGATCTGATAGTGCTTCGGGATTCGGCCCGGTTCAACGGCCTGAACAGCCTGGCTATCACTAAACTGGATGTGCTGACGGGCCTCGAGACCCTTCGCGTCTGTGTCGGCTATGAAGTGAACGGGCAGATGGTCATCTCCCGTCCGGCGAGTCTGGAAAGATTCGCGGATTGTCTTCCCGTTTACAGGGAACTTCCCGGGTGGCAGGAGGATATTTCGGGTGCCCGGCGGCTGGAGGATCTGCCGGCCCAGGCCCGTGCGTATCTCGCTTGTATTCAGGAAGAAACGAATGTTCCCCTGTCCATCGTTTCGGTTGGGGCGGGACGGGAAGAGACCATCATGATAAAAAGCCCGTTCCACGGAGCATAGATCTCTGCGTACAACAGATGGAACAGTCCCTTAGACAAGGGTCGTCAGCTAAGGGCTGTCATCCATCGCCTGAGGCTTTACCATGCCGACCTATCACAAGAAATATGATGTGATTGTTGTGGGCGCAGGGCATGCCGGGTGTGAAGCGGCACTTGCTGCGGCCAGGATGGGACATCCAACCCTGCTCCTCACCATCAATCTGGACCACATCGGAGTAATGAGCTGTAACCCCGCAATTGGCGGCCTGGCCAAAGGGCATCTTGTCAAGGAGATAGACGCCCTGGGAGGGGAGATGGCCCATAACGCCGACGCCACCGGCATCCAGTTCAGACGGCTCAATACCCGAAAGGGAGTGGCGGTCCAGGGTTCACGGTCCCAGAATGACCGGGACCTCTACCGGAAAAGAATGAAGTCGGTGCTGGAGGCCCAGGCAAACCTGGATATCCATCAGGCCATGGTGGATGAACTTCTCATCAGAGAAGGTTCGGTATACGGCGTGAAAACCCAGATTCACGAACACTTCCTGACAAAGACAGTTATTCTGACCACCGGGACCTTTCTGGGGGGACTGATCCATATTGGACTCGATCATTTCCCCGCCGGTCGTATGGGAGACCCGCCATCTGTTCAACTTTCCCATCAGCTCAGGGCCATGGGATTTGAGATCGCAAGGCTCAAGACAGGCACGACCCCCCGCCTCAACGGCAGAACCATTGATTACCAGGGCCTGGAGGTCCAGGAAGGGGATGCACATCCGAAACCCTTCTCTTTTTCCACAAGGAATATTTCCCTGCCCCAGCGGCCCTGCCACATTACCTACACCACAAGGGAGACCCATGAAGCCATTCGCCGTGGACTCGATCGTTCACCTCTTTTCACGGGAGTGATCCAGGGCGTTGGAGCGAGATACTGCCCTTCTATCGAGGATAAGGTGGTCCGCTTCGCAGAAAAAGAACGACACCAGATTTTTCTCGAGCCGGAAGGCCTGGATACGCTTGAGGTGTATCCCAATGGACTGGCCACCAGCCTTCCTATTGATGTGCAGATCAATATGATCCGGTCAATTCCCGGGTTGGAGCGGACAGAGATCCTGAGACCCGGATATGCCATAGAATATGACTATATTGATCCACGACAGCTGCAACCCACTCAGGAAACCAAACTTGTCAAAGGCCTGTACCATGCGGGCCAGATTAACGGGACCTCCGGGTATGAAGAAGCGGCGGCCCAGGGGCTCCTCGCCGGGATCAACGCGGTCCTGAAAGTCCGGGGACAAGACCCCCTTCTTCTTACAAGAGACCAGGCGTATGCGGGTGTGTTGATAGACGACCTGGTGACAAAAGGCACCAGGGAACCGTACCGGATGTTCACTTCACGCGCGGAATACCGGTTGCTCCTGAGGGAGGACAATGCCGATTTCAGGCTCAGGGATATTGGGTATGGCCTGGGGCTGGTCCCTGATGCTGTGTACAGGGAGTTCTGCCGGAAGAGGGAGAAGGTGGAAGCCCTGCTGGAACGGTTGCGTACCGAGAAGCTCCGGCCGGACCACGGGATCAATGACCGGTTAAGAGAATTGGGAACATCACCTCTTGGCAATGTCATAACCCTTGGACAGCTTCTGCGGAGAAATGAGATTTTTTTCGAACATCTTCGCATGTTTGACCCCGCACTTGAACACGTGGAAATGCAGGTGGCGGAAGAAGTTGAAACCAGGATCAAGTATGAGGGGTATATTATGCGGCAGGAAAGACAGGTGAGGAAACTCAAACGCATGGAGGCGGTTCGCATTCCGGATTCCGTAAATTATGGGGCGGTCCACGGCCTCTCCACCGAAGTGCGGGAGAAGCTCTCAAAAATACGGCCGGTTTCCCTTGGTCAGGCCGCGCGGATTTCAGGAGTTACGCCGGCCGCCATCATGGCAATCCAGGTGTATCTGCAAAAGGCGGGAGGGATCTCATTATCGGGAATTCAGTAAGCTCATATCGACCGGGAAAGGGCAAGAGAGAGGTCCTTGTTCGATCGCCTGTGAATGTGCATTGAACCCCAAAGCACTTTGGATATGGTAATGACACATTATCTGCGAAAGAACTGGCTTCTCGGAGGACTGCTTGTCCTCACTCTGGCGGCTTCGGGCTGTGAAGGTCGCGGACAGGGCAACGAGGAAGTGAAGCCCGTGTCCGGGGAGGTCAGAACGGTACGGACGGCACGGGCAACGGCGGCCGCTTCACAGGAAAACGTGGAATATGTCGGTACCCTTTCTGCATTCAGAAAAGTCCGTGTGGCAAGTCAGATAGGCGGCATCATTGAGAACATCTCCTTTGAAAAAGGTGATCACGTCAGGAAAGGTCAACTCCTGGGAGAAGTGGATACCAGTACCCTTGAACTGGAGGTGCGGCAGGCAAGCGCTGCGGTGGAGGTCGCTCGAAGCCAGTATGAGAAGGCGGAGAGAGGAAGCAGGCCGGAGGAAATCGCCCTTGCGGAGGCTTCACTCAAAGAGGCACGGGCAGGATTCTTGAATGCGGAAAGGCATTTTGGACGTATTGCCAGGCTCTACGAGATACGGGCGGTCTCCCGGAAGGAATATGACGCTGCGGAACAGGGGAAGGTGACCGCCTCTGCTCGGGTGGAATCGGCTCGCGAGCGGCTTACGCTGGCAAGACAGGGTCCGAGGGCTGAAGACCGAAAGGCTTTCAAGGCCAAGTTGAATCAGGCGGCGGCGGCGTTGGCGCTGGCACAGGATCGATTTGAAAAGTCAAGGCTCCAGGCGCCCATCGCAGGAATTATCGCCTTCAGGAATGTTGAGAAAGGAGAAGTGGTTCCTCCCGGGGCCGTTCTTACGGAAGTGGTTGATCTCGGAAGGCTGAAGATCCTGTTCTCGGCAAGCGAAAAAGAAAGGGGCGGCCTGAGAAAAGGAACACAATGTCCATTCACCGTAGACGCAATCCCGAATGCACGTTTTACCTGCCGGTTGACATTTCTTTCGCCGACCGCTGATCCCCTGAGCCGGACTTTTCCCGTTGAATGTCTGGTAGATGGAACAGACTCCAGGATGGCCGACGGAATGACGGCCAGGGTCATGGTGCCTGGAAAGAGAGAGAAAGGGAGCATCAAAGTCCCTTCTTCCTGGCTCTCGGAAGAAAACGGCCGGATCGGGCTGTTTGTCGTGGAGAACGGCACGGCCGTGTTCAGGAAGGCTGCACTGGGGGCCTATTACAATGAACGGGTGGAGATTCTCTCCGGACTGCATGAGGGAGACCTGGTAATCATTGATGCCGCCGGACTCAAGAGCGGGGAACCGGTGAAAACGGAATGAACGTTTTTCCATGAAGCTGACCAGATTCGGCATTTCAAGACCCGTGGTTGTCAGGATGGCCCTGATCCTTATCGTGGTTCTCGGCATCTACTCCTACCGGGCCATGCCCCGTTATCTGGACCCGGATCTCTCCATAGGGGAGAGTCTGGTACTGACCGTGTGTCCGGGCTATTCCCCGGAGGACATGGAAAAACTGGTCACCCGGAAAATCGAGGATGAACTCGACGGTATCGGAGACATCAGGCGCTTTGAGTCCAAGTCTTCCGACAGCCTGTCCAAGATCCACATCTTTTTCAACACCCGCCTTTCAGAATACCAAATAGACCAGGCCATGCAGGATGTCCGGAATGCCGTGGACAGGGTGGATGATCTCCCGGAGGAGGCGAAGGTCCCAAGAGTCATCGAAGTCGATGTCGCCATCTTTCCGGTATGCCTGGTGGGAATAGCCGGGGATTTGCCCGTTATGCAGCTGCAGGATATTGCAGAGAAAATCAAAGATACCTTTGAGTCTATTGACGGCGTTTCTGCGGTGGACGTCCTTGGAAAACGAGAGCATGAAATCTGGGTGGAACTCGACCCGCGCCGAATGTCCACGTATGGCGTTTCCATTGCTGAAGTTGCCCGGGCCGTGGCCAATCGGACGAAAAACCTCCCTGGTGGGGACATTGAAATGGGGGATCGTGAACTGAACATCAGAATGCTGGGCGAGCCCTCCAGTCCTGAAAACCTGGGAAGCATTATTGTGAGGAGCACGGGCGGGGGAGTTGTGTATCTACGGGATGTGGCCGAGGTAAAACCCACCCTTGAAAAGGCGAACGCGCTGATATTCCTGGATAAACGAAAAGGTCTGGTGCTTGCGGTAAAACGCAAGAAGAATACCAACATGATCAGAATCGTCGACGAAGTGAAGACCCTCATGGCAGATCTGCCCAGCCAGTACCCGGGACTCAGGACGTCCCTTTACTTTGATCAATCCAGGGAAATAAAACGGCGGATCAGCGAGCTGCAAACCAACGGACTCCTTGGGATCATGGCTGTTTTCGGCATCCTCTGGCTTTCCATGGGTATCAGAAACGCCCTCCTTGCATCTGTGGGCATACCTGTTTCATTCCTCCTCACGTTCATCTGCATGAAAAGCTTCGGCCTCTCCATAGACGCGGTCACCCTTTTCGGCCTGATCCTTGTGCTCGGCATTGTGGTGGATGATGCCATTGTGGTGCTGGAGAACATTTACCGGTACGTGGAAAGGGGGAGCCCCGTCGAGAACGCGGCCCTGTCAGGAAGCAGAGAGGTCCTGGCCCCTGTGGTGGCCTCTGTCACCACCACCATGGCTGCTTTTTTCCCCTTGCTCTTCGTGGTGACCGGGGTCATCGGGAGATATCTGTCCATCCTGCCGAAGGTGGTGCTGTTTGCCCTTGCAGCATCCCTTTTTGAGGCCTTTTTCATGCTTCCCTCCCATTTGGTGGAGTGGCATCCCATTCGGATCCGGAAAACCAACAAACGGCGGCTCGATATCTTTTCCCCTTTCAGGAGGCTCTACTATCCCATGTTGCGGGCGATTCTCCGCCACCGGTACCTCTCGGTCCTGGTGATTGTCCTTTCAACAATCCTCGCGGTGTTTCTCTATTTTCAGACCGATTTTCTCATGTTTCCCAAGAGCGACGCCTTTCCCAGGTTCAACATCTATTTCGATCTGCCGGTGGGATCGTCCTTGAAACGAACACAGGCGGTCTTGATGGGCCTGAGCGATCTGGTGAAAGACCGGCTGAAGCACGACCTGGATATTCCGATTGCGGTTGCCGGCATGAAAGAGGTGAATTACGAACCCATTTACGGGCATCACTACGGCATGCTGAACGTTATCCTGAAGAGCAGGGAGGAAAGAAAGCGGAGCGTGGTGGATTCCATGGAGAGCGTACGCAGGGATGTGGAACGATTTCTGCGTATTCAGGGAGCGACGGCGCTTGTTCTGGAGCGGATGCTGGAAGGTCCCCCGGTAGGAGGCGATGTGGACCTCAAAATACAGGCATCCACCTGGGATGCCGCTGCCGAGATATCCCGGCGAATTCAGGATGAATTGTCCAGGCACAGGGGCATCGTTGACATTCAGGATAATTTCTCCCGTGAGAAAAAGCTCCTGGAGGTATCCATTGATGAACATAAGGCCAAGAATATGGGAGTTGATCAACAAACCCTTGCAATGGCCATCCAGGCCGCTTTCTACGGCATGACCGTCGCAACGTACCATGGGGGAGAGGAGGAGCAGGAAATCAAGATGAAATACCTCCTCCCGTACAGGAAAAGCTTCAACGATTTGGTCAACCTGAAACTGCAGATACCGGGCCGGGGTGAGGCATGGCTGAAGGATCTCGCACGAATCAGGCTCGTCCCGGGTTTTCACAGTATCTATCATTATAACGGGAAGCAGACGGTCCAGCTCACAGCAAATATCCGGGAGGTGGAGCAGGAGAAAAAAGGCGTTTTCGGGTTCTTCTCCCGGTTTTCAGGCGATCGGATGACCGCCGTCAGGGCAAACCGCATTGCTCGTGATCGATTCAACAGCCTTACGGCCGTTTATCCGGGAGCCAGGCTCATCGCAGGGGGGCTCCAGGATGAAACAAATAGCTCCCTTCGGGAACTGGGACAGGCGGCCGGGTTGGCGCTGCTGCTGATCTTTTTCATCCTTTCACTGCAGTTCAATTCATTCAGCCAACCCTTTATCATTATGATCACCATCCCTTTCGTCGTTCTCGGAGTGATCGTGGGCCTTCTGATAAGCGGAAATCCACTTACCTTTGTGACGCTCATCGGGCTCCTGACACTGGCGGGAATTGTGGTCAATGATTCGCTGGTACTCATTGACTTCATAAACAGATACAGAAAAGACCATCCCAAGGATCTCTACCGGGCGATTGTCCTGGCCTGCCATGTGAGGATGCGCCCAATTCTGCTCACTTCCATCACCACCATTTTCGGGCTTGCGCCCATGGCATTGGGTCTTGGAGGAAAATCTCTTTTCTGGGCACCTCTTGCAACTGCCATCATGTGGGGGCTGGGCTTTTCAACGCTGCTCATCCTTTCGATGATTCCCGCCTATTACGCGATTCTTGAGGATATCGGATACCTGATCCGGCATAGAAAAAGACGAAAGGCTGATACCTTGCGGGAGATTGATCAGGCCTTCAGTGACGAAGCCGTCAAATCCTATATGAAGCGTTCATGATGCCGGATCAGCCGGCCAACGGTATTTCAAGACCCCCCTGTTGGTGACGCCGTCCGCTGTGCAAAGATACAAGTGGGTGAAGAGGACGCGAATCACCGGGATAGCGGAGAGCGGTGACAGACCCGGTGCTTTTTTGGTGGGAAGCGAGGGAAAACAGTCCAGATGGTTTTAACTATTTGTGCTGTTACAACGAGAAGTTATAACTTTTTCCTTGACAGCTATGAACAATTTGTCTATAGACCTGCTTCAACGGCGTTGGCGGGGTCCCTCGGTGGCTCATGTCGGGGAAAGAGAATGAACCAGCGCCATGATAAGGATTGAAGTGGACAGTCTTTGTTGAAGGCACCTATGACTCTTGCAGATTTATTATCAGGGCACAAAGCGGACATAACAAGAAAATGGCATGATGCCCTCGTGGAATCCTATCCTTCCGATGCGAGAAGGTTTCTCAGAAAAGAGAAAAGCCGATTTGCGAACCCCGTGGGACAGACTTACAAGGAAGAAGTGGAAAGGCTCTTCGAGGCATTTGTAAAAGATCAAAGTGAACAGATAGCCTCAGCGCTGGACGCCATATTGCGGATACGTGCCGTGCAGGATTTCGGCCCTGCGGGTGCCGTGAGTTTTCTCTTCCGGTTCCGAACGGCGATTCGGGAAGCATTGCAGGGCATACAGACCGGGAATGGCTTATCAGACGCGTTTGAAGAGATCGAGGAGAAGATTGACCGGTTGTTATTGACGGCATTTGATGTGTATACGAGACGCCGTGAGCAGATATATGACCTGAGAGTGAAAGAGGTAAAGAGACAGGTTGCAAGATTACTTCAGCGGGCAAATCTGGTAGTCGAGATTCCGGATGTGGTCCCGGATCTCGGGAATGACAAAACAGAGTAAGGTTTTTAAGAGCGAGGTAGGCATTTATGAATTTTATCGTGAGCATCCTCTTTTCCTTTTGTGCCGTTATTGTGCTGGTGTTGATTCCATGGATTGGGGTGGGAGCGTTCAATTTGCGCGTGCTTTTCGGTATCATCGTGCCGTATGCCGCCATGGCAACGTTTTTTGTGGGCATAGTGGTCAAGGTGATCGGCTGGGCGCAATCCCCGTCACCGTTCCGTATCCCTACGACGGCCGGGCAGCAGTGGTCGTTGCCCTGGATCAAGCATAGCCCTATCGACAACCCCAGAACCACCGGGGGGGTGGTCGTCAGGATGATTTTTGAAGTCCTGACCTTCCGTTCTCTGTTCAGGAATACCAGGCTGGAATACCGGAATACTGACGGGGTGCCCAAGGTTGACTATGAATGGGAAAAATGGCTCTGGCTGGCGGCGCTGCTGTTTCATTACTCGTTCCTGGTTATTTTCCTGCGGCATTTCAGGCTGTTTTTGCAGCAGATACCAGGCTTTGTGACGCTCCTCGACAATCTTGACGGATTCATGCAGATGGGCATACTGCCTATACCTGGATTGAATATTCCGGAGGTATACCTGACGGACATGCTGATCATGCTTGCCCTGACCTATCTTTTTGTCAGGAGGCTCTATATCCCCCAGATACGGTATCTGTCGCTCCCTGCCGACTATTTTCCACTGTTCTTGCTTCTGGCCCTCGGATTTACCGGTATCCTCATGCGGTACTTGCTGCGCGTTGATGTCACGGCCGTCAAGGAACTGGCGGTGGGCCTTTTCAAGTTTCAGCCCAAATCCCCTGAAGGAATAGGGGTCATTTTTTACATCCATCTCTTTATGATCAGTGTCCTGGTTGCCTATTTCCCTTTCAGCAAGCTCATGCATTTTGCGGGCGTGTTTTTGAGTCCCACGAGGAATCTTTCCAACAACAGTCGCATAAAAAGACATATCAATCCGTGGAATTACCCGGTCAAATATCATACTTACGCGGAATATGAGGATGAATTCAGGGATCATATGATAGAAGCAGGCCTCCCGGTAGAAAAGCAGCCCGAAGGAGCGGCCGAAACAGGAGAGAAGGAGTAGATATGGCTGATACCACCCCGAAACCAGAAGAGCTGTCGAGGATTGATCATACGCCTCCATTCATGAGAGGCTGGATGGACACCCCGGTCGAGATCAGAAAGGGCATTGCCTGTTACGGTGCCGCAGGAAAAAATCTGTCGGCGGTGGGTATGCCCAACGCACGCAACTGGACTCCGTTCGAAGATGACTGGAAACTGCCGGATGACTGGCAGAGCATTGTCAAGGAAGGATTCAGGGATCGGCTCGACAAGTTCCGGTCATTGAAGCTTTTCATGGATATCTGCGTCAGGTGCGGTGCGTGCGCGGACAAATGCCATTTCTTTATCGGTTCCGGTGATCCCAAGAATATGCCGGTCATGCGTGCCGAGCTGATCCGCTCCGTGTATCGCAAGAATTTTACGACCGGAGGGAAAGTCCTGGGAAAACTTGCCGGCGCCAGGGATTTGACCGAGGATGTGCTGAAGGAGTGGTGGTATTATTTGTATCAATGCACCGAGTGCCGCCGTTGCTCGCTTTTCTGTCCATATGGCATTGATACTGCCGAGGTGACCATCCTCGGCCGGGAGCTGACGAACCTTCTCGGTCTCAATACGGACTGGATCCAGGCTCCGGTTGCCAACTGCAACCGAACGGGAAACCACCTGGGGATACAACCCCATGCCTACAAGGATATGCTTGATTTTTTCGTTGATGAGATAGAAGAGATCACGGGTATTCGGGTAGAGCCGACCTTCAACCGCAAGGGAGCCGAAATTCTTTTTATCACCCCGTCAGGGGATGTGTTCGCTGATCCTGGAACATATACCTGCATGGGGTATCTGATGCTCTTTCATTACCTTCAGAGTATGGGGTTGGACATCACGTGGAGCACCTACGCGTCTGAGGGCGGAAATTTCGGCTACTTCACTTCCCATGAGATGGCCAAGCGGCTGAACGCCAAGATGTATGCGGAAGCCAGACGCCTCGGAGTCAAGTGGATACTGGGTGGGGAGTGTGGCCACATGTGGCGTGTCCTGAATCAGTACATGGACACCTGGAACGGGCCCGCCGACTTCCTTGAAGAACCGGTTTCACCCATTACGGGGACCAAGTTTGAAAATGCGAAATCCACAAAAATGGTTCACATCACTGAATTTACGGCCGATCTTATCAAACAGAATAAACTGAAACTGGATCCCAGCCGGAACGATCACCTCACGGTAACCTTCCACGATTCATGCAATCCCGCTCGTGGAATGGGCCTGTTTGAAGAGCCTCGCTATGTTATTAAACATGTGTGCAACAATTTTTATGAGATGCCTCCTGAGACGATTCGAGAGCAGACCTTCTGCTGCGGCAGCGGGGCGGGCCTCAATGCAGGAGAAGATATGGAACTGCGGATGCGGGGCGGGCTCCCCAGGGCAAACGCGGTACAGCATGTCCACGAAAAACACGGTGTTAACATGATGGCATGCATCTGCGCCATTGATCGGGCAGTGTTCCCCACGCTGATGGAATACTGGGTCCCCGAGGTAGATATTACAGGTGTGCATGAGATGGTCGGAAATGCCCTTGTCTTTGAAGGAGAAAACGAAAGAACAACCGATCTGCGTGGCGAACCTCTCGCAGGAATGGAGGATGATGAGGATGTATGATGGAGGGAAGATCATCGTCGGGCTTGTGATCGGCCTGTGTCTCCTGCTTTCCCCTTTCTTTTTTAATGCCGGGAAGGCGGCAAAGGCCCCTCAGCCTGAGCTTACAGCCAAAGCGAAAGAAGCGAAGCAATGCGTGGCCAGCACCGCCTATATGAGAACCAGCCATATGCATCTCCTGGATGATTGGCGACAGACAGTGGTTCGTGATGGGGAGCGGTATATGACGGCTCCAGATGGCAAGATATATTACAAGAGCCTGCAAGTAACCTGCATGGGTTGCCATTCAAACAAATCCAAGTTTTGTGATCAATGCCATAATTATGTGGATATCGATCCTTACTGCTGGGACTGTCATATTGAGCCGAAGGAGAACAAGTGATGGGTGTTGATAGAAGACAGTTTTTGAAAATCACCGGCCTTTCCGCCCTGGCCGGGCTGGGGGGAAAAACCGCTTTTGAACTGTTGGCCCCGGGAAAAGTGGAGGCGGCACTCCCACTCATGGAGGGAAAAAGATGGGCCATGGTGATCGACATGCGCGGGATGACCGAAGAAATCATGAAGAAATGCAGAGAAGCATGTCATCGCGTCCATAATGTCCCGGAATTTGACGATCCCAAGGTAGAAATCAAGTGGATCTGGGAAGAAGATTTTACGCATGCCTTCCCGGACCAGGAACAGGGAAACGAGTATGTGGCGGATAAAGATGAGCACAGGAATTTTCTCCTGCTCTGCAATCATTGTTCAAATCCCCCCTGTTGCCGGGTCTGCCCAACGGGAGCAACGTGGCAGCGGGAAGACGGGATCGTGATGATGGACTGGCATCGCTGCATTGGCTGCCGATTCTGTATGGCCGGCTGTCCATTTGGTTCCAGGAGTTTCAACTGGGGAGATCCAAGGCTGGCGCCGAAGGAATTGAATCCGGGTTTTCCGACGAACCTCGAATTTCCCACAAGAACAAAAGGGGTAGTGGAAAAGTGCACCTTCTGTGACGAGAGACTGGCGAAAGGACAGCTCCCGGCCTGCGTGGAGACAGCGAACAAGATTAAAAATGATACCCTTATTTTCGGGGACCTGGCGGATCCTGAATCCAACGTGCGGCAGGCGCTTCGGAAGCATTTTACTATTCGGCGGAAAGCGGAATTGGGAACAGGACCAAACGTTTATTACATTATATAGTGTGAGGTGCATATGCTTGACAGGGCGATAAAAGGCGGACCGAAGTACTGGGGATGGCTGATATTCCTACTCGTCATGATGACCATAGGTTTTGGATGTTATCTCTATCAGTTCAAGGTGGGTTTGCGGGTTACCGGCATGAGCAGGGATGTGTCCTGGGGGCTTTATATCTCTCAGCTTACCTATCTTGTCGGCATCGCAGCCAGTGGGGTCATGGTGGTCTTGCCCTTCTATCTTCATGATTACAAGGCATTTGGGAGGCTTACTATCCTGGGCGAGTTTATGGCCATTGTTGCCGTTCTCATGTGCGGGCTTTTTGTCATGGTGGACCTTGGGCAGGTAACCAGGGTATT